>CARTDA010000022.1:0-63419 GCA_949066965.1 uncultured Lachnospiraceae bacterium
GGCGTAATTCTTAGCTGATTATTTGAGTATACATTATACGACTTTTAGGATAAGATAATAAAATTAGGTAAATAAAGTTACTTTTATAAAATTAATGAGTACTGATTGGTAAATTAGGATGGAATGGGAGAAGAAATTAGCTTTTTCACTGTTTTTCCATTGTACCCCGTCTACGGAATGTGTATACTATATCTATAATTCGGAAATTTAGCGATGTGACGGCATGGGCAGCAGGGCGGTTGTAAATATAGGGGTACAGCAGTTTGACAAAGTAAGGGAACAGAATGCATTTTATATAGATAAGACAGGTTTTATCAAGGAATGGTGGGAGGGTGGCTCGGACGTCACGCTGATAACCCGGCCGCGCAGATTTGGCAAAACACTGAATATGAGCATGGTTGATTGTTTTTTTCCAACAAATACGCAGGCAGGGGAGACTTGTTCGAAGGGCTTGCGATTTGGAAGGAAGAACAGTACAGGCTGCTTCCGGGCACATATCTGGTTCTTGCAACGGGTTATTTAAAGGTTGTGGGCATGGTCAAAAGAGGGGCGGATGAGGAGACTTGCTATACGCTTGCGCTGACCAATTTTGAAGTGGCAAGAATGTTCCGCAGAATGGTGAAAGGCTGGTTTGAGGGAGATGGTGGTGAGTCTTGCGGACAGGTATAAAGTCCGCTCCAACCGGGAGAGCGGTTATGGGCGGTATGACATAATGATAGAACCGTTTGACCGGAGCGCAAAAGCATTTATTATCGAGTTCAAGGTGCTTGACCCGGATGATGAGGAGGAAACGCTAGAAGATACCATTACAAACGCGCATAGGCAGATAGAGCAGAAACGGTATGAAGCGGAACTGACGGCATCCGGATTTTCGCCGGAACAAATCAGGAAGTACGCATTTGCATTTCAGGGAAAAAAGTGCCTGATAGGATAAAAAATGGCGGGGCTCATGGCGCTGCCATTTTTTACAGCCTTGACACATTGTCCGTTCCGATATAGAATGAGTCATATCGACATAGTGAATTGACCAGAGATGTCGGAGGGCAGAAGAGAAATGAAATTAATCATACAAATCCCTTGTTATAACGAGGCGGAGACGCTGGAAATCGCGTTGAATGACCTGCCGCGCCAGATTGATGGAATAGATGAGATTGAATACCTGATCATCAACGATGGGAGCGACGATGACACCGAGCGCATTGCCAAGGAGTGGGGCGTGCAGCACATTGTCCATTTCAAGCGAAACCTGGGGCTTGCAAAAGGGTTCCTTGCGGGAATTGACCTTGCACTGCGAAACGGTGCGGACATTATCGTAAATACGGACGCGGACAACCAGTACAGCGGCGCGGACATTGAAAAGCTCGTGCGTCCCATACTGGAAAAAAAGGCGGACATTGTAATCGGCGAGCGTCCGATAGACGAAATCGAGGAATTTTCGTGGATAAAAAAGAAATTACAGCGTTTTGGCAGCTGGGTCGTGCGCACGGCATCCAAGACGGACATACCCGACGCGCCGAGCGGTTTCCGCGCATACAGCAGGAAGGCTGCAATGCGTGTGAATGTGCACAATGAATATACATACACGCTCGAGACAATCGTGCAGGCGGGCAGGAACAAGATGGCAATTACGTCGGTGCCCGTCCACACCAATCCTGAGCTGCGCAAGTCGAGGCTGATGAACTCCATGGGCGCATACATCAAGAAGTCCATGCTCACAATACTGCGCGCGGTGCTGATGTACAAGCCCATGAAAATCTTTACGCTGATAGGAAGCGTATTCATCATAGCGGGAACCGCGATTGGCGTGCGCTTTTTGTGCTTTTTTTTCGGCGGGAACGGTTCGGGGCACACACAGTCCCTGATTCTTGCGGCGATGATGATTATCATAGGCTTCCAGACGCTCGTGTCCGGTATGCAGGCGGACATCATATCGGCGAACCGCAAGCTGCTTGAGGACATCCAGTTCCGGATGAAGAAGCTCGAATTCGGACTGCTCGACCCCGAAGGGGAAAAAAGGAAAGATGACGATGAAATATGACAATTAATATGGAAAGAATAAAGAAAATCCTTGTTTCCAGGGAGAAAATAGTATCGTATCTGCTTGCGGCGGTTATTGTGTATCTGGGTACTTACAGGCTTGGGGACCTCACGATGCCTATCATACTGGATGATGAATTTGGTTATTGGTCAAACAGTATGCTTTTTACTGGTCAGGACTGGACAAGCCTGACTGGCAATATTAATTATTATTCCTATGGTTACAGCCTGGTGCTCTGTATAGTGCGGAAAGTGGCTGACCTGCGGGGATATGGCTGGGCTGAGTTGTATAAAACAGCAGTTGTGTTCAACGTCCTGTTTGTCGTGGCAGGCTATTTTCTTGCCATCAGGATAGCAAAACGCTACATGAAGCGCATGAATGGCATCATGATTGCCGCGGTGTGTTTTGTCGCAGTTATTTATCCGTCCAATATGCTTTACACACATGTGACATTGACCGAATGCACATTGACGTTTTTGTTCTGGCTGTTTGCGTATACGATGATGCGGGTCATAGACGCGCCAGGCGTCGCAAATCATGTCGGCTTGGCGTTTCTGGCAATATACATGTTTTCTGTGCATCAGAGAACGCTGGGACTTATAATAACGGCTATTATTGTGGTGATTGTATTGCGGCTGCTGCGGATAAACAGCCTGAAGCATTCTTTGGCATTTCTCGGCAGCGTATATATTTTTTATGCAATGCATAGCATGATAAAGATGTATGTGCGAAATACAAATTATCTGGGAAATCCCCCGCAGGGCGTGGGCGAAATTTTTTCGACAGTATTCACAAAACCAGTGCTGGCAATCCTGGTGGCGGTGATAGCGGTCTCAATCTGGCTTTACATACTGGACAAGGGAAAATTAAAGCTGAGCCTTGTGCTGCTCGCGCTTGCGGCTGCCGTGGTTCTGGGAGCGGCGCTGAAGGGAATGGATATGGCGCTAGTGCCTGGCAGTGACAGGGAAAGCAGGCTGGCAATCAACGAGCTGTCCGGGCAGATAGGCGTCCTGAAAAATATTTTTACCAAATATGGGCTGATACGTCTCGGAACAAGTATTGTTGGAAAATGGTATTATCTTGCGGCATCGACAGGGCTTGTCATATGCTGGGGGCTTAGGGACTTGTTTTTAAATGCCATTTTCCTGCTTGTGGATGGATGGAAAAGATTTTTTCGGGCACTGCAGGGAAAAGAGCATCAGGTCAGTGCGAGGCTGGAAGATGATTTTAGGGCACATTTGTTTTTGCTTGGGATGTTTCTGGCATTTGCAAGTGCGTTTATGATTTGCGCCCTCTATAAAGAGGGGCTTTATAAAGTGGATGATCTGATAAACGGGCGGTATATTGAATACCTGATTGGCTTTGTGCTGGTGTATAGCATTGACCGCCTGATTGCGGATAAATACTGGCTGGTCTTCTGGGGAATATTTCTTGCTGCCTATATTGCGGCGGGGACTTATTGCCAGTATGTGTACGACCAGCTGCAAAGAACCGAGTATGAGCTGATACACGCGGTAGCGTTTGGCAGGGTATTCTGGAATTATGAGTCACCGACCGGTAAGGTGCGGGAGGTTGCAAAATATGTGGTGCCGCTGGCTGCCGGATTTGTGTTTGTTTTCCGGGCAGGCGCGGCAAGGCTGAAGAGCGACAGGCTGATGACTTTTCGCCTTGCCCTGGCATTGGTACTGCCCGTGGTGGCATGGAGCCATATATATAAGGAAATAGTTGATCACTATGTGGTGGTCAGAAATGAAAAGCAGTCAGGTGCGGCGCCGCAGATTGCAGAGTGGATTGGGAGGCTTTCAGAAGGGGAACCGGTTTATTTTGTCGCAGAAGGGCTGAATAACCGGCAGGCAGAAATCATTCAATATATGTGTGGGGATCAGAAAATGGTCTTTACAGAATTTGGCAGTACGAATTTTGGCGAAGATGCCATGTTCATACTAAATATTAATCTTCTTGATGACGATATCATTAAGGAGAACTGTGAGGTCGTAGACGCAAAGGGAAGTTATGCTTTAATGGTCAATAACAGCCAGGAGCTGATGGAGCGCTGGCAGTGGTACGCAGACCGCATGAAGCCGCAGGAAATTGAATACATTGAATATATTGATGAAAACTGATTTGCCATGACGAAGAATCAATATAAAAATGTACAAGTTGACTAAATTTGCAGATATTTAGGAAAAAAAGCTTGCGAGACTTTCTATTTGGGTATATGATATATAAAGTGTAACGGTTCAGCGGCGGTATGCTTCCACGCCGGCGCTGGAGGTTATGGAAAGGTTAAAAGGTAAAATGGAGGAGAAGGTGCTATGAAGAATCAAATTATTAAAAAGATGATGGCATACCTGTTGGTGGGCGCCATGGTCATCTCTACACCGATATCGGCATCGGCTACGGAATTGGAGAATGCGTACAACTACAATCCGGAAACCGGCGAGTACGATACCAGCTCTGGCACGGGCACATCTACTGCATCAGGCACTAAGGCAGTAGAAATACCGAAGGATGTCATTGAGAAAGTTCCGCAGATTCTGGGAATTTCTGTAGAGCCGACAGCATTGGAGTTTGATGCTCCCGATAAGACAAAGCCTGTACAGGCGAGAGTAATATTTGACGACTATGACTCTAGCAAGGAAGATATGCAGTGGGCAGCGATTACAGCGGAGGAAAAGGCTAAGATCGAGGAGCAGATTCATTGGTTCAGTGATGATTACAAGGTTGCTTCCTTTGCTACAAACGGAGTCAATGATACAAAGACAGGCAGCAAGGCAGTTGTTAAATCTGTAGCCGGTGGTGAGACAACAGTATATGCATGGATTGAGGCAGATGGTAAGGCTTGGACAGACAAATGGGGAAATATTCTGGACAGACCTACTGATGGAGATTTTATTGCTGAGGTTTCTGTTTCGGTAAAGAACACGGTAAAGAGCATCACGTTTGATGCGGGTAATACAAAGTTTGCAAAGGGCAAGCGTCTGTATGACCTTAAAAAGTATACGGTATTGGAGTATACAGACGGAACGAAAGAACTTGCAAGCGCAAGCAATGTAAACCTTACATATTCAATTTCTGATCCGAAGGCATTAAAGGACAACAAGGTTACAGCAACAGTAACAGATGCAGGAAGCCTTAAGATCAGCAAGGGTGATGCAGGAAAGGTTATTGATGTTGACATTGTAAGCGAAGACGGTACACATGGTTCTGCTAAAATTACTTTAGTTGCTCCTAATCCGATTACAAAAATGGGAAAATTTGATCCTGCAAGGGGAAATCTTGATTTAGGTTTCACAGAGCAGAGAACATTGGATTTGACATGTCCGTCAACGACACCTGCACTTAAGGATACAACTGACGAACTTGTATGGTCATCGAATAAGCCTGCGATAGCGACAGTATCAGCATCTGGTGAGTATGGAGAAAAAGCAACAATTACGGCAGTAGGTGTCGGAACAGCCAAGATTACGGTTAAGGCATCAAATGGCAAGAGCGCAGCATTTACAGTTACTGTCTTTGCATCACCTAAGACAGTAGAGATTACAGGTGCTGATTCCGGATATACTGGAAAACCTATAACATTGAATGCAGTCCTGAAGGCAGAGGATGGAATGGTTCTTCCTGTAGGAAATACATCGCTTAAATGGGCAAAGGGTAATAATAAAGATAAAAATATCAAGAAAGTCAGTGGAAAGAAGGATGTTGCCACAGTTACTCCGGCAGATTTATTAACTGACCTTAATGGTGTGACTTCAACAGTAACCGTTGGAGGATCGTATAAGAATGCGAGTGGCAAGCAGACATTAAACACAGAAACGCATACAATTAGTCTGACACAGAGTGATGTGAAGAATGTCACCATTGACATTTTCCAGAAAACTAAGAGCAATGATAAGGATGTTGTATATGATACAATGTATACGATACCTAAAAAGGCAAAAGAGACTGCTAAAAATGAGAATGTGACAGTTACATATAACGGTCTCAAGGATCTTAAGAACAATAAGAAGGCTTTCTATGTAGGTCAGAATTACTTTATGGATGCAAAGGGAGACGGTCAGATCGATTCTATTGCATGGGCAGTTACTGGCAAGAATGTCAACTACAATGCATATGACGAGCATCTTACAGCAGATTTTACTGGTACTGCGAAGACAACAGTTAAGGCATCATATATAACAGTTGACAGGACAAAACCAGATAAGCCAAAGGCTATAAAGAACACAAAGACTATCAACATCACACCGATTCAGAATGCTACATCAATTGCTTTTGCAAAGCCTGTTGTAGTTAAGAATCCGGCAAAGAAAACAGATAAACCTCAATCAGTTTCGTTTGCAATCAAGAATATAGTGCCTAAGAAAGCTAATTATGGAAAAGTTGAATGGAAGGTAATGGCATATGATGGTGAAAAGACATATGTCCAGAACACGACGATGACAGGCGCTGAAAAGGCAACACTGATTAAGAAGTCCAATGATAAGTCTGTCACAATTGATGTTCCAGGCAGCTTCAAGGCTGGCAGCGTCGTTAAGGTAGGTGCATATACACAGGCAGGCGTTGTGGCATACGGCTACATCTACATTACTGAGCAGACTACAAAGGTTATTCCTCAGGCATCAAAGAATGGTGCTGATTTCAAGGAAGCAGGCACAAAGAAGAATGTTAATACGCAGTCCATGAAGCTTGGAAGCACTGATACATTAAAACTGTCTGCTAAGCTCGAGACAAAATATTTTGATAATGGTACAGCGGTTACTATGAAAGGTAATGATGCGAGAGATGCAGCTCTTGGTGCAACAAAATTAGGCGATCCTGTTTATGGAACAACTACAGCATACCAGGCAGAGCCGGTTACATTTACATTAGACAAGAAATCCGCTTTAATCATTAAGGTTGATGAAGACGGCAATGTAACACCGCTCAAGAAAGGTACAGCTACAGTTACAATTAAGACATTATCTAATAAGTCCGGAAAGGTTACTGTAATCGTAGACTAAATGTATTGAAAACAAAATATTGTTTGCACAAAAGGAGATATCCAGCCGGGTATCTCCTTTTTGCGCACAGCCCCATGCAGAGGAAGTATGTCGCCAAGGCGGTGCAGTTAGCGTGGATTTATGGCTGTCGGCGGAATATGGTTCATTTTTTTGGCAGACTTGTTTCGAAAAAGACAATTGAACACATCAAGTTAAAATGTTATAATATAAAACAAAAAGGAGACAATAGATGGCAGGCACCGGGGTAAATATAAAATATAAAGACCGGCTTTTCAGGCTGCGGTTTGGTTCCGAAGAATATAAGGATGACATCCTGTCGCTGTACAACGCGCTAAATGGTTCGGCATATTGCAATACGGATGACCTTGCCATTACAACCATCGATGATGTCATTTACATCAAAATGAAGAATGATGTGTCCATTCTTCTGGATGGCAACATGCCCCTCTGGGAACAGCAGGGCTCCATTAATCCCAACATGCCCGTCCGCGGACTAATGTATTTTGGCAACCTTTACAGCCAGTATATCAAGGTCAATAAACTTAATATCTATGGGAAAAAGCTCCAGAGGATTCCCACGCCACAATACATTGTATTCTATAATGGGACGGAGGATTACCCTCCGGTTTCCAGACTCAGGCTGTCGGACTCTTTTATGAACAGGGCTGATAATGGGGAATTCGAGTGGACAGCAACCGTGTATAACTTGAACAGGGGCAAAAATGATGCGCTTCTTTTAAAATGCAAGCCTTTGTCAGAATACATGGAGCTGATAAACCGCATCCGTGACAATCAGAATTGCGGCACGGATATTCAGGACGCAGTAAATACTGCTGTTGACAGCTGCATTGCAGACAATATTATGAAAGACTTTTTAACCAAACACAAGGCGGAGGTGATGAGCGTGTGTATTACAGAATTTGACGAAAAGGTTTTTACGGATGGCATTCGTGAAGAAGGATGGGAAGAGGGACGTGAGGAAGGGCTTGCCGAGGGGCTTAGCCTGGGACGTGAGGAAGGGCTCAAGGCACTCGTCCACAGCCTGAGGGACTTTCTGCCCGACTTCGAATCCGTCTATCAGGCCGTAACCCAGAATGCAGAATATGCAGACATCTCAAGGGAACAGCTCCAAAAATATTATTAAAGTATGTAATATATTACCCACTTGGTTTTCCTTTGCCATTTGGACTTAGTCTTTCACACATACCATTGCTGATACTGTTTTGTGGTTCATTACACTTGACGGTTAATATGCATGACTTTCATCATCAGGATTAACGCTATGCCCGGTACACAGATCGGGTAGGAGGCTGCACATTAATTGAGTAGCCGACCTCTCACACCACTGTACATACCGTTCGGTATACAGCGGTTCAATAGTTTTCACGATACTTTCAGATAATAGTCAAGCATGGAGATATATCCCAGCCTGGTTATTATTTTATTGGTGAGGGCTACGCTTAATATCTGCGCTGTCCTCCAGTAACCTTTCCGGCTGTTGCCTATCTGATGTATCTGCCATTCTTTGGTTACATTCATTTACCCACATCTCCTAAAGTTCATTCCTTCCCACAACGTTCGCAACCATAGTGGTACCATGGCCGTCTCATAAGCTGTTGTAGTTCCTGTCTTGTCAAATTCCTGATTCTTCAAACCAGCTTCTTTCGAATCAGTAACCTTGACTGTTCCGACAGATACTGTTTTGCCAAGAGAAACACTTTCTGGAGCACCCGTTACGGTTACTTTTGTTGTTTTATCTGTCACATAAATATACGCATATGCTACGACACCGCCATTTGTGTATGCTCCTACTTTAATTACACTGCCTGCCTGAGCTTTACCCGGAATTTTTACAGTAATAGAATTTGCTGTAGTCTTTGTTACATATCCGTTTCCTTTTTTCACTTTCGAATCAAAAGATAAGCTTTGTGGGGTTTCGTCAACAGTTCCCTCATTATCTGTAATATAAGCCATAATTTTCCAGCTTGCAACATTACATGTAGCCTTCTTTGGCGCTATGCTCTTAACCTTGAGCGTTACAGTCTGATCCTTTTCTCTCGGTGATGGATTCTTAACTGTCTGATCCTTAGCAAATGCAATTGACGTAGCATTCTGGATAACTTTAACCTTAACTGTTTTTTTGTTTAATTTTGCCTTACCATCCTTAAGAGTCACATAATTTACTGAAACTGTTGAGCTGCCAGGCTTAACCGGTGTAAGATAGCCATTGTCGTTAATTTTAGCTGCCGCACCGCTTATAGTCCATCCAATTGCGTCTGAGCCAGCCTCACCTTCAGGATAAGACCCTTTGGTCGACACAGCTTTATACATATTGCCCGTTCCAACATATGCTGCATCATTACCCCTTGTAGCTGAATCTGCCACGATGGTATTCCATTTAATATCGTTATCCTTTATGTCGGTTAAGCGCTTATCGACCTTGACACTGGATATATTACTCTGCTCTACGGTAAGCGTATAGCTTCCCGAAAACGTATAAGGTTCTTTCTTTGTATTTCTCCCCTCAGCAGTAACCTCAATTATAACATCTTTCGTGTCACCCGCTTGGTTATCTTTTTTCTTTAGTCCGTTAACAGGCTTGACTGTACCAGCCTCTTTCTTTCCACTTACGCCCGCAACTGTCTTATCTTTCGTAGTCCATTTGATTTTTGTTTTTCCAACAGGAAGTTCAATATCGTTACCCTTCTCATCCTTACCAGCCGTTAAAACAGCAGTCAATGTTTTCTGCTTTCCGGTGTATGTTACCAAGTCCGAAATTCTTGATCTTGGAAAAGTTGATGATACATCTGTAACCATAACAGCAACTCTTCAAAACAAAAAAGGGAAAAATGTTATACACGAAGTAACTGCAGACGGTGATGGACAGAATCGTGTATAGATCGAGTCGCAGTAGTCGAGTTCGTATTGGTGTTTGAACCCGATGGATTTCCTGTATCAGCGTCGGTTCCGGTCTTGTACGCATTCTCCAATTCCGTAGCCGATGCCGATATCGGTGTAGAGATGGCCATGGCGCCCACCAACAGGTATGCCATCATCTTTTTAATAATTTGATTCTTCATAGCACCTTCTCCTCCATTTTACCTTTTAACCTTTCCATAACCTCCAGCGCCGGCGTGGAAGCATACCGCCGCTATGGCATTATGGGTTTTGGTTCATGTTTTGGTGATATTTTAGGCGCATATATATTAGATTATGGAAATTCTGTATTCCTTTTTTTCTTTTTTTGATGTACGAAGTGCTGTATTTTTTTGTTATACTGAATGTAAATGTGGCGTGCGGAGCAGACATTGACATTTCAGAGGCTTTTTATTTTTGCTGTAAGGATTGCTGTAAAGCTCGTTCCATGCTTTCCATGCACTCACGTGCCTTGTCAATTGTGACATGGCTGTAAATGTTCATTGTAATTTTGATGTCTTTATGTCCCATGATTTCCTGAATCACCCTTACGTTTGTCTCATTTTCGCAGAAACGGGTACAAAATGTATGGCGCATGATATGAGGGGTAAGGTGCGGGAGCAGAAGCGGTTCCCGGTTTTCAATGGCAGCGGCTTTGGTTTCTTCATCATTGTATGACTTGACAATGCGCGTCAACATTTGCCCTATTGTATTTGGCATATATAGGCGGCGCCTTTTCAGGGTCAGGAAAATGAAATCATGGTAACCGTCCACGGTGAAATCACCGCTGCTGCCAAGCTGCAGATTTTTTTGCCGGAGTGTGAGGAATGCTTTTTTCACTTCCTTTATCATGGGAATGGTACGTTTTCCACTTTCTGTCTTTGGTTCGAATCTCCGCTGCGAATTCCGTCTTCTGTGTCCTTTAATATTTTTCGCTTCTTTTCGCACAGCCCGGTTAGGCTTGTGTCATAAATACAATGCCGTTTTCCGGTGGAATCCGTGTACTGAAACTGATACCGCCCATCCTTTCGTTAAATTTCACCGGTTTTTAAAATTCTGCCCCGGCTGTCTGTTCTTTTGCTTTCTGCCATAATAAACTCCGCCTTTCTAATTTTTTTCATTTGTATTTTATGGGGACATGCATATTATATCGCAGATATAATATCGTACAAAGGAAAATATTGTATTGGTGTATACCTTGAAAATCAGCATAAAATTGATATAATATTGATGTGTATCATATAGAATATTAATAGTTAATAGGAGAAGCGGGATGTATCATAGGATAAGGAAAATGATAGCAGTCATTTTGTGTGCCATAATCTGCCTGTCGACAGTTGCGGATGTGTATGCTGAAGAACCTAATTCTGC
Source organism: uncultured Lachnospiraceae bacterium (assembly GCA_949066965.1). Classification (GTDB taxonomy): domain Bacteria; phylum Bacillota; class Clostridia; order Lachnospirales; family Lachnospiraceae; genus COE1. Next base: position 11,326 of record CARTDA010000022.1, read on the forward strand.
CATGCCAGAGTTGACGGTCGCGGATGAGTATGCCGAAGAATCTGATTCTGTCGCGCCGGAGTTGACGGCTGCGGAGTCAGATTCCATGGAGACGGAGTCGTCAATACCGGAGACGGATTTCCCGGAGTCCGAGCCAATGATTTCAGAATCGGATTTTGAGGAGCCGGATTCCGATATGGGGGAGTCGGATATGACTGCCTCTACAGAGCCGGAAACAGAGTCGGCGGAAACTGGCACGGAGGAAACTGAGGAACAGATGTCTGAGACGTTGGAGGAGAATGCTTCAGCGGAAACAACTGTAGAAAGTGAGACGGAACTGGAGGGTTCGACGGAGGAGGAATCGGACAAATTAATCAAGACAAAGACAGCATTGAAGGACGAGCTGAATCAAAGGCTGGAAGCAGATGGGTTTATTGCGTCGGGATACCTTGACAGCGGGATGGAGGCAGAACCGCTGGGAAGCAGGGGAACCAGGGTGTTTTCAGTGACGGATGGAGTTGTTCCGTCGCGGTATTCGGCACTGGATAATGGTCAGGGGACTGCTGTAAAGGATCAGGGAAAATGGGGCTCCTGCTGGTCGTTTGCCGCAGTTGCTCCTGCTGAGAGCATATACAGGCGGATTGCGGGAACGGAGGTGGACATGTCGGAAAGCCACCTGGTCAATTTCTTTTATAATGATGATATAGCGGGACCGGATGGCGGACTTGAGGGGGACGCTGTCATACCGCTTGCGACAACAAAAGTGAACAATGGGGGAAACAATATGTTTACCACATTCGCGATGGCAAGGTGGACAGGCATAGCGGATGAAAAAACACATACAAGCCTTGTATATCCAAGTGCGGAAGAAACCGGCAGGACAAAGGAACTCGACATTCCGCAGGAATATGCGCATTCGGATGTTGTGCATATGCAGAATGCCAGCTGGATTCACAAAAGTGATGTAGATGCTGTTAAACAGGCGATTATGGACAAAGGTGCGGTTGCTACATATTACAAGCACGACGAGAGCCACAGCAGCAATTATGTTGACAAATCGGAGTACAGCGGCCCGACAGTTTATTATAACACGGTAAATGATGGTGATAACCATGCCATTGCAATTGTTGGCTGGGATGATGATTTTGATAGAAACAATTTCAAGTATACCGCATTGAATAATCTGGTGACAGAAAAAGAGATTCCCATGAACAATGGTGCGTGGCTCATTAAAAATAGCTGGGGTTCAGGTTATGGGGATGATGGGTATTTTTGGATGTCATATGAGGAAGCGTCTCTTTCGGACACAATGCTTGCCTTTGACTTTGAGAAAGCAGACAATTATGACCATATTTATCAGTATGATGGTTCTGCAGGAGTACGTTATCAAAGCGCTGAGACAATTACTGCTGCTGCGGTTTACAGAGGTACCGGGTATCAGCTGGTCAAGGCTGTGGGCGTTGGCATTGCATCTGTGGGAACTGATTATACCATAGAAGTATACACAGATTTGACGGAAATGGACAATCCGCAGTCAGGGATACTGAGTTCGCGGACGAGCGGGACTGTAACATTTCAAGGGTATCATACGATTGAGCTGGAAAAATGGGTGCCGGTTTCAGAAGGGACGGCATTTAGTGTTGTGGTTACTTTGTCAGGTGGAAAGATAGATGATACCCGGGGAGCGGCAATCTTTGTTGACCAGTCATATGACAATGGAAGGACGGTTCGGTTTGTCGCAAAGACAAATCCCGGCGAGACTTTTGTCAGGGAAGGGGGTGCCTGGAAGGATGCTGCCAGTGATGATGTGGCGGAAAAGGTTACATATCGCATTAAGGCATACACATCGGACGGACAGTTTGACATGCCGCAGGAAAACATCCCATTGACCCCGGAGATGGTCAGGGAGATAGACGCGCAGGAATTTAACGGTACTTATCATGAGCCGCCCATTGAGATTCGCTATATGGGTGAGCCGCTTGTCAGGGATGTGGACTTTCAGGTCGTATATTCCAATAACGACATGGTGGCGGACAGGGAGAGTGAAAATGCGCCGAGAGCGGTCATAACAGGGATTGGAAAATATGCCGGGACTGTAGAACAGACATTTACCATCCTGCAAAAAGAGATAACCGAGGAGATGGCGGCACCTGTCACAATCTCATACAATGGACTGGTGCAGGATGACCTGCCAGTGCACAACGGTGAGACGCGGCTTGTCAAAGGAACTGACTACACGATAACCTTTAATAAGGAACCCCGCAATGCAGGAACGTACACGGCAACCATCGCGGGAACAAATAATTATACTGGTGAGGTGCGTGTTCCGCTTACCATAACGAAGACCATGCTGACGGAAGATATGGTGGTTGTGTCCGGTGCAGCAGACATCATTCCGGCACAGGAGTATACAGGAACGGCAGTGAAACCGACGATCAGGGTGCTGGTGGACGGTGCCGAGCTGCCTGCTGCGAACTATTCCGTTTCCTATAAAAACAATACGAATGCAGGGGCAGATGCAACAATTACCATTTCGGGAAAGGGGCAGTGCCAGGGAAAAGTGACAAAGACTTTTTCGATTGTGCCAAGGAGTATTGAGCAGGACTGTACGGTTACTGTCGCAAAGGCAGTGTATTCCGGCAAGGCGCTGACGCCTGCCGTCACGGTAAAATGGGGTGGAAAAACATTAAAAAAGGGAAAGGATTACACTGTTTCCTATGAAAAGAACATTCAGGCAGCTGATTTGTCGGCACAGGATGCACCATGTATAACCGTATCAGGAATCGGTAATTACGCAGGCAAAATCACACAGCCTTTCACAATCCAGCCCAAGGAAATAGCCGAGAGCAGTATCAGCGTGCAGATTGCATATGATGAGACTGGGAGCAGGCTGCGGGTTGCTTCTGGCAAAACGGAACTTGATGAGACGCAGTACAGAAAAGATAGTGTTGTGATTTACAAGGCCGGAACAAGTACGCGCATCGATATGGACGAACTGGCGCTTGGTGAAAAATATGACATAGAAATTACGCTCTGCGGTAATTACAGGGTAAAGAACAAGGATTCTGTATTCAAAAAAAATATTATGAGCAGGAGGGACATCAATGCCCTCAGCATCCGTTTTGCAGATGAGGACGCAGTATATACTTATAATGCAAAGGCACAGAAACCTAAGCTTGTGATACAGGACGCAAATGGAAACGTGATATCTTCTGCCGGTTATACGCTTACATATAGCAATAATGTCAATGCCGGAAAGGATACGGCAAGTGTGACGATTACTGGAAAAGGCGCATATGCGGGGACGCGCAGGCTGATGTTCACAATCGAAAAGAAAAAGCTGGACGGCACGGCAATACAGCCGATAAAAGACCAGACCTACACACAGAAGGAAATATGCCCTGCGGTGAAGGTGCTTGACGGCAAAAAGGCATTGAAGCCCGGAGCGGGTAAGGACTATACGCTGGTATATGGAAACAATGTCAATGTGGCATATGATGAAGATGGAAATGTAATGGCAGGGGCATATGTGCGAATACAGTTGTCCGATAACTATGAGCTGGATGAGACAGCGACGGTCAAGTATTATAAGATTATCCCCGCCGCCATTTCGTCCGTGACATTTTCCGGTGCATGGTATACAGGTCAGCCGGTATTGCCTGATAAAGTGACAGTCAAAGCCGGAAAGCTCGAAGTACCAGCAGACTGTTATGTGCTTACAGCGGGGAATAACACGGCAGTCTCGACCCGCGCAGAGATTACAGTGACGGCAAGGGAGGGCACGAATTTTAAGGGAACCAGGACAAAAAAATTCCGCATTGCCAAGAGGGAATTAAAAAAACTTGTGCTTCCGGTCATACCCGACCAGCCATACCTGAACCAGCCGGTGACGGTTGACGAATATTTAATCAAGGATCTGGATGGGAATGTTATCGGGACAGACCAGTACGATATTACGATAAAAAACAACAATAAGCCTGGAAAGGCATCGGTCACGTATAAGGCAAAGAGCGATGGGCTGTACAAGGGGAGTGCAACTGTCAAATTTAATATAACAAAGGCGACGATGGCGCAGGCGATTGACTATGACGCGGCGCAGAGCATCGAAAAGCAGTACACAGGGAGTGAAATTACCCTGACTGATGAGGAGTTTAGGCAGCTTGCGCCCATAAAGGGTGCAGCAGAGGGATATCCGCTTCCATATACGGTGACTTACAGCAAAAATATCAGTGCGGGGACTGCGGTTGTGCACCTGGCGGGAACTGATTATCTGCAAGGCAGCAAAAACATGTATTTTACCATTGTGCCAAAATCGGTGGGGGCGCTTCAGGTTACGACGGGTACGAAACAGCTGAATTATAATGACGGACAGCCAGTGTATCTTGAACTGAAGGAGGTGTGTGACAATGGCACCGTGCTCAGGCAGGGGAAGGATTATATCTGCTCATATGCCAACACTACCGGGAAGGGCATTGCATGCCTGACGATTACCGGAGTCGGGAACTATACTGGGACGCGGTATATTTATTACAGTATCATCTGATGAAAGGAGAATGTATGTACGATACGTTAAAGAAGCCACAGAAAAATATGAAACATGCAGCAAAAAAGACTGACCGGATTGGGCTTCCGGATTTCTACAATGGATAAAATGTGTGGCGTAGCTGAGCGCCTGTGCCCAGTGGTTTTCGGAGTACTCCCACCAGTATGCGGGCGTATCGCCGAAATGTTCCTCGTCAATATGGATATCGGAGAATGAATTGAATGTATAAAGGGCGTCGCCTGAGGAGTACCCGAGACGCTTGCCGGCAGGGATGTCAAATACTGCGGCCGCTGTCTCCACAGAAGGGTAATCCGTCAGGGATGCATTCACTGCGATAACTTTTGTGGCGTCTGCCGGAATTGCCGTGTGATAGCCAAAGGAAAAGGATTCCGTTTTGCCTGCGTCGACACTGAGTGTTGCAATCGGGTCAACATCAAATAAAAACAAAACCCCCAAATGTTTTATGCATTTGGGGGTTTTGGCAGTTTCAATATCAATTTACTTCCTTACCCGAAGCTTCCTTTAATTTCTGAATTTCAGCCTGTAGCTGTTCGATGATGGAATTCTTTTCGGCGATTTCAGCCTTATACTGGTTCTGAATAGTACGCATTATACGCAGTCCGTCCTCGCGTGCCTCACACCAATAGCGGGTGACTTCGTCCTGATTGAGGTTGTACATAGTTTCTCAGGTCTGTTCCAGAATATCATCATCGCAAGCTTATATGCTTTGTCCTCGTCTGTTGCCATAGCTATCTGTCTTAAGTCTAACACATTCAGTGTGAACTTGTCATTATAAACATAATGTTTTCTGACATTCGGACAAAAGTTTTTTCATCAAACGCCTTTCCAGGTGCGATTGGATTCAGGATGGTGACGGAGCGGATATCCGAAAAATCCAGGTGAAGCAGGGAAGATACAAGTCCTTTTAGGACAGTTTCGTTTTCCTGCATCACGGCACGGAACATGTAGTCGTTCGTCAATGTATAATCAATTTTGCCAAATGCATTCTTGAAAGTATTCATTCTAATCTTCCTGTAATTTTCGTAATGTGTGAATCACAATTTTCATTATACTATCGCGCAAATATGCGGACAAGGTGCTAATTTTTACACTTTGCAGAATACATATTCGATACGCGCCAATATTTCTCCGAATGAATTCCCACAAAATCCCATGGCAAAATACACACTAAATTTTACGAAACATATAAATAAAGACGAAAAAACCATTCATGGTGCACAATTAGTGTGCAAAGTGCAGACAGAAATATAATAACGGACAGAATTGACAAGGATTTCCACAAAATTGTAAAAAAGTTTGTGGAAATGAGAAAGTGAATTAAGGGAAAAAAGACTTATCAAAAGGCTAAATGTTAAGTATAATGAAAGATGTGGTATCATCGGTGGTATCATTATGCCCACCGGTATATATTATTAACGGTGCGTTATCGACGCATCCACCAAACAAAGAAGGGAGATCATGAGGAATGTTTAAACGAAAACTGTTTAAACGGGCACTGCCGATTATCCTGAGTGTCGCGATGGTATTTCAATCAATGCCAGCGACGGCTCTGGCGGCAGAAGACCCGGCGGTGGTTGAGACAAGCGTGGAAGACACAGACACGGCGGATTCCGGTACAACGGACTCTGACGCGGCAGACTCCGCGGACGAAACAACTGCCGACGAAGAGCAGGAACCGGCAGGCGAGGAACAGCAGCCTGATGCGGACACACCTGCCGACGGTGAGGGACAGCCTGAGACGGGCACGCCCACAGACAATGAGGGACAGTCCGAGACAGGCACGACGACAGACGGTGAGACACAGCCTGGCGCGGAGACACCTGTATACACGCCTGATTTAAGACCGAATCAGGAAGGTGAACAGCCTGAGACCGAGGCGACAAGCGAGGAACTGCAGGAGGCAGGCGACGGAAAGGCAGCCATTGAAAGCACAGTAATAAAAGTTGAAAATCTTTTCCTTGCCAGTCAGTTTGAGAAACAAAATGATAAGAGTGAGCCGACATATAACGTAAGTTATAGTGAGGGCGGTAACTTCGATGGCATTGGAGATGCTGTGAAAGGCGCAGCAAAAATCTACATCAATGGTGAGGACCGTACAGAGGCGCTCAGGAACGACTATCTTTCCTATGAGTGGAGAACCGCAGGCTCTGAGAGCGCAATGCAGGGACTTCCCAAGGAGACTGGCAGTTATGTCCTGCGCCTGAAGGTGACAGCTGTGGAGGGTGTCTGCGGCGATGCCGTATATGACATTTATTTCAACATCGAAAAGGCACAGCTGACATTAGAACTGAAAAATGACATTAATAAGAATGTAGCGACCGGAAGCAAGGTAAGTGACTTCAAGGCAGCTGTACTGGAGAATTATGTTTTAAAATCAGCTGATAACAGCGAGTACGACAGCCAAAAGGCACTGCATGAAATAAAGGCAGAGGACATCGTGCTCTACAAGGCAGGCAGTGACGGCGTGTTTGCAGTGAATGATGACGCGTACTTCAACAGTGAAGAAAAGTATAAGTTCACGGTGAAAGTAACGCTTGCCGATTCTGTTGCTTCCAATTACGAAGTGGATTCCAATAATGAGACAGATAAGAAGTATTATGGAATCGAGTTTGCCGGACTTACAGAGACAAAGGTGCAGGTTGCACTGAAAAATCCGGGAACAGAGATTATTAAGACATATGACGAGCAGAACGCGCTTACTGCGGCGGGGATAGCAGAAGAGTATGTTACCAGCTATGAGGTGGTGACAAAAGCGGACGACAAGGCGCTTGATGAGCAGGAGAGCGCAAAGAAGCTTGTCAGCCCCCAGTGGTACACGAAGGAGAAAGGGATATCCAACATTGCGTTCCCTGAACTGGATGATGAGACCCAGTTTGAGGTTAAAGCCGTTGATGAATATGGAAATGTTGTCGGCACTGACCGATACACATTGATGTCTGAGAACCCTAAGGATGCAGGCGAGTACTATCTTGTGTATGTATATTCCGGTGAAAACGGAAAGTACAAAAAGGGCTACAGTGACCCGGTGAAAGTTACAATCGAGCCGGTATCTCTCGTGCTGAAGCCGAGTAAGGTTGTAATGGTTGAAGGCATGGATAGAAATGCCGTGGCGAAGGCTCTTGCAGAAGCAGAGTATGAACTCTGGAATGGCGAGGCTTCCTATATTAAGTCTTCTGACATTGTAGGCGAGAATGCAACGAGGGCTGATTTCTTCGGTGTGTCATACAGTGATAAAGGCAAGACACAGTATTACAGTCCGGTATTCAAGCTGGAAACACGTCAGAAAAAGCCAGCAGCCAGCATAAAGGACGGCGCGACCGAGGAAGAAAAATGGGGCGCATGGACAGAATATACAGGCGCTGCGCTGACCAAGGGAACTGAGGAAAGACCGGTTGAGTACCGTGTAAAATTCAGCGGCCAGAAAACGGTGTATAATGATGAGGGTGACGCTGCAGGGCTGGTAGATGTGACAGACACAACAACCAATTCAGCAGAGAAGAACTACTGCGTAAAGGCAGATGAGGATACCCTCAAAAACAATACGCTCCTCGTGGAACTTGGTACTGCCGCAGCAACAGAAATTAAAGTGGACAGGATTGTCAAGTCATTTATTGATGCGGGCAGGGGCGATGGAACCATTGCCAGTCCGGCATGGAAGATTTATGACGAGGATTATCTGTTTGCAGACAGGGCATCTTACAAGCTTGCGGACGTTACCGGCGAAATCAAGGATGCGCATGAAGATATCACATATACATGGCAGACTGGTGATATGAGCCTGTATGAGGCATATATCCATACAGACGCGGAAGCAAATGAAGGTGCAGACAAGAAACGTGCGGAAGAGAACCTGGTAAAGAGCTTTGGCGCCGGCAGCACCCGCATTCCGATGGATGCAGGCGTTTACCGGCTGCACATTGAATATAAGGACAGCTCGATTCCGCTCAAGAACCAGCCGGCATCAAAGGATGTATACTTCCTGATTAAGCAGCAGGAACTTCTTGTAGTGGCTGACCCGCAGTATGCAAGCTATGGAGATGATGCAGCAGTTTACAGAGGACACGGATATAGCATCTATATGCTTGACAATAACAGCGATAAGGGCGAGGAGCTTGACTGGAATGCTGATTCTTTGATGGAATGGAATGCCCTGAGCCTGGGAAAGAATCCGGACGGCACAAACAAGGAGGATGTAAGGGCAAATTACATCCATGCATCAGAGTTTATAAATGATACCGCAAATCCATATGTATATAAGGCAGAAGCTTTCTTTGACGATGCGACTGGATATGTCCACGACAGGGATGGTTATACCTTATTGGATAAAAACGGCTATCGGTTAAAGTGGTCAAACTATACAAACAAGAATAAGTCAGCATGGGACGCAGAGAAGAAACGCTATGACTACCATACAGAGTGGAGCGACTTTGTCTTCAGCGCAGGCGAGCTTGCGTTTTCTATAAACATGCCTGCGGACAGGGTCTATAATGGGATGCCGGTAGCAGCTGACTTACCGGAAAATTTCATCACACTGACTGATAAGGCAACAGGAGCTCCGGTAACAGATGTACCATTGAACATCGGCGCAGAGGAAGTTGCAGGCGCTGTCAATGTAAGATGGCTCTGGAGTACAGACGATGGGTCCAGATATGTGTCAAGTACAGAAGCAAGATATGGTGGTGCTTACACACTTTATGTTTCTTTTGCAGGAAATGAGAACTATAAGGCAATTGAAAGTCAGGCGATTTATGACAAAGATGGCAATCCATTTACGTTCACAATTAAACCGCTCGATGTAATTGTCACACCGATACTGAATGAAGTGACAGCAGGTCAGACCGCAGATGAACTGGTGGATATATATGGTATTGATGTCAAGGCTGCGAATGAGGCAAATCCGATACCGGAAAGCGATTTAGGTCTGTTTGAGAACATCAGTGGAGAGAGACGCAATGCTTTCACGGGTGCTTGGGAAGATTTTGACGGTTATGCAATCCTTCAAGGCTTCTCTGGGGATAGTGAAAAGTATTGTTACTTTGAAAGCGACATCTTCAGGGACAATACCTACATTGACGATCCATGGTCATCATTTATCAGATATGGCAAGAAATACACTGTAAGGTTTAGCGAAAGCAACATATTATTCGCACAGTATGCGGCATCTTACAACATTGAGTACAGACCGAAAACAGCAGACAAGATTAGCCGCGGCGAAGCAGGCGTATGGGATGCTTCTTACCTTACATATGCGGATAGCGGTGAAGACGAAGGATGGGTTAACCTCTATACAGAAAGAGATGACCAGGGCGTATACACAATCCTTCCGCGTGAAGGAATCCCATTTGCGTACAAGAATTATTACAACCAGCTGACAGACGCAGATGGCAATAAGATTCCGATGGATAAAAACTACGTTGCCGTTGGCATCCTTTCGCCGATTGAATTTTCGGAGGAGCTTAGCAGTAATAGTGCGTATGGAAAACAGCAGTTCCTGTACAGAAAGAGCATTAAGGATGCAGGCGGATATGTATTGGAAGAAACCTCCGATTACTATGAAATTAGCGAGGAGCTTTGGGCGGACAGATATTATATCAAGGCATTATTCCCGGTAGAGCCTGATGAGGAAGGCAAGAAGATTGCTGACCCTGTCAAGGAATTTAAGATTACATGGGAAGAAGGATATACAGAGACATTTAAGCTTGACGTGACAAATGCAAAGCTTGAGTCAAACCTCAGGGAGGCAGTGGCACCGAAGTCGCTTGCATTTAACGGCGTTCAGGCAAAGATGGCAGTCGGCGAGACACAGCAGCTGGATGTCAAGATTACAAAGGTACAGCTCGGTGACGTGATTCAGATTAACTACCGACTTTACAAAGACGGTGATGTGAATGTCACACATAATGAGTATGCGAGCATTGACCCTGAGACAGGACGCCTGACAGCGCTTGCCACAAACAATAAGAAGGCGACACCAGTCGCATTTGAGGCATATCCGGTACGCCTTTCCGCAGATGGTAAGACATTTGAGGAAATCACAGACAAGGGCGTGAAGGTAGCAAAAGGCAAAGTGACTGTATCCGAAGTGACAGCGCCTGCAATCAAGAAAGTGATCATGGGCGACACAACGGCAGAAGTACAGTTTACACATGTAAATGACGGATACCGCAAAGAAATTTATGTGGTAGACGCCAGTGTGGATGCCAACAGGAAGAAATGGAAGCAGGCAGACTTTGAGAAAGAAATTGCAAAAATGACGAACGAACAGTGGGAAGGCATCTTTGCAATTGCACCAGTTTACGTACAGTCTTATTATGACAACGAGGATGGTGACTACTTCAAGTATGATAAGAAGTCGAAATTGGATCTGAAAAGTATTCTTGACTTAGACGCAAAGGGTTCCTATGTCGTATATGTCAGAAATGTCAGTGCAGCAAGGACACTTGCTGACGGTTCGAAGGTTGCGCTCTCGGCAGCTGGTACCACGAAGGCATTTGAAACGACAAAGGTACAGGTAAACAGATTATATCCCTGGTTTAATGTGGAGGATGCGAAAAATCCTGTAAAATATTATGCTGATGCAGATGGTTACGTATTTGATGACATCCTTAATGACAGGCTGTATACAGTAAGCCTGTTTGACAAGACGGCACAGGTTTCCCTGTCGGGAAGATTTCCGCAGAAGCCATATAATGAAGCAGCAGAAAATGCTGATGGGTTATTGGTTGACCTTCCGTTAAAGGCGGCAGAAAAAGCATTAAATATCAAACTGTCAGACACATATCTTGATCCGAAGGTTACGTATTATATAACAGACGGCTATGTAGAAGATGGGGATGTATATGCACCAGAGCCTAATATTGTCAATAAAAAGCAGACAAATCCGTCAGCGTATGCCACAATTGCCAAGAATGGCAAGGTTACCCTGAAAGGTGTCGGACGAAATGGCGCGTCATGGGTAAAAATATGGGCAGTGGCAGATAACGAGGTTATGGGTGACTGTAGCCTTCTGATTACAGCAAGTCCTGACACAATTATACCAAAGAAGGTAAAACCGATGAAGGTCGGTGACGGAATCAGGCTGGCAGATTACCTTGAGTATAAGAACGGCAAAAATAAGATTCCAAATTACTGGTCAAGTCTCATTGTAATCAGTGAGGAGGAAATACAAAAAGCTTATGAGGCAGGATATGAGCTCCATCGTGTAAATTACAGTGACTATAATGAGGATAAGGGCAGCTACACATACCCATCAGTGGATGGTGCACTGCGTTACGGCGAGTGGATTATCACGGCAACGAAGGCAAACAGTCAAAAGATTACAGTGAAGTTTACAGACTATAAGATTGACGCAGAGGGGCTGGGCAGTGTGGAGTCTTCCATTGAACTGTCATCGGCACAGATGGATCCGGTCAAGGGCTTAAAGGTAGCTTATGTGGACGATAAGTTCATCACGCTGAACTTTGCGTATGCAGGACATCCCGATGCATTTGACATTGAAGTGACGGATGCAAGAGGAAGCGTCGTATATAAGAAGCTCGCATGGAGACAGGATGCGCTCAACAATACGGTTCCGAATGACGCGGACAGACCATGGATACAGGAAGAGCAGCGTTCCATCGTAGGCGATTGGCCGTTTGGTCACAGTGAGTGGCAGAACTTCAAGTATTTTGCAAAGACAAAGACTTATGCATATACGATTCATACGGATAAGCTTATGAGACTCTCTGCATATACCATTTCCGTGAAACCGGTATACAATGGGGAGAGTGCGGCAAAGGCAGCGACAGCAAAGACAAAGACTACAAACATACCGGCATCCTATTGGAACCTGAATAAGAAGGAACCAGCTTATTATACTGGTATTGCGATAGACGGTATATATGACAGAGATGGCAACTATGCTTATTTTACATCAGGCAACACATATACACTGGAAGCTGAGCTTGATGGCAACTATGATAATGACCTGGCGAGAATCAGGGGGACAGATACCCTGACCTGGAAGAGCAGCAATACAAAGGTTGCGTCCATAAAGGCAAATCCGGGTTCCTACACAGCGACCTTAAAGGCGGTACAGCAGGGTACTACGACAATTACAGTGACATCAAAGATTACGAAGAAGGTAATTGCAAGATATCTAATTGCTGTAAAGGCTGTAGGAAAAGGCGCACCGGGATATGGTGGTGATTATGAAAGCGGTGGAAATAATTTCTACGATGAAATAATTGCAAAATATGATCCATTGTATGAAGGAAGGCTTGAAGTACTCACTTTGTCAAATCCTGTAACAGTTAATGAGAATTATCTGGTTGATGGCAGAAATAATGATAGGACATGGGTACAGTTTACCGCGCCGACATATGGTGAGTACACATTCTCATGTAGCAGCCGCTATCAGGTATATACAGACAGAAATGGAATTGGTGGCAGTTTTTATAGGAATAGAACGTTCAAACTTGAGGCAAATCAGAAGATTTACTTCCGTGTATCTGGAGTGTTTACATTAAGGGTATCAGGTTATACAGACTTTACAAGGCTGACCACTGCAAACACAAAGGATACGCCGCTCAAGGTGAATAAGAAAAATGATTCATGGATTTCATTCACGGCGCCAGAGGATAACTACTACACATTTAACAGCAACTTGTCAATTAGCACATATTCATTGAACAATGTGGATAACTACGTGAACAGAACTGAGTTTTCATTGGGCTTGAAGGAAGGTCAGACCGTATTTATCAAGGCAGCAAAGAGCAGCAGTCTGTGGGTTTCCTGCAGGGATATGTCCAAGAACACTCAGCTCGAGGTAAATGACACGGGTGTTACAGTGAAGTTCACAAAGGATGCCCGGAAGCAGTATGTGAAGTTTACGGCATCCGCTACAGGTGATTATACATTTGAGACACCGGAAGATGACGTTACTGTAAGATATTTGTCATTAACAGATACTACAGAGTACTATAATGGCAGTGCAGTAATGAGCAAGGCAGGCGAAGCGGATACAACAACACCGAATATCAGAAAAGAGACACTCTTTATTGAAAGCGGTGAGACAATTGTAATTGAGCTGACATTAAAAGATGAGAAGGCAGTATTCACAGCGGAGAAGCCGGAGATTGAGGCAGTTATCAAGGTAACCTCGTCCGCAGCAAAAGAGCTGACAGTAGGTGCAGATGCACAGCCTGTGACGAAGGAGACAACTGCGACATTCTCATTCAAGGTACCTGAGGAGAGTGGCACGAACAAGTATGTCATCAATGTTACAGATGGAAGCGTAGATGAATGGTATAACAGCAAACATGAATACATTACCTATGGATACACGGAACTGACCGTAAACGGCGATAAGACGACGAGTCTTCCTGGCGTTCAGGCGGGAGATACCGTATACATCAAAGTTACGGCGACAGATACAGCAAAGGATGCGTCTGTCAGTGTGACAAAGGTAGATGGCACTAAGACGCTTACTGTAGGTGATCCACTTGCGCTGACACTGAAAAACGGTTTTGAAGACTGGTATACATTTACTGTCAAGAAGACCGGATACTATCAGTTCAGCACAACAGTAGCAGAAAATCCTGCGCATACATTATATGTTGCGAGCAGGGCAGATGTATTTAGTTCTGAGACAGACAGGAACTATATTAGCCTGACAAACAAAGATAGTTCAAGCCTCATGAAGCTGGATGCGGGCACGAGGATTGCATTCAAGGTTTGGACTGATGATGCGGCTGCGGATGCCACAACAGGAGCGACATTCACCGTAACCGAGATAGGCGCAACAGCTCTTGGAGAGGGAGAAACACCAGTATCGTTCAATAATGAGGGCAGCGCATTATGCTACTCATTTACTGGAAAAGTAAATGAGGCCTATACAATCAGCTGGACAGCAGGCGAAAATAGTGGTGCGGCAGATGTGCGTTATGGCACAGAGCTGACATCATGCAATCGTTCCCTGCCGCTGACAGTAATGGGCACAGACACTTATTACATTACGGTGACACAAAGCAGCGCGACAGCAGTAAGCGGAACGCTCACCGTAACGAAAAACAAAGAAGCAGAACCGCTTGTAAGCGGAAAGACAGAAAGCTTTAGCCTGAAAGGCGGATCCGTATCGTATAAGTTTACCATACCGGAAGACAGCGAGCTAGGATATGCCGTTATCGTGGAGAATACGACAGCATTGAAGGAAGGCGAGACAACACGACCGGCAATATCGGTAGATGTTTTGGATAACAGTGGTTCAACAAGCGATGTATATTATTATGAGGCACCCAGCTGGACGAAGGCATACGAAGGCGGAACCAAGAACATAACAATTAGCGGTGGCAGTGCAGATGCGGAAGTGACAGGTAACATTACGGTGAAACCTATTACCGCGGAAGTACTGGATGGAAACAAGGATGATGTCAAGGTAACAAAGGCAGCGCCTGTATGGTACCGCTATGAGGTGACAAGTGCAGACAGATATGTTCTGGAAGGCGCGGCAAACACAGATAAGACAGCTTCCGTTCGGTGGTACAAGAAGAATGGAGCAAACAAAACGGTTGTATCATCCCAGAGCTTCCCGGTTTACCTTGAAAAAGATGATGTAATCTATGCAAAGGTATCAACAACCGAGGTTGCAGAGCAGAGTGCGGCACTGAAGCTTCCTGCAGTAGTAACAACAACAGCGTTAACACTTGGTGAAGATGGCATTACAGGAACGGCAGAGGTGACACTGGCAGAAAACCAGACAGAAGCATATTACACATTTACGGCACCAGCGTTTGCAGCTTATACTTTTGAAGGCTATGGCAACATAAAGAAATATGTTCCTTCTAAGAAGAGCAATAGCGATGACTGGTATTCTGGAAACACGCTCGAAAAGGACGAGGTTGTATTAATCAAAGTGACAGCTGCCGGTACACTTAAGGTTACAAAGGGTGAAATTACCGAGCTGAAACTTGATACACCGTCAAAAGAGATAACACTCCAGGCGAATGAATCTGCCAGGTTTGTACTCAATACATATGTGCGTGGCATGTATGATTTCAGGACAACGGATGTAAAGGGACTTAGCGTTTCAGGTTATTATAATATTATTGACAGTGAGAACAGGCTTTACTTTACATGCGCTACTGAGGAGAGCAATGAGCGTATTACCTTTAGCATAACCAACGATGGCGAAGCCGAAGCCAAATTTACAGTGACAGCAGGGCATGTCGTTCCTGTTGAACTGACACTTGATAAGCCGGAGTCTGTTACTGTTCAAAAGGGCAGAACGAGCATTCTGAGATTTAAGGCGCCAGAGACAGGCAGATACACCGTTTCCTGCGAGGGCAGTGATGTGACATTAAACAATGAGTATGAGGATGACTTGTATCGGGTATATGATTCAGAGGACGGAAATGCTTATACTTACACATTGAATTATAACGGCACAGCCGACAGCGGAACTGCAACAGTAACCGTGACAGCACTTAAGGCAAATGACGTATCCGGTGAGGAATTTACGGCATCCCTTGGAAAGGATGAAGCGAAGTGGTATGCATACAGGGTATCAAAGACCGGTGAGTATGCATTTACAACTGAGGCGGCAGGTGTTACGCTACAGGCATATTATAGTCTGGCATCAGAAAGCCCATATACTGGTTCTGCCATCATTGCGGAAGGTACTGTCATATACATCAGGGCAGAGAATGCAGGAGAGGCGCAGGATGCAGTCATTAAGGCGGCAGTCACTGCAATTGACGGACTAAACCTGGGAACTCAGGATGTTACTTTTGAAGAGGTAGGAATGAAGTATATGACATTCAAGGCTGGTGCAGATGGATTTTATACTTTCAGGGCACCATGTGCTGCGATTGAGTATTATGGAAATGATGTCTCAAAGAAGGGTTGTGTATGTGGTCTTGATGGACAGTATTTCATTATGAAAGATGAGATAGTGTTCCTGCGCATTTCAACATATAGTGCTAAGACCATAACAGCTACTGTTATAAAAGGTGAAGAACTGGATGTTGAGCCGTTAAGCATGGGAAATAGTGTCCATGTTGAAAGTGAATCAGGTGAGAGTAAGTGGATTACTTTCACGGCACCCAAGGCGGGAGAATATGTATTTTATTCAACCGACTTAGATCAAAAAGGTGATGGTGGTGATCCTTATGCATATTTGTATGCAGGAGGATACACGTACTCACAGAATAATAGATACTATGATGCATTTAATGACGACGGTCATGAGCTGCTTCCGGCAGGTGAGCATAACTATAATTTTGCCATAAAATTTTCTTTAAGGGCAAACCAGACGATATACTTGGAAGCGGCAGAGAATGGTTCTGATAATGCGGTGTCATATAATGTAAATGTTAGGCGTGCATAATTGGAATGGATTCAGACGCAGATAATACCAGTATATGATGGTAAGTGACGGTAAAACTGCCAGAAGACAAAACAGGCGGGACGCCACACGAATTAATTCGTGTGGCGTCCTGCTTTCATGTAAATAGGCTTTACGCCCTTGGAATAATCTGTTATGATTAAATTGTAACAGCCAGTACAAGTTTTTATTGAAAGCAGGTGATTGTATGACGGAAACAGAAATGTTGAAAATATCCGTGGAAGAGTTTTCCCGGCTGCAGGACTATATGATAGATACAGATAAAGAGTCGGCAGCCTACAAAAAGATGAAGCGCCGCTATATTGAATTAAAGGTGATACTGACAGCTTCAGGCATCAACCTCACAGAACTGGATATGATCAAGGAATAACAATGCAGTAAACAGCGATATAAAACCGGAGCAGACCCATAATTGTCATATCGGTCTGCCCCGGCTGTTTTAGATTTCCTCTGGCCCAAAATCGTCATCTTCCAGTGCGTTTTCAAATTCCAGCATCAGTTCCTTGTTCGGGATGCGGAGTTTGCCGTCATAATAAGACAATAAACCATAGAAAATCATTGCTGAATAAATTTCTTTTCTGTTGGCAGGACGCTTCTGACCCGCAGAGTATTCTTTTTTGATATCAATTCTGACAGATGTGTCATTTACCATCCTGATGACATCATCACGCACCTCGCCAATATTGTATTTTAGGAAAAATAAGACCTCATCCGTACAAAAAAATTATCGTGAACCAGCATGTCAAAATCAATGTACGCAGATTTTGTATTCAGACAAACAGCCGTGGACAGCCCTCCCTACTGGTTTATACAGATTTTTCCTGTGTAACAGCCATGATATGCTTTCCTTTCATGGCTGTTACAACAAAAGGAGCGCTGCCGGCAGGCAGCACCCCTTTTAAAATCTACGTTATCTTTATGCCTGCTCAATAGCGCCTGTAGGGCATGTACCTGCGCAAGAACCGCAGTCAATGCACTTGTCTGCATCAATCTCAAACTTGCCGTCTCCCATGCTGATAGCGCCTACCGGGCACTGAGCCTCGCATGCACCACATGCAACACATGCATCTTTAATCTGGAATGCCATAATACAATTTCCTCCTTATATCGTTTATTGCACTGCCCTTTACGCAGGCAGTATAAGTATTGTAGCAAAACGCCACGAAATATAGCTGCAAGGCAAGCGTTTCCGAAATACTTGCCAACATAGATATTTTAATATATATTGATATGAAATACAAGGGAAAAGGACAAAAAACTGATGACTTATTTTTCGGGAAGACCGCGGCGCTGCCGGATTCCGTTGAGTATGTGCTGCTTTAATTCGGGTACCTTGCCTTTGTCCATCTCGGGCACGCCTTCCAGACGGTATTCCATGCCGAGCTCGTCATACTTTTTCTTTCCCATCGTATGGTAGGGGAGGACATCGAGCGCCTTGACATTTTTCAGGCCGCCGATAAAGTAACCAAGCCTGTGCAGATCCTCCGGGTCGTCCGTGATGCCGGGGACGACAACATGGCGAATCCAGACTTCTACATTTTTGGCGTCAAGGTATTCTGCAAAGGCGAGGATTCCGTCGTTGGGCTGTTTGACAAGCTCCATGTGCTTTTTGGGGTCAATATGCTTGATGTCAAGCATGACAAGGTCTGTCACCTCGCATAATTTGTCCAGCTTGGCGAGCCATTCGGGATTGCCGTCAGGTCTGTATGCAATACCGGAGCTGTCAAGGCATGTGTGGATGCCGCGCGAATGGAACAGGGTGAACAGCTCCAGCAGAAAGTCAATCTGCATCAGGGGCTCGCCGCCAGTGACGGTGATGCCGCCGCCATTATAAAATGGCTCGTTGCGCTCATAATTCTGGAGGATTTCCTCCGGCGTCATCAGCGTGCCTGCATTCATCTCCCATGTGTCGGGATTGTGGCAGTAGGCACACCGCATCGGGCAGCCCTGGACAAAGACAACATAGCGGACGCCTGGTCCATCGACAGTGCCAAAAGATTCTAAAGAATGGATTCTTCCTTTCATTGTATCAACCTTCCTTTGTTTTGTGTTTTAGACAGAGGCATAGATAGCTGTGCCCTTATATAGTATACCCTATTTTGGGTCAGGAGTGGAATAATAATTTAAAAAATGATATGTGGCTGGGACGTTTTTTGCTTCAAGGGCGTCTAATGGATATACAGGATAATGCATAATCCTTCTATGAGAAAGAAGCCAGAAAGGAGTGGAAACCGGTGTGACAAATTTAGTAAAGCGCGCCCAGAAAGGGGATGCGGATGCTTTCGCGCAGCTGGTGCAGTCCCAGATGCAGAATATGTATAAGGCTGCAAGGGCAATTGTAAGAAATGACGAAGATGCAGCGGATGCGATATCCGAAACGATTCTCGCGTGTTGGGAAAAGATCGGACAGCTGAGGAAAACAGAGTATTTCCGGACATGGATGACGAAAATACTGATTAACAACTGTAATGACATCCTTAGGAAAAGGAAGATGCTCTGCTACGGTGATGAAATGCAGGAGCCGTCTGTAAAGTCAGAAGAGTATAACAATGTGGAGTGGATGGAAGTATTGCAGGGGATGGACGAGCGATACAGGCTGGTAATGGTTTTGCATTATGTAAATGGGCTGAATACAGTCCAGATAAGTGACGTGCTGCAAATGCCGGCAAGTACCGTGCGCACAAGACTGGCAAGGGGACGTGAGCAGATTGCTTCTGTGTATGGTGATTTTGGGAAACGCAGCCACGAAGCGGATATGGGAATAGGAGAAAATGGAGGCAGATATGAAAATATTTAGGGAAAAAAGTATTGCAATCAAAATATTGCAGCAGGATATTGCAATTCCGGCAGTTGTCCAGAACAAGGCGGATATTGCACTGCGGCGGATAGAGGGGAAGAGCAGGGAAACTGTTGTGCATAGGGGCAGCGGATTCCGTAAGGGCATATGGGCAGCGGCGGCTGCGCTGGTGACGCTGGGTACAGTGGCATGCGCGGCGGCAGTGATACATTGGAGCAGCGGCATGGAAGCAAAACTGAATGTGACACAGGAACAGAAAGCCTTTCTGGAAAAGCAGGGGATAACTACATCTGTCGGTAAAAGTGTTTCGCGGGAGGGTGTTACCGTTACAGCGCAGCAGAGTATTGTGGATGCGCGATTTGCCCACCTTTCCTTTCGCGTGGACGGTTACGAGGTAAGGGAGGGGAGCATACTGCGGCCCGATTTTGAGTATGCGATGGTATCGGTGGATGGCGTGGATTGTGACGTATTGTCCGGTGGATTTTATCATAATATGCACATTACGGACAAAGAGCGCGTCTATACGGATGGGACGCCGATAGCAGAACGCAGCGACGGAAGCCTGGTTGAACGATACATGAATGAAGACGGAAGCATGGAATATGTCATTTCCCTGATGATTGACAACAAGGACAATAGCCTTAAGGGGAAGCCGATTCGTGTAACACTTCAGAATCTCGGGACGTATGTCCGTTATTCCAGTGCATTCCGAAAGGATGTCGAGGCTTCATGGATGCTGGATTTTACATTGGAGGGTTCTGACAAGGCAAGAAGCTTTGTGCTGTCCGAATCGCTTGGGGACAGTGGTGCGACTGTGACTAAGGCAGAGATATCCCCGATTTCCATTTATGTGGAGTATGATTTTCCAATGCAGACAATTGAACGGGAGGGGATTGACGAGAACGGAAACTGGGGAATGACTGCTTCATATGCGAATGCGCCATGTCTTACCGGGGTGCGGCTAAAGGATGGAACGTACTTGCCGAGAATTGTGGGAGGTAGTACGGAGGGATATATGAGTGACGACAGGGACACGTATACAGCATATGGCGCCACCAACCATGTCATTCACCCTGAGGAGGTCGATGCACTTTTGTTTGTCAAGTATATCCCCGATTCTTTGGACGAAACAGTGGAAATTCCGCCGGAAGAGCAATATTACATTGTGACCCTAGAATGATGTTTTAATGAAGTCGCATTTTTGAAAACGCCGGCACAAAAATTCCATCAAATTTTGACATTATTTTGTAATACCTACTTGTATTTAATGCGAAAATACTATATACTAATAGTATCTGATAAATTTATTAATGAAAGTGAGGAAGATACTATGGAAGGTAAGATTAATTTTGGGTTGTCAGATTCGGAAGCGTTAATTATGGAATATTTGTGGGATGCCGACGGCGGAAGGTGCTTCAGGGAAATTACGAAGCATTTGAATGAGGAAGTCGGTAAGGAATGGAAAAAGCAGACGATGAACACATTTTTGAGCCGTCTGACCAATAAGGGGCTCATCAGTGCGGAGGTGCAGCGTGGCGGCAGGGTATATTCCCCCACGGTGACAAGGACAGAATTTGCAACAGGGAGGGCAAAACAGTTCCTGGACAAGTTCTATGATGGTTCGCTTGAGAATTTCCTGACGATACTCAATGGCGGAAAGAAGATTGACGCGCAGCAAGTGAAAAAGATAATGGGATAGGACGAAATAAAAAAACCTGAGCGCAGCTCAGGTTTTTTATGCGCAGGGAAGATGGCTCTTCCCTGCTCGATTTTTAATTTATTGATTAGATAGCCTCATGGAATGTACGTGAGATTACATCTGCCTGCTGTTCCGGTGTCAGCTTGATAAAGTTAACAGCATATCCGGATACACGGATTGTCAGCTGCGGATAGTTCTCAGGATGCTTCTGTGCATCCAGTAATGTGTCCCTGTTAAGTACGTTTACGTTGAGATGGTGGCCACCCTTTGTAGCATACCCATCCAATAAAGATACTAAGTTATCAACCTGTGCTGCGTTATCAACTGCCATAGTTTTATACCTCCTAACAAAACTTGTCAAAAATCTGTTACTGTTCACTCCGTTCCAGTAACAGGTAAAAATCCATGCAAAATTTGCTTCGCAAATGGATTTTTACTTGCATGTGAAACATTTTCTCACGGACTTAGCAGTAAATGCTAAGTCCTGTGTGAACAGTAACTAAAATCTTATTTGTCATCCAACCCCTCATGGAGTGTCGGAACACTGCATGCCATGGGATTGCTCGAACAGTCTGTACATCCAAGAGTCTGAACTTCTTTTGTGGAAACGCCCTCGCTGACATCTACATTGAAATGCCCCACCGCCTTATCTGCTGAAAATCCGGCATCAAGCTGCGATACAAGGTCGTCAATCATTGATTTTTCATCCATAATATACGTCTGTCCTTTCTTATTTTAGAGCAGCCACAGGATTTGTCCCTGCGGCTGCCTGTAACAGAAAACTGTTACAATTAGTTATTTAAATCAAGCTCAAGGTCTCCTGAGAATACCTTAGCTTCCTTGCCGAGTGCGTTCGGAATGATTGTGAAGGTATTGGAGATACCATCCTGTGCATCCTTGAACGGAAGCTTTGATACAGAAGCAAGGGATGCGACTGCACCGTGTGTATCGCGTCCGTGCATTGGGTTTGCACCAGGAGCAAACGGCTGTCCTTTCTTACGTCCGTCAGGTGTGTTGCCTGTCGCCTTACCATATGTTACATTGGATGTAATGGTAAGGATGGATGTTGTAGGAACACCGTTTCTGTAGGTATGATGTCTTCTGATTGCCGTCATGAACTTGTGGACAACATCCTGTGCAATCAGGTCAACACGGTCATCGTCATTACCATACTTAGGGAATTCGCCGGTTGTCTCGAAGTCAACAATGATGCCGTCCTCGTCACGGATTGCCTTTACCTGTGCATACTTGATTGCTGATAAGGAGTCAGCAACGATGGAAAGACCCGCAACACCTGTAGCGAAATATCTCTTAACGTCCCTGTCATGAAGAGCCATCTCTGCCCTCTCATAGCAGTACTTGTCATGCATATAGTGGATGATGTTGAGTGTATTTACATACACATCTGCCTGCCACTCAAGCATATCCATGAACTTGCTGTATACATCATCATAGTCGAGGATGTCACCCTCAACAGGACGATACTTCGGACCAACCTGCTTCTTGGTAACTTCATCCACACCGCCGTTTAAAGCGTAGAGCAGACACTTTGCAACGTTTGCACGCGCGCCGAAGAACTGCATTTCCTTGCCGATAACCATGGATGATACGCAGCATGCGATACCGTAATCATCGCCATGTGTCACTCTCATCAGGTCGTCGTTCTCATACTGGATGGAAGAAGTCTGGATGGACATCTTTGCGCAGTATCTCTTCCAGTTTTCAGGAAGTCTTGTAGACCAGAGAACTGTCAGGTTCGGCTCCGGGCTTGGTCCAAGGTTTGTCAGTGTGTTCAGGTAACGGAAGGACATCTTTGTAACCATAGGACGTCCGTCTACGCCGACACCGCCGAGGGACTCTGTAACCCATACTGGGTCGCCTGCAAAAATCTGGTTGTACTCCGGTGTACGTGCGAACTTAATGCAGCGGAGCTTCATAATAAAGTGGTCAACGAACTCCTGAATCTGCTCCTCTGTAAATGTTCCGTTCTTTAAGTCTCTCTGTGCAAAGCAGTCAAGGAATGTGGAGGTACGTCCAAGTGACATTGCCGCACCGTTCTGCTCCTTAACAGCGCAGAGGTATCCGAAATATGTAGCCTGAATTGCTTCCTGTACATTGGTAGCCGGCTTGGAAATGTCACAGCCGTAGGAAGCAGCCATTTCTTTCATCATTTTAAGAGCGATCATCTGCTCTGAGAGCTCCTCGCGAAGACGGATAACGTCGTCTGTCATCACGCGTCCGGTGGAATCCTTCTGTGCCTGCTTATCTTCGATCAGTCTGTCTATACCATAAAGGGCAACCCTTCTGTAGTCACCGATGATACGTCCACGTCCATAAGCATCGGGAAGACCTGTGATGATATGAGAAGAACGGCACGCTCTCATTTCCTGGTTGTAAGCATCAAAACATCCTGCATTGTGTGTTTTTCTGTGTGTAGAGAAGAACTCACTGATCTCAGGATCTACTTCGTATCCGTTGTCTGAGCAAGCTTTCTCTGCCATTCTGATACCGCCGTATGGCTGCAATGAACGCTTGAAAGGCTTGTC
This sequence comes from uncultured Lachnospiraceae bacterium, assembly GCA_949066965.1. GTDB lineage: Bacteria > Bacillota > Clostridia > Lachnospirales > Lachnospiraceae > COE1. The sequence continues at coordinate 35,293 of CARTDA010000022.1, forward strand.
AGTCTGGAAACCAACGATAGTCTCCTTGCTCTTGTCAAGGTATCCTGGACCATGAGAAGTGATAGTGGAGATTACCTTTGTGTCCATGTCGAGAACACCGCCTGCTTCTCTCTCCTTCTTCTGAAGGTCAAGAACCATGTCCCATAAATCCTTTGTGTTCTGTGTAGGTCCTGCCAAGAAAGACTCATCTCCGTCGTACGGTGTGAAGTTCTTCTGGATGAAGTCACGCACGTTAATTTCGCTTTCCCATTTGCCACCTACAAAATCTTTCCATTCTGGTCTCATTTTGCAAAGCCTCCTAAAATATAAATTTAAATTGATATGCGGCATGACACCGCTAGTTACTTATGCTAGAATGTTATTTGTTACGAAAGTGTGAAATCATGTCTAACATTCATATCTGTATTATATCCTCAATATTGTATACACGTCAACACTATTCTTTGTACTTTTTTGTGTACAGACGGCGAAAAATTATTAAAAATTTGTTAATTATACCATAAAGGACAAAAGCTTCTAAATGGAATCGCCGTTAAAATGTAGAAAGAACAGACCACAGTCCAAAAGGAAGCTGCTGCACATAAAAAGAACCCCTCCCCCCGCTTACGAAAAAGAACTGTATGGGATATAATTGGGAAAGAATTGTTTGGTGAAAAGGGGATATTATAATGAAGAAAATTCAGGATGCAGTCAAGGCAGGGGGGTTCTTCCGCCGGCTGTTCATTACCATGATAACAGTGTGCATGTTTTCCGGATGCGCCTCGCGGCATCACATGGCGCCGATGGAGACTGCCGGCAGCGATGCACTGGGGGAGCAGGTGGTTGTCGCGGTTTCCACAGAGCCGTCCACATTGGACCCGTGTCAGGGCTGGGGGCATGGAAATACCCCGCTGATACAGAGCACACTGATTAAATACAATGAGGAAATGCAGTTTGAGAACGACCTGGCAGAGGCCTACAGTCTGGACGAAACAGGACGGATTTGGACGTTCTGGCTGCGCGATGATGCGCGGTTTACGGATGGGGAGGCAGTCACGGCAGAGGATGTTGTGTTTACCTTTGAGACAGCCAAGGCGGCACAGGCGTCCGTTGACCTGACCTTTCTGGAAAAAGCGGAGGCGGTAAATGACACAACTGTCACTTTTTTGCTGTCCAGGCCGACCTCGGTGTTTCTGAATACAGCTGCATCGGTGGGGATTATTCCGGCGCATGCATATGGCGCGGATTATGGGACAAATCCAGTCGGTTCGGGACCATGGAAGCTTGTCCAGTGGAATCCGCAGGAGCAGTTGATTCTGGAGGCGAACGAGGATTATTATGGAGCGGTTCCTTCCATTAAAAAAGTGACAATTGTCTTTATGGCGGAGGATGCTGCCTTTGCCGCGGTGCAGGCGGGGCAGGTCGATGTGGCGCTGACGGCGGCAACGCTTGCGGACAGGGAGATTGACGGCTACCATCTGGCGCGGGTCAGCTCCGTGGACAACCGGGGGTTCACACTGCCGGTATTGCCAAGTGAGGGGAAGGTTACGCAGAGCGGTTATCCGATTGGGAATAACGTGACCTGCAATCTGGAAATCCGTCAGGCAATTGCCTATGCGATTGACCGTGAATTTGTCGCGGCGGCGGCGCTGGATGGATTTGCGACGCCCTGCTATTCGGAGAATGACGGGATGCCGTGGAATAATCCTGAGGTGGTGATTGACACGGATGCGGATTATGCAAAAAAACTGCTTGCCGATGCTGGCTGGGCAGATACCGATGGGGACGGCATCGTGGAAAAGGATGGGACTGCGGCGGCATTTACTGTCCTATATCCCAGCGGCGATTCTGTCCGCCAGGCGGTGGCGATGGCTGCCGCGGAGCAGGTGGAACAAATCGGCATCCGGATTACGGTGGAGGGAACCAGCTGGGATGACTTGGCGAAGCGCATGTTTTCCGATGGCGTCATGATGGGCTGGGGCGCGGCGAATCCTTATGAGAGTTACTGCCTGTATCAGAGCGGCGGTGCATTTCAGGATGATTTTTACAATCCTGAAGGGTACCAGTCGGAGAAAACGGACAACTATCTTTCGGCGGCAATGGAGTCGCTGACGACAGAGGATGCATATGGAAACTGGCGCCTTGCACAGTGGGACGGCGAGACAGGTACCTGCATGAAGGGCATGTGTCCGTGGGTGTGGATTGTCAATGTAGACCATCTGTATTATGTGCGGGATGGGCTGGATATCGGCAGGCAGCAGCTTCACCCGCACGGCGCCTCCATGCCGCTGTTACAGAACCTGAATGAGTGGCAGTGGAACTTGCAATAAATGACACATGTGTCAGAAATGGGGGGATTGGCATGAAAAACGCGGCTGGGCGGGCTGCCTTACTGTTCCTGAAAAACTGCATACGAATCCTTTCGCTGCTCCTTGCGGTCAGTATTATTTCATTTGCCCTGGTGAGCGCCTCGCCAGTAGACCCGGTGCAGCAGTATATTATGAAAATCGGACCGGTGTCGGCGGAGCAGCGCGCAGCGATTGAGGCGTACTGGGGGATGGATAAGCCGCCCGCAGTGCGGTACATCAGCTGGCTGAATGCCCTGCTTCACGGTGACTTTGGCATTTCACTGCTGTACCGCAGGCCTGTGATTGACATTATCGCGGAGCGTTTTGGGAATTCGCTTGCCCTGATGCTCTGCGCGTGGGTATTTTCGGGAATCATTGGCTTTTCACTTGGCTGCGTCATGGGCATGCACCGTGGCAAGTGGCAGGATAAAATCATCCGAAGGATATGTTATCTTTTGAGCAGTGTGCCGGCATTCTGGCTGGGGCTTATACTGCTGCTGTTGTTTTCCGTGAAGCTGGGCTGGTTTCCGGTCGGGTTTTCGACGCCAATCGGGATGCTGGACAGCGAGGTCGGCATCTGGCAGCGGCTGTATCATCTGGCGCTTCCGGCGCTGACACTGACTCTTGTGTCTTTTTCCAGTATTGCCCTTCACACAAGACAGAAGATGATTGATGTGATGAACAGCGCGTACGTCCTGTTTGCGCGCGCACGCGGGGAGGGCGGGTGGACACTGTTTGTCCGTCATGGGCTGCGCAACACCATCCTGCCCGCGCTGACCTTGCAGTTTGCTTCGTTTGCGGAGCTGTTCGGCGGCTCGGTGCTGGCAGAGAATGTCTTTTCTTATCCGGGTCTTGGCTCGGCAGTGTCGGCGGCGGGTCTTGGATCGGATGTTCCGCTTCTGCTGGGCATCACGCTGTTTTCGACACTGTTTGTCTGCGCGGGGAATATGGCTGCCAATCTGCTGTACGGCATCGTTGACCCCCAAATGCATTAGGGGAGGTGTGACAATGGGACAATGGAATCCGTTTCGGCTTAACGGACGGATAAGGGCGCTTATGCTGACTGTTGTTTTGGGGGTGGTGATTCTTGCTGTTTACGCGGCTGGCATCCTGATTCCGCAGGATGCCGTCGGGACAGACTTTATCCAGGCAAAACAGCCGCCGTCATGGCAGCACCTGTTCGGCACGGACAATCTGGGGCGCGATATCCTGATGCGCACCTTGAAGGGGATGTCCGTCAGTGTCACGGTAGGGATTGCGGCATCCTGCATCAGTGCGGTGGCGGGCATTCTGATTGGCATTGCGGCGGCGGCAGGCTCCCGCTTTTTGGACGGAGCAATCAGCTGGCTGATTGATTTGATGATGGGAATTCCGCACACTGTTGTCATCATACTGATATCCTTTGCGATGGGAAGGGGACTGCGCGGACTGTTAGCCGGGATTGCGGCAACGCACTGGACAAGCCTTGCAAGGCTAATCAGGGGAGAGGTGATGCAGCTTCGCAGCCAGCAGTACATCATGGTCTCGCGCCGCATGGGCAAATCAGGCGGCTGGATTCTGCGGCATCATTTGCTGCCGCATCTGGCGCCACAGTTTCTGACAGGGCTGATTCTGATGTTTCCCCATGCCATCCTGCACGAGGCATCCATTTCCTTTCTCGGATATGGACTGCCGCCCGAACAGCCGGCAGTCGGCATCATACTGGCAGAGAGTATGACGTACCTCTCCTCGGGCATGTGGTGGATGGCGGTGTTTCCGGGAATGGTTCTGGTGCTGATGGTCTGGCTGATTGACCGCCTGGGGGAGAACCTGCGGCGGGTAATAGACCCATATAGTGCGCAGGAGTAGGCAGACAGATGGAGGTCGGAATAAATGGAGAAAAAAGAGGTGCATATGGACAAAAATCAGGATATTCCGGTTCTGGCGGTCAGCGGGCTGTCCGTTTCCTTTCTGATGTATGACGGAATTTTTGGGCAAAAGGAGCTGCGGGCGATTTCAGATTTGAGCATACAGGTTCATGCCGGAGAAATTCTCGCGGTTGCAGGATCGTCGGGTTCGGGAAAAAGCCTGCTGGCATCGGCAATTCTGGGAATCCTGCCGGAAAACGCCGTCACAGCCGGAGAACTGCGCTATCATGGCAGGCTGCTGACCCCGGAGCTGCAAAGGAGGCTTCGTGGAACCGCGATTGCGCTGGTGCCCCAGTCGGTTGATTTCCTCGACCCGCTGATGAAGGCGGGGGCGCAGGCGGACGGACACAGAAAACCCTGCCCGACGCAGGAGAGGCGCAGGATTTTCCATAGGCTTGGTCTGCCCGGGGAGACAGAGAAACGCTATCCCTTTCAGCTTTCCGGCGGCATGGCGCGGCGTGTGCTGGTCTCTACCGCCCTGATTGCGGACGCGCAGCTGATAATTGCTGACGAGCCGACACCGGGGATGAGCCTGGAACAGGCGCTGGAGGCACTCAGGATGTTTCGGGAAATGGCAGACGGCGGGAAGGCAGTAATCCTGATTACGCACGATATTGACCTTGCCGTTTCATTTGCGGACAGGATAGCGGTCTTTTACGCCGGAACGACTGTGGAGACTGCCCGGGCAGGGGATTTTCAAGAGGGCGGGGCTGCGCTGCGCCATCCATACAGCAAGGCGCTCTGGCGTGCGCTGCCGCAGAACGGTTTCGAACCGACTGCAGGATTTCAGCCCTACGCCGGAAACCTTCCGAAAGGGTGCCTGTTTGCACCGAGATGCACCCGCAGCACGGCAAAGTGCATGCAGGAAGCGCCGTGTATGCGCATGCTGCGCGGCGGGGAGGTGCGATGCTTTTATGCGGAGTAATTTCCCAAATGGACAGATAATTGGAAGCATAAATTTTTCATAGGCTCTGCCATGCCTGGGCAGGCAGAGGAGTATATTCAAAAAAATGGGGGAAATGTAATATGTGGTTTTTATTTGCAATACTTTCTGCGCTGTTTGCGGCGTTCACGTCAATACTGGCTAAAATCGGTATTGAGGGTGTTAATTCAAACCTAGCCACGGCAATACGGACAGTTGTGGTTGTCATCATGTCATGGGGAATGGTATTTTTGACAAATGCACAAAGCGGCATACCAGAGATTAGTAAAAAAAGCTGGATTTTTTTGGTTCTTTCCGGACTCGCAACCGGGGCATCATGGCTCTGCTACTACCGGGCATTGCAGATAGGGGAGGCTTCCAAGGTGGTTCCGGTTGATAAGCTGAGTGTTGTGATTACGCTTTTACTGGCGTTTATTCTGCTTCATGAACAATTTACCGCAAAGTCGCTGGTCGGATGTATGCTGATTGGTGCAGGAACATTGATTATGGTGATATGATTTTAATCTTACGATTAGTGAAATAAGTGAAAAAACCTCTCTTGCAAAAAATACCGTATCTGTTGTAATAAATGGAATGGTAAATAAGGGGATTGTGGAAAGAAATATTAACTCGCACAATCGCCGCCAAACGATTGTATCACTCACTGAGTATGCAAAATCTTTACAGGAAAAATATGAAGTAGTATCCCGGCAGATGAATGTATTGTTTTATCAAGGCTTTACAGAAAAAGAGCAAAGACAATTTGAGCGGTATCTTGCCCGGATACTTGAAACCTTGATTCAAAATCGGCATACAACCTGAGAAACTCCTTAGAGTTTCTCAGGTTCAGGATAGTCCACGCCGAACGTGTCAACGGTAACGGTCTGCATCACCTGATCTTCGAGCGGTCTGTCGGAATAATCGGTATTGGTCTCGGCGATACGGTTCACCACTTCCATGCCTTCAATTACTTTCCCAAACGCCGCATAAGCGCCGTCAAGATGCGGGCTTGTCTTGTGCATGATGAAGAACTGGCTTCCTGCGGAGTCCGGCATCATGCTTCTTGCCATGGAGAGTACGCCGGGCGTGTGCTTTAACTCGTTCTCAAAACCATTCTGAGCAAATTCCCCGGCAATCGAGTATCCAGGCCCGCCCATTCCGGTGCCGTCGGGACAGCCGCCCTGTATCATAAAGCCGTTGATGACCCTGTGGAAAATCAGCCCGTTATAGTACCCCTTAAGAATCAGGCTGATAAAATTATTGACCGTATTTGGTGCGACCTCGGGATAAAGCTCTGCCTTGATAATCTCTCCGTCTTTCATTTGAATGGTAACAACTGGATTTTGTGCCATATGGTTTCGTCTCCTTTTTCTATTATTTATGGAATTTATTTAGCTTTTGCATGGCGTGATGCCTGTAACAGAAAGCCGAAGGCTGAACTGTCACGAATTACTGTCACGAATTAATTATACAATGAAAAGAACAGAATGAAAAGCCTTTTCACATGGATTTTTACCTGTTACTGGAACGGAGGCTGCTGCAAAGGTTTTCATAATCCTGCCTGCCAGCGGGGATTTTTTTCCGCACCACAGGTACCACATAAAGCCATTGTCTGACTGGCTGTAATTTCCAAAAAATGCACGCCTTGCGACTTTTGCGGCATAGTCCATGTATTCCTTTCCTTTACAATCCCTGCCGTCAAGCCTCATGCCTGCAAATTCTCCGTCATTGGAATGCAGCCATGGAACAGGAGACTGCTGATGTAATATATATATGTATCGCCCTTCTTGTATAGAAATTTCACATGCTTCCTGAGCATATGGCTGTTTATAAAAGCCGCCCTGAGTTCATCGATGATTTGCTGTTCCTCCGCCGGGAGGGTGTATGGTTCATCTTCCTTTAAGCGCTTTTCCTGCTGGTCATAACGGTAATAAGGATTCTTTGGTTCATCATAGGTGATTTATGGAAGTGATTACGTGTCATGTTTATTATATAGCAGACATCCTGTGCGAATCAAGCCTTCTTCCACAACCCTCCGCCAGATATTTTTCAGAGGAGATATCCTTTGTGAACGGTTGACGAACCTTGTATTTTCCTATATAATAAAAAAAATTGTATGAAAATAAATACAAGGATGCGAGGTGGCGGATGGATAAATTATTATTGAAGGCAAGGGCAAAAGTCAATCTGGCGCTCGATGTCTGCAGGCGTCTTGAAAACGGATATCATGAAGTAAGGATGGTCATGCAGACAGTGGATATCTATGACGAACTGGAATTCAAAAAGAGGGACGCTCCGGACATCATATTGTCGGTAAACAGCAGGGATTATCTGGGTGACTTGGAAAACAACCTGATTTTCCGTGCCGCAAAGCTGATGCGGCAGCGGTATGGCATACAGCAGGGAATCGAGATTAAGCTGAAGAAAAATATCCCGGTGGCGGCAGGCATGGCAGGGGGGAGCACCGACGCGGCATCTACCATGACGGCAATGAACGAGATGTTTGATTTGGCACTGACAAGGCAGCAGCTTATGGACGCCGCGCTGGAACTGGGGGCAGATATTCCGTTTTGCATTCTTGGCGGGACAGCGCTTGCGGAAGGAATCGGTGAGAAGCTGACACCGCTTCCGCCGCCGCCGGAAGTATCACTTCTGATTGTGAAGCCGCCGATTATGGTGTCCACAAAGCATGTATACGAAAGCCTTCACGTTGACACGCTTGGAAAGCATCCGGACATTGACGGCATGGTGGCGGCTTTGCGGCAGGGGGATATAAAAGGAATTGCCAGCCGCATGGAAAATGTCATGGAGACCGTGACGGAAAAAGACTATCCGATTATTACGGATATTAAAAGGATGATGCTTGGAAACGGGGCCGTAAATGCCGTGATGAGCGGGAGCGGGCCAAGCATCTTTGGCATTTTTCTTGAGGAGAGCGCGGCGAGGGCGGCAGCAGTCTATATTGGCCAGACACTCGGGACAAAAGGGGTCAGGGCGCAGGTGAATGTTACAGGATTCTATAATGAGAGTTGATTGGAGAGATGAGCATGATAAAAGACGATGAATATTTGCCGCTCAGGGATGTGGTGTTCAAGACGCTGCGACAGGAAATCCTTACCGGAAAACTAAAGCCCGGGGAACGCCTGATGGAAATACAGCTTGCCAATAAGCTGGGAGTGAGCAGGACACCCATCCGGGAGGCAATCCGCAAGCTGGAACTGGACGGGCTCGTGATTATGATACCGCGCCGGGGCGCCGAGGTGGCACAGATTACGCTAAAGGACCTTAAGGATGTGATGGAGGTACGGTGTGCGCTGGATGTGCTCGCGATAGAGCTTGCCTGTGAGCGGATGGGGCGCGAGGGGCTGAACAGTCTTTATCAGGCATGTGAAAATTTCCGGGAGGCGGTCAAGACAAAGGATACCAGAAAGCTTGCGGAAGCGGATGTGGTGTTTCATGATGCCATTGTGATGTCGACAGGAAATAACAGGCTCATCCAGCTTGTCAGCAACCTGTCAGAGCAGATGTACCGGTACCGGTTTGAGTATCTCAAGGATGCCACGTCACACGAAATGCTGCAGCAGGAACATATGGAGATGTATCAGAATATCCTGAAAAAGGACAAGGCGGCGGCAGCCAGTGTGGTGAGGAAGCATATCAATAATCAGGAGGAAGCAATCATCAAACAGCTTCAGCTTGAAAAATGTAAAAAAGTGTAGCCTTGATGCCTGTAACAGGAAGCCGAAGGCTGAACTGTTACAAAAAAGTAAACATGCGGGAAATGTATAAATGCGATAAATGATGTCCATACTTACGGATAGAAGCAATACGGAGGTATGGACATATGTTTTGTTTGAAGAACCAGTTTCTGAAAAATGTGCTGGCGGCACTCGGGGTAGTGCTGTGGGTCGGGGCGCTCAGTCCCGAAATACTTGTAAATCCGGGAATCGGCTGTATCCTTGACGCGGACGGCAGGGAGCTTACAGTGGAGGATGCGGAGGATTTTATGGAGGCATATTTTTATGGAGATGCCGGCAGTGACGAAGGGACAAAAGTGGAGATAAAATACAAACTTGCATTTCTGGAACTGCTGGAATAACAAGGAGCTGCTGACCACATTGGGTGCTTGCCGGCAGTTCCGGAAATAGCGCAAAGGAGAATCATCAATGACAAGAGATGTACTGATTTCAATACAGGGGCTTCAGTTCGATGACAGTGGGATAAACCATGTGGAATCGGATGACGAGCTCGACATGATAGAAACAATCTGCCCGGGGAAATATTACTATAAGAATGGCGCACATTATCTGCTGTATGAGGAGATAATGGAAGAATTTTTCGAGTCTGCCCGCGGCATGCTGAAGCTTAAGGACAAAGAGTTTATGGTGATAAAAAAGGGAGCTGTCAATGCACAGATGGTATTTTCCGAGGGGAAAAAGACCTTGACGGACTATCACACTCCTCTCGGAAATATACTGATTGCACTTGACACCAAAAAGATAGAAGTGCATGAGGAAGAAGACTGTATGGAGATACATATATCCTATGGGCTGGAGGCAAACTACCAGTTCATATCGGACTGTAACATTTCAATCAACGTAAAAAGTCTTCAATAAAGCTACTGTATCGGCTCCTGTGGATTATCCTTGCGGATTTCGTTGAGCAGGTGCTTCATGCGCCGTTCCATTTCGGAGAGCTCTATCGAGTAGTTTAGGAATGCGTCGGCAGTTTCGTCGGGTGTTTCCCCCTTGTAGCAGATGCGGTGCTCCATGCTTGCCCACAGGTCCATTGCAAGTGTCCGAAATTGTATCTCTACAGGGTAATACTGCATGCCCTCAAGGCGGTACACCGGAATGCCAAGCACCATATGGTAGCTCTTGTATCCGCTTTCCTTCGGATAGTGGATATAGTCGCTTTCCTTCAGGATAAGCAGGTCAGTCTGTGCCTTTACAAGGGAAAGGATGCTGAAAATATCCTCAACAAAATAACATATGACACGGATGCCTGCAATATCAGTCAGGTTATCCTTTGCAGTGTAAGCAGTTATCGGGAGATTCTTGCTCGCAAGTTTTTTCTCGATGCTTTTCCGGCTCTTGATGCGTGCCTGTATGTTGTGGATTGGATAGTCCCTGTATTTTTTTCTATAGTCCTCGTTCAGACCGTTCATACGGACCTCAAGCCGTGTCATTGCCTCGCGGTACGGCTCTACCAGCTGGTCATATTCCTCCTGTGGAATGCGCTCGGTCTTGGAAGGAGATATAAATGAAATCGTCTTTGGTGGTTCATATACTCCTTCGCTGTTCATTTCTTTTAAAATATCGTTCTGTAGTTCATTTCTTTTCGCGATCAATACTTCCGCCCCCTGTTGTATATTAGGAGATTTAAGAAACAGTAAAGAGACAGCCCGGCCTTACCTGTGGCGCTGTTTCTCCACGATTTCTAAGGCATATCCGTGAATACGAGATGCCCATAAAATAACTATAGCTCAAATAACGCATGAAAGCAATGAGAAATGTATAAAATTAACAAAAAAATTATAAAAATTGAAATCTTTTTGTTTAAAATAGGACAAAGCATGTTGTGAGGGCGCTTGAACATAAATCGAAATACTGGTATAATGAAAAAACAGGGCAACACCATAACTGATGGAAAGGATGGCAACATATGAAGATTGCATTGATTAATGAAAACAGCCAGGCGGCGAAAAATGCCATGGTTTGCGAGACGCTCAGGAAAGTCGTGGAGCCGATGGGGCATGAGGTGTTTAATTACGGAATGTACACCGCGGAGGACACGCAGCAGCTGACCTATGTGCAGAACGGAATTCTTGCGGCAGTGCTTCTCAATTCCGGCGCGGCAGACTTTGTCATCACGGGCTGCGGCACGGGCGAGGGCGCAATGCTTGCATGCAACGCATTTCCAAAGGTACTCTGCGGGCATATCGAGTCACCGCTTGACGCATACCTGTTTTCACAGGTAAATGACGGAAACTGTGTGGCGCTTCCGTTTGCGGAGAATTTTGGCTGGGGCGGTGAGCTGAACCTGGAATATATTTTTGAAAAATTATTCTGCGCGCCGGGCGGCGGCGGATATCCCAGGGAGCGCGTCGTGCCGGAGCAGCGGAACAAGAAGATACTCGACGAGGTAAAGGCTGTCACACATGCCGATCTGTGCGATATCCTTCCGAAGCTTGACAGGGAGCTCTGCAAGGGGGCATTGAGCGGCGAGAGGTTTCAGGAATATTTCTTTGCGAACTGCAAGTGTGACAGGATTGCGGCAGTCGTAAAGGAAATAGTCGGGGAGTGACAGGGATGCTGCTGGATAAGATCTATTATACGGTTGACAGCCTTGAGGGCGACTATGCATATCTGAGGAAGGTGGACGACGCGCAGGCAGAGCCGAAATGTGTTGCGCGTGCCCTGCTTCCGGCAGAAATCGTAGAAGGCTCAAGGCTTGTCTATGAAATGATGGAATATACTATTTGTGAGTAGTGATATCCGGACTGTTTACGCTTTTCCGTCCCTGAGTGCGCTGTGCAGTCCGGAGAACACTTCGTCGTACCGGTTGCACAAGCACTGTCAGTAAGAGTTCGATATGCTGCATTGTCCACCCTCCTTCTGCTGCGGTCTGGGAATAGTCATTTCGCCCGACAGCAGCCTTTTTCCGATATCGTAAATCCATTATAGCAGAGAGACGGTCAGGGGACTTGATATTTTGAGTAAAAGATGGCAGAGGGCGGCGCAATATGGACTTATTTTATGCGCTATAACGGTTCTTTCCTTATTTTCGAGAAAAATTGTTGACAAATGCTTTATCTGGTGTAAACTAATACCTATAATCGTTGTTGGAACAAAGGCGTTCTGCGTAGGGCAGGGCGCCTTTTTGCGCGCGGGTGTTGAAACTTTTCCTGCCCGGCAAAAAACCATACAAAGAAAGGTGCGTGAGCGTATGTATGAGATGGATTTACTGGACAACACGGAAGACGTGAACCGACTGTTAGCCAGGTATGGCGTGAAATTTGGCATTTACAAAAACAATACCTTTAAGGAGCAGCTGTTTCCGTTTGATGCCATACCGAGGGTGATTCGGAAGGAGGAGTTTGATTATCTCGAGAGAGGCTTAAAGCAGCGTGTCATGGCGCTCAACATCTTTCTCGATGATATTTACCATGATAAAAAAATCGTGCGGGATCAGGTGATACCCGAGGATTTCATTTTTGCGTCGAGTGGTTATATGCCGGCGTGTGAGGGCGTGACCCCGGTCAAAAGGATTTATGCCCATATTTCGGGAATCGACCTTGTGAAGGGCAAGGATGGGGAATGGTATATCCTGGAGGATAATCTGCGGGTGCCGTCCGGTGCATCGTATCCGATGATTGCGCGGGAGCTGTGCAGGCGCAGCAGCCCGAAAACATTCCGCGACAACCAGCTTGAGGACAACAGGAATTACGCACAGCTCCTGCGGAGGGCGATGGACACGGTCAATGTCGAGGGGCATACGGTGATTCTGACGCCGGGACGCTACAATGCTGCCTATTTTGAGCATTCGTATCTTGCGGAAAAGACGGGGGCGCACCTGGTCAACGGCAGTGAGCTGACGGTGGAGAATGACAGGCTTTTCTACGTGGATTACAAGGGGAAAAAGGAGCGTGTCGGGGCGGTGTACCGCAGGATTTCCGACGAGTACCTCGACCCGATGCACTTTAACCCGGAGTCGGTGATTGGCATACCGCATATTTTTGACGCGTACAGAAAAGGGAATGTCGCGCTGCTCAATGCGCCCGGAAACGGTATTGCGGACGACAAGGGCATCTACTATTTCGTGCCGAAGATGATTCGCTATTATCTCGGTGAGGAGCCGGTGCTCTCCAACGCGCCGACGTACCTGCCGTTTTATGAGGAGGACATGGCGTACGTGCTTGCACATTTTGACAGTCTCGTGCTTAAGGACGTGGCGGAGGCAGGCGGCTATGGCGTTGTTTTTGGCAGCAGCATGACGAAGGCGCAGAAGGCGGATTTTATCGCGCTGTTACAGCGGGAGCCGCGGCGGTTTATCGCGCAGGAAGTGATTGACTTTCAGGATCTGGAGATACAGGATGCCGGTTCGGTGGTGGAGCGGAAGGCAGACCTGCGCGCCTTTGTGCTGATGGCGGACGAACCGCAGGTATGGAAGAGTGGGCTGACCCGGTTTTCGCGCAGTCCGGATTCATTTATCGTGAACTCATCACAGGGAGGGGGATTTAAGGACACATGGGTATTATCTCATTAGAACAGACCAACAGGCTGTACTGGCTTGGCAGATATTCGGAGCGGGTCTATACGACAATCCGGCTGTATTCAAAGTGCTATGATGACATGATTGACGATATTGGGGACAATTACGCGGATTTTTGCAGGATGCTGGAAATTCCGAATATTTACAGGGACAAGGAGGATTTCAACCAGCGATATGGATTTGACGAGACAGACCCAAATTCCATTTTGAGCAATCTCATGCGGGCATACGACAATGCGGTTGTGCTCCGGGAGGAGATTGGGAGCGAGACGCTCTCGTACATACAGCTTGCCATCTATGCCATCAACAAGGCAAAGATTTCGCGGGCGCCGCTGCTGGAGTTACAGAATGTGGAGGACAATATCCTTGCATTCTGGGGCATTGCGGATGACTTTATCGAGAGCGAGACCATCAGGAATATTATCAGGACAGGAAAAAGGGTCGAGCGCATTGACCTGTACGCGCGTCTGAAGCTTGGCGTAAAAGAACTCAAAAGCGAGCTTCGCCGGATGCATACCCGCCTTGTCAGCAGCGGTATGTCCTACGATAGGGTATGTCTTGACAGCCTGATTGTATTGATTGAGCACATTGATGAGACGGCGGAGGTGGATTACGCCGGAATTGTCAAAAATGTGGAAAACCTGGTGCTGGTATAAGGGATTATTTTGATGGAAGTAAGGGGCGGAAAAAATGATGCAGGAGAGCAGGAGGCTTAGGTTTTCTTACCGCATGGCGCTTGATTTTTCGGAGCCGGTTCAAAAGCACCAGTTTGCGCTTCGCATGATACCGCAGTCGGATGAAAGGCAGCAGATTACGGCGTGCAGCGTAAGGCTGGAACCGGAGTGTGCATTGACGGAGGAGACGGATACGTTCGGTAACCGGTATGTCTATGGTGATATTGCGCATCCGCACAGGGTATTTTGCGTGGAGGTTTGCGGGACGGCAAAAGTCAGCAGTACGGCGTTGCTTTTGTGTGACAGGCCGTGGATGGAGCTTGCGCCTTTTCGCTTTCCGTCACAGTACACAAAGGCAGGGGACTGTCTGAAAGCGTATCATGAGAAGTATGGGCAGAAGGAAGATGAGCAGGCGTATGTGTACTGTGTAAGGCTGCTGCACCAGATTTACCAGGATATGGTCTATGTGCAGGGCGTGACAGACATACACACCACGGCGGAGGAAGCATTGGCGGGCAGGGAGGGCGTGTGCCAGGACTACGCCCATATTATGATTGCGCTGTGCAGGATGGCAGGGATTCCGAGCAGATACGTGGTAGGAATGATGCAGGGGGAAGGCTGTTCCCATGCGTGGGTCGAGGTGTGCGCGGACGGTGCGTGGCACGGAATGGATCCGACAAACGACCGGGTAACAGATGACAGCTACATCAAGATATCGCATGGACGCGATTATCAGGACTGTATCGTCAACCGCGGCACCTTTCTGGGAAATGGGACACAGACGCAGACCGTCTGTGTGCGTGTTGACAGTGACGGTTAGGGGACTGTTGGCAGAAACAGCGGCTGGCGGGAAAGGGAGAAAAATATGTCACAGGAAATACGTTCGGAAATCAGTTCAATCTGCCAGGTGAAGCTGCCTGTCGGGGAGACATTGAATATAAAGAGAAACAGGCTGACGCCTTTGGGAAAAGCCGGAAATTGTAAAAAGAGAATCGGGATTGTCACGGGAATCCATGGCGATGAGCTGGAAGGGCAGTATGTCTGTTATGAAGTCGTCCGGCGCATCAGAGAACAGCCAGAGCGCCTTGCGGGAATAGTGGATGTGTACCCGGCAATGAATCCGATGGGAATTGACTCGGTGACGAGGGGCATTCCGGGATTTGACCTTGACATGAACCGGATTTTTCCAGGGAGCAGGGACGGTGCCATGACAGAGTATGTGGCACATAAAATCATAGAGGATCTGGCAGGCGCGGACTTGATTGTGGACATTCATGCCAGCAATATTTATCTGACAGAGATACCCCAGATTCGCATCAATGAACTGCACAAGGATACGCTTGTGCCGCTTGCGCGCTATATGAATGTGGACTTTGTCTGGGTGCACGCGTCGAGCACCGTGCTGGAATCCACGCTCGCATACAGCCTCAACAGCACAGGCACGCCGACGCTTGTCGTCGAGGCGGGTGTGGGGATGCGCATCACAAAGGGCTATTGTCAGCAGCTCGCGGACGGGCTGATGAATACCATGCGGGCGCTTGGCATCTGGCAGGGGGAGGCTTTGTCCGTCCGGGAGCCGATTGTGGCGGACAGGGCTGACAGCGTCGTGTTTTTCAACGCGCCGGCGGCGGGCATCTTTGTGCCGGAAGCAGGGCACTGGACAATGCTTGAAAAAGGAGACAAGGTCGGGGACGTCGTCAATCCGCTGACAGGGGAAATTCTTTCTGAGATTACGACGCCTGAAAAAGGGATTCTCTTTACAATCAGGGAGTATCCTGTCGTTGACGAAGGTTCCCTTGTGGGCAGACTGTTGAAGAGATGAGGAAGTACGATGAAAAAGAAGATAATCTATGAGCTGAATGCGTTGTACAGGGAGCCGATGCAGGTGATGGGTTATGTGTTCGGCGAGGGTGAGAAATCCGTGTGCGTGGTTGGCAGTATGCGTGGAAACGAAGTCCAGCAGATGTTTTCATGCAGCTGTCTGATACGTCGTCTGAAAAAATTGGAAGAAAGGCAGGAGCTTGCAGCAGGAAAAAGCATTCTGGTGATTCCATGCATCAACTCATATTCCATGAATATCGGCAAGCGGTTCTGGTCAACGGACAATACTGATATTAACCGCATGTTTCCCGGCTATCAGGAGGGCGAGACGACACAGCGCGTCGCGGCGGGCGTGTTTGACGCGGTAAAGGATTATGGCATTGGTATTCAGTTTGCATCGAATTATATGTCGGGGCGGTTCCTGCCACACATCCGGATGATGCGGACGGGATTTGAGGACATCGAGGCGGCGAAAAATTTTGCGTTTCCCTACGTCATGGTTCGGGACACGCGTCCGTTTGATACCACCACGCTGAACTACAACTGGCAGATTTGGGAGACAAAGGCATACAGTGTTTACACGACAGACACGGAAGAAATTGACCGTCAGAGTGCAGCGGACGCGGTGAAGGGAATCGAGAAGATGCTCAACGCGGAGGGCGTTTTAAACAGCAGGGTCAGCGGCGGATACCACTATCATTCCCAGGTGCTTGGCGATGACAGTCTGCTGTCTGTGCGGTGCAGGGAGGCGGGCATCTACGAAAATAAGGTGTATGTCGGTGAGGAAGTGCATGAAGGACAGCTGCTCGCCGAGATTACAGACCCCTACGAGGGGACTGTGCTGGAACAGCTGACGTCGCCCGCGGATGCAACCGTGTTTTTCCAGCACAAGGCACCGCTGATTTATGCGGATACGACAGCACTGAAGCTAGTGTAAAAATCAGGTGGTCATAGAGTAGGGGATTACAGGGGAAACAGCTTGTTTTTCCCTGCTTTTTTGTGTATAGTATACATAGAATATAAGCTGAAAGGGCGATAAGTTTTGGAAAGAATTTTCGGACATGGGGAGCGGAGCGGAACAGGATATGAAAATGGCGCTCTTGATGATGCAGATGCGGGGGTAAAAAAGATGCGGTATTTCAATACAGAAGGTTTATGCAGACCGGAAGAACACTATATGGTGCGTCTGGATGACCGGATGGAACAGATTAAAAAATCGCTGGTAGACCGGAAGAAATATTTTGTCATAAACAGGGGGCGGCAGTATGGAAAAACGACGACGCTGCGGGCGTTAGAGCGATACTTAAAGGATGATTACATTGTCCTGTCGCTGGATTTCCAGGAGATGGAGACGGGTAATTTTGCAAACGGCGTTACATTTTCGCAGACGTTTGCAAGAAAGCTGGAAGCGGCATTTCATTTTATCGAAGCAGAAGATAAAGGGCAGCTGCAAAAAATGTTGTCGGATTTCAGGAAAGAGAACCCGGATGGCGGGCTGGATGAGTTGTTTGACTGCATCAGCCATATGTGCGGATGCAGCTCCCGCCCGATGATATTGATGATTGATGAGGTTGACAGCGCATCAAACAATCAGGTCTTTATTGATTTTCTCGCTCAGCTCAGGGCGTATTACCTAAAGCGTGACAAAACGCCGACGTTCCATTCCGTAATTCTGGCAGGCGTCTATAATATCAAAAACCTGAAGTTAAAACTGCGCCCTGAGTCGGAGCGCCAGTACAACAGTCCGTGGAATATTGCCGCAGCATTTAAGATTCAAATGCAATTTTCTGCAAGACAAATTATTGGCATGCTACAGGAATATGATTCAGATTATCATACCGGGATGGACATACAGTCCGTTGCAGAGGAAATTTATGCATATACATCAGGCTATCCGGTTCTCGTATCAGCGATATGCAAATATATTGACGAGGATCTTCCGGGTGATGAGGAGTATGACAGCCAGGAACCGTTCTGGTCAAAGCAGGGAGTCGCACATGCGGTGAGGAAAATATTAGTTGAGGATATGCCGTTGTTTGAAAGCATGATACGCCATCTTGACGACTACCCGGAAATGAAGAGGATGTTTCAGGCGATTTTGTTTCAGGGAAGGGAGTTTACGTATAATCTGAATGTGAAGGAGATTAATCTGGCGTGTATGTTTGGTTATGCCATTGACGAAAAAGGGAAGGTGCGGATTGCAAACCGCATCTTTGAGACGTGTCTTTATGACTGCTTTTACTCGGAGGAAGAACTTTCCAACGCAATTATCCAGGCGGCGAAACAGGATAAGAGCTGTTTTATCCATGATGGCAGGCTTGACATGGATAACGTCATGCGAAAATTTGTGACAGCCTTTGGGGATATTTATGGGCAGAACAGCGAAAGGTTCATAGAGGATAACGGACGCAAATTCTTCCTGTTATACCTAAGGCCGATTATCAACGGAACAGGAAATTATTATGTTGAGGCGCAGACAAGGGATGAGAAGCGCACGGATATCATTGTCGATTATCTCGGGGAGCAGTTTATCATTGAGCTGAAAATCTGGCATGGAAATGAGTACAATGAAAGAGGGGAAAAACAGCTCGCGGCGTACCTCGACTACTACCATAAGAATAAGGGATATCTGCTCAGCTTTAACTTTAACCAGAAAAAAGAGACTGGCGTGAAGGAAATCAGGATTGGGGAGAAAACTATTGTGGAGGCGGTTGTGTAGGGCAAGTTTCCGTTTGTATTTTTTCTGTTCAAGTGGTTCTCCTGTCTGGGGGTAACATTTGTCATGACTGATACAGCAATTAAAATTTTTTAGTGGCTGAATACGGTTAATATTTTATTTTTGAGAGCCAGCGGCATCTGCCAGCAAAGCTTTGAGCCTTGCAATTTCATCGTAGCTCTTGGCAAGCTCATCGCGGCTCTTAGCAAGCTCGGAGTCTTTTGTGGCAATTTCATCGCTTTTTTTCGCAAGCAGTTTCCTTTGTTCGGCAATCAGAGCGTCCTTTCTGGCGTGTTCGCTGGCATTGTGCCGTTCATGAGCCTCAAATTCAGCGCGCCTGCGGCAGAGCTCGCGTATATTCTCATCGGAACTAAGTTCGAAAATGGTGTCAGCAGCGGCGTCCATGTATTGGTTAGTAGCAGCCATGTCTTTCAGCTCCTTCCATGTCTTGGTTTTGAAGAATGCCACCCACTTGTCAATATCATGGAGGCGGTCTTCGTCGGTTGCCAGTTCTGTGTGGTTTAATTCTATCACAGACAGCTGTAGCTTGTCAGTATAGATGGTTCCGTTTTTCACATTTTTTAGCATGTAGGTGGCATAGAATTCCGGCTTTTCGGGGAACAGGTCAAAATCGAGGAAACTAATCTGTATAACAGGAATTGCATTGATGTAATCGTCTCCTTTATATACACTGTCAAAGGAACGGCACAAATAGGAAAGGGAACGCTCCTTCCAGTTGTTGTAGTTGGCAATCTGCATCTCGAGATTTAACCGTGTCATGCTGTTGATGATAACGTTGATGTCCAATATGAAATCCTTGTTTTCAAAGGACTGCCCCAATATGATGGGGTTGGTAATCTTTACGTCAAGTGATTCAGGGTCGAGATGCAGCAGTGCACCGATAAGACCCTTCAGCACTTTCTTGTTTTTCTGTAAAACGGCGCGGAACATGTAGTCGTTTGTCATGTTGTAGCAAAGTTTTTCATCTTGAGGAACGTAGTTTCCGTTTGTATTTTTTCTATTCAAGTGGTTCTCCTGTCTGGGGGTAGTATTTGTCATGACCATGACACTATACAATGTGTGGCGTATTTCTGTCAAATAAAAATGATAATAAAATGTGCGAAATGTAAAAAATAGCACAGTTTTTTTGGTTAATAGTGTGAATTTTGACATTTGGGATAGTGTATACAGTACGTATAATTAAAAAAACTAAAAATATTGTGTCTGTTTTGGATAAATTATTGGTTCTATTGAAATCAAAGAAATAAATATCTGGTAATATTTTATAATTAAAAATATTAAAATTTAGATAAAATATCTCGGAATACTTAAAATTAGTTAAAAAATAGAAAAATTCAAGTAATACTTTAGAATAATTTAACAAAAAACCATTCTTTATTTAGCTAAAAAATCAATGTTTCTTTAATTCGATTTATGCTAAATTTATAGTGTCCAATGAATGCAATATCGTTATTATGAGAAAGGAGAGAGCACAGTATGGTGGTAGGAAGATTGCGAAAAACGTTGAAACAAAGTCTGGCAATAGCGTTGGCAGCAGCGCTTATGGCGACTTCGATTCCTGATTTTTCTGTTACAGCCATGGCTGAGGAGACAGTCAGCGAAGAAAATACTTCGGACAAGGCTGCGTCAAAGGAAACAGGGGAAGGAGCGCAGGACGAAGAATCGACAGACAGTGTGTCGACAGAACAGAAGGAGGACACAACTGGGACACAGGAGTCCAACACAGAGCAGCATGAGACGGAGAATGCTTCGGAGACAGAGAATGCATCAGACACAGAAAGCATGACGGAGCGGGAGGATAAGACAGAGACAGAGAGCGAAACAGAGACTCGGACTGAAACGGAGACTGACACAGATGATACAACAGAGTCAGTCGAGGACGAGGAGGAATCTGAGACAGAGGAAAGACTTGACAAAAATGCGGACGTGGAACAGGGTCAGGAGGATGTAATCTATAAGAATGATTTTAATAATTTGGAAACTGGAAAGCCTTTGACAGATAATGAGGGTGAAAAGGGAATCATAGCGGAATTGTCAAATGGTAATATGGCAGTTGTGTATGATGTGGATTTATCACAGCCAGACAAAGACGATTCGCCATGGTCTACAGCCTTTCAGGCAGATTTGTCATTGCCTGACATGTATAATGTAAGCAGTGCTGAAAAGCTGACGATGAGTTATGATGTATATATTCCTACGAGTAATACGGACATTGGCACCTTGACAGCTCAGGCAATTCTTAGGAATGGGGATCGGTGGGAATGGAAACAGGCAAATACAATGGAAAGTTACACAAATTCCAATCTAGTATCCGGAGAAATTGACGGATATAGTAAGATTTCTGTTTCCATAGAAATAATTAAGGGAGATGACTGGAAGCTAAAGGACATTACATCATTAAAAGCAATTACTGCTGGCTTGGCAGGGAATCCCAGTAGCTATAAAGGAAAACTTTATCTTGACAATGTAGTCTTAAAAGATACGTCAACGAAGACAGAAACCCCTGAACCGGAAGAACCCACGACTCCGGTAAACGAGGAAGTTTTTTATGAAAACAATTTTGACACAGTAGAAAAACTGGAAGATGTTGTAAATATTAATGATAGCCTGGGATCAGCATTTAAAGACGGTGATAACAATGTGATTGCATCTATCGCTGAATTAAATAAAGACAATAAGGCAATCAAGCTTACGGCTGATGTATCTACAACGAATGCATGGCAGGATATCTTTAAAATAGTGATTGACCTAAAAGACAAGGAGTTTACCAAAACAATCAGTGAAAAAGTGGTCATGAGTTATGATCTGTATTTTCCGGCAGATAGTGTTGGGGAAAACTTTGGCACGATGTCAGCGATTGGGTCTTTGAAGAGCGGTGAAAATTGGACCTGGATCACAGAAAAAAACGGTGTCCCATTTGGGGCAGAACAATGGGCAGAGACCTCAGACGTTGGCGGATATAAAGTGTTCCATGCAGAAATCAATATGAATGATTTTAAGACATGGAATCAGGAAGAAAATAAAGATGAAGACTTCGGTTTTGAGGGGATTACGCCAATCAAGTCAGTTATACCGAGCCTCGGCATAAGCGATGGCACTTATAACGGAGATATCTATCTGGATAACCTAAAGGTGAAAGCAGTAGGCGTAACAGCAGATGGCGGCAATACAGAAGATCCAGATAAGCCCGGAGAGGAAGAACCAACAGACAAGTATATACTCTATAGCATGAACTTTGATAAACTGGACAGTCTTGAAGGTGTTTTGCAAGAAAATGTGAAAAATGTGACACCTGTATTGGCAGAGCTTGTAACAGGAAACAAGGCGGTAAAATATACAGTTGATTTACCTGGAACAGGAACATGGGAAGAAATATTCAAACCAAGCCTGATTTTGGCAACGCCGAACAATACACCTATTAAAGGGAAAGTAGCCATGAGCTACGATGTCTACTTCCCATCAGAAAGCATTGGAGAGACATTTGGGAAGATAAAAGCCCAGGCAGCTTTTAAGAGCGGGGATAATGGTACAAAGTGGGTTAGCCAGCAATCATGGCCTGACTGTGGGAAAGAAGATTTGGAAGAGGATGAAAAGGTTCCTGGCTTTAAAAAGTTTCACGTAGAAATAGATATTGACAATCTCAAGGATGGAGAGTCTGATTATCCAATTGATCAGCTTACGCCATTGCATGCAGTCATTCCGTGTCTGGCGGGAGAAAAGAACCCTTATAAGGGCGACGTCTATCTGGACAATGTCGAGCTCAAGATTGTGGAGGGGGCTGGTGATGATAATCCTGGCGAGGAAGAAAACCCTCCAACAGTAACGAAAGAGCTGATTTATGAAAATGACTTTAACGAGCTGGCAAGTCTTGAGAATGTCCTGACAGAGAATGTTTCAGGAAGAACACCGGAACTGGCAGTGCTTGCAACAGGAAACAAGGCGGTTAAGTACACCATCAGCGCGCTGTCAGGAAGTGGCTGGGATGATATATTCAAGGCGCAGTTTAACCTGGCAGAAGCATATGACAAACAGATTACGGAAAAGGTAGTCATGAGCTATGATGTGTATTTTCCGGCTGCAAGTGTGACGGCAGAGAGTTTTAACACGATAAAGGCACAGGCTACGGTTGCCAGCGGCAGTGCATGGGCATGGGCTACCCAGAAAACATGGCCGGAGATTACGGTCGAAACACTGGAAGATGACGCAGAGGTGCCAAACTTCAAGAAGGCCCATGTAGAAATTGACATGAATGACCTTCAGGTCTGGGATAATGAATTAAAAGATAATAAACCATATCCGTTTGACCAGATTACACCAATTCATGCAGTCATCCCATGTCTTGCCGGCGCAGGCAGCACATACAGCGGAGACTTATACCTGGATAACCTCAAGGTCTGGGCAGTAAACGAAACCAGCGAGACACCCGACCCGACAGAGGACGTGGTTCTGAATCTGGACGCGTCGGCATGGACAGTCGGTGGTGTGTATCAGTATGACGGTGAGAGCAAAATCGAGAACAAGACTGTCGGTGACAAGAAGTTCCTTGTGGCAACAGTGGATTATTCCAAAAACACAAACACAGGCTGGAGCGAGCCGAAGTTCGACTATGTCCACCCTGAACAGGTGCCGAGCCTGAAGGGATATAATGCGTTTGTTGCAGATGTATACTATAAACCGGCAGACAAGACAGGAGGCAGCTTTGGGGTAAAGCTGTATGCGAAATCACCCATCACACAGAAAGAGATTATCAACAGTGATGCCCCGGTGCCGGAAGGGGAAGCAGTAGACATTCCAGGACTGGAAGGCTATTACAAGGCACAGTTTGTAATGGAAAAGAAATTTGACGGAGCCTTTCAGAACCTGACATTCAGTATTGTGGGTAAAAACACGGACTATGTGGGTGAAATCTATCTCGACAATATGCGTTTCACTAAGATTACGGCTCCGGATATTTATGTGGACAGTACCATTCCTGTACAAAAAGGAGCCGGAGTCCAGGTTGTCGACAATGGCAGAAACCTCCAGACTGCAAGCGGACAGAAAACCCCGATTGCGGAAAACGTAGCGCTTGTTGATGCCAGGGCGATTGACGCGACAAAAAATCTGTATGCATATTTAAAGGCAGTAGGGGAGTCCGACAGCGTAATTTTTGGACACCAGAATGACACCCACCACAAGGCAGGCAGCAAAGGGGAGGGATTCTCGGAATCCGACACCAAGGACGTGACAGGCAGCATCGCAGGCGTGATTGGTATCGATGTGCTGTCGCTTACAGGCAACGAGGCGTCAGAGTGGAATACGCCGGAGGCAGACAGAATCGCGCATGTGGCGGATATCACGCGAAAGGCAGCGGCAGAGGGCGCGCTGATTACACTGTCCGCGCATATGCCAAACTTCGAGGTGATTGACCAGCGCGTGAAGGCATACGATGCGGCAGGCGGCGTTGTGGATGAAACGAAGAATGAAATGGTTGGCTATTGGACAACGGAGAATGGCGAAAAGCAGTACAACTTCTCCGGCTACACACCGGGGACGACGACAGGAAACATCGTACAGCGGATTATGCCCGGTCAGGACTTAAACTACCTTTACACAGATTATCTGGATTTAATTGCAGATTATGCAAAATCCGTGGAAGGAGACGGCATTACCATTTTGTTCCGTCCATTCCATGAGAACACGGGCAGCTGGTTCTGGTGGGGCGCGGCGTTCTGCGACGAGCAGGCGTACATCAACCTGTTCCGCTATACAGTGGACTACATGAAAGAGACAAAGGGCGTACACAACATGCTCTATGTGTATGGTCCAGGCAGCGAGGCGGCAAATGTCACGGAGTATGGTGCACGGTATCCGGGCGATGACTATGTGGACATGATTGGATATGATTTATACCACTCTGGACCCACACAGGCAAGCGAGCCGGGCTATTTGCAGAGCATCAGCAAGCAGAACCAGATTTTACGCGATTTTGCGACAGCGCATGATAAACTCTATGCCATCACGGAGACAGGTGTGGCAGACGGCGACATCGCATTGAAGCGCACCGGCAACGAGGTAATGGACTGGTACATGCAGCTGTTAGACCAGATTACGAAGGACGGCGGAATCTGTTATTTCCTCGTATGGGCAAACTTTGATGAAAACGGCAGCTTCTATCTGCCCTACGTGGTAGAAAAGAAGGAGAACGGCGTGCTGCACGGACATGAGATGCTCGACGAGTTCATCAAGTTCTACAATGACGGCAGGAGTGTCTTTGCGACAGACATGAACAGCGGATACCAGCAGATTACAGGCGTGAACAACACGACAAAGGAAGATGCACTGTCCGGCTATATCGTAACACCGCAGTCCGGCGACAGGATTCTGCCCGACCAGGCGAACCCGACTACAAGAATTGCGGCAAAGATATCAGGAATTGCCAAGGATGCGGATAATGTCCGGTTGGTTGTGGAGACAGAATTTGACAGGGTTACATTAAAGGCAGCATATAATGAAGAACAGGGCGTATGGGAAGCCACGTTAAAGGACAGCGCGCTCCTGAGCCTGGGCGAGGCGCTCGGAACAATTACGCTGTTTGTCGGCGATATAGAAGTTGCAGCCATTACGGCTAAATTTAATATGGAAGTACCGGTGCAGGACGATATGGTTCCGGAGGATTTTGAGGGCTACAACGGCGACAGCCAGCAGCTGGGACTTGCATGGGCGACGAACAAGGCTTCCGGCAGCGAGATTTCGTTCTCCCTGACAGACGACCCGGAGAAGGTATTTGGCGGAAAATATGGGTTAAAGATGGATGTCACATTTGCGGCAGGCGATGCGTGGGCAGGCGCGACAAAGGGCATGAATGCCAACTGGAGCGCAGGCAATGCACTGGAATTTTACACGATTCCTGAGACAAAGGGACAGAAGGTTGTCATCCAGGTTACCACAGGCGGCAATACTATTTTTGAGACCTATTTGCAGGAATATGAACGCTACACCGACAATGCACAGACAGGATTCCCGGTAAAGGTGACAATTCCGTTTGGCGCATTTGTGGGAAGGGATAACAAGGAAGCCAAATTTGACCCGGCGAAGATTGAGAGCATCGGACTCTGGTGCAATGCGATACCAAAGGACGGTCTGACATTCCCGCTGAGCACGACGCTGTATTATGATGAATTTAAAGTCGTGACGACGGACAAGACAGAGGTGACAATCGAACCGCTGGCAAAGAAAGGCATCTGGGTTAAGGAGATTCCGGCACAGGTTTACACAGGCAAGGCGTTGAAGCCGGAAGTACAGGTATATGATGATGCAAAACTCCTGACACTGAAAAAGGATTACACGGTAAGCTACAAGAACAATACCAAAAGAGGACAGGCAGATGTCATCATAAAAGGCAAGGGCAACTATGCGGAGACGATTACGGCTCACTTTGAGATTGTGCCAAAACAGGTCGGCGAGCTGACCATTACGGCGCCGGATTACCTCATTTATAATGGGAAAGAACAAAAAATTTCCGTGACCGTAAAGGACGGCAAGAAAAAGCTGAGCACCAGGAATGATTACACCCAGACGATCACCTTTGTTCCCGAGGGGGCGGAGTCAGGTACGGTGGTGGAGAAGGCAAAAGAAGCCGGTATCTATCAAATCAGGATTGCCATGAAGGGGAATTACGATGGTGAAGTGACAGTACCGTGCAAGGTGGTAAAGGACAAGGAGCTTCTCACCAAGGCAAAGGTGACGCTTCCGTCCAACGCGCTCGATTACAAGGACGGTGCGGCGGTAGAGTTCGAGAATCCTGCACAGATTATCGTGAAACTGGGCAGCAAGGTGATTCCGCAGAAGGCAGAGGATGGCACGGATAACTATGTCATTACTTATGTGAACAACAGGGAAGTAGGAACCGCAAGTGTCGTGATTACAGGCGTGGAGACCGGGAAATATGTAGGAAGCTGCAGCAAGACATTCGCTGTCAGGGGAACACCGTTCTCTGCAAAAACCATTGAGATAACGGAGTTTCAGACGAAGCTTCCATATACGGGCAGGACAATCTACCAGAATCCGGTACTGAAGGACAAGGCTACCAGTACAGTGCTTGAGAAGAATGTCGATTACAGAGTGACATACACAAACAACCTGAACGCAGGAAAAGCGAGCATGGTGCTCACAGGTATCAACAGGTACAGCGGTACAATAAAACAGACGTTTGCGATTGACAAGGCAGAACTGACAACGCAGATGCTTCAGCAGGGTGCCATGACAGTGAAACAGAACCGCGCAGGCGTGACACCGGATGTTGAACTGGTTTACGATGGCAGAGCACTGGTGAAGGACGTGGACTATAAGCTGACCTACACAAACAATAAGAACACGACAACGGAGACCAAGAAAGCCTACATCAGCATTGCGGGCAAAGGAAATTTCAAGGGAAGCTTAAAGAACGCAGTGGAGCTGACCATCCAGCCAAAATCATGGGACAGCGGTGAAATCACAGTGGAAGTTCCCGATATGAAGTACAAGCCGAGCACAAAGGAGTACAAGCCGAATGCAGTCGTGTACGATAACGGCAAAAAGCTCACGAAGAATAAGGACTATGTGATAGAGTATGCATTGAACAAGAAAGAGGACATCACGCTTACGCAGGATGGACAGCTTCCGGTCAATGGGCATACGGCAAATGTGATTATCACACTGACAGGCGCCGATTATGTTGTGAATGCGGATGACGCACAGAGCAGCAAACAGACCTTTGCGTTTACGATTATCGGCAGGCTGATGAGCGAGACGAAGATAGCGCTCAAGCCTGACAAGGTACAGTACTTCAGCCAGTATGGAACCAGACCGGGCAAGGATGATTTGACAGTGACGTATAAGGGCGAAGAGGTGAAGAGTGATGAGTATGATATCATCTCCTACAGCAAGAATGACAGAAAAGGAAGTGCGATACTGGTTGTCCAGGGTAAGGGTCAGTACGGCGGAACCAAGAAATTTACATTTAAAATCAATGCGAGGGGAATACAGACCAACCTTGCAGAGGCATTGGAAAAAATCATGTCAGCCATGATGGAACAATTGTAATGCCAATAAAAGAAGCGGTGCGGGATATCCTGTACCGCTTCTTTTGCCTGGAATGTCAGGAATAGTCAGAACTAACTGTTTATAAACAAAACATAAAAATGGAAAAATCTGTTGACAACTGCCCTGCCAGGGTATATTCTGTAGCAAGTAAATGCTTTGAAAGTCAAAATATTTGATTGCCAAAATATTTGAGCGTCAAAATGTTTTGGCTGCTGAATTCAGGTATTGAAGTAAGGAATTGTAGGAAAATAAGTGATGCAGATTGCGCAGGATATTTCTTCGAGGTTAAATTGCTAAAGCAATTGTCAAAAAACGCAGTCGTAGCGGGCTACGGCGAGGCTTTTTGACATGCATAATCGGAGAAATAGCCAAGTCAAGATGCGTCAGTTATTTTTCTACAGT
>CARTDA010000023.1:0-61134 GCA_949066965.1 uncultured Lachnospiraceae bacterium
AATATTGCATTCAATTCAATTTTCCATTAACAACACACTTTTTGACTATCACCTTGAAAATAAGTCATTGTCCACTGCCCATGTATTAAAAAGAACCAGCAGCGCTTCCTTTAGCCAGATATACGTCACAATGGCGGCATAATCCATGGGGATGCTGCCGCCGGAAGCCTCTGCAATCGCTTTGTATGCAAGGCATTCCATCAGTCCCCAGATAAGCTGGGTAGTCAGAGCCGTGACAGATGCCATGCGATACTGTATTTTCGTGGCAAATCGAAGTTTGAAAAATGATATATACTTTTTCATGGATACCTCCTGTTTTCAGATAGGAAATATGCCGCTTTGCGGCTACGGTTGGCGTGATACTAAAATTTTACCAGAAAAATGAAAAAAGAGCAGCCTTGTAATAAACTTTTATGCACATAATCAGGAGCCAGACTTCACAAAATCTGGCTCCTGATACAAAATGATATTTTAACGGACGGATTTAGCTGTCTGTCTTCGGCCGCTTTAGCGTAACTGTTATTGTAATACTCTTATTGTATGGAGTTGATGGATTGTATGATGAAAAGCTATTTTTCCACACCTTGATATAAATTGTCTCACCAGTTTCCATTAAAATAGTAGGTAAATTCCGATTTGCGTAACTGGGATAGCTGCTATTATAGAAAATGTTTGTATCATATGTTGACTTTAAATTTAAACACCGCGCCAAAAAATTCCCACCGCTCGTCTCTGTTACTTGTCCATTGATGACATAATATCCTGCTGATTCCACTGGAACGGCAAGGCAGTATACTTCACCATATGTTTCTAGTAAAATCTCGTTAGGCACATTCAGTTCCATAGCTGTAACTTTCATCATCTGCACGCTGCAGCGGCGGCTTTCTACCGTTGTACTCTGGTTTTCAATGCGCAGTGTAATCCTGTCGTTCGCGGCAAGGTCAAATGTCTGCAGGTTTACAAGCTCCTCTTCTTTCCCATCGCTGGTATAATAAAGACACCGGTGGGATACATCCTTAATATCTCCTTCCACAAGCACAAAATATGTCCCTTCCTCTGGCGCCTCAAATTCATAACGTGCATACTGCCCGGACGAAATGTAGGCAGCAGCCCGGGCATTCAGCTCCAAAGGTATCATATCAGATGTTTCCTTTACATTCATCGTAAAACTTGCCTTACTGTATCCATTCTCAACCTTAAAGTAATGTTTCGCCCCTGCCGTCATACCATAAACCGCACCCTTGCTCAAAACAGTATTGACTTCCGCTTTATCTGTCCCGCCATACCAGTTCAGCTGAGCGTTGCTGATTGAAACAAATAATTCCTTATCCTCCGGTGCTGTAACCTCAAAATACACACTCTCTTCTCGATCCAGCTCATAGTCTTTTTGGAAAACATCCGCTATATTATCCCTCCATGCATTTCTAAGCTCAAATGAATATGTGTTTGCATTCTTAGCATCATTGTTTCTAACCCTTGCCACATAAGCTGAAGAGTGCGTGTTCATACCATAGGAAAAAGGGTTCCATTCATTATGACTGTTAATCACTTCAATCGTACATTTGTTCGTAGTCATGTTCTTGAAGTAATAATACAGCACATCTTCATTCGTACTTTCACCGGGAAATGTAAAATATCTATATTCATCCGGCTCCAGCGTCCCTGTATAGGTTCCCATTTCCAAGATTTCCTTCTTCTGTACCTCAATGCTGCAATCCAACGCACTGTACATGGACGTGTTCGCCACAATCAGTTCCAGGTCTTCTGCAGTGTCAATAAAGCCATGCCTGGATGCTTCAAATACATCACCGTGACAGTATTTTACGTCGGCAGAACCCGTCAGGATAATATAATACCCCAGTGTGTCCTCTTTCTCTGCTTCCGGAACTGTAAACCGGAGCTGCTTCACTTCTCCTGGCTGCAATGTGCCGTTCCACGGCAGCGCGGCAGCGGACTCGCCCGCTGCCGCTTTTTGCAGCAGCAGGCGAAATGAACACACAGTCACCGCTGTCGTTCCTGACACAGACACCCTGAAAAGTATCACATCATCTTTTTTCAGGTCAGCCAGTTTTTTTATATTGCCGCTGACTGTACCAGTCTCTGTGCCTGTTCCATCCGCCCTTGTAATCTCGTAATCAAGCGACAGTGCACCGTCGTGGCTCTCGGTCATTGCAATCACATAGCTGCCGTCCTCTCCGACAGTATACTGGTAGTAAGCGGTCTTGCCCGCCGAAAGCTTCTTTAAGTCTGTCCTTGTCCCCAGCGTTATCGCTTCCGGCACAAGCCTGTTTAATGAAAACGTAAAATTGTCCACGTCCTCTGCCGCGCTGACGGTTATGGTCAGCTTGTCCCCCTTTGACAGGGTAACCTTCTGTCCCGCGTCGTCCAGCGCGCTTCCGTTTTGTTCCACGGTAACCGTGACATGTTCCTTCTGCTGAAAGCTTACCGCGTAACCCGCTGGTGTTTCCTCCTCATACGGAAATACATACACGGCCTTCTGTCCCTTGCCGAGTCTTCCTGTCTCCGTCATGCTGCCAACCGTGATTGCCCTTTCCTCGTATTTTACGATGGTCAAATCGTAGCCCTCTGTCAGACTGCCGGAGCTGGTTACCGTGAACTGAAGGCTCTGCCCTTTCTCCAAATCATATTCGGATGCTTTTGACATTCCTACAGCCGTCATCGTGCCATCTTCATTTTTCGACACCTTTCTGACTGTGTATTCTGCGTTTCCGTAAACATGGTATTTCGTTGCGGTCTCCCCCTGTGCGGGGTCATCCTGTGAAGTAAACTGGTAATACGCATACTCACCGCTTCTGAGCCTGCCTTCGGCCGCTTTTCCCAGCGACATCGGGGCATACACTGCCTTCTTTATCGTCAGCTGGAACGTTCTTGCCACACTGTTGCCGTTCGTCACCTTAAAGTGCAGCATCTGTCCTTTCTGTAAACGGTACTCTGACGCTGCCGCCACTGGCTCTGTCGTCGTTGTGCCGTCTTCCTTTGTGGTCACTTTTTCCACCGTGTAGCGAGCTGTGCCATATACCTGATACAGTGTCTCCGTGGCGCCTGTCTCCGGTTCATCCTGCGCCGTAAACTGATAGTACACAGTCTCCTTTGTCCGAAGCGTTTTTGACACGGTCGTGTCCAGCATAAGCGGTGTGTACGCTGCTTTCTTCACGGTCAGCTCATACTTTCCGGCATTGCTTGCCGTAAAACGTATCTTATCACCCTTTTTCCAGATAAATTCGTTGCTTCCCGAACGCAGTGTACCGCTGGTTACTTCTTCCTTTGCAGTACCGTCCGCATCTGTCACTGTCGTTGTCCTGCTGTAGCCGCATGACGCACCGCCAAAGTATACACTGTAAAGTGTTCCGTCCTCCGATGCGTCGTCAGCAGTAAATTCGTAGCCTGCCTTTCCGTCAGCTTCAAGCTTTCCAAGCTTTGTCTCGTTCAGGGCAATTGGCTCATACGGTATCTCAGGCTCCGCGGTCTTTTCCATGGTGAGGCTGAATTTGCCTGGCTGACCCAAGTCCCCCATTACATCCATCAGGAGCTTTTCACCCTTCTTCAAGGTAATCGGAAAGCCAAACCGAAGCGTCGGTTTCTGGAGCGTTCCGTCCTCGCCCATTTCAGCGACATTCAGCAATTTGAACACTACTTTTTCATTGTCGAGCACACCGCGGTACTCCGTTCCATCCGGCGCATCATCCTCCGAGGTAAATACATAATATGCTTTCTCATCCCACTCTAAATCATTTGTCACGGTTTCCCCAAGCTTTATAGGGATGTATTCCACCTTTTTGACTGTCATCCTGATGTTGACATTGCCGTGTCCATGCTCAAGCAAAAGCTCAACCTTGTCGTTCTCCTTTAATTCGTATTCAAAATTTCCGTAATTTGCATCGTTCCTCTCGTACACTACCTCGCCGTCCGCGTTAATGACAGTGTAGAGAAAACCAGCTTTATTCGAATAAAACTGATACATGGCGCCGTCACTCTCTGTCCCTTTCGCGGTAAACTCATAAAGGACTGCTTCCCCTTCCGCCAGCAGGGTCTCTGCCGGTTCGCCAAGTGTCAGGGGTATCGGGATCAGCTTTGTCACTGTCAGCTCATAGCTTCCTGCCTTTTCCGACGTATTTTCTATGGTCAGCGTAATCGACTCATCCTTCGCAAGCCGCTTCCCATCATTCCATTCGCCGTCCAGCACACAGTTGGAGCCGTTAAAACCAATGACATACCTTCCTGCCTCCGCGGCGGTGAACTGGAAGCTTACGGATTCCTTTGCCGCAAGCGTGCCGGACTTCGGCTCGCCTGCATTCATCGCGTTATCACTGGCGGCAGCGACCTTTTTCAGCGTAAACCGGAACACTGCCTCACTGTACTCCTTTTCCGGTGCGTTTTCGTCCTTTGGCATATTGTTTGTAAACGTAAATGTAACCGTCTGCCCCTTTGCAAGTGTCTGTATGCCTGTCTCCCCGGAGCCTGTCCTTGCTGACGGCGTGTCTGTCACCTGACCATCATAGCTGACGGCATCGTTGACCGTCTGCACTGCGATGTAATAGTCGCCGTCTTCCGGAACAGTATAACGGACATATGCTTTCCCTGTCGTAAATCCATAGTAGGCATTTTCCACCTCGTCAGCCGCAAACGGACTTTCCTCGGTATTTTTGCCGTCCAGGGAAATGGCGTCCACCTTTTCAATCCTGACTGTGTAGAGCTTTTCCGATTCCGTCTCTGGAACCTTCAAAATAATTCTGTCATTCACATCCAGATCCACGTAATCCGTACCATTCAGCGCCGTCTCGCCCTGCACAGCGCCATTTCTGGTGCATACGTACGTAACTGCGGGTTCACCGCCTGCCGTGACTGCGTACAGCGCTTTTTCCTTTACGCGCATCTCATAATAACGGTCCTTTGCCGTGTCGGTCAGTCCGCTCACTTCCCTGCCCGGCTCAAGCGTGTCCGCCACGCTCACTTCCTCGATGCGCAGTGAGACAGACGACTTTCCTGCCTGATTTGCCGTTATGGTAATCGTCACGATATCGCCCTGATTGAAAAGTACCGTATCCCTGCTGCCAGATGCGTTGAATGTGCCAAACGCTTCTTTGCCGCCGATTCTTCCTGCAACCTTAAATTTTCCCCTGATTGCGGCTGCGGTAATCTTGTAGATTCCACCGCGCGGGACGACAAATTTTACTTCCTGCTCCTCGCCTGTATACGAAAAATCAAGTACCGTGGTTCCTGTCTCCGTCGCCGCTTTCATCATGGTATACGAAAGCGTATAGGTGCCAGCCTCCGTGTATTGTGCCTTGATAAATATCTTCTCGCCTGCTTTCAGGTACTGTTCCGCCTTGTTATCAGACGTACTTGCCTTTATATCACGATAGAACCTGCATCCAAATGTAACATCCTCCGGATTATGATAGGTATCTTCCAGCGCGAACGTATAGGTGGCGTCTTCCTTTGCCGTAAGCTGGTACCAGACTGTCCGGCTGTCGTTTTCCGCAATCGTGACGGATACTGCCTCCTCCTCGATAATGACGGGCTGCACAGGCGCTATCCTTGCGGTGACTGTCTGTGACGCCTCCGCGTTCTTATCCGTCTCTGCCGGCTCATATGCCAGTCTGTAAACAATCTTGTCCCCCTTGTCCAGAAGTTCTTCTGTGTAATCCTCCACTGTCCCGGTTCTTGGTTCGCCGTTTCGGGAAACAAGTGTCATTGTGACCTGTTTGTTGTCCTTTGCAATAAAGTACCTGTTTTCCTCCGGGGCGACAAAGCTGACCAGCATGCTTTCATTTCTGCCGAGTGTGACAGGCTCCTGCGGTAATGGCTGTGCCTCGCACAGGGTAACCTTCACTGTCACTTTTGTCTCCTGTAAGCCGTCATTTTGTATGCGCAGCAATGTTTCTCCGTTCAGGTCTTTTTCCAGATATACGCCGTCAGCCGCTTTTTTCAGTTCGCCTGCTGCATTGACGTTACCCAGATATACCTTCAAATCCGCACCCTTTCCGGCGTCGGCTATTTTTATTGCATAGGTGCCTTTTTTGAATGTTCTGAGTGCAAAGTGCGCCCACTCGCCTGCGGCTATGGAAACATCCGTGGCTGCCGGCTCGTCCTTGCCCGGTTCGACCGCGACTGGTTCGACCGCCTTCATGGTAACGGTAACATCCGCTGCACTGCTGCCCTCGTTGGTCAATGTATAACTGCGCGCGCCTTTTGCGTTCAGCTTTGCAATATCGTAAAAGCTGTCGCCGACCGTTGTGATGCCGTCCGCTTTCAGTACAAGCTGTCCGCCCGGCTGATTCACGTTGAAGCTGTAGTAGCCTGTCTCATACGCGTGGTATGTCAGCCCCACAGTCTCGCCTGCCTCAAGGTGGAGTTCATTCCCACCCAGCCTTAGTTCTGTGTTTGCGGTGACATTCAGCACGCAGGACGCATCCTTTTTCGCGCTTGCGGAGGACATTTT
Organism: uncultured Lachnospiraceae bacterium; assembly: GCA_949066965.1. Taxonomy (GTDB): domain Bacteria; phylum Bacillota; class Clostridia; order Lachnospirales; family Lachnospiraceae; genus COE1. The sequence goes on from CARTDA010000023.1 coordinate 6,464, forward strand.
GATAATCATCCTGTCATCCTTTTTCATTGACACGGACGCGCCGTCTGACAGCCCGCTCCATGTGTTCTCCTTGTTCATCACGCGCTCCATCGAGATGCCTGCCTTGCCATCCTCTATTGCCGAAACGTCAAAGCTGTAATTTACAGGCGTGTTTACACTCAGTTCATAGTACTGGGTTTTGCCTGTCTCGATTGCAATCGGGTTCATGCCCACGCTTAACACGCTGGTATGAATCAATGCCGGCCTGTACAGCTTCACGGATGCCCCGGCTGTCTCGTCAAGCCCTGTGACAGTGGCTTTTACCTTCGTATTCTTCATCAGGTAGCTGCCATCCGCGTACGCCCACTGGACGCTTGCCTTTTCCTTGTCATAATCTGCCCGGAACTCGTATCTGCCCGTCTCGGGTATGGTGAATATGTACTCCTGAACACTGTCCTTTGGCACGGATATCTCTGTCGACTCCTCCACAAGCTCTTTTGTCTTCGAGCTGATTGTAATAGTACCCTTTGTCTCCCTGACCACACTTCCCTTCGCGGAAAATGACAGTGTCAGGTATACCGTCTCGCCCTTTTTCAGGCTGACAGAACCGTATGGCGTCTCCACCGCGATGCCGCCGGAAGTCTTTATTTCCGGATACGCATAGGACAGTCCATCGACTGGATTCTCACCAACTGTCGTGGCAATTTCATATACGCCCTCTTCCTCCGCCGTAAACCTAACAATCTGTTTTGCTCCCTTTTCATCCTTGTCCTCAAGGGTGAACGAGTACGGCGCTCCGGCTGTAAGGGCATCCGCGCGCAGATTTGCCGCGGTCACAAGCAATGCCCCGCTGGCAGGATTTGCACTTTCTGCATCATTCGCCCGTACCTTGATATATCCCGTCTCTCCGGCATTCAATGTCCTTGTATAGCTTCCCTGCACCACGCTGCTTTGCGTGGATCCTGGCGATGTCAAAAACGTCACGTTCGCATTGTCCTTTGCTGCGTCTGCGGGCTTCCATGAGATGGTGTAATCCGCCCGCACCGATGCCGTGAACGAATAATAGCGCACTTCCTGGCTTTCCGCAGCAATCGGTTCCACCGTCTTCTCCTCGTCCAGTACCAGCCGCTGGATATCCAGTGTCTTGACTGACACGGTCACATCTGACTTTACCGCCACTGTTGTTCCGTCATCCTTCACAATGTCGGCAACTGTATTGTGGTTCAGTCTCAGCGCAAGCTTCTCTCCTGTCTTCATGGAAAGAATCTTCTCTGTTTTGACACTTGCTGCCACATCGGCGCTGCCAAACAATTCTTTGCAGATGTCAACGGACACAGTGTGCATCGGTGTTGTATCCTCACTGGCACGCGCTGCGACTGTGGCGCCAAACGCATAATAGCCGTCCTTTGGCGCGGTAAAGGTATACCACTGCCGCGTATCATTGTCAATTGTGACAGCTGCCGTGTCGGTAATCGCCGTGACAGGCACCTGCGTTACGGTCAGCGCCGCGTCCTTCGCCTCGGTGTCTCCCTCTGCGCCATTCCCTGCCGTCACCTGGATGTACATGCTGTCACCAGCCTGGATGGCGGAAGTTTTAGACACGGTCAGGCAGTCTCCCTCGATGTCGACTTCATCATAATCCTTGTCATAGTACTTCTCAATCCGGCTGCCTTCCTCGCCATTTACCCCGAAATAAAACTGTGCCTTTTCTGTCGTAAATGACGGCACGGCGTACTCCACGATTTCCGTCGTCCCTTTCGGTATCGCAATCGTTGTACCCTCAATTTTTCTGCGCTGCTCCGCCCCTGTCACGGTGACAGATACGGTAAAGCGCTTCTCCGCGTCAGTGATTTCGGGAACTGCCTTCCATTCAATGACAAGCTTTTCCCCTTCCGCAAGGCGGAAGCTCCTGACTGTCTCCTCCGCCCCATTTGTTATGTCAGGCTCTACCCTGACCGGAGCGTCCCCGGCCGCGGTCGTGAAATTCACCACCACGCCGTCTGTCTCTTTGTACGCAAATGTATAAACGCCTGCGGTACCTGCCGTAAAGCTGACATACCTGACCTGGTTGTCCATGTCAAGCTCGACAGTGCTTGTCGGGTGGCTTCCAAGCTTTAATTCCTCCGCTGCCACCTCCTCGCGGCAGGTGACATACATGTTTCCATCCTCTTTCACGTTGAAGATATCGGTCTCGCCCGCCCTGAGCTTCTTGTCCTCCAGCTTCTTTCCATTCTGGTAGAATGTGTAGACATTGTCCTCCCACGCAGTAAAGGTGACATCGCTTCCAGCTTTCACCTCAAGCGGCGACTCCTTTGTATGTGCCTTTGTCAGCCTGACAAGCTCGCTGCCTGTCACGGTCACGGTCCTATTGCCTTTTACCCTGAAATAGACCTTCTGGTTTTTCTCAAGGAAAATTTTATTTGTCTTGTCCGCTATCACCCTTCCGTCACTGCCGTCGTAAAACGTATTGGACGGAATCTGAAAACGGTACGTGCCATAATGCGGCGCGGTAAACGATACCCATGTCTCTGTTTCCGGGTCGTCATTTTTGATGACAAGCGGAACGTCCTCCGACAATACTTCCAGCCGTCCCTCGTAGTCCGGGTCGTATAGTGCCAGAATCTTCTCATAGAAGCTGTTCCATGCCGGCTCATAGTCACCGCCATAGCCGCTGCCGTCCTTGACTGCATATACCGTGACCATCCACCGCGCAATGACTTTTTTGGTAATCTTCGAAGTCAGTGAAATGGTCGTCGTGCCCGGGCTCAGTGTCTTAAAGGTCGCAGAAAATGTGCCTGGATTTCCCTTGACAGTAGCAACCTTTGTATTACTGCTTTTCCATGTCAGCGGGTCACATACCCTCTCCTTCGTTGATATATTGTAGATACCAAGGGACAGTGTATAAATATTCCCGGCAATAAACCGGTATGGTTTGGTAATCGGTTTGCCATAGTTATTCTGATTCGGGTCATCCTTGTACAATTGATAGCTGTAAATATTAATACTGCAACCGCCAAGCCTGTGCTCCAAATCCCCTGTTAAATCGACATTGTTATAGCTTGTAGGAAGATTCGTTGTCTTTGTCCTGACGGTAGCTGTCTTCTCCGCCTTCTGGTTTCTATACAGCGGTGTCACAGAAATTGTATAGGAAGAAAGCTTGACAAGCTTTGTGTTGTAAAATGTGTAGGCAAACGTTTTTGTTTTTGCCCTGGTTCCCGTATAATAGTTAAATGCAGGATATGTTGAGCTTCCATCGACTTTTATTTTTCCAGTCGCTTCATCTATATCTGTTTTCTTGTACTGAAGCCATGACAGCGCATTCTTAAGCTCTTTTGCATCCACATTGTCAATGTCAGAAATCCTGTATGGATTGGCAATGACAACCTTATCAACCACATTGCCCCTTGCATCCTTCACTTCAACCGCATAGTCATATACGCTTCCGTCATCCGCCTCATTGCTGTTTGCGGGATGTGTGAAGGTAACCGTGACAGACCTGTTATCGACATAGGTCACTTTCAGCCCTTTCACCGCACCGATCTGTGCCGATGTCAGCTTCACCGTCGTCTCCATCGGACTGCCGTCGGCGTCGAAATCGGTCACTGCAAGGTCAAAGCCTGCCTTGTTTGGAAAAACTGCCGTAATTTCCCAGTCGTGCTCGAGCCTGTCTGCTCCCACATCCTTGATTTCAAATCCGTTTTCCTTTGCCGCCGCAATCATTTCCTTTGTCATTGTGATGCCGCAGGAACGGTAGTCCGGTATTTTCTTCTTCTTTGCATCCTTGTACTCAAGGCAGTCAGACAGCCGAATCGTCTGACCCACTGTCATTTTGACCTTTTTCCCGGCAACCGACGCCGGAACTGCCGTGATGGTCAGCGCTATCTGCGCATCATAACCATAGTCATACTCGTGCTGCGTATTGTCCCTCACGTAGATATACACGGTCTTTCTGCCATTGAGGTCGACACCCTTGAGGGTAATCAGGCCCTTGTTGCTAATCTGGGCATATCTTGACTGTTCCAGACCGGGTTCAAACGGCTCGTCCTCCTCACTGTCATATATGGTGTAGCCAAGCTTTGGCATCAGGTAATTTTTGAGCGCCGCCTTCTCCTCCTTGAGGGTCGGGACAAGCGAATATTTGCGCTGGTCAGGCTGTTCGGCGGCGTCATTTCCGCCTGCCCTGTCGGAAAAATATCCGTACACATTCAGCTGTGCCTTCTTTGCGGACAGCTCAACCGTATAGGTGTCCATGTCAATGGTTCCGTCCGGATTCACCGGATGTGTCACCGTGTTTTTCTTGTCCGCTTCACTGGTCTTAATGGTAAAGTCAAGCGCCAAATCCTGTACCTGCGGCTTTGTGGTCTTAAATTTTTTGACCGCGCCGCCTGCGGAAAGCGCCACCACCGAGCCGTCATCGAGCATTCTCGCCGCACTGACATTCCTTACATAGAAAATATACTCATGCCCTGCCTCGATTCCTGCTATTTTCTCGATATGCGCCTTGAGCTTCTTGTCGTACTCCCTGTTTAGCGCCTTTGCATCCAGCTTCTCATTTTTTGCATAGGAATAGACTGGCTGCACTGCAAATCCGGCAGCCTTCCACTGGCCGTTTTTCATGTCGGCAATCGCCGTGTCAAAATCAGCCGGTTTCCATTTCTTTCTGTTCTCATACGCTGTGCCCTTTGTGACATCCACCACGTAAATTTCCCTGCGGTATCCGTCATCCGGCACTGTAAAATACAGCTTTGCAGACTCGTCGAGCGCCGTGATTTTCTTCACGGAGGATGCTGTCACCTCCCTGACCGTAATCTTTGTCGACGCTGCTTTTGCCTCTTTTCCCTTGCTGTCCCTGACGGGCACGAATTCCCCATCCGCATTCTCATACACAGGGTACGCCTCAATTACAGTGGCTTCCTTCCCTGCCCTGAGCGCCGTCACCGCGCCAGTCTCGGGGTCAAGGCTGATATACTCGTTTTTTGTCGCCCCGCCCTTGATACGGTACCGGATGCGAATCACATCACCCATCTGCGCCTTTGTAATCTTGAGGTTGAGCTGCTGCCGCTCACCTACCGCCATCTTGGAGACAACGCCGTTAAACGCCATGGATTTTGGCGCAACAGCCTTGGTGAAGTCGTCGGCAAGCACAACATCGGCAAGCGTGAAGGTCTCTGTATATCCGTCCTCCCATGTGATGCAGAATGTCTTTGCGGTGTCCTCCTCCGTAAGCGGAAACACGACCTTAATATAGCGGTTCTGGTTCCATGTATCCGAACTGAGGAAATATCCCCCCGCGTTCCAGATGGCATTCTGGTAGACAAAATGCTCTTTTGCCGCACCAAAATCATTCCAATACTCCTTCGGCGCATAAATCTGGAAGCCAAGAATATTGGTGTCCTGTAAGGTTTCCTTTCCATTCCTGCCAATGACCGTCTGCGGTTCCTTGCTGTCATAGAACTTGACCGCCCCGCGCGGTTTTATGGTATACGTCGCGCCGTCAAAGTCATAGGCGATGCCTTTTGCGGAAAGTGTGCTGTTAATCGCCGTGATGTCCGCACTGCCCCTTTGGTCTATCACGACCGCCGCCGTCCCATGGGTAACCGTGTAGCTCTCCTGCAACGGCGATACCAGGTCGTTTGTCAGCTTGATGGTATATTTGCCGCCAAACCGCAGGTATTCCTTATCCGGTGCCTTGATTTCCCTGTCATCCCGCTGGATAATATAGGAAGCCGCACCGTTAAACGCGGGATAACCGCCCTGTTTGTCAATATTGTACTTATATGCGAAGCCTTCCTTGTCCGTTCCGTCCTCGTTTTTTCCGTCCCATGTCACGTCAAAGCTTCCTGCCGCGATCTCCGCATAGTCAAAAAATACCTGGTCTTTTTCAACGATGCCCTGGACATCAATCCCCTCCGTCAGGAGTGCGTCCGCCTTTTCACCCGCATAGAGGATGTCTGTGGGCAAGGTCTTTGGTGTAATGGTGATTTCACGCGGACTGACTGTAAGCGTCACATCCGTGCAGAGCTTCCGCCCATTCTCAGACAGCGGCGCATATGTTATCGACGCGCTTTTGTCCTGCGCCGACGCTGCCGCATCTGCCCCCATCCTTAACGCGCCGCCCTCATACCGCAGCCCGAGGGTGTATGTACCGCCGTATACGGCATTCTTATTTTCATACCACTTCCCATCTTTTACCCAATATATGTTTATCTTTGCAGGGTCATAGCTGTCGCCTGTGTTCACAATGGATTCCGCCGGAATCCTGCTTTCCTCCGTCAGCGCCTCGTCCGTAAAAAAGCCAAGCGCCTGTACCACCTTATTCAGGTCGACCGGCTCTCCGTCGTACACATGACCCAGTGCCTTGATTTTTTCCGCGTCCGCCTCAACATAAATCTGCTGGTCATAGAAGCTGACAGGCGCAACCGACTCGTGATGCCGCTCCTCTTCAGTCTGCTGATAGGTCTTCTCGTCCCATGTCGTGTAGTTAAAGCCCTTTATGCGGTCATTGCCTTCAAGCCATGCTATCCTGCCAGTCCAGTGCACTGCCACACCGTAGGTAAAATCCCTGTCAAAAACGGTGCCGTCCGCCGGAATCCATTCTGCCGGTTCCTTGTCCTGTCCGGATGCAGGATCCTTTGCCTTTCGCAGAACCTGCCATTGAACACCGGCAAGCTCCATATCCGGCTGATGCCCGTTTTCTGCCCCGTAGGCAGCGATTTCCTCATCTGTCGGGAGTGCATAGTCTCCCCTGCTGTCATCGGTGAGCGCATTGTATTCCTCCATGCTGTTGTGGGGCAGCTTATAGATGGTAAAGTCCTCTTTGTTGACCTTTCCCAGCCCTCTTTTCATGGATGAAATATTCTCGCCGTCCTTGACATAGCGTGCGACAGGAACGACAATAACTTCCTGCCTGACAACCTTGAAATATACCGCTGCCTTTGCAGACTGGTACACGTACTCCGGATCGTTGTAGGTTACTGTCAGCCGGTAAAAGCCCACACCTTTAAAGGTGTCAAATGTGCCGTCCGCCGCGTCCGTCCAGCCAAGCTCCCCTTCGTTCTTACTCAGAAATTCGTCAAAATCCCTGTACTGTCTCTGTTCCGCATCCCACTTTTTCAGAAATGCCTCATAGCTGTCCAGCGTCGCATAGCTCCAGGTATAGGAGAGCACATCATCCGTGGAAGCAACCGGAAGCGCGTCGCCGATTCCGCCATCCGCACTGACCTGGTAAACCTTTGCCTGCTTATAGGACGCGCGGTTCCCAAAAAGCGCCTTCTGGTCATAAATCTTTGCTGCCGGATTTTCCAGCGTGCCCTGGCGAATGCCGCCATCCGCGCCGGAATCAGCCTGTGGTTCCAGCGATTCCTTGTTGTCTGCCATAAACGCAGTCACAATGTCATCCGTCACAATCTGCACGCGCTCGGTGCGCATCCCCTCAACAGGCACGGCCAGCGCCGTGTCCTCAAGCGTTTTTGACGTGATGTCCACAAGATGGTTTCTGTCTGCCGAGTTGGTGGTCACGTCCGTTATCAGCAGTCTCCCTTTCGGAGACTGAAGCTTTTTGCCGTCATTATCATATAAAACCTTGTAGCCTGTAAAGCGCACCCGGAACGTAAACGCTACCGATTCCAGTGTTGACGCCAATATGGCGTCTGGAAGGTCGATTTCTTTTAGCTCATCCGCATCCTCTGTCACGACCCTGAGCGCCCCTGTGACTTCCTCCCACTCGACTGTTCTCGGGTCAACGTCAACCGGCTCCTCATCCTTCCTTGTCACGCTGGCAACCCGGCGCTCAAGGATAAACTCCGGCACATAGTACTGTGTCTTGTCCTTGTCACTGTTTAAGATGCTGCCGCTGTAAGACGTTCCCCAGAAATCAGGAGCTGTTTCCAGCGCTTCGCTCCCTGCCTCCATTGTACCTGTCTCCTCATTTTTTACCATGGGATAGACCCCATAGGAAATGGCAGACAGTGCCTTTGTGACATCAGCCGCAGTCATCCCGTCACGGAAATTTGCCGCCGTCAGGCTTGCCGGGTCTATTTTGATGACAACAGGGGCTGGGTCAATGGTAAAACGAACCGCCTCACTGTGCGACTTTTCATACGCGCCCTCATCACCGGGATAGCGCCAGATGATATAGTACTCACCAGCATCCGCAGGCTCCGCTTCCACCGGCTTGTAGACATACTCGCGATCCGCGATTTCGCCTGCTTCCTCGTCCACCTTGTATGAACTGCCGCTGTTCAGGCGGATGCGCGTATACCACGCCGCCGCCGGAACTGCCCCCTCGAGAACCGTGTCAAACCCGCCATCCTTATCCTGCACAAACACAGTCGGCGCGCCGCCCGCTTTCGTGACGGCTCCTGTCTCATCCGTCACGGCTTCCGCAAAAAGGTCTTTTGCCACCTCGTCGACTGTCCATGCCTTCTCCGGGCTATATATCTGGATTAAGTCCTCGCCGGCGTCCTTCCGGGTGAAACGAACCTGTGTCTTCTGGCGCTCTCCCACTTTGATTCGATAGGACTCCTCCACGGTAAGGCTGTAGTTTCCTGCCGCGTGCTCCGTGAGGGCAATGTCCCCGATGGTCAGGACATAGTCCATGTCCCTGCCAAATCTTTCTGCCGCATCCATCGGCCTGCGCTCGCCGCTCTCATCCACCACAAAAAGCAGCAGCGGCAGTGCGGTATCCTTTGCCGCAAGGATGTCCCTGCTGACATTGTATTTCCCATCCTTGTAGCGGATGATACAATTTTCGTTTACTTCCTCTATATATTCTGCCGCTGTTTTTCCCGGCACAACACTCTTGTCAAACACAAGCTCTGTTTCGGCTTTCTCAATCGTAAGGAGAACCGTCAGGTCCTTTTCCAGTTTGCTGCATATGCTGTCCACGCCGGATAAGTCCATGGAGACTGTCAGCGTGTAGCTGCCTGCATCCGTCGGAAATGCGTTGACAAACGGTGTGTCTGTCTCTCCTTCAGCAGCTGCCTTCCGCACCCACTTGTATGTAAGCCTGTCCTTGAGTGTCTCCATCGGCTCGCCGTCAACCTCGACATGAATCCAGCTGTCCACTGCCTGCTGGAACGCGCTGCATTTACTGTCCGATACATACTCCGTGATGAAGTGCAGATCGTTTTCGCCAAGCACGCGGGTAAATCCATTGTTAGCCTGCGCGTAGGCATCCGCCTTTCTGTCGTCAAGAACAATCCTTGCCGCGGATGTCGTGACAGCCGGCATGTCTTCTGCCGGCTGGGTTGTCGTCTCACCCTCCGCCGCTATCCCAGCCGTGGTTTCAGTCTCGTCATCATCTGTCTCGATAGCGGACGACTGCGTTTCTCCGTCAGTGGTCTCACCAGTCCCCTGCACGGATTCCTCCTCCGTCGCCTGCGACTGCCCGCCAGATGCCGGAGCATCGGTCTCGCTGGTTGTTTCAGACGCTTCCGCGCCTGACGCCGTATCTGTCCCGGCATCCTGCCCCGCCCCGGACTCCGGCGCACCTACGGCATTCTCGCCGATATTGTCCGCCTGCGTGTTTTCATCTGCCGCTGTCTCTTCTGCCGCCTGGCTCTCCGATGCCAGCGCTGTCACTGGCATTGACTGGAATGCCATTGCCACACTCAGCATGACTGGCAGCGCATGTTTTAGCAAAGCATGCTTAAACAGGTTTCGTCTAAACATTATCATAGTCTCCTTCCATGTTTTATCAGGTTAATCAGTATCACGTGTCATTTATCATATTGTCCAATAAACATTCTGGCAAAAAATGCCAGTCCCACATAAATGATTATACTTAACATTTTTCTTTTTGGTAACCCCTTTTTCCTATATTTTTTTCGTTTATTTCTACAATCTTTTTCACAATACACAATAACTTTTTATTAATTTTGTATGTTTTGATTGTTTCATTTTGCAATATGCACAAATTATGTCTGCAAATATTATTTTTATTTGTTTATATAAACAACTGTTTATTTAAATTGTCTATCTGCAATTGTCTGCCCCCAGACATAAAAAACCTCCTTTCTGATAAGAATTGTCATATCTTGATTCTTACCAAAAAAGAGGTATTTTTAGGCTACACTCCTTTTATTTTGCTTCCACCGTCTTTGCTTCCGTATTTTTGCGGAACAGATGAAACTCCTTTTTCGCCTTAGGCTGTGCTTTTTCCTTCTCCTTGTCCTTAAAACCTGGAAATGCGATTGTCTTGTCCTTATTTTTTTCCTTATTTTTCTCTTTCATTTTCACACTCTTGCCACTGTACTGCCGCAGCAGTTCATCTATGCGCTTATAATACTCCTCATTGCGCTTGTCCTCCTGTTCGTACCTTCCTGTAATGCGTTCCTCGTCGCGCTCCTCCATCAGCCGGAACTGGTAGTCAAGCTCCTTGCACAAATCGCCTTTGACGCTTTCCGATATGCGCTGTACAAGATGTTCTGCCATCTCCTCGTTATTGGACGCCACCGCCTCCTTAATCAGCTTCTGGAATAAATACTGCAGGCGCATTGTCTGTTCCTTTGTCGCCTCCTTTACCGGGCTTTCCGCGGAATATGCGCCTGCCTCGTCAAGCGAATGCATCTCCTTTATCTCAATCATGTTTTTCATACTGCTTCTGCCGCCGTCTGCCGCCTCCGTATCCTTTGCAGCTTCGTCAGCCGCAGCCCTGGCCTCCTCGTGCTTCCTGTTTCCGAATCTTTCGTTCCACCGAATTTCCTCCGAATTTTTTAATGGCACCATCTTTGTCTCTCCTAACTTTGATATTTTTGTCAACTGCTTTTGTGCAAAGGGATTATCTGCCCTCATACCATCCTCTCCTTCACTGTACATCTGGTTTAACAAAGTTTTCACAGCCTTAAGCTGCAGTCCCTGGTCTTTCAAGTCTTTTATCTGTATAAAACGGTCGATATCCTCTTTTGTATAGATCCTGTGCCCCTGCTCATTGCGCCCGATTGGCAGTTCCAGTTCCTCCTCCCAGTATCTAAGCACGTGGGATTCCACATGCACCTCTTTCGCAGCTTCATTAATCAAATATCTCTCTTTTTCCACCTTTCAATCTCCTTTCTTGTCGTATCCAATCCTATTTTGTCAAATTTCTATGATCGAGTAGGGGGTCCCTGCCCGCCGCGCCCCCCATGCGCCGCTTCAGCGGCATATTTCCTCTGCGTGGGGCCGCGCATAAAAAGAGGACCGGTATCCACCCTGTCCTCTTTAGTAAAAAATAATACATTATTTTATTTTGCAAGATTCGCAAACTGCGTGTAGTCTGGCAGCCAGGCAAGGTTAATCGTCCCGATTGCGCCATTCCTCTGCTTGGCGATAATGATCTCTGCCACATTCTTAAGCTCCGTGTCTTTATTGTAATAGTCATCGCGATAGATAAACATGACAACATCGGCATCCTGCTCAATCGCGCCCGACTCTCGCAAATCCGAGAGCATCGGTCTGTGATCCGGCCGCTGCTCAACAGCACGTGAAAGCTGCGAGAGGGCGATGACCGGCACATGGAGCTCTCGCGCCAGCGCCTTCAGCGACCTTGATATCTCTGAAATCTCCTGCTGCCGGGACTCGTTCTTTCCCGAACCCGTCATCAACTGCAAATAGTCTATGATAATCATCTGCAAGTCGTACTCAAGCTTAAATTTCCTGCACTTGGAACGAAGCTCGCCAATGCTGATACCCGGTGTGTCATCAATCAGCAGCCGGGACCTGCCAATTACATCTGCGCCCTCTATCAGGCGCTCCCACTCGTCATCCTTCATGTTTCCTGTCCGGATTGACTGCGAGTTCACTTTTGATTCAAGGGACAGCAGACGGTTTACCAGCTGTTCCTTTGACATTTCCAGCGAAAAAACTGCCACTGCCTTGCCGTCATGGAATGCGACATGCTGTGCAATATTCAATACAAACGCCGTTTTTCCCATGGAAGGGCGTGCAGCCACAAGTATCAGGTCGGACGGCTGGAATCCGGCAGTTTTGTAGTCCAAATCAAGAAATCCTGTCGCGATACCCGTGACGGCGCCCTTATTTTTGGATGCCTCCTCAATCAGGTTCATCGCATTCATGACAATCTGCCGAATCGGTACAAATTCCCCATTGTTTCTCTTCTGTACAATATCAAAAATGCTCTTCTCCGAGGTTTCAAGAATAGCCTCCAGGGAGTCATTCTGCGCGTAGCAGCTGTTTGCTATCTCCTCATTCACGCGGATGAGTTTCCGCAGTACCGCCTTCTCTGCAACAATATTGGCATAATATTTTATGTTTGCGGATGTCGGAACCGCGTCCATGACATCCCTTATGTACTCCAGACTGTAAATCTCGGGCGGCACGCCTTTTTCCTTGAGCCGCTCCTGCAGTGTCACGAGGTCTACCGGCTTTCCCTCGTCATTTAGTTCCACCATGGCATCAAACAAAATGCCATACTGCTTTCCATAAAAGTCATCGCCGCTAATCTGTTCACTCGCTACGGTAATAGCCTCCTTGTCCATCAGCATGGATCCGATTACCGACTGCTCTGCCTCTATGCTGTGAGGCAGGACCCTTTTTAAAACCGCCTCATCCATTTCCGGCATAATAACCAATGTCCCTCCCTTATCCTAAGTACACAAAACGTTTTACGTTGCGTCGACATGTACCCTGAGCTTTGCTGATACCTTTGGATGCAGCCTGACTGTAACCTCATGTGTGCCAGCCATTTTTATCGCCTCATTCAGCTGTATTTTTTTCTTGTCAATCTCCCTGTTGTACTGGTCTGCGACAGCCTTCGCAATTTCCTTCGACGATACCGAGCCAAATGTTTTTCCGCCCTCTCCGCCTTTTATCTCTACCTTGACAGTCATCTGTTCAAGCTCTGCTGCAAAGGCCTGCGCCGCTTCCAGCTGCTCCCTGGCTATCTTTTCCTCGTTCTTCTTCTGAAGCTTTAATGTGTTCATGTTGGCGTCGGTAGCTTCCACGCCTAATTTCTTGGGGAGAATGCAGTTTTTGGCATATCCGTCCTTGAGCTCTACCAAATCGCCTTTCTTTCCCACTGATTTTACGTCCTCCAATAAAATTACCTTCATAATGCTTGTCCTTTCTGTATTCTAATGAAATACCCTCCTAAATGGCGCCTTCCTCCAACATCTGGTTCAGTATGTCTTTTACGACAAATATCGCCCTCTCCGGAGTGGTATCAGACAGCTGTGCCCCTGCAATGTTCATATGTCCGCCGCCGCCGAGGCGTTCCATGACAATCTGCACATTGACCTCATCAATTGACCTTGCAGATATATATATCTTACCGTTATATTCCGTAACCACAAAGCTTGCCTTAATGCCATTGATATCCAGCAGCTCATTTGCCGCCTGCGCCCCGACCTCCGTCGGGCTGTCAAGCCCCTCCGAGGGACAGATTCCCATGGCATAGGCGTTCTTGTAAATCTCGGCGTTTCGAATTGCTTCCGCCTTTGCCTTGTACTCCTTGACGCCATCCCGGAACATCTTCCGGACCCTTGTCACATCCGCACCGCATCTGCGCAGAAACGCTGCCGCCTCAAACGTCCGCACACCGGTTTTCGCCGTAAAGTTGTTCGTGTCCACCATAACGCCCGAGTACATGCAGTCCGCCTCATTGCTCCGCACTTTGACCGTGCCCGCTATATACTGAAGCACCTCGGCGACCATCTCGCAGGTGCTCGACGCATACGGCTCCACATACGACAGGGTAGCGCTTTCTATCACTTCCGAGCTCTGCCTGTGGTGGTCGAGGACTACCACGGTCTTGCAGCTGCGAATCAAATCCGGGCACTCCGTTATGCTGGGCTTGTTCACATCGACCACCACCAGCACCGTACTGCTGTCCGCAATCTCCTGCGCCTCGGCGCTGCTGATGATAAAATCCTCCTCGTACACATTCCTGTCCCGAAACAGTTCGACCAATGGCTTTACTGAAGTCGTGATATCATTGATGACAATATGCGATTTTCTGTCAAGCGCCCTTGCAATGCAGCTGATACCCACTGCCGCGCCAAACGCATCGGCATCCGCCAGGCGGTGTCCCATAATCAGCACCTTGTCCTTGCTCGTGATAATCTCCTGAAGGGCATTCGCCTTCACGCGCGCCTTCACGCGTGTATTCTTCTCTATCTGCTGGCTCTTTCCACCATAGTATACGATGGAATCCGGCGACTTCACCACTGCCTGGTCGCCGCCGCGCCCCAGCGCCAGATCAATTGCCGTCCGCGCAAACTCACAGTTCTGAATATATGTAGGCGCATCAACACCCATACCGATACTCACGGTGACAGCCATCTCGTTTCCAATATTGACCGTCTTGACATCCTCCAGCAAATCAAAGCGGGACTCCTTCAGGTTCGACAGCGCCTTCTTGCGGATTATCACCAGATACTTGTCCTTTTCCGTCTTGCGGACAATGCCGTCCACGGACGAAATGTATTTATTGATTTTCCTGTCAATCAGCGCCATCAGAAGTGACCTTCTGACATCCTCAACGCTCTCAAGCGCCTCATCGTAATTATCAATATAAATCATTCCCACGGCAAGGCTCTGCTCGTCATTCTCACGAAGCGCACGTTTCAGGTTCGTCTCGTCGAAAAGGTAGCCTGCTATCAGAAAATTCTCATTTCCGGCGCTTTCTAACACTTCACTGTTATCCAGCACATCCTTTATGGAAATTCTCTTTAGCTTCAGGATATACTCCCGTTCCTCAAAAGAGAGTTCCATCTCCATATCCTCGTCAAATTCAAGCTTGTCCTTTGTTACAGCCGGAAAAACAGTACTGATGGGCTTACGGTATCCTTTCTCCTTGTGGATAATCCGCTCAAAAGCAATGTTTGTCCATATAATCTTGCCCGCTTCATCCATCAGCACATGCGGAAGCTCCAGATCCCGCAGGAGCTTTCGCTGAACCTGCCCATACTGCGTCGCAAAGTCAATGAATTCATTCATGATGATGGGCTTATTCCGGTACAGCAGCGCACTGTTCACAATCAGATAGAATGCCAAAAAGCCTGAAACACAGATGCCAGCCTTAATATTTAAAAAATAAATTCCAACGTTTACCAGAGCCAAAAAGATGCCAAGTATCAGGGTTGTCTG
Source organism: uncultured Lachnospiraceae bacterium (assembly GCA_949066965.1). Lineage (GTDB taxonomy): Bacteria > Bacillota > Clostridia > Lachnospirales > Lachnospiraceae > COE1. The sequence goes on from CARTDA010000023.1 coordinate 21,527, forward strand.
AAGATATATTTTCAAATGTCCTTTTAATCTTACTTTCTGCTTCATGTATGATACCTCCCGTAAACACGTTTCGGGACACGAAAAGTCTTATCTTTATTATTTCTTATCTAGTATACCATTAATTCATATAAAGTTCCATAGCGGATTTTGTCTCTTAAAGTCGCAAATCCTAAAAATGTGCATAAATATCAATCAGATTTAACAGCATTTCCACAATCTTCTCCATATCCTCCACACAGGCAAACTCATTTCTGCCATGATGCCCCTCGGAACCAGTACACAGATTCGGGCATAACAGGCCGTCAAATGACAGCCGCGCCCCATCCGTTCCGCCGCGTATCGCCGATATCCTCGGTTCCACACCCGCACGTTTCATGGCTTCCACGGCATTGTCAACAATATACATCTCCTTCTCTATCATTTCACGCATATTGCAGTAGGAATCCTTCATATCCACATGAAATGTACCCGCACCATATTTTTCATTCAGCTTCTCCGCGGTGCTGACAAAAACAGCCTTTCTCTGCTCAAATTTTGCCTTGTCATGATCCCTGATAATATACTCCGCGGACGCTTCCTCCACCGTTCCCCTGATGCTGTCCACATGGTAAAATCCCTCATATCCCTCGGTGTTCTCCGGGCACTCATCGGGAAGCGCGCCGATAAACTCATATGCAAGCTTAATGGCATTGCGCATAATATTTTTTGCATAGCCGGGATGGACACTCTTTCCGGTGACAGTGAGCACAGCGCCTGCGGCATGAAAGCACTCGTAGCTCATGTCGCCAAGCTCACCGCCATCTACCGTATACGCGCAGTCCGCGCCAAATCCTTTGATGTCAAAATATTCAACACCGTTTCCGACCTCCTCGTCCGGTGTAAAGCCAATGCAGATTTTTCCATGATTTATTTCCGGATGTGTCAGCAGCTGCTCTGCCATAGCCATGATTTCCGCCACGCCTGCCTTATCATCCCCGCCGAGAAGTGTATTGCCGTCCGTCACCACCAGACGCTTTCCCACGCAGTTTTTCAGCATCGGAAAATCCGAGACATAGGTGACGATATTTTTTTCCGGATTCAGGACAATATCGTTACCGTCATAATTTTCAATCACCCGCGGGTTGACATTTCTTCCGCTTACAGCAGGAGAGGTATCCATATGTGCAATAAACCCAACTGCCGGAATATCCTTCCCATCCATATTTGACGGAATGACAGCATAGACATAACAGTGCTCCGCGTCATACCGCACATCACTTGCCCCAAGCTGCACAAGCTCTTCATACAAAAGCTTTGCCAAATCCCGCTGCTTCTCCGTGGACGGCACTTTATCCGCAGCTTCCTCCGACGACTGTGTATCAATCTTTACATAGCGCAAAAACTTGTCCAATACAGTTGAATACTCCATATGAATCCCCCCATCTTTACCTATCGTAAAATTTTCAATTTTTTATAGTATACCACTTTTTCCCAGAAATAAAAAGCATCAGAATAAAAGTAAAAAAACCGGCAGAGCTTTATCATCCGCCGGTTCCTTATGTTTGATACTATCAGTCGATTGTATAAGGCATCAATGCAATATGACGCGCCCTCTTGATTGCCACAGTAAGCGCCCTCTGATGCTTTGCACAGTTTCCTGTAATTCTTCTAGGAAGAATCTTGCCTCTCTCAGATACATATCTCTTTAACTTTGCTGTATCCTTGTAATCAATCACATTGTCCTTGCCGCAAAATACGCAAACTTTTTTTCTTCTGCGGATTCCGCCTCTTCTTTTCATCGGGGAATCAGCTTTTTCAGTTCTATTAAAAGCCATGATAAAGCCTCCTATTCTTTCAATCTTTTACAAAAGCAGAGTATTAGTTAAACGGTAACTCCTCATCAATTCCGTCCGGAATGTTCATGAAACCGTCGCCTGCCGCCATAGGCGCAGCCGGCTGGCTGTTGCCGCCTCCGAAGCCGCCTCCGTAACTGTTATTTCCGTAACCGCCTTCAGAATTGCTATTTTTGCTCTCTGCAAACTCCTGGTCTTCCACAACAACTTCCGTGGTATAAACTTTTACGCCGTCCTTGTTGGTATAGCTGCCCGTCTGAATCCGTCCGGTAACCGCAATCTTTGTTCCCTTGCGCAGATACTTCTCCGCAAATTCACCGGATTTTCCAAATGCAACACACGAGATAAAATCCGCTGTATTTTCATCATTGCCCCGGTTAAATCTTCTATCTACTGCAAGCGTATATCTTGCAATCGCCATCTGGTTATCACCCTGTGTATACCTGACTTCGGGATCTCTTGTCAGTCGTCCCATTAAAATTACTTTATTCATATAAAAGTTCTCCCACTAGACACCCTGTATTCCAATACAGGTGCATATTCTATTTCTCGTCCTGTCTAACGCACAAATATCTGACAACATTCTCCATGAGACGAATTCTTGACTCAATCTCAGCCGGAACAGTTGCTTCGCCATCAAACTGAATGAAATAATAGAAAGCTTCCTTCATCTTACGCACTTCGTATGCAAGTCTCTTCTTGCCCCACTCGTCTACGTTCGTGATGGTGCCACCATGCTTTGTAATGATGTTTTTCACTTTCTCCACGGTTGCTGCTCTCTCATCGTCCTCAAGCTTTGCGCTGACAACAACGGCTAATTCATACTTGTTCATCTTGTTACCTCCTTTTGGTCTCTGGCCTCTCCTCTCCGGGAGAAGCAAGGAATTTATATATCACGAAAATTTATGATACTATATTTTGGATAAAATTGCAAGTCAATCGGAAAAAATAATTACAAAAATAATTACAATATTTTTACCCTATCAGACACCGTTTCCCCTCAAACGCAAATCCATATTTCCGAATCCGCCCCGGCGCAATCCCTTTTGCTTCCAGCGCGGCGGCGTACTGCTTTTCCTCAATCTGTAAAAGCGCTGACTTCACCGCGTCTTCCAAGTCTTTCTCCTTGTTGGCGCGATGCACTTTAAACGCCATGATAATCGCATTGTCAGTCAATGCCTTTGGTTCCAGCATCACATCATAGCGGCCAAAACCGCTTTCGCGGTTTGATGTAATCGTATATCTGTCAGCCAGCTCCACCATCAGCCCCAGGACAAAGCCATGGTAAAAACGTTCCGGTTCTGCCTGTTCGGATGGCTTGTTTCCGACATCAAAATTGCTGAATGTGGCGAGCGCGACCTTGTTTATATAATAGTTCATCGCCTCGACATCGCCTTCAAGAAGCGCCTTGATAAAGTCATTGTAGGCTGGTACATATGTCTTAAACCAGCCTTCTATCATGTTCTGGAACATCAGGCGGACTTCCTTGTTTGTGAGCTTCAGGTCATATTCTTCCTTCCCGGTATCGGGATCCATCGTGTACCGCTCTACTTTTAAATAGCCGCTTGCAAGCAGCAGGCTCCATATCGCGTACTCATTGTGGTCAAGCTGGTTAAAAATAATCTGCTCGTCAATTTTTGTGTGAAGCGTCCCACCATTTAACAGATTCTCCATAATTAACTTTATATCCTTGCTGCCCTGGCGGATTAATTTTCCAACAAGACTGTTGGAGCTTGTGTTTGCCCAGTAAGTGCCTAGCTTTCTGGAATCCAGGTAATTAATAATTGACCACGGATTATAGATATCTGTCCTCTTCCCAAATGTAAATCCGTCATACCATTCTTTTATCCGTGCCTCCATTTCCGTCAACCCATATTCGCGCAAGACATTCGACACTTCATTCTGTGTAAACCCAAAAGACTCTGCATATTTGTCAGATGTCGTAATTCAGGTTTTCAAACAAATCGCCGCGGTCTGCATAGTCAACCGAAAAGAACTGCTCCACCATGCTCATGTTGAGCGTTTTGCCGAAGCGGCGCGGGCGGGTAATCAGTGTAACACTATCACCGTTTTCCCACCATTCTTTTATGAAATTCGTTTTATCCACATAAAAGTATCCGTTTGTAATTATTGACGCAAAGTCCTGTCTTCCAATACTGACTGTTCTTGGCATACTGTAATCCTTCCTGCGTGCTTTTGGTTTCATCATAGCACAAAAACTGCTGAATAGGAATTTATTTCTATTCAGCAGTCTGGAAAATATAAATGCAAAATTCTGCCACAATTTACAGAGGCTACCGTGTTATAGCTTTGAAATCATTTATGGGATAACTATATACCCCGCTCCTTTTCACCGGCACAGGAAAGGCACTCAGTGATATTCTGCCAGTTATTATATCCGCATCCTTCAATTCTTCCGGTTGCAATAAGCATATATCTTGGCATTTTGCAGTATTCCTGCCGAATATACTCTCATAAATCGATACTTTTTCTTTATCATTATCTATCGCTTCTTTTACTTTATATCCTGCGTCCAAAAACCTTTTGACATGTCGCCTATTCCGCAGAAGATATCTATGATACTAAGCTGTTGCTCCATGAATTTTATCCCACCAATCATTTATCTGCTGTTGACTATTGTCTCTGTAAACTTGTTCCTATTTGATGGCAGCAAATCTGCCTCAACTGATTTTACAATAAATGTTTCAATCCCCTGTAAAGGCTTATCATAACACAAAAACTGCCGGACAGAATTTATTTTCTATCTGGCAGCCCGCTTTCTCCAGCATTCGATAAAACAATATTCCTTACAAATTAAAAACACCTACACACAACCTTTATCTTTTGTATAATTTTTTTATTCTTTGTTGCGTGTAGATGTTATTTTGTAGTATAACACATTTTTTCTTGAAATGCCATTGGTTTTTGGTAAATTTTTATACTTTAACCATTAATTAATAAAAACTTGCTCTACCCCCATTTCACGCACATAATCAATCCATTTGTAGATGTCTTCCGCGTCATATAGTTCCTGTCTTTTTTCATCCTTTGATTTCTTTAACGCCAATGCCATCAATGCATATTCATTTTCCAGCAAAGTATCAAATACTCCTTGGTCATCAGTGTTTATCGAGACACTTAACGACATATTGTTTTTGTTATTTTTCCTGAGAATCTTAGAATTAAATCTTAGTATTGGGTGTTCCTCATATTTTGTGATTGTTCCAATCAAATAGTTTGAGGAAGGATTTGTCTCTATTCCGATTCCCTCTGTTACTAATTTAGAAATCGTTTTCTCCTGAAGCTGATATATGATATCCGCATAACGATAATCTACTTTCCATTCTTCCATCTCATTTCCTTTTTTTCGTACCTGCTCATTGTAGTGGTAATCAAAATACAGTTTCCTGAATTTTTCATTGCTCCTAATATTATCACTAATTTTATTGTTCAATTCATAACGTTTTAACTTCTGTAATTCTATCCGATGAAGTCTTTTTTGAAATGCGTCTGCGTCCAGGCGGTAGACCTCCGGATTATCACCTCTTAATTTCCATGCCTGAAAATAATCCTGTACGGTCATACTGCATCTGCTGTCATTTTTCTGATATACCTGATTATAAATTTCATAATATTTCTCATTTAATTCTGCACGCAGCCGGCTCTCAATACTGCAGCCCCAGTCATCTGCAGTGCACAGGATCCATGCAATGTCATCCAACAAAACCTGTTTTGACATTACCAGTTTATTTCCCTTGTATTTATAGTACTCATATGGGTTTATCCCCAGTGCCAAGGCATGTCCAAGCCTGCTTCCCCTTCCAAGTCCACAAAAGAGGATTGTCTCATCAATTGCCCGGAGTCCGTCTGCGATATCAAAAAAGTCTTCTCCCGCATGATATGTTGTATGCAGTCTTGCCCCTTTCCTTAACATCCCAAGTGACGTCTCGTTATTTTCAATGCTATAGTCATATGTTATGCTCGTCAAGTAACGAAATGCCTGTGCGAAAACCTCCGGACGGCACGCCAGTTCACTAGAGCACGCATCTATTCCGCGTATGCATCTGTTAACACCTGTCCCTCTCTCAAGAAGGCTGGCAATTGCCTTTGTCTGTTGCATTGTCGCCGAACGGACATTATAATTACGCGGCATGCCGCAGGCAAACTCCAAGTCATAACATTTGGGAAAATGTAAAACATATATTAGTTTGTCACTTGCCTTCCTGTTATCGGCACTTTTCTTTTCATCAATGACCTTTTCATTTTCCTTGATACATTTGTACAGCCTTACTGCCGTTTTCTTTGGACAAATACGTGCTTCCAGGGAAACCATGTTTTTCTTTCTAAGGGGTTCGCACAATGCCAGCCTTATGAGTTCCTTTTCATATTCGCGCTGTCCTTCGATAAAGTATTCTTTCCTGTCCTGATAGTTAGAGAAATTGGCAAACCCAACCTGACGGTTAATCTGAATCAGCTCTCCCCTAAAATGGGTTCGTATGGACAAATACTGGTAAAACATATTTTTTTGGTAACTGTGAAAGGAATTATCCAGACATGCCTTATAACACTCATATAGGAACTTCCGCTCTCCCGCCAATAAGCGGCACGCATTATTGTTTCTGTCAATCATATCCTTCTGCAGCGCATAGTCAAGCAATGCCTTTCCGTCAACTCTTGCCCCATATAAGCTCTTAGCCAGCACAATTGCATCCTGAATCTCCGATGTATACACTTCGATACTCATACCATGCCTTACTTTATTTAGAATATTTGTCGTTTGTTCGATTAAATATTCATCCGTTCTAAGCCAGGCAAATAAATGTATCCTGAGCAGTGCCGCTCTCTGGCATTCCGCGTATAGGTTTTCTTTTTGTCCCCCCTCCAGGATTCTGTCAATACTGGCTTCCTGTAAAGCGCCGCGTATTTTCTTAAAATCATGCCTGCGCCCTTCTATCAGATTCATCAGGCACATCCAGTTGAGTTCAAATACTTTTGTGGAACCGTTTAAATGAAAATGGTTTTCTGCCATTCCTTTTTTCAAAATATTATGCAGTCTGTCATTGTCACTTACGATAATAGGAAGCCATGCAAAAAACTGCGTTGTACTGCCCCTGTTCAAATCATAGTCGGCCAGAAAGGCACATGTGAAGAAGTCCTGCCCCATCTGAAGGGATATTTCCCTCCACCGGAGCATTTCATCAAACTTACACCGAATTTCGTTATTTCCATAAACCAGCATTTTCCTGGAGGCATCCGTAATGAGCTGGAATATACTTGTCTCATATTTCGGATCCGCCTCCATTGTCTGTTTCATCAGCAGGAAATTGTTCATTCGCTCATCTTCTGACTGATGCCGGAAAACCTTTTGTGAATGCCACATATAAAGTTCCTTATTCACCTTCGCATAATCATGCCGGTGTCTTGCATCTGCACAATGATATGTGATATTGGTGTAAAATATATCCTTGAAAACGATTTCAATATTTCCTCTTTCGATATCCATTTATGTTCCCCATCTCATCGTAAAACACATGAAGACATGCCCTGCATATTCCAGTAATTTCATTTACGATTCCTTATTCAAGCCAACGTATTTCGGATTAATATTTTGCATTTCCTTCATAATTTCCTTATATTCATCCAACAGCTCGTCAGGTAATATCTCCTCAGCATTCCGCTGGTAGATTTCTAAAATATCTTTATAATATTTGCTCAGCCATTGAATATCACCTTCGAAAAGCTTTTCATTGTCCACTACAAAAGCATGGCTCACATTGTTTGCAAGCGCTTCGAGATTCTTTTTGGCATTATTTGCATTCTGAGTCATCAAATATGAGGAAACTTTTTCATAATTACTTTTCCAATCCTTTACCTTTGCATTTCCCCTTAATTTCGCTTCAAACGCCTCTACCAATTTTTTTGTATTTTTTCTTGTCTTAAGGAACCATATTTTTTTATCAAATAGAGCTGCATACAAATCACTGATGTTTACCGCTGCATTATCTCCATAATAAAAATACCGCAATTTTTCAATGCCTTTTGAAAATCCATGATTTTTCATGAATTCTTCCACATTGTCAAAAAACTTTTCAATCAACTTCTTCGTCCGTTCCCCCTCAGACGCTTCTTTATAGTCCCTATTTTCTATACAGTAATCCAGTATTTCCAGCAGCACGTCCACATTAGACACCAAATTCCTTGCCAGCGCAATCGCATCCTCATTATATTTTTTCCAGCTTTCCAGCTTAGAAATGAATTTATTTTTTTCAATTCCAAGCTTTGACATATTGACCTTTTCATAAATGATATCCAGATTAACCATTCCCACCAAGTAATTTTCAAGGCTGATTTGAACTTCGGAGGCAAGTTGATAATTGTCAAATATAATGACACCATCTGATGAATACGGACCTTGATAATCCTCTTTTTTATATATATTGGCGAGCAGACCCAGAAGCGTCCATGGCAGCATATTTTTCTCGATGTCTTCCGTCTCAATCGCTGAAACCATATACTTATCCGATGCGGATTGAATGCAAATTCCGTTTTCATCCTTGTTTATAAAATTATAAAGCTCAAAAAAACAGTCATATGTATCAAACGCAAAACGCGTTCTGTCCAATTTCTCAGTCTGTTCCCCGGGCAGGATATTGGCAAAGCGGTTTCCCCAGATATATCCGTTGAGGAGGAAGGACATTCCGCCGTAATAGCCCTGCCTTAGCAGTTCATTCAGCCTTATTGTATAAATCGTTCGAAATCCATATGCATATCGTTTTTCTTTTCTATCATAGACATTTTTATCAAACACTGCAAACCATTCCATCGACTCACAAAACTTATTATTCTGGTTCTTTTTTCCGGAAAGACTTAAAGAATCCGCAATAACAGAACTATTGGTATCCACTCTTCGCCGCTTGGAATTATTAAAAATCTTTTCCAGCCACCAGTACGTGTTAAAGTGCAGATCGTCGATGTCCATTCCTGTCATTTCCTGCATCTCATCCGCCATTTCCGTATATTGCAGGTTGTCAAGCCACTCCTTCTCAAAGTAACGCCGAAACCGTTCTATATTTTTATAATATATTTCATCCTTGCCTGACGGATTCTCCATATCAATCAGCATTACTATCAGATTGATCATATCGCGCAAATTGTGCGGCAGCAAAAAGCTGCTGCCGTTTTTTTCGGGCAGAAAGCGCATTCCTGTCTTTTGGTACAACAAATCCAGAATGGGCACTACCAGCTTATGGGAATCACTCTGCCCGGCACTGCCGTCATACCTCGAATCCCAAATTACTGCTCCGTCCGCTGATTTCTTATATGCGATATGTGTATCCGCAATCTCCTGTACACTGGGAAGGTATATCCTTCTTGCGATTGGAATTAATTTTGCGGCATAACGCTCAGCCATTGTTTTCGTCTCGTCTGCAATCGTGGATTGCGCGCCCGATTTCGACAGCGTTTCAAACTCATGCAGATTCTTTTCCTGCACACAAAGCTTTAACTGCTCCATTCGGACTGCCATGATAATAATTACCTGCGGTACAATCAAGTACTTTCTAACTTGTTCCGCCATTTTATATACATCGGAGTTACACAAATCCAAGTCGTCAATAGCAATAATAAGGAATTTCTTCGCGGATGCACTCGTTTTTTTTTGGCACTTTTCCATAAATTCCAGATACTCAGTAACCAGATTCTTTAACTCTCTTTTTAAGTTGGTACTCTCTCCCAGCTTGGAAAGCTTGCTTATATTTCCCTCATAGTCAAACTCGTCATCCAGCATTTTCGTCTGATTATTAATCAGCGACACACATTTGTAGACCTTCTGGAACTGGTTTATTAATGCCTCTCTCGTCCTGGAATCTACACACGTGTTATCCTCATCATATTTTTTTTCAAATTTGCTGAATATCTTTGCCAGTATGATGTCGAGTACATTATGCACATTGTCGAATGTCGATGGGTCTATTATGACAGGATCCGCCAGGTAGATGTTGTTCATGTGCTGATTGCGATACTCCTCAAAGAACTTGCTGTCTCCATAATCAACATCCCTGGAATAATTGCATGCTGCGTTTACAAATGTCGTCATGACACTGCTTTTTCCCTCTCCTCTTTCCCCGCAGAATGCAATGATGTTGTTTTCATATTCGTGGTCTTTCCACATATGGTTCCTTTCATCCGATGCGCCAATAATTTCATTCATCATTGAAGCTGCGCGCCGATACTGCTCCAGAAACACATCATCATTGTCAATGTGCTCATTTACAAAAATGCGGAATTCGTTTTCTTTTATGATCGTTAATAACTTTTCTTTTGTTGTTTTCATGTGACGCTCCAATCTTTGCCTTTCCAGTAACAATAAAAAACATATAAAATCTGCAAAACAAACAAGTTTGTTGCGCAAATCAATTTTGCCTTCTGCCTATACGTTTTCAGCATATTAAATCTAGACTTTTGTACAAAAATTATATATCAATCTATAATAAAATTATCATTATTCACAAAACAAGACAAGGGACAGAATTGACCAACACCCATTATACCAATTCTGTCCCCTACCGCTTTATACTATAATTCAGCAATATCCTCTCCTTTGTCACCCTGTCAATCCTCGCCTGCCCCAGATAATTGAACCCCAAGGTCTTTACAGTACCTCCAAAGGAAATCCTATACCATTTCTATACAGTCGCCCACTGGACGTGCAACCTATTCTGTTATCTCCGCCCAACTTAGTAATTGCGTTTATTACGTCTGGATACTCTTGCTGTGAAGGGCAGAAGTTGTCTTACGGAACGTATTTCCATCCTTTTTCTCGCCTTTTTATCTGCATATAAATCTCAAAAACTACAGCAGGGCTCTCTATTTAATTTTCCCAATATTCAAATCCTGCCCAATCCTCCAAATAACTATAATTCTGTCGTGTCGCTTTTATCGCTTTAAAAAAAGCAGTGTCCATTCCACCCTTAGTTTCCAGTCCGTTTAATAGTTCCGTCAAGAAGCAGCACACCGCCTCAACCTTGACGTCCCAGTGACAGCTGATAATACCTCCCCTCAGCCTTTCAATCATTTGGAGCCAGCTTCCCTGATCCCTTTCGGGGTCTTGCCCAACAGGTATCCCTCCTGAACAAGACATCAAAATAAAATAATTCAAATTCTGCGTCTCAACGCACTTCAGGATATCTTTTATAGATAGTATATGATTTTCACTCCAAATCCCAACTGCACCATTAACAGCATCCTGCTGTTTGCCTCTATGAACCCCATGCCCATATACAATGTATGCATTTACTTCCTTCTCTGACAGACAGCAATTACTGTTGTCATTCAGTACAGACATGCAGCTGTATTGACTACACGTATTATGCAGCCACTTTCTTATTTGCTGTAATGCTGCATCCATGTCATCCCCATAAATCCTGTTATATATTTTTTCCGGAACAGGACGTTGCGCCCTCCGCCAAAGAACATTATAATTTGCAATGTGAATAACAGACTCAACAATATCCATCAGGTACTCATTGTTATAGCGGCTCCCCGCCAAAGAATATGTACCAATTGTAAAATCAGGAATTAAGAAAACTCTTTTTAGCTGATTTTCTTTTATAAACTCATATACAACATCGAAAAAAATATTTGTTATATGCTCCGAAAGCTCCTGACATTTCTCCTGATAACCGCCTGCATCCCACATCTTATTATAAAATGCCAGCTGTTTCATAAAATCATTTGCCGATTTTATTACAATATCATGTTTCTTTTTAGAAATCAGGATGATAATCAGAAATTTATCCAACACTACGGAATGAATAAGCACTTCATCTTCACACAGCCTGTCTTGAATCTGATCCATTGAGTATGTGTTAAATTGTGTCAATGGCTGAAAATAAGGATGACTATCCTTTAACATATTTGTCTGCTTCTCCAACTCCCGCTCCACCTTCAGCAAGGCTTCCTTATCTTCATTGTTATTCCTTTTTTGGACATGATAATGATCTAACAGTTCAATATAACGCTGAAACTGCTCCTCTTCCTCTTTCGTGACCTGACATTCGTTATTATATATATTTTGCTCTTCCAATGTTCGCGGAAGTATTCTCTGCACACAGAAAAACAACTCCTCCTCTCCACTTTTCCCATCAGGCAGGATGTTTTTCCCCAGGATTATTTGCTCCACAAGAAATTTCATATACACTCGATATACCATACTTGCTTCTTGAGATATCCCTGTTCTTTCCTCCTGATGAAATACCTTGCGTTTTTCTTCAACATAACAAACTGCACAGCTGATATAATCATAAATCTGTTTTATATTCCATTCACCTTTACTTTCACTCATCAGAACTTGGGAAAACAAAATGTATACCTTGTCAATCATATCTTTTCTGTCCTTGACCACATCTAAGATGGCATCTCCATATTGGCGGACAATTTCCACAGCCTTAGCAATATCATTCTGACCAAGCTTACTAATACAGTTCACTATTCTTATTGCACTGCACATTTTAACTTCACTATCACAATTTTTGTTCTCTAATTGCTGCAATTCTTCCCTGATTACAGCCATTGGTTCTGCATCCCCAAAACAATCTGCCACAAAAGGACTATATTCAGAAAACGTTTTGACAAACTTTTCTACTGCCTCCTTCTCCTTACTTCGTCCATTTTCATATTCTTCGTTCAGAAACAGTGCCAAAACAGGAACCGCATTTTCCAAAAAAGGAATGTATATGCCTGTTTCTACCGCCATCAAAAAACCGGACATAATACAGGCAACTCCTTCTTCCTTCCTATTCTGCCTATACTGACTGTTCCCCCATGCCAAAAGTCCCAAATAACCGCTTAGTTTCTGTGCTTCCCTGTCTTTATACATTTTCGCACTTTGGAACAGAGTAAGGGCATAATTATTTGCTGTTTGATATTCCGCCCGATACGCAAATATTAAGCTTCCATAGTAATCACTCCACGGCTCGTCCTTACCTTCTCCCTCCTCCTTTGCCCAGATCTTTGTCCCACGGAGCATTTCAATCAGTTCTTCGTTTGTTAAACATTTGCCCTCTCCCATGTCCCCATTACTTATTGCCAGTAATCTCAAGGCCTCATTTCCATTCATTAAGGTAAAATCCCTTATCGCTTCATCATAATTAATTTCTGCAAACTTGGAAATCATTTCAAGCAATTCCAAGTATAATGCCTTTCTCCATTCATTCATAGACATAGAATCCATGTAGTCCCGCCAACGCGAATATACTGTCTCACCACTACAGCATAATATTGTCATTGCTTCCAAAAGGGCTTTGCATTTATTTTGCAGAAAAACAATGCCAGATGAACCCTTTCCAATCGTTTTTGCGCCTTTTAACAGCTCCATTTTCAAAGTTATCAATTCTTCTGCCTTTGGTTCATCTATTGACATATTGGCATACCTCATCATATTAAGTGCCGCTTCCTGATCATCTGCTGCATTCTTAAAATAGTTAACAGCCCTCAGAACCGCCTCATTATTTAACCGCGGTTCCCTATCTATGACACTATAAAGATATTGCCATACAGTTTCTTCCTTTCTCATATTCTCGTTTATAATATCATTCATACGTGCTATCAATTCATAATAATATTTATAATATCCTGTCTGCTGCTCACTGATTTTGCGAAAAATCTGAGCTGCGGATTTATTTTCGCCATTTCTGGACTTAAGAGAACCATATGCCTCCAATACCCCCATATCCTCGGGAAATCTCTGGTACAATCTTTCTATCCACTCTTCTTCCCTTTCTGTCCCTTGACTGGCACGAATTAGTGTCACTGCCAGCCCTCTTGTATATGGTTCTTCTTCATACAGCTCTTCCAGCATTTCCAAGGATTCGCTCCCCCTTCTGTCCATGTAGCAGCAATCAGCCAGCAATAGCTTTTCATGCGTGTCAAGCTCCTTCACATCCACTTCCTGCAAGATATTAATTGCCGACTGTAAATCACCTGCGATTTTGTAGGAAATTGCCTTCATATATCTGCATATCGACTCTCCTAGTCTCTCCCTCTTCGCTTCGACCATTTCCTTGATTTGGGAAATCGTATATTTTCTGCTTGTAATGGCATCTATCAATTCTCTTTGGATAGAATATCCATCTCCCTCATATCTACACCCACAGATAGACATATTATCTGACTTTTCCAAACATACTGTTATTTCTTGTTCCGTTTCTGAAGATATACTTAAAAAAAACATTAAACCACCAAGACATTTTACTGCCTTTTCATACCAACGATCTAACTTTTCACAGAACGATTGCCAATCTTCCTCCTCCTCATAATGAAAACGAGATGTTCTTCCAATAAAATCCATTTCTACTGCTGCCCTTTTTCCTATATTGGGAACAAGTCTTTCCGCTCCCAATACATATAGAATATATTGCCTGCCTAATGATCCTATGATATTATCAACTTCTGCATCATCTAGCCTTTCTGCATCTTTCCAAATTATATTTTCCAATATTTTTCCTGAAAATATTGTTTTCTCACGATTTCCACAATAATTTAAAACCAGAATTTTATACCCCAACTCAATTCCCTGTTGTATTATGTCTGTGACCAAATTATACGGAACAGCACCATCATGACAAAAAATTGTATATGCATCTATGTCCATCTTCATACCCATTATTCCTCAACCTCCACCCTCTCCACTAATGTTACAAATCCCTGCGTCACTTCGATACATTTCAATTTTCGTAAATTTTCTAATGCCTCATCAAATGCTTTTTTATTGATATTGTTATTTTCTTCACTTTTTCTAACCTGTTCATACAAGTCTTCTTCCATAAGGTCTCGCCTTTTGCGCCTTTGATTTTCATATAGCTCAATCAAAATCCTAATCTGTACAGGCTCCAGTGAAACATTCTCCTGTCCAAGAAGATTTGCAACAATTGTCAGAATTATCATAATCCATTGCTTTATATCCAGCTCGCTTTCTGCCAGCTCAATTGCCGTACAAACTAATGTAAGTGCTGTGCTGAGGTTGAAATTTAATCCGTACCTTTTTAGGTTCCCTTGTGAATTGCCTATTTGTATAGACAAATACCTCTCATCAGTTTCCTTCTCCATTAAGCAGCGATCTAATATCTTTCTACAGATCTGCAGCTCCCTGTCTGGCAAATCAATATCTGCCATTAAACAATTCTTTTGTTCATATAGTCTTCTGTCGTCCATATTTTTCTCCTTTTTCTCCACATCGTATTTTTTAGTACAAATCATCTTTTTATCAACATACCACTTTCAGTCCTGATTTAAAAGAGACAGAATTGACCAATACACGCACAGAGCAATTGTAAATAATTAAACCTCTTTAACCCTCTTTGAAAAATACTTATGGAGAAAGTTATTGATGCCTTTGAAAAAGAAATTATCATATATACTTTGGATGGCGGAACATTGTTAGGAGCCATGCGTAACAAAAAATTTATCTTCTGGGATGATGACATAGATATCGCAATTCCCGTTGTGGGGGGCATGTTAGAAAGAGCAAAGGAGACCATCACCAAACACCTAAGCGATCAATTTGATATTCAGGATTATAAACATGATCCCTTCTACTCTCCCAGATTATCAAATTTCAGAATACGTAACAGAAAGAGTAAAATTACAGAAAAAGACAGCCCGCTCTTTGACAAGTATCTTTACCACGGTCTCTTTATTGATGTATATGCCTATTCTCCAGTTCTTTTTAACGTTATAGCAGACAAACTATACCGGTGGCTGCAAATTCATCCGTTATACAAAAGAATCCAGAAAACAGAGCAGCTATATCCAAAATATAGTCACTCTGATAAAGCAGAAGACAGAGAAAAGCTTCAGAAGTTATTAAAAAAATTTCAGCGTCAAAAAGATGCATATATGAGACGAGTTAAGTGGTACCAGGCACATGTATCAAAATATCTGATTTTGTATGTATACCCAATTCTATTTATGTTGGTGTGCACACTGCCCCGTTTCTATATATATTTGCGATGCCATATCTAATACAACGAAACATAAGCAACCGGCACCGTCAGGGACTGGTACCATGCCAGGGGTATCAGGGAGTCCCGGTATTAATACCAGCTGAGAATACTCCACAGAGATACATTAGAAAATACAGAACAGAAGCCGTAGGTATCGCCTTTTGTAGAACTTCCGGCAGTCATCTGTCAGGATCAGGTCTCCAGGTCAGCCGCAACGATTATCCGAAAAGGAAATATTTGAATATTCTTGTGCGGCAGAGCCGCCTGTCCAGTGTAGCGTGAGCCATCTGTTTAGACGGAGTGTGCCACAATACAAGTGGCAAGTCTGCGAAACTATTTGTGTTTTCTAATATTTGTCATCCTATGTAACATATCTAACAATAAACTATCTTTCAAAATATATAATGTGGATAAATAAATTAATCCGCCTAATCCCACATACAAAAAAGTAAATAAGATTGTCGGACTCATTAATTGTCTAAATGCCATTAGCAAAATCGCCATTATAATGACTGAAATTGCATATTTCCACACACCTCCGAGTATATCCTTCCATTTAAAGTCTTTTCTCATATATATTAAATACACTAGCTGGCACATTGTTATGCTTCCTTCTGCTATTACAGAAGCGATAACTGCACCTATGGCAAAATATCCTGGAATCAGAACCAAATTCATGCACAGATTAATGCAAGAGCCTATAATAACAGTTGTCGTAGTGATGATTTGTTTTTTTACAGGTCCCAAATACTGTACACCAATTACATTACTAAATCCAACAAATAATACAAGTATGCATCCTAATCTTATCAATATTATTACTTCATCAAACCCATCCCCCATATACCAAGGGACAAAAAGTTCTGCAACCATTGCCAATCCGACTGTAATTGGCAGCCCCATAGCCCACGTAAACCTAAAAGATTTATTCATATAACGTTTAATACCTTCTATATCGCCTTTGGCAAATGCATATGATATTTTAGGCACCATAACCGTAACTAGCGATGTAACTATTGTCATGCACAATCTAATAATTCCCATTGCCTGTTCATAAAAACCGTTTTGAATAGATGTGTCTGTGTATAAGCCAATCATTGTTTTATCGAAAACAGTGTAAATCTGAGTAGCTACTGCCGGAATAAAAAGTTGAAAAGCCCCCCCTATATGGACAAACGGATTTAATTCTTTTAATGGTACTTTCGTTATGCTATCTTTTATTGTATATAAAAGCATAATATTACCAACAACCGGAAATAGAGCAAGTAGCAATATATATTTTTTTAAATCATCAGTATCATTAACAAACAAAAAAATACAAATTAGATTTAAAATTTTAGCTGCTGAGTTTGCCAAAAATATCTTGCCAAATTCTTCCATTCCCTGAAAATACCATGACACATCAGTAATAATTCCAATAATATATAATGACTGGATTAAAAAAACATGTATGTCCTGGCTATGCAAAATAACACAGAAATATACTATTAATGCAATTACACTTAAAATAAAACGCAAGAAAAATACTTCAAGAAAAATTTTGCTTCTCTTTTCTTTATCATCCTGACAGTATGCTATCTCACGTTGAGCATATACAGTAGTTCCAAATGCCGCAAATATTGTAAAATAGCTTACAATAGACAGCGTATAACTGTATACCCCTATTCCCTCTGCTCCAATGACTCTTGAGATATATGGTGTCGTTATTAAAGGAATGACAATTAATAACAATTGATAAAATAGATTATAAATGTAGTTTTTACTAATATTTTTTTTTGTCTCACTTTTGTTCATACTATATCCTGCTTACATATTCTAAAATCGCATCTTTTAAATACGCAATTGCATTATCTCTCTTCAAATTTTCCAATGCAAATTTTTGCGCATTATGGGCTATTTCAGCTACTTTCTCAGGATTTTGTTCTGCCCAGTTTAATTGCTCCACTAAATCTGACAAGTCTTCTTTCACCGGAATATAATGCTCATATGGCACAATTTTGTCATACCAGTATTCCTTTAATTCTCTGTCAACCAAAAATAATGGCCGCCCTGAGAAAAGCAATAATTTCGTTCTGCCACTATACCCTCTCCCTTGAATGTCTATTAAATATTTATATTGTGTATGATCAATAAGAGACACATATTTCGTAGCGTCTTTTTCAGTTCCTCCTACTGAATTGTCTTTCCTAATCCAGTTCATGCCATATATTTCCATACGTTCGTCATTCTCTGCTATTTGACACAAAGTCTCTCTCGTCGGATGTGTCTTTACATTACCTATCCAAAATAATGTATTATATATCGGCATATCTTTTGATTTTTCGACCATTGTTTTCCAGCACTCTTCATAGTCATTTATTCCAGCCTCTTTCCAATTTAAAAATACAAAATCCGGAATCAAAATAACATTATCCTGCTTATTTCTCCTGCAATATGCCATTGCTAATTTGTTTTTTTTAGGAAAATCTTCACAGTTAATCACTATATGGACATTCTTATTTATTTGTGTTCTTACTTCTTCAAATGCTCGCATAAATAAGGTAAGATTTTTTATTCCTCTGTCTTCAAACTTTTGATAATTTTTTATCTTTAACACGCGCGACTTATAATTAAAATCAATATAAACATATGGTTTAATAATTATATTTTTTAGTGCTTCAATGTAACTTACTATTTTTGCCATAACCATTTCGTCTCACTTATCCCTTTTATTTTTCTATCTTTGGATTAAATATAATTCCTGCAAAAAAACCTTTACAAATTATCGCCAGTCTTTTCAATTTATATGACTTTGACAATAAAATGACACGAATAAAATCTCCTAACGTGCGTAATAAAAATACTGGTATTCCATCCCATCCATATTTCTTTGCTATATAAGTTAGATTTCTCACATTATAGTAATGCCTGTCCAATCTGTCAATTGATTCGGTCACGATATCAACATTAGCGTTCCTTGCCATTTTATGGACAACAGCACTATCAAAATCCCAATAACCATTTTTTACTTTTGACAATCTGAGCGTATACTCACAATCATCTCCATAAATAAAAAATTCCCTGATTGGCAAACCTACCCTCTTTGCAATATCCATATTGACAAATAATGATACAAAAGAAGCTGTCTTGACAAATAGCAAATGATTTTCAAGCAGATCAAATTTACTAAATAATTCTCTTTTTACCCCCGGAATATTCATCCTGCATAATTTTCCATCTGTCCACTTAACATAGCTGCACAAAAAAGAAAACTCGTCCTTCAGAATCTGTGCTTTATTTACCAATGACTCATACGCTTTTTCCATAGGAACCGTATCATCATCCATTATCCAGCAATACCTATAGTTTTTCCGGTAAATTATTCTCAGCCCATAAGAAAAACCTCCGGCTCCGCCCAAATTACTGCCAGTGTTGTAATAAAATATATTGCTGTTATTTTCCATATATTTTTCTACCAGTTCTGCTGTTCCATCACTACTGGCATTATCGACAATATAAATATCTAAATCGTTTCGTGTTTGGTTTAATAAAGCCTCAATATTTTCCTTTAATAAATTAACACGATTATATGTCACAACTAAAACTGCTGTTATTTTTTCCATAAATCCACTCCGAAATCAAATACCATTAATATTTCAGACCAAGCCAACACTATGTAACAATAAATATCCGGTAACAGCAAGATAAATCTTGAGTGGCTCGCCTTCAATTTTCCTCCACAAATGTTTGTTTTTGTAATACTTTGGATAATAAGATTTTAATAGCCAAAACAACTCTTTTTCTCTTTTTTTATGTTCTTTTCTTTTGCTGTCTTTAAAGGTAAATATACAGTACCATACCACATATCTTGTAATGTAATATTCCTGTTCTGCATAAGGCGTTTTTATTCCTTCATCTTCCCTATACATTTTAATGATAGCGTTTAATAGCAGACTGGGATCATTTTGTTCTGTAACCCGGTTTTGCTTACTATTTGAAACAGAACTACTATTAAATACCCATTTATATCCACAGTTGTTTTTCAATACAATTATATGGTCAGTATGTGCATATGCCTTAAGATTAAAAAATACGTCCTCTCCTATCTTAGTCTCCAAGAAGTATATATTATTATCAATCAAAAACTGTCTGCGGTACAAGTGCGCCCAAGGAGACACGACAACATATTTATCCCAATTTTTCCCTTTTAGGACTTCATGCCTGATCACTTTACCATTATCTGCAACTCTATCATATCCACCTACTAAAACATCTACCTTGTATCCACTTTTTTCACTATTTTGTATCGATAAAACATATTTTTTTATATAGTCCCTTGAAATGTAATCATCTTGATCTATAAATCCTATCCATTCCCCATCAACCATTTGTATTCCAATATTTCTAGTTCGTGAGACACCCTGATTTTCTTGTCTTAAAAACTTAATCTTACATCTTATTTTTTTCTCCAGCTTATCTAAATATGTTTCAATGATTTCTGATGAATCATCATTTGATCCATCGTCTATAATCAATAAGTCAAAATTCTCATAGCTCTGCCTAATTATACTATTTAAACACCGTACAATTCCTTGTGAGCCATTATATACTGGCAATATCAATGACACCTTGCTCATGATTTTCTTAATACCTCTAAAATAAATAATATTATAATGCAATCAAAAACAATAGTACTTTGTCAAAATGCAATTTTTCAGAAATAATATATATCCATAATACAAATCTGTTTTTAACCATTTCTTCTGAAAGTCTATTTAAGCCAATCCATTTATTCTTTTTATAATGCGGAAAGCATGCTGTTAAAATGCTCTTACGTAAAGAATAAAACTTATTAATGTTAGACATCCCTGCATGTCTTAAATTATACAGCATATTAATTGTTATTCCCTGTACATATAAATACTCAATAATATTATACACATCTGACTTATACGGAATATTTTTTACTTCTTCCCACAAGTCAAAGTAATTTTTTACATATCCTTCATACTTTTTCAATGTATTACCTGACTTCTTTGTTATGGAATTAGGATTCAATACATAATTGTACCCTGTATAATTAATAATTTTAACTTTTGGATTTTTCATCATGCATCTTTCATTAAAAAAACCGTCCTCATATGTTCTGATTCCATGAAAATCCAAATTATTATCAGCCAAAAAACTTCTACGATACATTCTTATACAAGCAGATGGATAGATCCAAGGGGTATTCTTCGAATCACTAATTCTTATTGGCGTAATTTTTCCATCTCTATCACGATTATAACTCCCCATTACAATATCAATATCATCCGCCGTTGCTGCCTTTATATAGGTACTTACATAGTCTGTATTTATATAATCATCACTATCTATAAATAATATATACTCTCCTTTTGCCTTGGAAATACCATAATCTCTCGCATATCCCAATCCACCATTTTTTTCATAAGTGTAATAGTACACATTCTCATATTTTTTTTCATAATCATGTATAATTGAAGCAGAACTATCCGGTGAGCAGTCATCGATACACAGAATTTCAATATTGGTATAGTCCTGTAATAATATTGAATCCAGACATCTGCCTATGTACTTTTCAACATTATAAACAGGCACGATTATTGTGACCAAATTTGACTCATCCACTTTTTCACCAACCTTCTTAATGCTATTTATATCTCATTCGATTTTTCGCCCTGCTTGTAAAAATGCTCTATTATTTTTGCAATCCATTTCGGCCAAAATCTGCAAAACATTTCATAATCCTCTTTTGTCCTGTTATTATCAGCTATAATAGCAGTTGTTTCAGATTCTTCATGTATGCGGTGATACATTAAAATATTATCACAATACACAAATGAACCTTTCATCCTGGAAATCATTTCCCATGCCTGCCAGTCAACAGCGCCACGATATCCTGAGTGGAAAATCGTTTTCGGAAGATTCTTTTTAAGAAATGTGACTGATGGACAACATATCGGAGAGCCAAACGACAGTATCCGACGCCTTACAAAACGTACTCTTTGCAAAAATCTATTTCTAAGCGGCTGCAGCATTAATCGCTTTGTATTTAAAAGCCGATTCCTTATTATACGTTTTCCATTTCTTAGCTCTCCATAATCAGTAAATGCAATCAGTGTTTTGTCCTGTTTGTTGATATTGTTTAATACTTCTTTTACATAATCTGATTCGTAAATATCATCTTGATGGGCAATTGTTACAATCTTCTTATCAGCAATAGATAGACCAAAATTCCAATCTTCCGCTATACCGCTTTTCCCAGTATTTATATGATACTCTAATTGATACTTTCTAACCAAAGTTTCAATATATACATTAGGCGTTGATGTCACCAAAGCAATTTTAGCCTGCACTTTTTGATTTTTCAGCGAACATATACATTCTTCCAGAAAGGGACTTTCTTTATATGCACATATAACAAACTCAAAATCTGATGGTTTATATTTATTCATCTCAATATATCTCCATGTCGTTTGCATTATTACTGCTTTTCGTCTTCTCCAAATCCCGGACTCTTTTCTCCAGAATCGCATTCGTTTGAACAAGCGTCCTAATCCGCACTGCCTGACGTGATGCAATTGAAGTTAAAGCCATTAATATCATAACGACAAATCCCAATACCATCACAAACAGGGCATTCATATTGCTTACCATTCCAAATATTTCCTTAATCCATGTGAGTAAATCAGGAAAAATAACCATAAGTACCAGAAAGACTCCGGCAACAATCCATAAAAGCGCATATTTGAGTAATAGCGCCTTTTTTTTCAAAAAAACCAATAATAGTATAAAATAACAAAACATACCAATTATCAAAGTTGTTCTCAACACTACTGGCAACATTCTCTATCTCCTTATCCCAAAGCTAATTCGGCGAATTATAATCGCCAAACTAACCTTTATCATGTAATAAACCGATTTCCATAAATTAATCGAACTAGTTCCACCAGCTCTTTCTCGCATTTTAACCGGTATTTCTTTAATTCTACCGCCATACATAACTCCCGCGACAATCGCCTCTGGTTCCGGATAGTCTTGTGGGTAGTCATTTGCATATATCTTAATAAATTCGCGATTTACTGCACGAAATCCGCTCGTCACATCCTTAACTTTTATTCCTGTACATACCTTAATCAGTTCGCTCAAAAAGCTAATCCCAAAACGTCTGCCTGCTGAAGACTGGAAGCCTTGTTTTTCAATAAAACGAGAGCCAATGACAATATCCGCTTCCTCATTTTCTATTGGCTCAATCAGATTTTTTAGATACGATATGTCATGCTGCCCATCGCCATCTACTTGTATTGCAATGTCATATCCCATTTTATTTGCATAGACATATCCTCCCTGAACAGTACCGCCAATTCCCAAATTTACCGGATTGCTCATGTAGCTTGCGCCAATCCTATGTAATATTTCTTCTGTATCATCTTCGGAGCAGTCATTCACCACTAAATAATCTACATAAGGACATAATTCATTAATATTATTTATCAGATTTTCAATATTCTCCGCCTCATTGTATGCTGGAATAATAACTAATATTTTCATCCGTTGTCCACTTCTCCCTATTGGTATTGCATGATGCAATGCCATCTAGCCTCATAAAAATACACCTGTATCAAAACATGGCAGGAAACATCTGTTACAAAATCCTACCTGTTCTGCACACAAGCGTATTATATCACTTATCTCTGCAAAATGCGACAAAAATATATAATGTTCCTGAATTAACCAAGTACTGCTTCTCAAGTTTTTTAATTTGCGATTGTCTCACCCGATCTGCACGCATTTGCCCTCAAATGCAAATCCATATTTATATATCTTATCCACAGGCACCCCTTTGTCAATAAGGAGTGTGTCATACTTTTTCTCCTCAATCTGTGCCAATGCGGCGGCTACGGTATCCTCAAGTGTCTTCTCCTTTGCCGGTTTATGCACCTTGAACTCAATGATATAGGCATTGTCCTCTTTATTCTTTGGCTCCAGCATGATGTCATATCTGCCAAATCCGCTTTCGCGGTTGGAGGTCAGCACATACCTTTCCGACAAGTCGACCATCAGCCCCAATACGAAACCATGGTAAAAGCGCTCAGGCTCCGACTTTAAGTACCCATTTCCGCTGTCAAAGCAGCTGAATACTCTTAATGCTACATTATTCATAAACTCGTTCATGCTCTCAACATCATTGGCAAGCAGCGCCTTGATGAAGTAATTATATGACCTGTCGCCTGTATTAAACCATCCCGATACCATGCGTGAGAACATGATCCTGGTTTCCTTATTGGTACAGCTTAGTGTATACAAGTATGTCCAGTCTGCCTCCGTATCAATGACTTCGATATTCATTATCTTAAGATACCCGCTTGCCAGCAGCAGGCTCCACACCGCTTCGTTATTTTCATCAAGCTGGCTGAACACAATCTGTTCGTCAAGCTTTGCGCTGAAGGACTTCCCACGTATCAGGTCCTCCACAACCATTTTCGTCTCAGCATCTCCCTTACGCATCAGCTGGTTCACAAAACCGTTAGAGCTGGTATTTACCCAATAACAGCCCAGCTTCCTTTCATCAAGGTAATTGATGATCGACCATGGATTGTATATATCGGTGTGCCTGCCAAAGGTAAAACCATCATACCACTGCTTTACGACCTGTTTCTGGTCCGACAGTCCATACTCATCCATTGCGTCAAATACCTCGCTCTCGGTAAATCCAAAGCATTCCGCATAGGTCTCTGAGCTAACCGTCACAATCTTAAGGTTATTTAAATCAGAAAAAATAGATTCCTTGGAAATCCTTGTGATTCCGGTGATGATTGCGCGCTGCAGATTAGGGTTTGTCTTAAATGTAGCATTGAAAAAACTCCTGAAAAACGCTGCGGCATCATCCCAATTACCTGCAAGCCATGCCTCCTGCATCGGTGTGTCATACTCATCAAGCAGCACGACTGCCTTTTTTCCATAGTATTTTTCCAGATAGATACAAAGCTGGTTTATTGAAGTGTATAATATTTCATCAGGCATATTCATATTAACTGAGTCAAAAAAAGCTCTGTCACTGTCGCTGAACTGCTCCGATTTCATGATATCCCTGAATCGGTCATATATATTTGAAATAATCTGCTTTACCACAATCTTCATGCTTTCTGCGTTCCCTGTTTTTATCGACGCGAAACTCATGAAAATCACCGGATATGTTCCCTGCAGTTTTCTATACTTTTCATCCTCCCAGATGGACAGCCCCTCAAAGAGGTCACCGCGGTCTGCATAGCGGTTTGAGAAAAAACATTCCATCATGCTCATGTTCAGCGTCTTGCCAAAACGGCGCGGGCGGGTAATGAGCGTCACCGCGTCCTCACTCTCCCACCATTCCCTGATGAAATTCGTCTTATCCACATAAAAGATATTTCTAGTCCGAATATCCTCAAAACTCTGTAGTCCTATCGCCACTGTCTTCATCATGATGGCACCTCCCTTTTTCCCCTCATACAAAGTCCCATTCTTTTCAGCATTTACAGAATAATTTCAGACGTACTGCTATGCCATCAATCAGGTTGGACACAAGATTCGTTTATTATATTTCAAGATATTTTCTCCAGAACTCTTCTGATGTAATATATTCTCTTCTCGTCTTATATTCATTTGCAATTTTTTCTTTTTGCGCCTTATACATTCTTACATCCTTTCTGTATCGTTTTACAAGTTCATGATATCTTTTTTTATTAATTGTTCTTATCGCTGCTGTTTTCGTATATGGATTCACAGAAATAAGAGTTTTCCTTAATGTCTGTTTTTGAATGACAACAACATAGGCAAACGGTATTATTCCGGGTTTTCTTTTCAGTAATTTTTCAGGCCAAAATCGGTGTCCATTTGCAGTTAAATGATATAAGCACTTTTCGATAAATTTGCGTTTCCAATCGTTGAACACTTCGTTTAAATTAATCTCATAATCACAACATTCTGCTATCGGAAGCATTTTCTCATTTTTTTTATTATTTTCAATTACGATTGCCTCACCCAGGTTCTGCTCAATAAATGCCGGTCCCTTCATATAATCTTCCAGTGCTCTCAGCAGTAATTCTGCAGCATTGTAATTAAATCGATAAACCTCACGCCAAAATGCATCGGTCCACATACCATATATATCCATATTCGTTAATACACTGGTTGTACTCTGGGCAATCATATAATTTCGTATTTTTTGATACAGGTCAAAAGATGCATTAATTTTATTTGTAAATCCCATATGCCATATGCATATACCGTTCATTGTAATGATCTGTGCCTTGCTGCGCAAAGAATATTCTATGTCATCAGCTCTGATGAACACCGGCAGCGGCAATCCGTTCTTTTTGATCTGTGTGACCGGTATGCAGCAGTACCACCACCCTGCATATGTATTTTTCATTCCTGTGTATTCTTCTTCATTCTTTAAGATATCCCACAAGTGTTCATGATACAGTCTTGGTTTTATGGCTTTGAGATCACCCTTACCATATACATGCCCTATATCCTCATGTTGAACGTTCATTTCCTCATATAAAAGCATTGCGCCGCTAATAAAATGCTCATAATACTCCGGTTTTAATAATGTCAACAATATATAAGTTTTTCGAATACTCTCAGGTAATATTATCACATCATCATCCATTAACAATACGTTCGTGACCGCTGGTGTCTGATGCATTGATTCTATCATTCCTCTTGCAAATCCTCCAGAACCTCCTGTATTTAAATTTGGATGCACTTTCACATTGTCACTTTCCAATTCGGCAGGATCGAGCGTTCTGCCATTATCTACTACATGTACAAAGATATGCTCTTTAATTTCTTCTTCGCCATTTTCAAATAATTCTGACTGAAGCAGCGCAATGTTTTTTTTGATAAATTCCTCTTTTTTGCAGGTTGTAGTGGCAATCGACAGCACAACTTCTCTTTGCTTGCCTTCCTCGCATTCTGCAATATACGCCCCACCATAAAATATGGTTTTATCCAGGGAAACAATTTCAAATCCTATGATTGTTTCATCATTTTCGGGATAAGGTATTTCTATGGTCTGTCGTTCTTTCAGATGAAATTCATGTTGAGATATTTCCTTCTGATACGGAATGTCCGTGTCCATATGGCATCCTGTTAATACAATAATAAAATCGCCTTCCATATCCAACTGTAATGATATATCCTCTACGCATGTATACTGTTCCCATTTTTTGATGGAACAACCATTCAAATATGTGACAAAATCAACTCTCTGAAACAGTCCGATATTTAGCGTTTTATTTTTTCTATCTAAATAACTTCTGTCACCCTTATAAAACAAATTCCACTTCCATTCAAATTTCTCATCATTTGGCAATAAAATACTTTGTATCTTTCTTCTCATTATCATAATCTCCTCAATGAATCTTATAAATGCATCCTGCTGCATTCTCATATATTTTTTCATATGTATCTAAATACCCTTGCGTTTCAGGTTCGATCTCTTTGCATGTTTCATAAATTACGCAGGTGTATTTGTCTCCGTCATTTAAGACTTTATCCAGCATGTACTGTGAACCATACTGCTTCTCTTCATATCCCAGTAATTCATCCTGATATGCTAATGCATAATATTCAAAGTAACCGAATAAAATACAATTCAGACACTGTATCTGCTCTCCCTCACTAATACTGATGTCCGCTACCTTATGATATAATTCAATAATATCATCGCTCATTGGAATCGGAACCGCTTCTTTTCTCCCAAAATCGTAATTCCAGCTATATAGCCTAAACAGCGATCTGCCGTGCAGTTCATAGTTGATCTGCTGCCCATTGACATCACTTTTTTCCTCTATCACAGATTCGATTCCACCGAATGTGAACACCCACAAAGCTAAGATTGACAAAAAATAAACCGTGATTCCATCAAGTCTTTCCTTTTCTATTGCGGAAACTGTCTGCATTACCATATAAAATGCAACTGCCCAAAACAGATAGTAATTCTTGTAGTAATAGTATGGTGATACTTGTCCTAAATAACATGCATATAAGAATGCCATAACATACGAAATCATAAACATTCCCATGATAAAATCAAATGTCCAGGCTTTCGTCTTATAACAGCGATATATTCTATATACAAGTATTGGTAATAGAAAAATAAAATCCCCAAATAAGCTGCAATACATATATCCCGCGGCGCCTAATGATCCAACCTTTGATCTGCCAAACGGT
Source organism: uncultured Lachnospiraceae bacterium (assembly GCA_949066965.1). Lineage (GTDB taxonomy): Bacteria > Bacillota > Clostridia > Lachnospirales > Lachnospiraceae > COE1. The sequence goes on from CARTDA010000023.1 coordinate 49,581, forward strand.
AAAAATTTAAAATACAGGCCTATTACCAAAGCGCATCCCAAAAACAACCCTGACAAAATCCATGCTGTGTATTTTTGTAATATTGCATTGCGTGAAATGATATTTTTATTTATATAATATACCAATACACCTACCAGAACAATCGGGAAAAACAGTTGATAAGATTTCAATACCCCCAGTAAAGCCAGCACAATAGACACCAAGAAAAACTTCGTTCCTATTTCCTTATTCTCATATCTGTCAATCAGGATAAAGACAAATATCGAAACCAGCATACCTGCACCCAGATATGATGTCCCAAACACCATATTATTTAGTGGATATCCCATCATATAAAATACTGATGCTGCACCGCCTATTGTAAGAAGAAGTTTCTTTTTATCCAGCTTATTGCGTATCAGTGCAAAGAATACATTACCATGGAAAAATATCATGATGATATCTGTTACAATAAATATCCGTACATCCTCGTACGGTATAATAAACGTGTACATAGCTTCCAGAAAAAGTCCGGTATTAATTGCCATAAATGGCATGCTGGTTCCTGTCACATAAGGATCTTTTGCAACTGTTCTGGCATACATTAAATGTCTCGAACAGTCCGTGGATGACTGATAGTTAAAATAGTCAAAGTGCCATCCAAACTGTCTTCCGCCTAAATAAATCGCAATACCTGCTATAACAAACATTAAAATAATGTCAAAAACTTCTATATAGTATTTCTGTATTCCCTTTTTGGTTATCCAATATATGCAGCAAAAGCTCAATGCATAATTCATGATTGTCATTGTAACAATCGAACCTGAAATGCCTACTTTATTGACGGTTATCCTCACAAAAACCTGGTAGCATAAGAAAATCAGGATTGAAATGAAATAATAACTAACTCCGTTCAATTTTTCGCTTCTTTTCTTTGTCAAAAAAATAGTACATGTTGTAACCAAAATACTCACTAAATATAAAATACTTTTGAATGCTTCCATGTCTTTATCACCTAATTAACCTTCTATCTCTTTCCAAACCACATTTTGTTGAACCTGCCCAAATTCCCTGTGCCTGCATACATAAAGATCAGGCAGATATTTCTCCAATATCCCGCATGGGCTTTCAGCTGATATTTTGCTTTTTGGGCATATGTCCTTTTATATTTCTTATCTATTGTCTGAATACCATAGACATGTGTCTGTATCTTTACTGCCTGCAAAAGATCCCGCATTTTACGGTCTTTGAACTTTGCCACATATTGATCGAGATGATTAAATATATCAAAATGCACATACAACCGCTCGTCTGTGCACTCGGTATCCTGTCCTTTTCTGCCTAATCTATAATAATAAAGATATTCGGGTATGCATATCGCACTTTTTGATACGAACGTGTACTCAACCCGAAATGGCAGGTCGTCAAATCGTTTCAAGTCTTCATGAAAACGGATCTGATGTTCATCCAGCACTGATTTTTTATATAGGCATCGCCAAATAGCGACCTTCGCCTTCACAGCAAGCAGTCTTATCCTATCGGTGTCATACTCACCTGTCAGGTATGTTCCTGCCAGGCAATCATCCAGTACCGGTTCCGACTCTCCTGTTTCCTCATAATACGCACAATATCCGCAATATGTCAGATCATAATTTCCGAGCATCGCACGTTTGAGGAGCTTCCAAAGCATAGTCTCATGTACATAATCATCAGAGTCCACAAAGCAGATATATTGTCCTTTTGCACACTCGATTCCCTTGTTTCTCGCTGATGCACATCCGCCGTTCTGTTTCCGGATCAGGCGGATACGTATATCTTTTGCCGCATAATCCTGTATAATTGCCGCCGATTCATCCGTAGACCCATCATCAACAAACAGATACTCAATATATGCTGCCTTCCATTTTGTCAGGTTTTCAATGCACTGTGGCAGATATTTTGACACATTGTATACCGGAAGGATCACGGATAGTTCTACATTGCTGTCCGTTTTGTTCCATTCAAATATCTCGCTTTCGTCAGTATTATTCTTCAATTGTTCAATATAAATGTGCTCCGTACTTTGTCGGTTCTTTTCCCACAGCGAGAAATAATCTTCTCCTGCATTCATACGCCCCACCATGTACTTTTTATGCAGTTTTGCAAGCTGATCCATCATCCCGCAGGAGCAGTCGAACAGAATCATATCAATCGGCTTCTCCAATCCTGCAAGCTCTGAAAGATTGTAGTATATCTTTTTCGGCCGTAGCGATTCCGATAACCTTTGAAACTTTTGACTTCTGGTCAAAAGAAGTAACGTATTTACTGTATTTTGATCAATTCTTGACAAATAGTTTTCAAGCTGTTTCATTGTGTTTTAACTTTCTAAATACTTTTTTTACCAGCTGCTCACTTGCATCCCGATAAATATAATCATAAAACAGAGGAAGCAGTGCTCTGTTCCTAATTACCGTTAAAAAAATGCGGTATTGCCGGATTTCAGACTTCCCACAATATTTTTTGCCTTCTCGGAATAGTACTTTGTCATACGCTTCAGGAACATTTTTAAAAAAGCGGTACAGCGCCTTCACAAGCTCCTTTCGCGTATCCAAATCCGCCATCCGTATTCCTTCGTTCGCAAAGCTTACCATAATCCTCATGACAGGGTATCGCATGACGGCCTCATGAGCTTTACCCTGCTCTGTTTCCTTCAGGTATGTCAGCAGGTCATCATATACGTGCAGTAAATCCATCCTGTCTTTACCCCGTGATGCCGTAATCTGGTTCGAATTTCCTTTTCGATAATAAAATCCCACACTTCCAATGCCCATGCAGATTTGACAATTGGACAACAGATAAAAATGAGGGAATACATCCTCCCATTTTACTTTTTCCCTAAAACGAAAATGTACTTTCTTCACAAAATCCATTCGAAGAATCTTGCGGCACTGGTTGACATCCGTCCTGTAAATTCTGCTGTCTGCCTGTGGGTTGATATAAGCGCCATCTTCCGGAAACAGCTCCCTGAATAACGGCTGATCGTACCAGTCAGCAATCAGTTTGCTGTTCTCGTCATAAATCTGTGGCAGCGTCATGATGATTTCAGGCTTTTGTCCTGGATTCTTCTCCAGCTGTGCGGCAATATGCTCGACGTAGTGCGGCATGAGCCAGTCATCACTGTCAAGAAACGATATATACTCGGTATCGGCAAGCTCGATACCATGATTTCTCGCACCGCCAAGGCCTCTGTTGGGCTGATATACGTATGTAATTCTGCCCGGATATTTCTGGCTGTAAGCTTTACCGATTTCTTCTGTCTTGTCAGTTGAACCGTCGTTTATGATAATGATCCTGTAGCTGTCACTTGTCTGGTTCAATATGCTTTGGATTGTTCTGTGTAAGGTAACCTCAGCATTATACGCCGGTACAATGAACGAAATTATTTCTCTATCCATACGACATCTACCCTTCACGTTTTATTTCTTTGCTTATGCCTGCAGTTACTCCCTGGCCGCTTCTGCATGTCATTTATCAAAAAGTAATTATTCCGTTGCAGTTCAGCCTTCGGCTTCCTGTTACATTATTCCAGCACAACGGCACCCAAAACATTGATTTGAAATTCCAGTGCCTTATTTAATTCATTTTCAATTTCTTCATATATTGACTGGTTTACGCTCTCGATCAAAAACACATTACCGATTTTAGCACACTCTGTAAGGTTTTCCACATTATAATATATATCACTCAAAAGTTCAACAGATATTCCCCGGTTTTCCACTCCTTCCGACAGCTTCTTTAATATTTCTGCATCATAAGCCTCCATATTTGTCCCTGTCAGAGCGATATGATCGACATTATTCTGTTCACACTTTAAGACAATGCCAACAATTCCGGATTGAATCTGAGCTTCAAGAGAACGTTTTTTCTTATGCCTGTCCCGTTTGCCAATCAGAAAATTATCAATACCATTAAAAATCCTCTTTTTAGGCAATGTCAGTGTAATAACACTTAATACCTCCAGATTGTAAAGCTCCGAGAGCTTGCCTGGCGATAATAACCGCGCTGCAAATACCACCTTTAAAACTGCTATGCCACACGGAATCATTGCGCCCAAAATAAAACCCAGCACAATAAATTTAAGGCTGATATGCGGTTCCTTTAATTCAAAGCCGGTCTCATCGATTGCACGGTCAGCAACCGCTTTATTTCCGTCAATAGCAAGCAATGCAAACAGATATGCTTCCTGTTCATCTGTCAATTTTTCTCTCTGCTTTGCAATGTCGGCCTCCTTGTCATAAATATTCTGTGTCATACTATTCTGTGTGTCAATCACCGACTGGTCATAAGTTGTCTGTATATTCTGATTGATCAGGGAAAAGCCATGTGGAATAGTCCGGTCTAATTCATCATATTTTTCCTGCAGTAACCGTTCTACGGTATCCTGTATCGCATCCACATCCATATCGTCCGTAAGCTTCATGGAAAACGCTATGGTATTTCCTTTTCCTTCATTGTACAGACTAAATAGGCGTGACATCTGCTGCCGGTCAATCGAAATACCTGATGCCTCTATTAATGCTGTCAGATTATCATCACCGGATAAAGTAGTGATATATGCAGAAATCAGATCCTGTGCAAGCATCTGCCTCTGATAGTTTATATCGGATGCGCTACTCTTTTGATCAGATAACGCCTCATCGTACACCTGTATGTAAAACTGCATATACAGGTTCTTTAGCGCATATCCGTCCAGCTCTGTGTAAATATCATGCTTCTGATATTCCTTCTGCTCCTCCAGCTGTCGATACAATTCTACAATATTCTGTGCTTCCCGTATCTGTATGCCCGTGAGCTCTTCAGATGCCTCCAAAAGCGATATATCCTTGCCTTCATATGAGTACTTTTTCTCCCTTGTCTTTAGTACAGACTGGTATTTATTTACACTTCTTAAATACCCGAGTCCTCCAAACACAACCGCGAAAACGACTGCCCACGCTATAATCGCCCGCCAACAAAGCATGATTCTCCAAAAAATGTCACGTAAATCTATTTCTTCATCGTTCCTGTCATAATGTACTTTTTGAGCCTGACTCATAACTACTCCTCCCATTAACTCCATGTATCATCTGTTGCTATTTTGGCATGAACAGTATTATATCACAAGTATTCCCGCTTGTCATTCTATATATATCTCATTTCGCTGCAAATCGTAATATCTTATACTGCTTTGATTTCCATCCTCATCATATTCACGCTCATCTGCAAAGAATCCCTGGGAATTCAATACTGGTATTCTGTCTGCATCATAGAATTCCTCACGAATGACCTGTTTCCTGTCATTATACGTGTACCGTACCTCATGGTAGCCAGCATTATGCATAACAGGCTCATCCTCTGCGCCAAAATATCGAATACTGATCACATTTCCATTTTCATCATACTCTCTTCCTGTCGCATAACGGCCTCCGCCAATATCCTTTCTCGCACCATCAACGTCATAATAGGTTTCATAGATATTCTGATTTTTCTCATTATAACTATATTGAACCTCTGCATATCCCCAAACGTTAACGATCGGATTACCTGCTGTATCATAATATCTGTATACTGTCGCATTTCCATTCCGGTCATACTCCGCATCATAAGAGGCGTAGCCTTGTGCCCGCAATACAGGCTCTCCGTTCACCCCATAATACTCCTCATGAATAATTTTTCTGTTCTCATTATAGGTACTTCTTACCTGCCAGAACTCATCATGATACATAATCGGCTCTGCCGCCACTCCATAGTATCTCTTTGCTGAGACATTACCTGCCTCATCGTATTCAAATTCAGTGATTGCACATTCACCGTTTCGCATCATCAGCTTACCGCTCACATCATAGTATTCCTGTCGGATCTCCTTTTGATTTTCATTGAATTGTCTGTGGATTTCCGCGTATCCGGACTGGCAGATCACAGGCTCTCCATTGATGCCAAAGGTTCTTTCTTCCAGATGGTTTCCTGTCTCATCCAATACAAATGTTATGGATGCAAAACTGTTATTCTTCAAGACAGGCGCTTCATCCGTACCATAATAATGCTCTGCAATGCATCTGTTCTTGTCATCATACTCATACTTTGCGATTGCGTATCCTTCCGGTCTCAGAATCAGATTGCCGTCTTCGCCATAGTAACGATATTCATAAGCATTTCCGTATTGGTCATATTCCCGTTCTTCCGTCGCATAGCCTTTGACGGAGCATATTGACTGCCCGGATTCATCATAATACGATTCACGCACCAGTTTGTTGGCAGCATTATATTCCATATGTATCTCTGCATAACCGTCAGCTATCTTTACAGGAGCATTATTTTCGTCATAATATTTTCGTACCGTATTTTGTCCTGCCTTATTGTACTCATATTCGACTGCCCAATAGCCATCCTGCAAAATGCGGTTTCCTTCTTCATCATATCGTTCGGTGCGGTTATTCTGTCCCTTCTCATCATAATAGTAGATTGTGTCATATGATACCGTCTGCTGGTAAGTAATTTTTTCGATTGCCAAATCTACCTGCAAGTCTGCATTTAGAAATGCCTTGAACTCTACTCCATTCACATTTCCGACAGAAAAAACCACATCAACAATCAGACTTCCATCCTCAGCAAATTCATCCAGGTATACTTTCTGCTCTTTTCTGATATTATTGCCGTAGTCCGCACAAGGCACCAGTGTACAAAGTATTTCTTCGCTTCTCTTTGTCTCCGGCGGTATCCGCAGATGATAGGTCACCTTGTAAATTCCGCCCCACAAGTACGCATATGGTCCCATCGGCATCGCACTATGCTCACTTGTAAGTATTACCTCTCCACTCTCTCCCTGTTCCAGACCATTACATTCCGCCATATAGTCCAAATCCACTTCCTTTTGAACAGAATAGTAGCTTGTAAAATGATATCCCTTTTCCCTCAATAAGTCAATCACTTCCCGGTCTGTGGTATAAATTGCATGTTCGTCTGAGATCTCTGCAAACAAAAAGCCTCTGTCGAGCAATATTCTCGCATGATTGTCCTTATTGGTAAGAATTGTACTGTCTGTCTTTCTCGCCAAATCTTCCAGACTATATACAGAATATGTATTGTTTGCATTAGCCTTGTGATACAATACCGGTACATCATCTACATATAGCCTTGGATTATCAGTCTGATTAATCCAGGATAATACATTCTGCTCTTCTGCTATCACATTGGCATATTTTAACATTCCTAGTGATAATTCATTATGTACAAATATTATCATTGCTGACAATCCAATAATGCCAATACTTATCATTCCGATTAATACTCTTTTTGGCTGCATTAACCGTTTTAATATCGATTTACCGTGAGATTTATGTGCGCCCAATTGATACCATGCATAAAATATACCCACAACCATACCAATAACAGCCAGAAGTATCCAGATGAATAGCTTTCTTCCTTTCTCATCTGCACCGCTGGCTGTTAATGTTACAACCGTTCTGACCAATGAAACTACATAGTTCAGTCTGCAAACCAAAAACAGGGCAGCTACAGCAACTGTTCCTGTCCAAATCTGCAGGATCTTATTTTGGTGCAGCATGCCTTTGATTCGGTCTAATATTGATTCTTCCCGATTCTCACTCCTGGCAATTCCCAACACCGGAAGCAATAAAAAGATATTGTAATTCAATTCGGGAGCATGATGTTCCAGTACCGAATGTCCGGCAATCAGCATCACTGCCAAGGTCATTCTGATATTTCCTGTCTTTGTACCCCGTATCGATGACACCACAAATCCAATCACAAAGGCGGCCGACACCAGTATTCCATATCGAACCAGCAACAGGATGTAGGCGCTGTCAATAAAATTATACCCTTCTGGCATCGTCTGGCTGAATCCGGCTCCTATTTGATTATAATAATTGCCAAACCAATGGATTCCATAGTTTGTAATCGCCTGATGGCCAATATCCAATCGACTATGAAACATGGAATTCAGCTGTGCCATATCATTTACATCTACAATTGTCCCATAATGCATTGTCAGCCTGTACATCAATAATCCGCAGACCGGAAACGCAGCCGCCGACAAATATAATAATACATTCACCAGTCGGCATACTTTGGCTTTATTGCAGGCAAAACGCTCATAAAGAATCACCATTACAGATATAACTATTAATAATATTAAAAAAATCGTAGAATTTTGTGCATTATTAATCTTGTGGACAAATATTACAAACACAGTTGCCAATCCCGTAATCAGCCATTTATATCTTTGTCCGTATTCAATCCAAAGCGCTAATATCAAATAAAAAATATATGCCGCACAATCTGTCGGATAACAGATTCCCATGGCTGAACGTATATTTTTCGTTCCATCCGAACGTGATGCAATATATACCAGATTGGTAATCTCACCACTACACGCTGCAATAAAAGTAATTACCAAAAATAGACTTGTCACTATGATGTACCCTTTCAGGACTTTATGATAATCCAAGCCCAGTGAGCCCAAAAGGAAAATAGCCAGATATATAAAGAATTCATACTGATAATGCTGCCAGCACAGAACCATTGGTATTGTCAAAACCAGTGTCAAATACGCCTGTCTTCTCGAAAATGTCTGATTCCAGCCAATCAGAATCCTGCATCCTCCAAATATGCATGCACCGGCAAATATGGTGTGTATTATGCCTGGTCTTATTGACACATAAAAAAGCGTCGTACATAATTGCAAGTAAAAAATATGCGCAAACAAAGATGTAAGAAACGCAATGTCAACCAGCTTACTATGCTTTTGCAGCCAACACCGAACAGGCTCTCCTTTAATACCACCTTCCGCAAGGATCAACAACGCTATCGGAATCAGATAGAACGCCTTTGTCACATAATAAGCACAACAAATAACCGCTGTCAAAAATAACCGTGGCTCTAACGATTTCAAATTTCGAAAATTATCTTTTTTTATCTTATATATGATTATTGTTATAATCAATATACTTATTAAATATTGTAGTATTTTTCCCATTATTCTCCTTAACTTATCAAAATACAATCTCTGTATCCGAAAGCAGCTCTTCTGAGTCGCTGCCAAGGCATCATGCCCACAACGTGGGACTTTCCAGAGCGTCTGAAATAGTGGTAAACAAATACCTATTCCCAATATTTGTCCAGGCTCTGCAGCGCCACTTCTTCAGGAACGGAAAACTTATTTATTACCTTTCGAAGCGTCTCTTCTTTAGAAACTCCAAACTCCTGACACAATTCTATAAACTTGCTGATTCCCTGTTCTATTCCCTGTTCTATTCCCTGTTCTATTCCCTGTTCTATTCCCTGTTCTATTCCTTCTTCAAGTATGCTCTGTCCGAGTCCGCTCATGGTATTTGCCTCCTTCCACAGCTCCTCATTATCAGAGAAGTCGATATACTTTGACATGTTTCTTATAAAGTCCTTATTATGGGGATACATTATCAGGTTGAGGAAATCGAAAAGCTCATATCCCTCGTCTTCTTCATCTCCATTATACACCTTTTCTCCCAGCCTGATAACCACTAATGTCATAAGATCATAATTATCCCGAATGGGGACGCATCTTCCTATGTTGTGTGTATTTGCTATTTCATATAAGGATATCGTATACCTTTCATTTTGGGGTACTCTGTCCCGGCAGATCCAGATACCACAGCACTTTTCAAGGAATCCGTAGTCCGTATCCTCCGTATCCACTGAAAACTGTGAGGACAGCATTCTCGCAAGGTAATAGTATGCCCTTTTCTCTATCGGGTAACCCGGACGGTAATCCCGCTGTGGCTCAAGGTCAAAATGCAGCTTTATCGCGACCTTTCCCTCTGACAGCCTCGGATTCCTTGCGCTGAACACATAATCAAAATTTGCTGTCTTCTCACCCAGTGCAATATACTCCGTACTGTCACCCTTAAACTCGGTATTTGTCCTTCCCGGTGATACCTCCATGTCATCACGGAAGGAATCCCGGTCGATGAACTCCATGATTTCCTTTTTCGAATAATCCCTGTATTCCGGCACTGCATTTTTTAAGATTGTTGCAATCACTTCAATATTATGCAGGACAGCTTTGCTTGCTTTATCCATTCCTGCTGTAGCTGCGGTTATCTGAAAGGAATTCAGCGCTTCCATGCTTCCGTCTATTTTATCACTTTTTCTTCCGACCATGTTTACTCCTTAATAATAATTCCAAACATACATATGTTTGTATTATAGATAGTAAACGATAAAAATCAGTTTGTCAATACTTCATCGAATATTTGTTTGTTTTTTATTGATTTCACATTAGCCTATTATTTCATAAGCAGTCTGGGATTCCATCAGTTATTTCAGGCAATCCCTTTAGTTTGTCATGTCCGTCTTGGAGGGTACATTATACTATTCCCAGTATATGTCCAAGCTCCGCCGCGCCACTTCCTCAGGAACGGAAAACTTACTAATTACCTTTTGCAGTGTCTCTTCCCTTGGAATCCCAAACTCCTGGCACAATTCTATAAACTTGCTGATCCCATGTTCTATTCCCTGTTCGATTCCTTGTTCTATTCCTTCTTCAAGTACGCTCTGTCCGAGTCCGCTCATGGTATTTGCCTCCTTCCACAGCTCCTCATTATCAGAGAAGTCGTAATTATCCATCATTATTGGGTCAGGATTTGCCATGCAAAATTATCAGGCTTAAACAGGTTATCTTTGCTCTTGCGACCAATCTTCTACTGTCAAACCAGCAAAACAGCTAAATTGTCCCGTATTGTTGGTCACGATAATAAGCCCTCTTGACTTGGCGTGCCCCGCTATCAACGTGTCCATCGAACCAATCAGTATTCCTTTCTTTTCAAGTTCTGCCTTGATTCTCCCATACTCTTCGGCAGCCCGTTCGTCAAATTGCAAAATTGTGATCGGGGAGAGGAACAGAGACACTGCAATACGATTTCTTTCTGCTGCCATGCTCTTCTCGACACCATGCATCAATTCTGCATAGGTAATTGCTGAAATGCACAGTTCTTCTGGATCATGCGAAAGAAAATTTCTAATCACAGTATCTGGTTTATGCTTAATAGCATAAATGCAGATGTTAGTATCTAACATATATTTCATAGAGTCTCACGCTCCTGGTTCACAGACTTATCGCGCCCGTCATTCATGAAATCTTCTGAAAAAAGATTCAGGCTGTTTAAAAATCCAGACCATTTGTTATCTTTTGGCATTAATATGACAATATCCCCAATTTTGTTTATAGCCACTTCCTCATCATTAAACCGATATTCTTTTGGCAGTCTAACTGCTTGGCTTCTGCCATTTTCAAATACTTTTGCTGTCATCATCCTTAAGCACCTCCCTATATTATAGTATATACTGCGATATATATCATGTCAATGCCCGATCCCATAATGTAAACATCTTGCTGTCTCTTAAATACGCATTTTAATATACACATCCGTGAGCGTCTGACAGATACGTATCCTCTTTTATGATTATAGATCCTCTGTCAAACTTTAAAAAACTGATAAAACTAACTAGTGTCTGCTGATTAGGTTTAAAACACTTGATTTTACTGACTTTTACTACGTTT
>CARTDA010000024.1:0-60218 GCA_949066965.1 uncultured Lachnospiraceae bacterium
CATCTGCCTTACAAGCAGAGGGTCATAGGTTCGAGCCCTATAGGTCCCATTTAAAAAAATAATACGCATATATGATATATATGCCGATGTGGCTCAATTGGCAGAGCAGCTGATTTGTAATCAGCAGGTTATCGGTTCGAGTCCGATCATCGGCTTTATGGGTGGATTCCCGAGTGGCCAAAGGGGACAGACTGTAAATCTGCTGCTTTATGCTTCGGTGGTTCGAATCCACCTCCACCCATTTCATGTACAATACATTTATAGTGTAATATAGTGAATGTGTGCATAAAAATAATATCGCGGGGTGGAGCAGTCTGGAAGCTCGTCGGGCTCATAACCCGAAGGTCATAGGTTCAAATCCTATCCCCGCTATTTCTGCCCAGATAGCTCAGTCGGTAGAGCAGAGGACTGAAAATCCTCGTGTCACTGGTTCGATTCCGGTTCTGGGCATTCATTTATTTAATAAAGATATTTTAGATTTGTAAGCACGTTATGATACGTGTTTTTTTTATGCGCAGGGGTGCGTAAGGAAATTAGCAGCTTTGCTGCATGCACCCCGCGCGGCAAGTAGGGAAGATGAATCTTCTCTACTTGATTGCGTACGCCGATGCAGAGGAAGTATGTCATTAAAGAGGCACATCGGTGGCACGCAAATAATGAAAATAACAAAAAGAACCCCCTAATTCCCCCATGAATGGGGGCTAGGGGTTGAAGTGTCGAAGACACTATTTTATATATCTCACTGGACGCATCACTTAATCGTTGGACTCAAGGACAATCTTTCCGTGTTCTTTTTCAAATTTGGCAATATGCCTTTTCATAAGAACTTCCAATTCCCTGTTGGCTGAACGCGCGTTGTATTCTGCAACATAGCGGAACTTTTTAAGTGTCTCTTCTTCCACCCTGATTGTAAACTTGGATATTTTTAATATCATGATACCATCTCCTTACGTAAACTTATACAATTTAATTATACTGCAAAATAATTGCGGACTTGATATTGACGGCTATATAATGGCACATTATAATAAGAGTATATTCACTTAAAAAATTATTATTTATAGGGGAGGAGAAGAACGGATTAGGAACTGTTAATAAATTCCTAAATAATGATTATGAACAAAATATATTGTGGGAAAGGAAAGTGTTATGTATATGGATACGTATGAAAATGAAGAAGAACTGGAATACGGCAATTACGACATAGAATATATTTCGGATGAGGAACGCGAAAAGTGCAGAAAGGTTGTAAGCGCCTATGAGGAAGAGTTCGAAAAAATGGATATGCTGGTGTTGGAAGCCGGAAAGTATGGATTTTACAAATTATTGTTCAGCATCTTTCCAATCGATGTTGTCAATGCCACACTCTTTACAAGTGCAAAGGAACTGTTTGATGACCTGTGGATAGAATGGATGAAGGAACAGTTGATTACGCTGCTGAAGGATACTCCAATGATTGAGCTGAGCTATGATGAAATGTTTGAAAGCCTATCAAAAGATACACAAAGAGAGCTTATGGCAAAGCGGGACTATTTTGCCCAAAAAGCGGGTATTTTTTAACCTTCTGCGTGTAAAATCCCCCACTTTTATAAGTGGGGGATTTTATTTACTTTAGGACTTTATTGGTTTCAATTATCATGTCTTCCACGTCCTTGGCAAGCTGTTCCAGTTCTTCCATTGATTTCTTGATGCTCTGGCTGTTGGCTGAGGTGGTCTGTACACTTTCTATTGCCCCAGTCGTTGCTGTCAGGAGATTTTTTACTGTGGTGTCAAAATTCTGGATGATGTGGTTAATGTTTTCGATTGCGTTTCGTACTTCCTCGTCACTCTCTTTTGCGTTTCCGACAGATGCCTTGGAATTGTCAGAAAGCTCCCGGATGCTTGAAGCCACGACTGCAAAACCGCGTCCTGCCTCGCCTGCCCTTGCGGCCTCGATTGCGGCGTTCAGCGAGAGGAGATTAATTTTTCCAGCTATTTTTTCGACATTCTGTGTCATTTCGTTGTATTTTGTAATGCTCTGGTTGATTGCCTCCATCGCCTGCGTGATATTCTGGTTCATCCGGTTGAGCTCTTCCATGCGCATGGATACGTTTGTCATTTCCTGGGAGCTCTTTCCGCTTTCCTTCTGTATCTGTCCGGTTTCTTGTTTCACGGTCTCAATGTTTTCAAAGAGATCACGGAATACGCGCATCAGTTCATTGTTCATGGTTAAAACTTTTTCATTGACTTCATTGACGCGGTGGCGTTCTTCTTTGATTGACTTCATCATAAATTCATGGCAGTTTTCAGGTGTGTTTAGACCGCGCGCAATTGCTATAGCCATTTCGCGGCAAGAGCGGTAGCCACAGGAATGACAGTCAAATTTTCGCTCCTGCTCAGTATGCTTGCCCATAAGCACAAAGGAATTGTTAATTTCCCGATCCGATATTCCGGATTTGTCAACCGTATAGTGTTTGTATGTACGCACATAATCCTCTAAGTTGAGTGTCCTGTCAAACTCGGCAAACTGCTGGTCCACGCCTTTTTTGGTCGTGTTTGTCCTGCGCACCTTTCTTGCATACTGCTCTACGTCATGCATGATGTTGTTCATGGCAAAGCGTTCATAATGGACACCTGTCGCAGGACCGCCATTGCATCCGTCGCCGCAGTTTAACACATCGAACAGGTCGGGCTTTTCCTGCTCTTTTAGCCCACTGTATGTTTCCATATCATGGTAAAGTGAATCTGTTCCTTCTGATGTAATGACGTTCAGATCTGGTGCATGGGTCAGGATATTGCTCATCAGACCGCCCGGTTTGGGGTATATTGCACCCTCCAGTCCCTGTTTGCCGTCAAATTCAAACTCACTGTATATTTTTACTTCGGGAAGCCGGACACCATTTTCATCAAAGTAGCGCTTCAGGTGTTCCATTGTCACATTATAGTCCACGAGTCCTGTCTCACGAAACTCCTCAATTTTAGCAATACAGGGAGAGATTGCCGCAATTTTTCCACGGTAGCCGAGCACCTTTTTCATGTACACCGCAAGGCAGAGCATGGGGCTGTGTATCGGGGACAGGTTGGAAAAAAGTTCGGGCTTGTGTCGCTGCACATAGTTTACGACTGCCGCACAGGGCTGTGAAATCAGTTTTTTGCCTGGATTTTTTTCCAGGTAGCGTAAATGCGCCCAGGTACAGATATCCGCGCCGAAGCTTACGTCATATATTTTTTTGGCGCCGTGGTCACTCAGCCATTGCAGGGCATGGCGCCAGTTTCCGTCAAAGGCGATTTTGATGGAGGGCGCTGCAATGAGGGCAATCTCCTGTCCGCGCTTTAGGTCCTCAAGGAATCGTGGCGTATCATCAATATACGACCTTGCGCTATGCGAACACGCCTTGATACACGCGCCGCATTTTATGCATTTTTCGTCATCAATTGTAATTTTTAATCTGCCTTCCTCGTCCATACGAGCAATATTTGCATCTCCGACAGGGCATGCGCGCACGCAGGCATTACATCCCACACACTTGTCAATATCCACATTGATAATACTCATGATTTTACCTTAGTGTACTGATACACTATCCTTTCGTGAAAATAATGTAAAACTTTTAGCTTCTGACTGTAAATTTATGCAAAAAATATGTAATTATATTATAAAATGCTCTGCTGTATGTGTCAATATGTGGAAAATTATTGCTGATGGCAGGAAATAGTCAGCGTTATGGTTGATTCCGTTCTGGCAATGAATAAAAATTCGTTATCCGTGGGTTTTCTTTATGGAGGAAAGCCAGATTAGCACACACCCGACGGCATAACACAGAATGTCCTTGACATCAAATGACGTGCCGATTATGGTTCGCAGAAACACATTGTCCTGTACGCCGAGAAGTTCCACAATGTTAAAATACTGTAAGATTTCCACACCGGCAGCAAACAGGAAAACATATAGCGGGAGCAGCCGCACAGATTCCGGAATCCAGATCCTGACAAAGGTGTAGATGACAACCACAACAAGCACATCCCCGATATAGGGTCTGACAAACTGGTCATGGACAAACAATGCAATCAGCACCTCCACGGCTAACAGAATAATTGTTAAAATGATGTAGTAGATTCGTTTTTTCATTTTTATACCTCTTGTGTGTAATTTAAAACTTATAATAACGAAAACTGAGAGGAAAGTCAATGGTAGGATGGGGCACTAGGGCGTGTTTGAAAAATCATTCCTGTCACCTGCACGTCTCACTTTGGCAGGGTGAGCAGTAACAGGTAAATAAATATCAGACAACCATGTTTCATTGGCACTTGCGTTTGGGCGCGGGGTGGCATATAATATATATTGGAACAAGAGTGGGGATGTTCCGGCTCTTGTTTTTCGTTTATATAGATGATGAGGGCGAATAGGATGGGACAGCCGTGATGGGAATTTACAAGGAGATGATGCGATGCATATACAGATTCAATGCTGCGGTATTGTTTTGATGCTGGTACTGTTTTATTTTTATGTGCGTCAGAAGCGGATATCGTTATATACTCAGAAGGCTTTTTGGAGCATATTCTGGACGACATTCATCTGCGTGGTTTTTGATGTGCTTTCAATTATTGTGATTCAGCACCGCCATGAAGTGTCTGAGCCGTTTGCAAAATTTGTTGCAAAGACGTACCTGGTCACACTGCTTGCGGTAGCCATCAGCGCGCTGGAATATATGTATGTTGATATCTATGTAAATATGGATGTGTACAGGAAGCAGATGAAAAAATACTGGGCGCTGGCGCTTCTTGGCGCTATTGGGACGTATGCCGTTCCGCTTTACTATAATTATTCTGCGGATGGGACGGAGGTGCTGTATACATACGGACCGAGCGTTTATGTGACATACGGTGTATCGCTGATATTTTTTGTCAGGGTGTTTTACCTGATGTATAAGGAAAAGGCGAAGATTAATCCCAGACGAAGGGAGGCGGTGTGTATCTGGCTGGTGCTGTGGATAGGTGCGTCACAGATACAGTTTATGTACACGAACCTTTTGATTGTGGGTTATGCCGGCGCGATTGGAATCATGGTGCTTTATCTGAAGCTGGAAAATCCGGAGACAAACCTCGACAGGAAAACAGGATTGTTTAACAGTAATGCGCTCTATCAATATGCGAGGGAATTTTATGCAAAGGACGAAGACTTTTCGCTTCTCGTAATTGTTTTTGCTAGCCGTGCATATAAGAATATACGGCTGGACAGGCGTGCGGCGATTAAGATGCAGATTATAGAATATCTTATGAAAATACCAGATTCAATTACGTTCAAAAATGCGGAGGATGAATATTTTGTCGTGTTTACCAACATGGGAGTCGCGGAAAAGCGTGTCAAGGAGATTCGCGAACGCTTTCAGCAAAGCTGGGACGAGGACAAGGACAAGGAGAGTGTTGTCCTGCCCCACTGGCTGTATCTGCCGCATGCCAACGTTGTGGATAAGGCAGGGCATCTGCTGTATCTTGTCCGTTATGTCAGACAGGAGGAAAAGGAGTTCTCCGAGACTGATTTCTTTAGTGTGGGGCAGGAGATTGTGGATAAGGTGCGCAATGAACGTGAGATGGAACGGCTTATTCTGGAAGCGCTTGAGCACGATCGCGTGGAAGTGTTTTACCAGCCGATTTTTTCAACGGCAGAGCACCGCATTACTTCGGCGGAAGCGCTTGTGCGAATTCGCGACAATGAGGGGAAAATTGTGCCACCCGGGATGTTTATAGAAATTGCCGAGGAGACAGGACTGATTATGAAACTCGGACGAGTTGTGTTTGAGAAGGTCTGCTGCTTTATAAAAAACCATCCATTGGAGCATTATGGAATGCAGTACGTAGAGATTAATTTATCTGTAGTACAATGTGCGTATGAACATCTTGCGCAGGATTATATCGCGATAATGGAGCGATATGGTATAGACTCAAAATGCATTAACCTTGAAATTACAGAATCAGCTTCCACAAGTGCGAAAATGACACTGATTAAAAACATGGAGGAGCTGATGGGGTATGGAGTCAAATTTTCCCTTGATGATTTCGGTACAGGACAGTCCAACCTGAACTACATTGTGGACATGCCAGTGGACATTGTCAAGTTTGACAGAACCATGATAAACTCCTATTTTGAAAACGGAAAGGCAAAGTATGTCATGGAAGCGGCAATCCATATGATTCATGGGATGAACCTGGAAATTGTGTCGGAGGGAATTGAGACAAAGGAACAGTTCCAGACAATGGAGAATTTGGGAATCAGTCATATTCAGGGATATTATTTTTCAAAGCCTCTGCCGGAGGATGAGTTTATTGAATTTCTTGAAAAAAGGTTAGGAACTGTACAGAAATAACTTTTAAATAGTGCGCAGGATTTTTCTTCGAGAGTGCTGCTCAAAAATCAGGCGCATAGCGGGCTATGTAACTGATTTTTGAGTAATCGCTTTAGCGATTTGATATCGGAGAAAAAGACAAGCAATATTAAAAGTTATTTCTTGACAGTTCATTAGGAACATAAAGCCTGGCCGATTCCGTTATTTTGGTGTCCTTCAATCAGCGGGATATAGATACTGTTTGCTCATGGCGCTTTCAATTCCAAAATAGCAGATATAAAAAATTACAATGCACGCCCCAAACGCACCGGTTAATTTGAGCAGAATATTATCCAAAGAAGCTGGCAGTATTGAGTTCATTTTTCCATTCAGTAATGGGAGGCAGAATAAAATAATCAATAAGGCCATTATCATTGGAACAGTCAATTTAATTGCTATCTGCTGGTTCACAAGTCTTGCTATCTGTCTGCTGCTTTTTCCCATATGGCGCATGACCTGGTTGCTTTTTGAATTCTGCCTGACCTCTATGATCTGCTGCAGGGATAGTATTGAAAAATATATAACCAGAAACACAATACAGATACTTATTTGTGAAACGCCCATCCACTGCCGCATGGCATCGTCAAAAAA
The DNA here is from genome assembly GCA_949066965.1 of uncultured Lachnospiraceae bacterium. Taxonomy (GTDB): domain Bacteria; phylum Bacillota; class Clostridia; order Lachnospirales; family Lachnospiraceae; genus COE1. Next base: position 6,954 of record CARTDA010000024.1, read on the forward strand.
CAGAAATTCCGGCTGCAGCATCAATAGTCCGGTCACAAAAGAACATCCGGAAAATAAAAGGCATATGCAAAAAACAGCATGAACCGTGGCAGCCGTTTTGAAATCTGATGTTACAGCTGCCATGATATACAGCCTGTTTTTTTGATAGATTCGGACAGGTTTTGTGCACCGGTACGCATATAAATAGCCAAACATCCATTTGTAAAAGGCAAAGACAGAAATGAGCAAAGGTATTGCTGCGGCAGATACAGGATACACAATATAAACTTCCGGCAAAAAGGCGATGCACCAGACGCACCCAGTTAAGCACCCAAAACACAAAAAGAAGAGGATTCCCCATTTTTTATAGTTTTCTATATTTTTTACGCGTTGACTGCGCTTTCCCTCATACATCAGTTCCCTTATTTGCAGCTTTCCTAAGCGTCCTTTCAGCCGAAAGGAACACACGGTTTCAATAAGACAGAAAAACAGAAACGAATAGAGCATACTTTTACCATAAAGGAACCCGCAATGTTTTATTTGGCATAACGACCCACGGAAATACCAGAACCCATATATGGAAAACCCTGTTGTTGTGCCTGCTATATAGCAGCAAAAGCCAATGAGCAGGACTTCGCATAGGAACAGCCGGGTTAACCTCTTTTTTTCCATCCCCAGTAATAAATAGCTGGCAAATTCTTTTGCCCGCTGTCTTAGAATGAAGGTATCCATATATCCGACTAAGACTATCTGGATGGCTGCTATTAGCAATGGCAGGGAAATCACTTGAAAACCGGCTGCTTCTCCTACAATGGATATGCAGTTGGATACTTCTATAATCGCCAGCATGACGGTCATGGCAGCAACATATAAGAGATAATTTACAAAAGACCGTCTGGCATTACGGATTGACAACTTCAAGTACATCATGGCTTTCTCCCTCTATCCATTCTATTTTCTTTAAAATATCCGCGAAAAATTTCTGTTTGCTTTCCTGCTCCCGGCTTAAGGAAGCTTTTATTTCGCCGTCCTTCATAAACAAAATCCTGTCGCAATAGCTGGCTGCCATGACATCATGTGTGACCATCAATATTGTTGCGCCATATTCCCTGCAAAGCATGGCAAGGGTGTCCAAAAGCTGTCTGGCAGCATGGGAATCTAATGCCCCGGTCGGCTCGTCCGCAAGGATAATGTCTGGATTTACCACAATCGCACGGGCACAGGCGCAGCGCTGCCGTTGTCCTCCCGACACCTCATATGGGAACTTATCTAATATTGCCGATATATCCAGCTTTTCGGATAAGCTTTGAATCATTTGCGGAATGTTTTCTTTGGAAACCGCTTTCATTGTCAGGGCAAGCGCAATATTTTCATAGATAGTCAGCGTTTCGAGCAGATTGTATTCCTGGAAAACAAAGCCTAAATGCCTGCGGCGAAATTCCGCGGCAGCCTCGTCAGGTATATCCACTATATTCTGCCCGTTTATTCGGATTGTCCCGTTTGTTGGCTTGTCTATGGTGGCAATTAAATGAAGCAATGTTGTTTTCCCGGAACCGGAGGCCCCCATAATTCCGACAAAGCTGCCGTGCGCTACCTGAAAACTCACGTCATTTACGGCTAATACGGAATTATTTTTTATTTTGTGCTTGTTCCGGTTATTTTCATGTCCTGTCAGGACCGTTTCATAGAGCCTGGAAACATTTTCAACTTCCAGAACATTTTGGGGTGCTGGATCGTTTTTCCATGATTCCCATTTATCGTGTCCTAGCCAGCTGGTAATCACGTCCATAAGTACCTCATCTGCTTTTTCCCTCAGCGTTCCTTCTGCAATGCACTCGCCTGCGAATAGCTCATTCAGGGTAACGTCCAAAAGAGTACATAATGGCATAAACAAGGATAAGTCCGGCATGGAGCGTCCGGTTTCCCATTTTGAAACAGCCTTATCGGTTATTTCCAGTTTTTCTGCCAGCTGGCTTTGCGTCCAGCCTTTTGCTTTGCGGCGTTCGGAAATAAAAGCGCCAATCTTGACTTGATTCATCATTGAGTCCTCCTGTTTTGGGTAAATTATACTGAATGGCAAAAGATTTGCCGTTCAGTTGCGCCAGCCGCACGCCGCAATGCGGTAATTTTCCTTTGTGCGGCTGTGTGCATATATTATACTTAGCGTCAGTCTTTTCAACGCTTAGTATATAAATTGAGCATAAAAATGAACACCTACCAACGGTAGAGTTGGCGTCAATCGTATCGTTCTGAACGGAATCTGGATAGGTATACTCAGATTATATCATTTTGCTATTCCCAAATCTATCTTGTTTCAATCCTGAGTAAAGCTGACCCTTGAAAAGCAGCCATCATTTATTTATAATTATTGAAAATACAAAGATGGAGAGGAGCTGTCGAGTATGTACAGGGTTGCAGTCTGTGATGACAATGATGCCGATGCCGGTTACACGGCAAAACGGATAGAAATATGGGCGGCCAGCCATGATGCTGCCGTGGAGATAGAGCTGTTTCCTTCGGCGGAGGCGTTTTTGTTCCGGTATGCGGAGGAGAGGGCGTTTGACATGCTGTTTCTTGACATTGAGATGCAGGCGATGAGCGGTATGGAGCTGGCGGCAAAAATACGGGAGAGCAATCATTATGTGCAGATTGTGTTCATCACAGGATACATGGAGTACATTGCCGAGGGCTATGATGTGGAGGCGCTGCACTATCTCCTGAAACCGGTGACGGACGATAAGCTTGGTGCGGTGCTGGACCGCGCCGCACAGCGCATAGGGGACAGGGATAGCGCGCTGTATTTGCAGACTACTGACGGCAGCGTCCGTATTCAGGTCGGAGAAATCCGCTATTTCGAGGTGCGGAGAAATTATGTGACAATTTATGGCGCGGAAGTGTACACTGCGAAAATGACGCTTGCGGCGCTGGAGAAGAGTCTGGACAGGCGTTTTTTCCGCACAGGGCGGTCGTTTATAGTGAACCTGACTTTTGTCAGGAAAATAACAAGGACGCAGGTAACCCTGAAAGACGGGACACAGGTTCCACTGTCGAGGGGGCTGTATGATGACATGAACCGCGCGATGATTCGCTATTTTTAAGCACAATATAATCAGATAATTTTTTACCCCGATTCATAAAATATTGTTGACCCTTACGGAGCGTCATAGATTATAGTAGGATTATCAAGAGAAAAAAGCAAATTTGCAGATTTTAAGAAAGGTGTGGTTATTTATATGATGACAGTAAAGGAACTATCAGACCGCACAGGTATCAGCGTGCGCACGCTTCACTATTATGACCAAATCGGTCTTTTTTCACCAACAGAGAAAAGCGAGGCGGGATACCGGCTTTATGACGATAAGGCACTGGAAATACTCCCATAGAAGGTGAATCAGAATTAGAGGAAACAGCCGCAGGAGGACTTCGGCAATATGCAAATCCAACTTTAATTTGTCAGGAAAAAAATGCATGGAGAATGTTCTCAATTCCTGCAAGTAAATCCGAGTATGCCAAATTCACCATTCCTCCGTATGGCGCATATAGTAAGTAGGATATGCACATTCAAGGGTGGTAAAAATGGACTCATGCGATAATTATGGAAGTGTCACAATCTGCGAGGATATCTCGCTTTCGTTTCCGCCACAGCATCAGGAAATGCAGCCGGGGCTGGAATACATTATGCAGCCGCAGCCAGTTTCGGAACGTCCGCAGTGCGGGCGCAGGCTGGAAAACAAGGTCGCCATCATAACAGGCGGCGACAGCGGGATTGGCAGGGCGGCAGCCTATGACTTTGTAAAAGAGGGGGCGTCCGTCGCAATTATCTACTATAATGAAGAACGGGATGCGCGCGATACAGCGGAACGAATACACCAGCTGGGGGGCAAATGCCTGCTGATGCAGGGTGATTTGAAGGACCGGCATTTTGTCAGAAAATGTGTGGAAAGGACGCTGGACTGTTTTGGAAAAATTGATATTCTTGTCAATAATCATGCAGTCCAGTTTGTACAGCGCAGCATTCTGGACATTTCACCGGAACAGCTTCATCTGGTATTTGAAAATAATATCATATCGTATTTTTACATGATTCAGGAAGTCCTCCCCCATCTGAAAAAGGGCAGCAGTATCATTAATACTGCGTCTGTCACGGCGTTTCAGGGAAACAAGGACCTGATTGACTACAGTGCGACCAAGGGAGCGATTGTCGCGCTAACGAGGTCTCTTTCGCTGTCGCTTGCAGGGCAGGGAATCCGAGTAAACGCTGTCGCGCCCGGACCAATCTGGACACCGCTGATTCCGGCATCTTTTTCGGCGGAGGAAGTCACGACTTTCGGGTGCAAGACCTCACAGGTGCCGATGATGCGTGCAGGGCAGCCCTGCGAAGTATCCCCCTGCTATGTATTTCTGGCATCAGACGATGCTTCCTACATGACAGGTCAGGTCATGCATCCAAACGGAGGGACAATTGTCGCGTAAGAATCACATATTGGAGACGTAACAGTTCAGCCCAGGACTTTGCGCCACGCTGCAAAGTCCGTGACAATGCGTAACGGTTTGAGATGTATCAAGCCACGGTACGTGGCTTTGACATCCGCGAAGCGGTTTCTGTATGGCTTGATACTTGTAACAGGAAGCCGAAGGCTGAACTGTTACTTGGAGGCATTGCTGTCAACAAAAGAATATTGCCTTTGTTGCTTTTGTGTGGTATACTTAAAATAGTTCTATGTAGAATTATTATTTGTGAATTTAAATGACAAATAGGAAAATTATGAGTTCGTGTCACAGCAGATGAACACATTATTTTATCAGGGGTTCTCGGACAAGGGGCAGGAACAGTTTGAACAGTACCTTGCGAGAATCCTTGACACGCTGACAAAGGAACGATATAAAAATAAGTAAACATGAGAGGGGGATTTCCAATGAAATCAAGGCAGCAGCTGATGACATTTATTGAAAAACAGAAAACGGCGTTTATAGCGTCCGTGGACGAGGAGGGGTTTCCGACAATCAAGGCAATGTTTGCACCCGGCAAAATTGAGGGAGACAGCTTTTACTTTTCGACAAATACGTCTTCCATGCGTACACAGCAGTACATGAAAAATCCGAAAGCAAGCATTTATTTTTATAGTAAAGGGCGCTTTAAGTATGAAGGCGTCATGCTTGTGGGCACAATGGAGGTATTGCAGGATGCGGAAATTAAGCAGGAATTGTGGCACCCCGGAGACACAATGTACTATAGCGGCGGTGTCACGGATCCGGATTACTGTGTGCTGAAATTTACGGCAGTAAAAGGACGGCATTACTGCGCGCTGAAAAAATCAAGCTTTGCGATGGCGGATTTGGTGTAGTTCAGGTTAATTAAAAAATATTTTAGTATGTGCCAAAGCGCATAAACCGCAGCCCATTCTATTCGGGCTGGTGTTTTTTCGGTTAGGAACTGTACAGAAATAACTTTTAAATAGTGCGTAGGATTTTTCTTCGAGAGTGCTGCTCAAAAATCAGGCGCATAGCGGGCTATGTAACTGATTTTTGAACAGTGCTATCGGAGAAAAAGACGAGCAATATTAAAAGTTATTTCTTGACAGTTCCTTAATGGCATTATTGAAGGATACACGGCTAAGTATGCTTGATTTATAACGAGGGAGCTGCTGGATTTTGGCAATGAGCCTGAGCGTTTATTCCTTGCAATCGCCCCCAAAAGATAATTGTTGACAAATTATACCCGAAAAACGACAAAGTATGCCAAAACCACTTTTTTTAAGTGGTTTTTTGTTATTTATATTAGGATTTTATCAAAATTCCATATGTACTTAGGAACTGTACAGAAATAACTTTTAAATAGTGCGCAGGATTTTTCTTCGAGAGTGCTGCTCAAAAATCAGGCGCATAGCGGGCTATGTAACTGATTTTTGAACAGTGCTATCGAAGAAAAAGACAAGCAATATTAAAAGTTATTTCTTGACAGTTTCTTACTATATTACAGGAAGAAGGAGAAAAATTATGAACTCTAAAAAATTTGAGAGCAAACTGCACAATAAAAAGATGCAGGAAAAAATGTCAGTGTCATTTGGTATGGTTATAAGACTTATGATAATATGCCTGATAGTTGCGATTGTCGGTCTGACTTATGTGTCTTCGAAACTTAAGATTTTTTATCAGTCTTCTTATAATAATGTAGCCTTGGCACATTCAAGTTATAGCAATCTTCAGGAAGGCGCAAAGAATCTTCTTCACGCATGTCTTATATCGGATCCTGATATTGTTGAGAGCAGGCTTGCGCTTGCTGATACCTGTTTTGATAAGATGAAACAGGAGCTTGGCGATTTGGAGGGCAGCAGTTTTGCAGATAAATCCGTATTTGACGCAATGGATGGTGATACAGAAGTAATCGACACATTGATCGTACAATTTCGGGAGTTCAGCCGCCAGAATGATATTGAAAACGCATTTATCATATATAGCCAGCAAATGCTTTCTTATTTTGCTGATATAAGCGCTAATATCACGACAATTGAAGAAGTAGAGGCCGATAATGCAGCAGCTATGTATAAGGCTTCCCAAATCACCAAGTATATCTGCATAGGCTTACTGGTCATGGCAGGCGCTCTCAGTATTCTGATCGGAAGGAATGTTTCCGCAATACTGTCTAAGGCGCTCAACACTTCGACTTCTGAGTTGCAGGCAGCATCCGTACAGATGGCGTCGGGTAATTTTGATGTCAGCATTAACTATACATCAGAGGATGAACTTGGTGGTCTGGCAGATGCAATGCGGAACATGGTGGATACAACACATGCGGTTGTTTCTGACACTGGCAGGATGCTCAGTGGTCTTGCGGAAGGGGATTTTACCGTAAAAACGGAATTTGAAGAAAAATATGTCGGTATTTATGAAATATTAAAAAATGCCATACAAAATTTAGAAGTCCGGCTAAGTGAAACAATACTGGGTATTGAGGATGTAGCCGATCAGGTAAGTAACGGAGCCGCACAGCTTGCCCAAAGCGCACAGCAGCTCGCGGAAGGCGCTACAGAGTAGGCAGGAGCCATTGAGGAGCTTACAGCGCGGGTTGAGAATGTGACGAATATGACAAATGATAGTGCGGAGGAAACTCTGAAGGCGGCAGAGAGTATAGAAACGATTGCAGATGAAGCCATGCAGGGACAGGAAGAAGTTTACAAATTGATTGATGCAATGGATAAAATCAACAGTACATCAAAGGAAATTGAAAATATTATTGCCGATATTGAAGATATTGCTTCACAGACGAATCTGCTTTCATTGAATGCATCAATAGAGGCCGCAAGAGCCGGGGAAGCAGGAAAGGGATTTGCTGTTGTGGCAGACCAGATTGGAAAACTTGCTGCCAGCAGTGCGCAGTCTGCTGTCCATACAAGAGAACTTATTTCCAAGGCTCTTGGGGATATTGCAAACGGAAGCAGGATTACAATGAATACTGCTGAAGTGCTGAAGAAGGTGCTAAGTTCCATGGACGGAATAAAAGAAAATGCCCAAAAATCAAGTGAAGGTTCCAGACAGCAGGCGGAGATGATGAAGGAGGTATTGTCCGGAATTGAGCAGATTTCCTCTGTCATACAGACTAATTCCGCCATGGCACAGCAGACTTCTGCTACCAGCGAGGAGCTGACAAGCCAGTCAGAAAATTTAAACAGTATGGTTTCTTCCTTTAAAACCAATGCCTCATAGCCTGAATAGGAAAATGTTTATTTTCTGCTGAAATGGAACAGAATGGCTTGTTGGCTGATTTCCACACAGGCACTGGAACGCTGCAGCGGCGAAATCGTGCCTGTTGGTATGGACTATGAAAAAGACAAGGCAGACAAGCCATGCAACTGTGTGATGGAGCGGGCAGATTATAACAAACAATGAATAAATTGGATAGGGTGTCAAGAGGTTCATTTTCATTTCGTACCTTTTGACACCTTAATTTATAAGGATTGTTAAGATTTCGCTTAAAGACGGTTAGGAACTGTCAAGAAATAACTTTTAATATTGCTTGTCTTTTTCTCCGATATCAAATCGCTAAAGCGATTACTCAAAAATCAGTTACATAGCCCGCTATGCGCCTGATTTTTGAGCAGCACTCTCGAAGAAAAATCCTGCGCACTATTTAAAAGTTATTTCTGTACAGTTCCTTAAGGTTTTTCAGTGTTATTACAATATAAAACAGGAACTGGATTATACATAGCGGAATACCTTTTGAAAAGCATGGAGGAAACAGAAGGCTGAACTGTTACGATTTGGCAGAATGAGTCGTGTTTTGCGTTTGTCAGATTACCGGATTTATGTTAGAATGAAATAGTAATCTGTATAGGATGATAAAGCATTCTTGGCGAACTGATATAAATGATTGCAGGGGGGAATTTTGTGGGAATATATTTCAATCCGAAAAACAAAGGGTTTCAAGAGACGGTTCATTCTGAAATATATGTAGATAAGACAGGGCTGATAGCGTATACAAATAAATGGCTGAATACAAAGGATAAATATATCTGTGTGAGCAGACCGCGCCGTTTTGGAAAATCAATGGCGCTTGAAATGCTTGCGGCGTACTATAGCTGTGGGTGCGATTCGAGGGAGCTGTTTGCAGGGTTTCAGATAGAAAGCGATGAAACATTTGAGGAGCATTTAAATAAGTATGATGTCATTTACCTGAATATGCAGCAGTTTCTGATAGAGGCGGAACATGGTAAGGTGACTGAGTATCTGGAGCAGGAAGTTACAGAGGAACTTGCGGAGGAATATGAGGAACTATTTAAAGGACGCAGCCTGAAACTGGCTCCCGCCCTGAGAAAAATATATGCGGCTACTGACCGACAGTTTATTTTTCTGGTAGACGAGTGGGATTGCGTGATGCGTGAGCGGCAGGATTCGGAGGAGCTGCAAAAACAATACCTTGATTTCCTGCGAAATTTATTAAAGGACCAGCCCTATGTCGCACTTGCGTACATGACAGGAATCTTGCCCATAAAAAAATACGGTCTTCATTCCGCGCTCAATATGTTTACGGAATTTTCAATGACCGGACAGGATGCATTGGAAGAATATACTGGATTTACAATGGATGAGGTGAGAGGACTGTGTGAACGGTTTGACATGGATTTTGAGGAAACAAGCAGCTGGTATGACGGTTATACCTTTATGCAGTACCAGCATATTTATAATCCAAAATCAGTCGTAGAAGCGATGCGCAGGCACAGGCTGTCAAGTTACTGGACAGCCACGGAAACTTACGAAGCGCTGAAAATCTACATGGATATGGATTACGACGGGCTGCGTTCCGATATCGCGCAGATGCTTGGGGGCGGTCATATCGTAGTCAATACGGGCAGCTTCCAGAATGACATGCGCAATTTCAGGACAAAGGATGATGTGCTGACACTGTTGATACATTTAGGGTACCTTGCATATGATTTGCGGACAAAGGAAACGTTTATCCCGAATAAGGAGATTATCGGGGAATTTGAAAACGCCATGAGTGCCGGCGGCTGGCAGGAAGTCATGCGTGTGCTGAAAGCATCGGATAAGCTTCTTGAGGATACGATTAATGGTAATGCACAGAACGTTGCTGATGCGCTCGACATGGCACATACGGAAGTGGCATCCATGCTCGCCTATAATGATGAAAACTCATTGGCGTGTGCCATAGGGCTTGCTTATTACAGCGCCAGGAAAGACTATGTCCTGATACGTGAGTTTCCGTCAGGAAAAGGCTTTGCGGACATTGTGTTTCTGCCGTTGCCGCATACAAGTAAGCCTGTGATTATTGTTGAATTAAAATACGATAAGTCAGCCGAAACGGCAATTCAGCAGATTAATAACAGACAATACACACAGGCACTGGAACGCTACAGTGGCGAAATCGTGCTTGTCGGGGTGGACTATGACAAAGATAAGGCGGATAAGCCGCACAGCTGCGTGATAGAGCGGGCGCAGTATGATATTCAGTAATTATTATACTGCGCGGTCAGTCTTTTCGACTGCCAGTATAATAAGGCTTTACACGTTTTGCATAATCTGATATGATTAAATTGTAACAAGCAATACAAATTAATGAAAGCAGATGATTGTATGCCTGATGAAAAAGAATTAAATGTAAATCTTTTGGATAAGTTAGATTTAATAGAGCGATTAGAACTGGCAGATATTGAAGGCGGTTATGAAAAAATAAAACAACAGCTTGCATTTGAAAAGAAATGTATAGAGCGCAAGCTTTACCAGAAACCACCAATTACAGAAACACAATAGCGATTGAATTACAAAAGCCTAAAAGGTGTAAGGTCTTATAAATAGTTAAGGCTTTACATCTTTTTCATTGATAGTACAATTTATAATAAGGAGAACCTAGAAATGTTACAGACAGGAACAAAAGCGCCGGATTTTTCGCTTCCGGATCAGAACGGACAAATGCACACACTGGAGGAATACAGGGGCAAAAAGGTAGTCCTGTATTTTTACCCAAAGGATAACACGCCGGGGTGCACCGCACAGGCATGTGGTTTTGGGGAATTGTACCCCAAGTTTCAAGAAAAAGGGGCAGTCGTGCTGGGCGTCAGCAAGGACAGCGTGGCATCACACAAGAAATTCGAGGAAAAATTCAGCCTTCCGTTCACGCTGCTCTCCGACCCGGAGCTTTCCTGCATACAGGCATATGACGTGTGGCAGGAAAAGAAGAATTATGGCAAAGTCAGCATGGGCGTGGTGCGGACAACCTACCTGATAGATGAGGAGGGCATGATTGTCAAGGCGTTTGGCAAAGTAAAAGCAGCCCAGAATCCGGCGCAGATGCTGGAGGAAGTTTTTTAGATATTATTGCCATAAATGAACAATTCATATAAAATATAATAGTAAGTTTTAGATAAATACAGTGCCGCCAAACCAAACAACGCGGTATGCAGAAGGAGTACAGATGAAAAGAGCCAGTATTTTCAAACAACTGCTGTTCCCCATGATAGCGATTGTATGCGCATTTGCGATATGTTTAACAGGAATTGTTGTTTTTATTTTTGTAAAATCCTATGAAAGTGAAATTTATGGAGAGAGCGAGGATAAGTCCCAGCTGGTTTCCGGCGAGATTGCCACATTTTTAAGCGGGGCATACAACGTTACGCAGGAACTGGCTTTCAATCCCAGCATCCTGACAATGAAAACAGAGATACAGACACCGATTTTGGAGGACTGCGTAAAGCGCAATTCATATCTGGAGCTGCTCTATATTCAGGGCAGGGACGGAATGCAGACCGGGCGTTCCTCCGGGGAGCTTGCCGACCGCTCCACAAGGTGGTGGTTTACCCAGACAATGGAGGAGCAGAAAGCATTTGTTTCAAAGTCCTATTATTCTGTAAATACCGGAATGCCGTGTGCTTCGATATTTTTTCCGATGTACCGGGAGGATGGTCTTGTCGGTATCTTTGCGGCGGACTTAAAACTGGATTATCTGCAAAGCATCATTGAGAATTTTTCCGATGTGGAGAATGGGGAATATTCTTTTGTCATTGATGGCGAGGGCGTTGTGGTGGCGCATCCGGACAGCGCACAGATTGAGGAGCTGTATAATTACAAGCTGCTGACAAAGACAGTCTCGCAAAAGGACGGGGCAGGACAGCCGCTGACAGACGAACAGGGCAATATTCTGACGCAGGAGCAGGAGATAACGGTTTCGGAGGATTATCAGGAAATTATTTCGGATGTCATGGCTGGAAACAGCGGAAGCTGTAAGATGAGGAATGAGGGAGCGACTTATTTTGTAAGCTATGCGTCAATACCGCTCAAGGGAGATTCGGATTCATGGTCTGTCATTACGCTTCACAGGGAATCAAAAGCGATGGCGCCGGTGTATCGGGTAATTGTTATTGCAATCGTGGTGGATTTGCTCGTGATTCTTGTTGCGGTCGTGGTAATTGCGCTTCTTGCGCGCAGGCTCACACAGCCGATTATCCTGATTACGGAACTAATCAGGGAGGCTTCCGAGGGAGATTTCACGGTACAGGCGGAGGAGAACAACACCAATGAAATCGGTACCCTTGCAAGGAGCTTTAATAAAATGACTAGAAAAATATCTGCAATCCTTACCAAACTTGCGACAATTACGGGTGAGGTCGTCGAAAGCTCTGACCATTTAAGGCAGATTGAGGAGGAAATGGATGCGACCAGTCAGGCGGTTCGGGAAATTGCGGATGGCACGGATACGCAGAACGCGGATGTGACACAGGTTGTCATGCAGGAGGATGAGCTGGGCGAAAAGTTTGTGCAGCTGCAAAAAAAAGGCGAGCTTCTTCTGGCAGACGCGCAGAATACAATTATTTCCGGGGAAAACGGAATGAAGAGCGTGGCAGAGCTCAAAAGGCAGAACGAAGCGGCGTCAGGGAGAATGGCGGAAGCTTATGCGAAGATTATGACATTGGAGCAGCAGTCCCAAAAAATTTCGGGAATATTGAATACGATTACTGAGATTTCTTCAGAGACAGGCCTGCTTTCATTAAACGCGTCCATCGAGGCAGCACGAGCAGGGGAACATGGAAAGGGCTTTGCAGTCGTGGCGGAATCTATTGGAAAGCTTGCCGCTAATTCATCGTCCGCGGCTACGGATATAGAGGAAATTATTGCGGAGCTGTGCAAGGACATATCGGAGGCGGTTAAGAATATTGAATTTGTCCGTACAGGGATGGACGAACAGACGCAGGTGGTAGACACCGTGCGGGATACTTTTGCGGATTTCAATGCGCTTGCGGAAAAAACGCGGGAATCTGTCAAAGGTATGGAGCAGTTAATAGAGGAAATGCACGAGTGCGACAGCTCTGTTGTCATTGCGGTGGAACGAATCCGCAATATCTCGGCTCAAACGGCGAATCTGACAGAGAAGGCCGCAGATTATCTGGAGAAACAGCTGGGTGGAATCCGGACTGTGGCAGATCGCATCGACCACTTGTCAACCGTTTCGGAGGAAATGGAGCGGGAGATGACAAAATTTAAGATATAAAAAGGAGTCTGTCATGATAGTCCCTTAGGGAGGTAAATATGCGAAAAGATATTTTATTGAATTTGCAGCAGGAAATATATGACAGATGCCAGAAAGAAACAAATAAGTTTGGTATGGGGTGTTATTATCATATAGCTGCGGTGGTTAAAAATGCAGAAATTCTGGCGGAAGAATATGGTGCGGATAAGGAAATTGTTATGATTGCAGCCTGGTTACATGATATTGCGTCCATTACAGATTATGGCTTATATGAATTTCATCATATACATGGAGCAGAAATGGCATATCGTATTTTAAAAGAATATTGTTATGATGATAAAAAAATATTATTAGTACAGGAATGTATTAAGAATCACAGAGGAAGCATATCTCTTGAAAGAAATAGTATTGAAGAACTATGTGTTGCTGATGCCGATGCAATTTCACACTTTGACAGTGTGCCCGAATTATTGTATTTAGCTTATGTTGAAAAGGGGATGGGGGCTCAAGACGGTAAGAAATTCGTAAAGGATAAATTGTCAAGAAGTTTTCAAAAATTATCAGCAAGAAGTAAAGAGCATTATCAACACAAATTTGAAACAGTTATGGAAGTATTGGGATAACAATTTTTTGTTAATGGAAGAAAAATTCGACACTCATGTATACATACTCCGTGAAAACAGGGGGTAAGAATGTCCTTTTTAGAAAAAATGATAGACAGGCGAATTGCACAATACCAGAGCGAACTTCTGACCACCCACTATGCGGAGGTGGAGAATATGTACCGCCAGATACGGGGGTGGCGCCACGATTACCGCAACCACATACAGGTGCTGAAAAGCTATGCGGACATGGGACTGCTGGAGGATATCAGGCGCTATCTGGATGAGCTGGATACGGACCTGAATACGGTGGATATGGTGTTAAAAACAGGCAATCAGATGACCGACGTTATCCTGAACAGCAAAATCTCACTGGCAAAGTCAAAGGATATTTCGGTGACTGCCGATGCGCATGTACCGGTCGCGCTTACGATTTCGGAAATTGACCTGTGCATAATCATCGGAAATTTGTTTGACAATGCCATCGAAGCGAACCTTGCGCTTCCCAGGGAAGAACGGATGATACGCGTCTACATGGATATGAAAAATACACAGCTTTACATGTCCCTTACAAACAGGACTGCGGAAAAGAAGCGGCAGAAGGAAAACGGACGCTTCCTCACAACAAAAGGGCGTGGTCATGGCTATGGGCTTGTCCGGATTGATACCATAGTCGCGCGCTATCAGGGTTATATCAGCCGCAACAGCGAGGATGGCGCGTTTACGACAGAGATATTGCTGCCGCAGTAGATTTTCCAGGTCTTTCCGAATGGAACGTATCTTCCATGTTAATCCTCAGTAATTCCCCGCACCATATTCTGTTTTACCAGTATCAATAACGCCAAGATTATATCACACAATTGACTGGATCACAATGACATATGAAATTTTACGCAGGTTTTACATAAACCATCTTTTGGATTTTACATAGATTGGATACCATTTGTCTATAAGAACATTCTTTAGGGAGGATTATAGTCAGATGGATTTTTTTGGATTGCTGACAATGATTGGCGGGCTGGCATTATTTTTATATGGAATGAGAACGATGGGAGACGCCCTTGCCAGGATGGCGGGAGGCAGGCTGGAGCAGGTACTGGAGCGAATGACGAATAACCCTGTAAAGGCTGTCCTGCTGGGGGCAGGCGTGACGGCGGTGATCCAGTCTTCTTCCGCTACAACGGTTATGGTAGTGGGGTTTGTCAATTCCGGTATTATGAAGCTGTCACAGGCAGTCGGCGTCATTATGGGTGCAAATATCGGTACGACAGTTACCTCGTGGATTCTAAGCCTTTCCGGCATCGAAAGCGGGAATTTCTTCGTAAAACTTCTGAAACCCTCATCTTTTTCCCCGGTACTGGCACTTGTCGGCGTGATACTGGTGATGTTTGTCAAAAATACAAAAAAGAATGATGTGGGAACGATTCTGATTGGATTTGCGGTGCTGATGTTTGGAATGGAAACCATGAGCGGCGCAGTCAGGCCGCTTGCCAACGTGCCGGAATTTACTGCGCTTTTTACGGCATTTGAAAACCCTGTTTTGGGTATGGTCGTCGGAGCGGTTTTGACGGCGGTGATCCAGAGTTCTTCCGCTTCTGTCGGTATCCTGCAGGCGATGTGTGCCACCGGAAGCGTAACGGTGGGAGCTGCGCTCCCGGTAATCATGGGGCAGAATATCGGAACCTGTGTCACGGCGCTGCTTTCCGGTGTCGGGGCAAACAGGAATGCAAGAAGGGCATCTTTGGTACATCTTTATTTTAACCTGATAGGTACATTTGTATTTATGACGGCATTTTATACCTTGAATCATTTTGTACAGTTTGCTTTTTTGTCGGATACGGCAAACGGTGCAGTCATTGCAGTGATACATAGCGTGTTTAATATTGTTGCGACAGTCGTGCTGCTTCCTGCTTCCAGGCTGATGGAAAAACTTGCATATTTTACCATCCCGCAGTCAGGGGACGAAACACTGGAAACGCCTGGAAAAGCGTTGGACGAAAGATTTCTGGAAAAGCCTGCGTTTGCGGTCGCACAATGTAAAAATGCGGTCTGTGACATGGCACAGCTTATCTTGAAGGCAATGAATTTATGTGTATTCGTACAGGAAAAATATGATGAAAATGCGGTGCAGACAATCATGGAAATTGAGCAGGAGGTAGACGCCAGGGAGGATGCGCTATTGTCCTATCTGACAAAACTTTCCACAAAGCCGCTCTCTGAACAGGACAGTAAAACCATCAATCGGTTTAGCAGATGTATTACGGATTTTGAAAGGATATCCGATTATACAAAAGGCATCGCATTTGCACAAAGGAAACTGCATAAGGGTATGGAAAAAGGGCATTCCAAAGAAAAGTTTTCAAGGAATGCGACTGCCGAAGCAAAGCTGATCTATGCGGCAGCCCTGGAGATTGTGGAATGCACGGTTTCCGGTTTTATACATGGGGACAAAGAGATGGCGTTTTGTATTGATCCGCTTGCCGATGTGATTTGCCAGCTAAAAAAAGATATCCGAAAGAACCATAACAAGCGGCTGGAAAAGGGGAAATGCTCGGTGGAGCTTGGCATGGCGCTTACGGATATGGTCACTTCCCTGGAGCGCATTGCGAAGCATTGTTCCAACATAGCGGAGGAGCAGATGGCATCCGAAACAGACCAGCACGCCTTGCATCAATATGCACGGGATGTCAAGGAGAGGAACGAGCTGTATAAGGAACTGCTTGAAGGGTATACGCAAAAATATTCGTTAGAAAAAGCTTGAGGAAATAAAAATTATCAGTATAATAGTGTGAGAAGTACTTCTAAAACTCAGCAGCAGAGGCTGCTTCGTTAAGAAGTACTAAGTCTCACACAGGAAAATGCCCAAAGTACGGGCATTCTCCGCACGGAATCATGGGGGCGTGTGTAATTGAAGAAATTTCAGGAAAAGGAAGCTAACGATTATGTCATTAATCTATATTTTGGAAGATGATAAAAATATTCAGGAGATAGAAAGTTATGCCATAAAGGGGAACGGATATGATGTACGTGCGTTTGATGACGCACAGGCTTTTGACAGGGGAATGCAGGAAAGGAAGCCGGATTTACTGCTTCTCGATGTCATGCTGCCTGGGGAGGACGGACTGTCTGTACTCAAAAGGATCCGTTCAAATAAGGATACGAAAGAGCTGCCTGTCATACTTGTGACAGCGAAAGATTCAGAAATCGATACTGTCAGGGGACTTGACCTGGGGGCTGACGATTACCTTACAAAACCATTCGGCGTGATGGAGCTTGTGTCACGCATCAAGGCGATCATGCGGCGTATCAGGCCGTCGAGCGATGACGCGGTCTTAAGATACAAAAATATATATCTGGACCAGGACAGACGGATCTGCCTTGTGGATGGGGAAAATGTGGAGCTGACATACAAGGAATATGAGCTGCTCCGGATGTTTCTTTTCAATCTTGGTATTGTGCTGACAAGGGAAATCATCATGGAAACGGTATGGGGGACGGATTTTGCAGGGGAAAGCAGGACCGTTGACATGCATATCAGGACACTCCGCAAAAAGCTGAAGGAAGCGGGCAGCCTGATTATTACTGTGAGGAATGTAGGGTATAAGCTGGAATGAGGCAGAAAATAAACAGACGATTCATCGGCATTGCGCTTTTTTCCGTTGTAATCACCACGATTGTCATGACTTCGGTGTTCTATTCACAGTTAAAAAAACAGGTTTTTTCTGATCTGGCGGTTGTGGCAGATTTACTGATTGATGAAGGCTCCTATGCGCATAAGACAGATAATTTAAGAATTACATTGATAGATGCAGACGGTAAGGTTCTGTTCGACTCCACGGTAGATGGGCAGTCGCTTGCAAACCATCTGGACAGACCGGAAATTGTGGAGGCAATCTCTTCCGGAAGCGGTATGGGAATCAGAAAGTCGGATACCCTGTCGGAGAGCGTATTTTATTATGCAAAAAAACTGGATAACGGGCAGATACTCAGAGTAGGCAAGGAGGCGCACAGCGTTGTAGCCGTTCTCTTGTCTGCCCTTCCAATGGTGCTGACAACAGCGCTGCTTCTTGCAGCTATCTGTCTGATGGTGTCGCACTACCTTACCTCCGCGATTGTGAAACCGATTGATGAAATGGCAGGGGACATGGAACATATTGACGAGGGGAGAAGTTATCCGGAGCTAATTCCGTTTACAAGAAAAATCCGCCTGCAGCATGAGGAAATCCTGTCTGCCGCAAATATAAGGCAGGAATTTACCGCCAATGTAAGCCATGAACTAAAAACACCCCTTGCGGCGATATCAGGTTATGCGGAGCTGATGGAAGCAGGACTTGTAGATGAAAAGGAGATCAGGCATTTTTCAGGGGAAATCCGTAAAAGCGCAGCAAGACTGCTTACGCTGATCAATGACATTATCAAGCTCTCACAGTTGGATGCGGGAAACGCAAAAGATATCCTTGATGTGGTAAATCTGGCAGAAATTACAAAAGAATGTGTGGAAATGCTCGCGTTTGGGGCATCGAAAAACGGCATTGATGTCATGTATGAGGGAGATGACAGGGCGGATGTCCATATCGGAAAGGAGCTTGCGCAGGAGCTCACCTACAATTTGATTGAAAACGCCATCCGGTATAACAAACCGGATGGCAGGGTGACAGCAAAAGTGCAAAAAGAGGGAACGCAGATTATCTTTTCGGTAGAGGATACCGGTATCGGCATTCCGCCGGAGCATCAGGAACGGATTTTTGAGCGTTTTTACCGGGTGGATAAAAGCAGGTCGAAGGAGCTTGGAGGCACGGGTCTGGGGCTTGCAATAGTAAAACATATCTGTAACCTGACAGATGCGGATGTGAACCTGATGAGTAAGCCGGGAATTGGGACGAAGATAGTTATTGTCTGGGGCAGTGCCGAAATGGTCAGGGAACTGTAAACAGTTCCTGCGTGAAAAAATCGGTTGCCAGCGCACCTGATTGCAAAAAACTTCGCTTTTTGTCTAAATGGCTTACACTATCGCAAGTTCCTATAACATAAAAAAATGGAGGTTGAAACATGGAGATTGTATTACAGATATTTTTATTGGCGGTAGGGTTTACGATGCTGATCAAGGGTGCGGATTTCTTTGTGGATGGTTCGTCAGGAATTGCTTCGAGGTTCGGGATTCCGCAGCTTGTGGTCGGGCTTACCATTGTCGCGATGGGAACAAGCGCGCCCGAGGCCGCGGTAAGCATTTCGGCGGCGCTTAAGGGGAATGCGGGCATCACGATTGGAAACGTGGCGGGAAGCAATATTTTGAATATTCTTGTCATTTTAGGCATGACGGCATTTTTGGCAAAAAAGACAGTTCCTGTTGCTGCATCGACTATAAAATATGAAATGCCCTTTATGATTGTGATAATGTTAATCCTTCTCGGGATGGGATATGTGGGGAATGAGATTGCAAGACTGGAAGGAGCCGGCTTATGGGTTATTTTCCTGCTGTATCTTTTTTACCTTTTAAAGATGGCAAAAAAAGGCGCTGACACGAGTCCAGGGGACGATGCGGGAGAACCTTCAGGAGGGAAGGCGGATAAAAAGGCAAAAAGTATGGCAATGCTGGTTTTGTCCGCGGTTGCTGGCCTTGCGCTTATTGTCATCGGCAGCAGCGTCACTGTGGACGCAGCAACAGCGATGGCAAGGATCATCGGTCTGAGCGAGCGGTTTATAGGGCTTACGATTGTGGCGCTGGGAACGTCCCTGCCGGAATTGTTTACATCTGTTTCAGCAGCGAGAAAAGGCAGTGCCGACATTGCAATCGGAAATATTGTGGGAAGCAATATTTTCAATGTCCTTTTTGTGGTAGGAACATCCGCATTGATTACACCGGTAGTTTTTGAGGGTAAATTTATAGTGGATTTCATTGTGGCTGCGGCAGCGGGCGTGCTGCTGTGGATTTTCTCTTTCAATGGAAGGAGCCTGAACCGTGTGGAGGGCGGTCTGCTGCTGCTTGGATACCTGGGATATTTTATTTACTTACTGTGAATTTCATTTCGTCCCCTATGGATGCATTTCGTCCCCGGATTGCATATAGGGGATATTTTTATGTTATTTTTTGTCTGATTGATTTATACTTTCATATAACAAGAGGAAGGATGTGAAAAATTGTTATGAAAGGAAAGGGAAAAAGAAAATACACAACGGTGGGCAACACGCTGTTTATGCTGCAAAATGCGGCGCGGCGCGTTCCTGTTGTCATCTTGCTGACGGTGCTGCAGGCAGTTTTTGCGGTGGCGGTATCTGTCCTTGAGCTGTATGTGGCGCCATATATTCTGAAAAGTCTGGAAGTGCACAGTGCGCTATCGGAGCTGTTTCGAACAATCCTGTTTTTTACAATAGGGATAACCACAGCCAGCGCCCTTGCGGCATATGTGGACAAGAACCTGTTGTTTGGCAGGGTACAGCTGCGTCTGGAAATCATGAACATGGTGCGCGATAAGGCGGTCACATGTTCCTATCCCTTGCGGGAGAAAAAGGAGTTTTCCAGCCTGCTTGCAAAGGCGACGGAGGTATTGAGCGACAATGGGCGTGCATCCGAGGCAATCTGGAATACCTTAGCGGAATTGCTGCAAAATGTGACAGGTTTTGTGATTTACTTTGTGCTGCTGCAAAATATGGATGCCGTTGTGCTTGGTGTGATGGTGCTGACGACGGCACTGGGATATCTGATGAATTACAGGATTAACAGATGGGATTACCGGCACCGCAGGGAGGGGGAGGAGCTTGCCGCCAAAATTTTCTATATTCAGGACAGGGCGCTGGACAGGTATCTGGCGAAGGATATCCGCATTTTCGGAATGCAGGAGTGGCTGCGTGCGCTTTATGGAAAGTACATGCGGCTGTATCAGGCTTTTTATGGCAAAAGGGAGATGCGCTATTTCGCAGCGGATTTGACAGATTTGGCGCTGACAGTGCTGCGCAACGCGGTCGCTTATGGCTATCTGCTGTATATGGCATTGGGGGGACGGATAGGCGCCGCAGAATTTCTGCTGTATTTTACTGCAGTAGGCGGATTTACCAAATGGCTGACAGGAATTATGGAAAACGTTACCATGCTGTACAGGCAGGGGATGGAACTGGATTTTGTCAGGGAGGCTCTGGATTATCAGGAGCTGTTTCTGATGGAAGGCGGAGAGCCGGTTGAGGCAGATGAAAATGGAGGGTACACCATTGTGCTTCGGGATGTGAGCTTCCGAATGTTTTCCCATTTGAACCTGACCATACACGCTGGTGAGAAGCTGGCTGTGGTTGGCCTGAACGGAGCAGGAAAGACAACGCTGGTAAAGCTTATCTGCGGATTTTATGACCCTGATGAGGGGGAGGTGCTGCTCAATGGGAAAAATATCAAAACCTTTAACCGGCGCGAATACTATAAGCTGATTGCAGGCGTGTTTCAGGATTTTTCCGTCATTCCTGCCAGCATTGCCGCAAATGTGGCGCAGGACGCGGAGGACTATGACATGGACAGGGTGTCGGCATGCATTGACAAGGCGGGGCTGAAAAAGAAGATAGAGACACTTCCGCAGCAGTATGACACGCTTCTCGGAAGGGATGTGCATGAGGATGCAGTGGAACTTTCGGGCGGGGAATTGCAGCGGCTGATGCTCGCAAGGCTTTTATATAAGGAAAGTCCGATTATGGTGCTTGACGAGCCGACAGCGGCACTCGACCCGATAGCGGAGAATGACATTTATGAAAGATACTATGAACTGACCAGGGGAAAGAGTGCAATATTTGTTTCCCACCGGCTTGCGTCTACCCGCTTCTGCGACCGGATTCTGCTCGTCGAAAACGGAAAAATTACGGAGGAAGGAACCCATGATGCACTGCTGAAAAAGGGAAGGCGTTACGCGGAGCTTTTTGCACTGCAAAGCAAATATTACCGGACAGAGGTTCCTAAGTCGGAGAGGAGTTTTGGCATATGAATGAAGAACATGAAACAATGTCGTGGAAAGAGAAAATGCGGCTGAACAAGAGGGCGCTTGCCCTGTGGTATCGGGAATACCCTGTCCTGCTTATGACGACAGCTGTGTATGCCGCTATCAATGCAGCGCTTCCATATATCACAATTTATTTTTCGGCGCAGATTTTAAATGAGCTGGCGGGGGAACGCCAGAAAGAGCTTCTTGTGCGCAGAATTGTGCTGTTATTGGTGCTGGAAGCTGTGGTACTCCTGGTAAAAGCGGCATTTTACAGATGGAACAACAGCATTTCCAATGAGGTGTGCAGGTATTTATATGACCACAGGCGGTATTTGGACAAGATGCTTTCCATGGATTTTTGCACTGCGGAAGACCCTGCGGTGCATGAGCAGTTAAATGCAATACGGCAGACCGCGCAGTGGGGCTCATGGGGAATGGAAAAGGCGTATATGAATTTTAGGCAGTTTGTGGAAGCAGGGTTCCAGATGCTGGGTGGAATTGCGCTCTCGGTATCGCTCTTTACGCTTCCGGTTCGCGCGGATGCGGGGGTGCTGACAGTTCTGAATAGTCCGCTGTGCATTGCAGTAATCGCGGCACTGATGGCTGGCGTGGCAGTGCTTTCCCCTTATATGGAAAATATAGGTACAAAGTGCTGGGTGGCATGTGACGAGGAAATGAGGCTCAGCAACCGTTTTTTCCGTTTCCGTATGAATTTAATGACGGATAACAAATGTGCGCTGGATATAAGGATGTACCGTCAGGATATCCTGGTCAGCCAGATAGATGACGTGAATAGCGGATTTGCGACAAATTCAAGGATTGCCGGGTATGCGAGGGGGCGGATGGGACTTGCGGGCGCGGCGTCGGCAGCGCTGTCCCGCCTGTTTATCGGGATTGTCTATCTCTTTGTGTGCCTTAAGGCATGGGGCGGGGCTTTTGGCGTCGGTTCTGTCACGCAGTATATCGGTGCGCTTACCGCTTTGGCGGGCGGATTTTCAAAGCTTCTGGAAACTGTGGGAAATGCGGGAATCAATGCAGGCTACCTGAAACACACCTTTGACTTTCTGGATATTCCCAATCCGATGTATCAGGGTTCCCTTACGGTAGAAAAGCGTTCCGATAAAAAATATGAGGTGGAGTTTCGCAATGTCAGTTTTCGTTATCCCAACACGGACAAGGATGTGCTGAAAAATATTTCCCTAAAGTTTCAGGTGGGCGGACGGCTGGCACTGGTAGGACAAAATGGCTCCGGTAAGACGACTTTCATCAAACTCCTGTGCCGGCTGTATGACCCGACAGAGGGGGAGATTCTGTTAAACGGCATTGATATCCGCAAATATAATTATCTGGAATATATGCAGGTTTTCTCTGTAGTATTTCAGGATTTCCGGCTGCTTGCGTTTCCGGTGGGACAGAATCTTGCAGCGGCGGCAGCTTATGATTCGATACTGGCAGAAAACAGCTGCCGCAAGGCGGGGGTCTGGGAACGCGTTGTCAAAATGCGGGATGGGCTGGATACATTTTTATATAAGGATATGGACGAGGAGGGTGTGCTGGTTTCCGGAGGCGAGGAACAGAAGCTTGCCATAGCGCGTGCGCTCTACCGTGACAGTGCGTTTCTCATACTCGACGAACCGACAGCGGCGCTTGACCCGATAGCGGAATATGAGATTTATACGAAATTAAATGAAATTGTGGGGGACAGGACGGCAATTTACATCAGCCACCGTCTCGCCTCCTGCCGGTTCTGTGATGAAATCATTGTGTTTCATGAGGGCAGGATGGTACAGCAGGGAAGCCATGAAACGCTGCTTATGCAGGGCGGCGGGAAATATAGTGAGCTGTGGAATGCGCAGGCACAGTATTACACAGAAGGATAATGTGATGCACACAGCCGCGGGCGGGGCGTCTTATAAATAAAAATACCGATATACATGTATACAATTCTATTGACAGATGGGGAATTTGTGTTATATATTAATGAATGGATAATAAAATGATATACGAAAGTATTTTTTTCATATGGGACAGGGTGCGGTTACATATGGAAATGATGGAGGTTATGAAAATGAAAGCATACAAGGATTTAAGCAAGGAAGAACTGCGTGCACTTCAGACGGAACTTCAGGCACAATATGAGAAATTAAAGGAAGCAGATATCAAGCTTGACATGTCCCGCGGAAAGCCGGGGGCAGACCAGCTGGATTTGTCCGTCGGCATGCTCGATGTGCTGTCAAGCAAGTCCGTATTTAAGGGTGAGGACAAAATAGACATCAGGAATTACGGGGCATTTGACGGTATCAAGGAAGCAAAGGAGCTTTTTGCGGAGCTTATGGAGTGTCCCATTGACCATGTGATGGTATTCGGAAATTCCAGCTTAAGTATTATGTATGATTTGGTAAGCAGGGCTATGATGCATGGCATCGGCGGAAACACGCCATGGTGCAAGCAGGAGAAAGTAAAGTTTCTGTGTCCTGTTCCCGGATATGACAGGCACTTTGCCATTACGGAGAGCTTTGGCATCGAGATGGTGAATATACCGATGGACGAAAACGGTCCCGATATGGATTTGGTTGAAAAGTATGTCAACAATGACCCCGCGGTAAAGGGCATCTGGAACGTGCCAAAGTACACCAATCCTGCCGGCGTTGTCTATTCTGACGAGGTAGTCAGGCGGTTTGCAAACTTGAAGCCAGCGGCGCCTGATTTTAGAATTTACTGGGATAATGCGTATGCGTTCCATCATGTCTATGTGGACAACAAGGTGGAAATGCTCAATATCGTGACCGAGTGCGAGAAGGCAGGCAATCCGGATATGTACTATGAGGTCTGCTCGACATCCAAGGTTACGTTCCCCGGTGCAGGCGTGGGCGCGCTGATTACATCCCCTGCAAATCTTGCAGAGGTGAAAAAGACGGTGAGCCTTCAGACCATCGGTTATGACAAGATGAACCAGATGCGCCATGTGATGTATTTTAAAAATGCAGCAGGCGTCCATGCGCATATGGAGAAGCATGCGGCTATCTTAAAGCCGAAGTTTGAGGCGGTTCTGGGCTGCCTTGAG
Source organism: uncultured Lachnospiraceae bacterium (assembly GCA_949066965.1). Lineage (GTDB taxonomy): Bacteria > Bacillota > Clostridia > Lachnospirales > Lachnospiraceae > COE1. The sequence goes on from CARTDA010000024.1 coordinate 31,530, forward strand.
AAGGAGCTTGGCGGACTGGAAATCGGAAGCTGGATAAAGCCCCTTGGCGGATATTTTATCGCATTTGATACACTTGAGGGCTGCGCAAAACGCGTGGTGGCTTTATGTAAGGAGGCTGGCGTGGTGATGACCCCTGCGGGTTCAACCTTCCCATACATGAAAGATCCTGCCGATACAAGCATCCGCATCGCCCCGACACTCCCGACACCTGATGAACTCAGACAGGCGTGTGAGGTGTTCGTGCTCTGTGTGAAGCTGGCATCAGTGGAGAAATATCTGGCAGCATAATTTAATAAAGTGAATCCCCCCAAACAGTGAAAAGTTTCGTAACAGTTTAGCGAAGGCTGAACTGTTACAAAGTTTCTGTTTGGGGGGATTTTTATTGTGGTGTTTGTGTGGTATACTTGAATTTGAAGACAGGGGGAGGAATTGGAAATTTGAATGAGCTGGAGATAAAACTGAAACAATATTATGGAAAAGATGCGCGGTTCAGGGATGGACAGGAACAGGCAATTGATGATGTGATACAGGGAAAAAGGACATTGGTTGTACAAAGAACAGGATGGGGGAAAAGTCTTGTCTATTTCATGGCTACCAAAATAATTAGGGAGAGAAGCCGCCGGATTACATTGATTATCAGTCCTCTGCTGGCTCTGATGAACAATCAGGTCGAGTCGGCGGCAAAGCTTGATTTGCAGGTCAGAACCATAAATTCTGAAAATAAAGAAGACTGGACAGATATTTTTAATGAAATAAATAGCGGTGTTGTGGATGCCTTGATTATTTCACCGGAAAGGCTGGCAAATCAAGAATTTAAGAAGGAGTTAACTTCGCAAATGGCGGCGCGTATCGGTTTATTTGTGGTTGATGAGGCACATTGCATATCGGACTGGGGACATGATTTTAGACCGGATTACAGAAGAATTGTTGATATTGTAAATCTCCTGCCTCCGAATATTCCTGTACTGGCAACAACTGCGACAGCAAATAACAGGGTTGTTGAGGATATTAAAGAGCAGCTGGGTGGAAATCTGGCAGTAAGCCGCGGAAACCTCATGCGGGAAAGCTTGTCAATACAGATGATTGAACTGGCATCCAAAGAGGAACGCCTTGCATGGCTGTCTGAAAATATCAATAAAATATTAGGAACAGGGATTATTTATTGTTTGACAATAAGGGACTGCAAGTTGGTTTATAGATTTCTTGTCAGCAGTGGGATACCATGTGCGTGCTATTATTCAGAGCTTGAAAATGACGAAAAAACTTTCGCGATAGAGCAGTTTATGAAAAATGAAATTAAGGTTTTGATTGCAACGGTGGCTTTTGGAATGGGATATGATAAACCTGATATTGCGTTTGTGATACACTTTCAAAAACCAGGAAATATTGTAGCGTATTATCAGCAGATAGGACGAGCAGGGCGCAATATTGAAAATGCATATGCAATTTTGCTCTGTGGCAGTGAAGATGATGAAATCAATCAATATTTTATTGAGTCTGCATTTCCGACAGAGAAAGCGATGAATAGTGTAATTAAGGCGGTGACAGAACACCCTGGTATAGGTCTGAGGGCATTTGAACAGTATGTTAACATGCGGGCGATGAAAATTAAGCAATGTGTCAAATACTTGTTGGTAAATGGTGACATTTATATGGAAAGGAGTAAGTACTATAAGACGCCGCGTTTATGGGCACCTGATTTGGATAAAAGTAATAAAATCACCCAAATTAGAATTCGGGAGCTTCAGGAGATGGATGAATTTACGCATACATCCCAATGCTACATGAAATATATTGCAAATATATTGGATGATCCGGATGCGTCTGAATGTGGTCATTGTACGAATTGTCTGAAAAGGGATTTATTCAGCAGAAAGGTATCTATGCAGAAAATAGCAGATGTGCAAAGGTTTGTCAGGGAAGATTTTCATGTAATAGATCCGAGAAAGCAATGGCCAGCCGGGGTCAGGGTTCAGGACAAGAATAAAATATTGCCGGAATACCAGTGTGAAACAGGACGCGTATTGTCTGATTATGGTGACGCAGGCTGGGGAAGGCATGTTGCAGACTGTAAGTATCAGGCAGGGGCTTTTGATGAACAGCTGGTAAATGCTTCTGTAAACCTATTGCGGGAATATATTGTGGATAATGAAATTGAATGGATAACGAATGTGTCATCACTCAGAAGGCCGGATTTGGTGAGGGATTTTGCGAAACGGCTTGCGGAATGTCTGGGACTCGAGTATCAGGATGTAATTATAAAGAAGCCTGGCGCAAAGTACCAGAAGGAATTAAATACAGGTTTTCTACAATACCAGAATGTGAATGATTCATTTGAGGTGACAGAAGCGCTGCCCGGAAATGTACTGTTGGTTGATGATATGGTAGATTCCAGATGGACGTTTACCGTGTGTGGGTATAAACTGAGAGAAAAAGGCTGTGGAAAAGTTTTTCCTTTTGCACTGGCAAATACCGCGGGAAGAAATGGAGGAGAATGAGAATGGGATTTTCGGAAAATGCAATGTGTGCAATATTGCTGTGTTCATATCTTGGCATGGAAAGTGAAGATTTACTTAAGCCATTGTCCCTGGGTGAATGGAATACATTGCTGGAAAAGCTGTCAGAAAGAAAAGAAGCCCCCGGTGTTATATTACATGATGCTGTTAACTGGACCAAAAAAGCAGGCTACCCCAAGGAGTTTGCCGAGCGGATAGATGTGTTGGTTTCACGAGGGGCAAATCTTGCATTTGAGCTGGAGGAGCTTGACAAAAGGGGAATACAGGTAATTACACAGTTTGATGCGGATTATCCAATCCTGCTGAGGCGAAGATTAAAGAAGAAAATGCCGCCTGTTTTATATTATGCAGGGAATATCAGCCTTGCTAAAAAGATTGGAATTGCGGTTGTGGGTTCAAGGAATGTAGACAGTGATGGTATGGAGTTTACCAGAAAGCTGGTTGAAAAGGCGTCCAAGGAGAAACTTATTATATATTCGGGTGGGGCAAAGGGCGTTGATACAATTTCGGAGTCAACAGCTATCCAGTCAGGGAGCGCGGTTGTGTCTTTTATAGCAGATTCGCTATCGTCAAGGATAAAAAAGAAACAGATTATAGCAGATATTGTTTCGGGAAATTTACTGCTAGTTTCGGATGTTAAGCCGGATGCTGGTTTTTCGTCAGCAAGGGCCATGAACAGAAATAAATATGTTTATGCATCTTCCTATGGGGCATTTGTTGTCTCATCAGATTATAATAAAGGGGGTACATGGAATGGGGCGATTGAGGCGATGCGCAATGGATGGACAAAAACGCTGATATGGAATAACCCTAACTATAATGGGAACCAGAAATTGATTGAGAAGGGCGGTATCCCATTTGGCATTACAGATGAAAGCATTTATTCCATAATCACCAAAAAGGAAGAAACGTATGAGCAGATGAATCTTTTTCGCACAGATGAAAAGTCGGGTCAAGCAGTTTCTCTTATGGAGGAGACACAAGAAAGTGATATTTATAACGTTATAAAAGGATATATTGTCGAACATCTCAATAATGGAATGAGTGCCGAGGATGTATCGAAAAATCTCAATGTCATGGAGGGGCAAATGACGATATGGCTGGAACGGCTGTGTAATGACCGGCTGGTCAGCTTTGATAAAGGTTTGTACAAGGTATTGTGAGTATATAGTGATTATTGGATGAGAGCTGCCACATTGATAACGCAAAGTGTATCAATTGTGGCAGTTTTTACGTGTAACCTCATTTAGACGAAATATGCCACAGAAGCGGCGCATGGATGTCCAAATGTAATATGTTTGGTATATCATTAGCAAAATGTCTCACAAAAAAGCATATTAAACAGTATAAAACAGTTGACAACAGTTAGCGGCTGTTATATACTGTTTATATCAAAGCAGGGTTCCTTGTTTTGAAAGATGTTCATGAACAAAAGTATGATACCTCGCGCACGAGATAAAATGGGTGCGTTGCGGGACAATTCATAAAGAAAAGGAAGTTGATAGGAATATGAATCTGATAATTAACCATTCCTCCATGCAGCCTGTCTATGAGCAGATTGTCAGCCAGATTAAGGATAAAATCATACATGGCGAGCTGATAGAGGAGACCATGCTTCCGTCTGTCAGGACGCTGGCAAAGGATATCAAGGTCAGCGCGCTGACTGTCAAAAAGGCATATGACCAGCTTGAGGCAGAGGGATTTGTCGTGACAGTGCATGGCAAGGGAAGCTACGTGGCATGTGCCAGTCAGGCACAGATGCTGGAGGAAAAGAAAAAGGAAGTGGAAACGGAATTTGAAAAGACGATTCGCAAAGCGCGCAGCTGCGGCATGGAGGACGGCGAAATCAGGGAGCTGTTTGAGATTGTGCTCGAGGATACATAGCAGCGTGATTGGCAGGCTTTTTTCATTAAATTTTTTTAGGAAAGGAAGTTAGATATATGATTCGGATGGATAATGTTTTGAAGCAATACGATAATTTCCGGCTGGAATGTTCCATGCAGGTGCCTGTGGGACAGGTGACGGGATTAATCGGCAGAAACGGCGCCGGAAAAAGTACTGCATTTAAGGCAATTCTGGGACTGATACATACAGATGGCGGGACGGTGGAGGTGTTTGGCAAAGATGTGGCGGAGCTTACGCAGGCAGACAGGGAGAAGATTGGCGTCGTGCTCTCGGATTCAGGATTATGCAGCTGGTTTACCATCAGGGATTTCATACCGGTACTGGATACCATGTACGCGGATTTTTCCAGGGAAATATTTATGGCGGAGTGTGAGCGGCTGGAGCTTCCGCTCAAAAAGAAAATCAAGGATTTTTCCACCGGTATGAAGCGCAAACTGCAAATTCTTGTCGCGCTCTCACATGATGCAAAGCTCCTGATTCTGGATGAACCGACTGCGGGACTGGATGTCGTGGCAAGGGATGAGCTGCTGGGACTTCTGCGCGAATACGCGGAAAACGGCGACCGGAGCATCGTGATAAGCTCCCACATTTCCAGCGATTTGGAGGGTATCTGCGATGATGTCTACATGATTGATAATGGGAAAATCGTACTGCATGAAGATACGGACGTATTATTGAACGAGTATGGGTTGCTGAAGGTGACGGACGCGCAGTATGAAAAACTGGATAAGTCATATCTGCTGGAAACGAAAAAGGAAAGCTTTGGGTATAGCTGCCTGACAAACCAGAGGCAGTTTTATCAGGATAATTATTCATCGGTTGTGATAGAGAAAGGCAGCATTGATGAAGTGATTACCATGCTGGCGAAACGTAGATTAGGGGGTAAGGTTGATGAGTAAATCAGTGAAAGGTTTAGTATTAAAGGACATCAAATTGATAATATCACAAATGAAATTACTCTTTGTCTTAATGGTTGTTTGGGCAATATTTCTGGCAGGCAGCATGAGGATGACTTTTTTTGTGGGGTATGTTGCAATATTGTGCTCTTTTCTGACACTGAGCACCGTTAACTTTGACGAGGCGGAGAATGGATTTGCGTATCTGTTTACATTGCCAATATCAAGAAAGGATTATGTTTTTGAAAAGTATTTATTTGGATTTTTGCTGACGACAGTACCATATGTAGTGATAGCGGCGCTCTCGTGGGCCGCCCTTGTAATCTGGCAGGCTGCGGAAGCGAATCTGGTAGAATATATCGTAAGCATATCCTTATCGCTTCCGGCGGCATATTTTCTTTTGGTGCTGGAGATTCCGCTTCAGATTAAATTTGGGCAGCAAAAGAGCAGGATACTGACGGTCGTGATGGTAGGATGTATGTCAGCCTGCCTGGGAGTAATAGCTATGATCAGCGAACTTCTAGGGACAGCCGTGGAGACAGTCAGCAGCTTCATGGGACTTGGCGCGGGTATGCTTGCGCTGATTACAGCTGGCATCCTTGCAGTGCTGTTTGTTCTCTCTTATAAAATATCATGCAAAATAATAGAGAAGAAGGAGTTCTGACAGCTTACAGCAGGCATTCCAGCTGCCGGTCATACGGCTCCTGCTCGACATGGCTTCGGTTGTATTCCTGCGCGTCGACACAGCCCATGGCTTTGTAAAATGCCTGTGTTTCTATGGCAGAGTGGGAGGAGATATACAGCTTTTTGGCGCCCTTTTTCCTGGCCCAGTCTTTGGCGGTGTGAAACAGCGTTTTTCCGATTCCTTTCCCGCGCATATCCTCGGACACATGAATGGACGAAAGGTCGAGATAACCCTGTGCACCGCCAAACAGGGTGGATTCGACAGAGACAAAGCCCTTTAGCATGTGGCATACTTTCCCTGCATGGGGCTGCGCATAAAAAGCGGCGCACACAAGGCCGCCTGTCCGGATGGTGTTTTTCAGGCATTTTACAAGGAATGCATAGTCATCCTCCGACCAGTCGTCAATGAATGGGGCATCCTTGGCTGCCCATGCCCCATTTTCTTTTCTTAAGCATTTTTCTACGTTCTGGTGACGGACAAAATCGCGAAACAGTTCCCGGCAGATTTCCTCAGCCTGAAGTACCCTGAAAGAGAGTCCGTGTGCGATATACAGTTCTGACAGGTTCATGACATTTTCCAATATTTTGATATTCTGCAGGGCAGCGCGACTGCTGGCAGAAAGCTCAAGGGAGTGGTTGGCATTGTCTATGATGTGGAGCGGCAGGCGGCGTTCTTCACATTTTGTCCGGATAACAGCCGTATCAGCCCATGGGTCGCCTGTGCCATGAAATACGATGCCCGCCTGTGGGGCAAATTCAAATGTCTGCGCCAACGGCGTGTAGTAGATATTCCGGCACTGGATGCCGTGATTTTTGGCGTACGCTGCCGCGACGGCAGTTCCAATGCTTTTGGATATAAATAAAATGTCATTATATTCGTTCCAGCGGATGTTTTCCAGGCAGCTTTCTGCCTGTGCGTATGCCTCCGGGAATGCTTCCGGGATGGATTTCGGAAGATTGGTGTAGGACACATGGGTTTGTTCATACTGACACTGGCTGCAAATTTTTCCGGCATAATATAATAATGGTCTGTCACAGGTATACCCGATTCCGGGGAATAATATGGCGATTTTCATGGCGCTTCTCCTTTTTATGATTTGATTGGCGGATAAATGGTAATTGTGTATTTTCGTATTTCAATTCCGTTTTAGTTCATAAAGGTAGGTGCTGATATAAATCGGATTTCCGTTTCGGTCGTTTTTATAGGATTGATTATCAAGCTGCTGTATTCGATGAAATCCTAGCCGTTCCAAAAGCTTCCATGAAGCTATGTTTTCTATATCACAGTCCCCATAAATGGCAGTCACGTTTACAATGTCAAATAGGTACTGAATAAGCGATTTTGCGGATTCGGCAGCGTAACCGTTCCCCTGGTACAATGGGTTAAAATCATAGTCGATACAGTGATGCCCTTCATCATCGATCCAATATCCGATACTGCCAATTACAATGCTGTGCGTCTTTAACTCGGCAACAAGGCGGTTGTCCATGTTCTTCCATTCATCTATGATAACCTGGACTTGTTCTTCTGACATTGGATAAAAGTCCTCGTAGCGGCTGACTTCTTCATTGGAAAAATAAGCAAATATGTCTTTAAAATCGGAGGGATGATAATTTCTTAAAATAAGACGTTCCGTTTCAAGTGCTATCATATATTAGCCTTTCTTAACTATAATTACGTGGTGAAATCTGTTTTATAGTGCCTGTGCAATAAGGAATTGCAGGAAAATAACTGATGCAGTTCCTAAGCTAACGATAATATGAAAAAATCCGGTTGTCAATCATTTTTACGCTGTGCCTGATAAAGTGGAAGATAAACTGTAACGATAAACTTGACTGCCCCCTTGGGGAATGGTATATCATAGTTTTATGAAAACTGTTCTGCGCATTTAGGATGCAGAGCATAATAGGGCGTCTACGGAGTAAACAAAAATTGTATTGGGGGTGCGAAAAGGATGCTGATAAACGAAGTATGCCGGATATGTTCATTGACCAAAAAGGCGGTGGAATACTATATTGAACAGGGATTGGTAACGCCGGCGGTACAGGATAACGGATATCGCGACTTCACGTATATGGAAGTTGCAAGGATGAAAAAAATATCTGTTTTAAGGAATCTGGGATTGTCTGTCCCTGATATAAGGGCTGTCCTGACTGGTCAGGAAAACATAAGTCCGGCGCAGAATTGCGGAGGGATATCCGCACAAAATGCCATATTCAATAAGATTTTGGGGCAGAGGCAGATGGAGATAACATGGATGCAGGAAAAGCAGGCACTGCTCGCGGAGCTTGCAAGAAACCAGAATTGGGAGGAGGTGCAGGAGAAGCTGCGGCATCTTCAAAAAAAGCAGTCCGTTCTGGAACGCCTGAGGAATGCATTTCCAGGCTATTATGGGGATTTAATCTGCACACATTTTGCGCCGTATCTATGTGAGCCTGTCAGGACACAGGAACAGCAGGATGCATATGACACAATTGTTACTTTTCTGGATAATACACAATTGGTCATCCCGGATGATTTACAGGAATTTTATGATATGATGAAAGCGGAGTTTTCAGGTTATGACTTTGAAAAGATGTCCACTGGTGTGCGCAGCGCGGTCAGTGATATCGAAACGTATCTGGACGAGAACCGTGAAGTGATAGAGCATTATATGGAATACACGAGGACGGAGGAATACCGGGCAACACCCGTGTACCGTATGGCAGAGATGCTGAAACAGTTTAACAAGGAGAGTGGGTATAACGATGTCTTTATACCGGCAATGTGCCGCCTGAGTCAGTCCTACCGGAAATATCATGAGTCCTTGCAGATTGCAGATGGGAAATTTCTGGAGAGATATCCAAATTGGGGGATGAGGGATAAATATGATGAGTGAAAATAAAATATTTAAATCGCCGTTGCGTCTCATTGTCATGATGGTGATTGGGCTGCAGTATGTAGTGCAAAATATAATGTTATCCGTATTGACAGGAATAATCTTATATGTTGCCGCAGTATGTGTGGAACGTTTTTGGAACAATAAGCAGCTATAAGAAGACAAAAATCCATCGCTGTAAGAGATGGATTTTTGTTGTACCAGAGCATTTTTCAAACATGCTCCAGGTCTTATTACTGCGTCCTGACATCGTGATGGCGTATATGCCATACCATCAGCAGATAAAACAAAATAATGAAAAATACGGAATAGCTGACAAATTCGAGTATATCCATTTTCAAATCGGGATTGTTTGCGCGCATTCCCATACTCATGAGGGAGTAGGGGAGAAGGTAATAATGGTCCTTTGCGGTGAGTGCAAGCCCTGCAAATCCGCCGACAAGCGCCATGCCGATTGGGATGGCAAAGCTCCGTATTACAAGGGACAGAAAGCACTGCACCGCGCACACGGCAATGCCGCCAAGGATGCCGCAGGCAAGCCATTCCAGCAGTTCGGCGGGTACCGGTTCCGTAAAGCCTGCGTACAGACCGCATATGATGTATAAAAGGCAGAGCCATGCCAGGGTGAGAAACGTGATGCCGGAACACACCATAACTTTTCCCAGGACAAGCCGCCACACAGGTGTATTGACCAGTACCATGTTCCAGTTTGTCCCATTGTGCTCCAGCCGCCAGAGATAGCTTGCATAGACACCCACAAGCGGCGGCATGAAAAAGTAACAGAAAAACAGGGCGTGCTGTGTCCAGAGGGAATGCCAGGTGCTTTTCAGGATATCGAGGTTATTTAAGTAGTTGCCTGTCCCAATCACCGCGGAAATCAGCGGCAGGACGATAAAGGCAAGCCAAATCGGCGTGCGCTTGATTTTCAGAAGCTCCACAGGCAGACGCGGAATTTTTATAGGTTTGTGGGATAAAGGGGCGCCATCAGCTTTTGGCCGTCCATGGTGTTTCATGGAAAAATGGTATCCGTCCGTATCCATGTGTCTGAAGGCGAGCCAGCCGCCAACTAGCAGGATGCATAACCAGCCTATGATAAAAAAGACTGCCCCATTGCCCTGTGACATATAGTAAAACCCTTTGATGCTTTCTTTCTTGCTCCAGTCCATACCCACGAACATGGCTGCCCCATAGTGCCCCCAAGGAATAATATTTCGCAGGAGAGGCCACTGCGGGACATACATCAGGAAAAGCCCTGCCATGCTTCCGCAGAGTCCAGTGCACAGGGCGACAGCCTGGTTTGGAAAAATGAGGGATACAAGCATCTGCAATAGATAAAGGTTGTAGGATAGCACCAGCGTCTGCACGAAAAACAACCCATAAGCCCATAAATCGGGCATTCCCTTAAAATTAAGTACAAATCCCATGCACAGAAGAATTGCCAGCTCTGCGACGGAAAAGATGAGGATTGCAGCAAATCCGTATAAAATTTTTCCGAGGTAAATGTCAGATTTGCGCTGCATGGTCTCAAGCAGCTTCCAGGTGTTTCCCTTGTGTTCCATATCGACAATCCGGCTTGCAAAGACTGCGATACCCGTAGGAATCAGGACAGCATTCATCAGCGGGGCATTGTACAGCGCCATCATCCATCCAAATCCGAGAAACCGCTCGTCATTCATGTTGTAACTCAGCCAGCCGGTTATCAGCAGCAAAAACAAGGCGAGGACAAGCCAGATGCCGCGGCGCTTTGTCTTTTTTAATTCCAAGGAAATTGTCTTTGCCAGATAACTCATAGACTATCGCCTCCCCCTGTCAGCTTGAGGAAAGCATCCTCAAGAGTTTCGCCCTGTGCTTCAAGTGCGGCCATGGTTCCCTGAAAGATAAGGCGTCCATGATTGATGATTCCCACCATGTCTGCCATTTGTTCTACCTCGCTCAATAGATGGCTGGACACAATGACCGTCATCTGGCGGAGCACTGGCAGGTTTTTGATGAACTCACGTATTTCCTGTATTCCGGCAGGGTCAAGTCCGTTGGTCGGCTCGTCAAGTATCAGCACGCGCGGATTTCCAAGGAGTGCCATGGCAATGCCGAGACGCTGTTTCATACCGAGGGAGTATTGCCTGACCTTCTTGTCCTTTTGTTCATACAGGCGTACTGTCTGAAGGACGTTTGATATTTCCTTTGCAGGTATTTTTTTCATCTTTGCGACAATCTCGAGATTTTCAAGTCCTGTCAGATGACCGTAAAAGCTGGGGCTTTCAATCAGGCTTCCGGTGTGCTTCAGGATGGAAAGGCGGTTTTGCCCTGTCATTTTCTGGCCAAAGAAAGTGATGGTGCCGTCGGTCGGTTTCAACAGTCCGAGCAGGAGCTTTAAAGTCGTGGTCTTGCCTGCGCCGTTCGGACCAAGAAAGCCGTAGACACATCCCTCCGGGACGCGCAGGTCGATGTGATTTACACGTGTCTGACTGCCGACGCCTTTTGTCAGGCTGTCGGTCTCAATGATGTTTGTGTTCATAAAAAATCCTCCTATCTAAGTGTCCTTACGGTTTCTTATGATAGGAGGGTTTCTTTAAGCAGGTATGATGCTTACCTTAAAGGTGCTTTAAATTTTGCATTGGCTTGATGCCGTCATGAACTGTTACAGTTCATGACAAAAGCTCCGCGATACCTCAGTGAATGATTTAAATTGTACGTGTGAAATTGCCATAAGCCGTACTTCCTTTCTTGTTTGGGAGTGCCAAGTACCGTCACTATATTATGCCCGGGCTTTCCCGGCATTTTAGATATGGGGAAAAGTTCTTATATACCCTCATAACCTCTTAGGTTTTCCCTCCGGGTGGTAGTAAAAGAAGTAGTAAATCCGTCTGCGGCTATGCTGCGATCAGCCTTTCCATTTCAGCCCTTGCGGAAGCGAATGTTGCGTGTGCGTAATAGTTCAGCGTCATGGTAATGTTGGAATGTCCCATGATATACTGTAACGCTTTCGGGTTCATGCCCGCATTGGCTAAGTTGGTGCAGAACGTATGGCGCAGGGTGTGGGGTGTCATTACTTTGGGTAAGGCTTCCTCATGGCACTTGTTGTACTTCTTCGTAAGCCCCCGAAACATGGTCGCATAGTTCACATTCGTTTTCGGGCAGCCGTCCCGGTTGAGGAAAAGGAAATTGCTGTAACCGTCAACGGTGGTCTGCTTCGCTCCCTTGCGGTTCTCCAACACGCTTCCTTATACAGTCGTCCTGTATCGCTGTGTAAAAAGCAGCTTTCAGAGAACGCTTGTCGTTGCTTATGGTCTTGTAGGATATTCCCTTTTCTTTCATGCGCAACGCCCATTCTTTCGCGTCGGACAGCTTCACACTGTCAATGGGGCAGGAACCAAGTTTATCCGCTTCCAGCAGCTTCATCAGCCGTTTGCGCCCCTTTGTGGTGTTATGCCTTACATTCCCCCGGTGGCGGTTCTGCTTCGCGTAAAGCTCGCAGACCGTCATTTTCTTTCTTCATCATCAGCGATACCGACACCACCTACAATTTTATTGTAGCTCTGGCGTTTTCGCAGATGTTCAATCTCTTGTGTGAACGGGCGGACAACGTACACGGGGGCCGCCTGCCCCATCATGTGCGGGTGCTGTGGGACGAGGCCGCCAACACCGGGCAAGTCCCCAACCTCGAAAAGCTGGTGGCGGTCATCCGCTCCCGGGAGGTGAGCCTGACGCTGTTCTACCAGCAGTTGGCCCAATGTAAGGCCATCTACGATAAGAACGCTGAGACGATACTCGGCAACATGGACAGCGTGGTATTCCTCGGGAGCCGGGAGGCCAGCACCATCAAGGAGATTTCCGAGAACTGGCTGGGCAAGGCCACCATCTCCATGCAGACCGCGGACCGCTCCCGTGGGCAGTCCGAAAGCTACAACCAGAACACCCAGCGGCTGGGCCGGGAGCTTATGACCCCCGCCGAGCTTGCCACCATGCCCGGCGACAGGTGCATCCTGCAACTGCGGGGCCTGCCGCCGTTCTATTCCCGGAAATATGATTTGAAACAGCACCCCAACTACCGATACACGGCGGAGGCGGACAAGAAGAAAAACGCCTTTTCGCTGGAGCGGCTTATCTGCCGCCGTATAAAAAAGCTCAATCCCAACGAGCAGTACACCGTGTACGAGGCGGACGTGCCGGACGGAACGCCCATAGACGAGGACGAGGACATCCTCAACTATGACGATTTGGACGACCCGGACGCTTTTGTATAGCTTTGGGACATTTTGTCCCGAAGTGTCACCTGCCGCCTATACCGGGCGGCTTTTCTTGTGCCCGGGAATATCCCGGAGAAATGGAGGACTATATGGCATTTTTCGCATCCGCTATCACCATTTTGCAGACCCTTGTTATCGCGCTGGGCGCGGACCTCGGCGTTTGGGGCGTTGTCAATCTGCTGGAGGGCTACGGCTCGGACAACCCTGGCGCGAATGCTCATGTACGGTAAAGAAGCAAGCGACCGAAAACAAGAGATAGACCGCCAGCACCACACTATTCCGAACCAAAGAAACCAAAGACCAAAAGACAAGCACCGTGGAAATGTGTATAACTTGCTATTCCGTCATGGAAAAGTCCGTTCACAGAACATGGAAAAGCTAAAGTGCAGCTTTCCCACATTCTGCAAACAGACTTTCCTACAACTCCATAAGACAGCAAGTTATGCACATTACGCACAGTGCCTACGTCGGCGGAATTCCATTCATCATTTATATCTTGTTAAGATAGCTAAAAATATTCTAATTTTCATATATGGCAGCTACATCATGTATTCTACGCTTCATTTTGGCACGAATATTTAACGGCTCTAAGCACTCACATTTATCGCCAAAACTAAGAAGAATATCGTAGTAATATTCATTCTCTATAAATGGGAAATCGACAATGTAATATTCGCCACCATCGGGAGAAAAGTGTTCGTAAGTACAATAATCAAGAACCCTGTCCATGATAGATTTATGAATACGAATTTTTATTGGTATTTGCATGGATTTCAGAGTTTCCTCAAAGTCTAAAATCGGTTTTTGATAATCCCGTGGTGTAAAATTTTTCTTTTCCATATGTAAATTTGATATGCGGGATAATCTAAATAAACGAAAATCATTTCGTATAAGGCAATATCCTTGAAAATACCAATGACCGCTTTTTAGAACAAGCTGGTACGGCTCAACTGTCCGTATAGTTTTCTTTCCGTGATGTGCTTTGTATTCAAAGGAAACCAGTCTGCAATCTTGCAAAGCTGTTTTTATAATTTCTAAATATGATTGCGTATTCTGGTTGCCAATCCAAGTGCTTAAATCTATACATATTTGACTTGTTTTTAATTCTATGTCATTCGCTTTATCAGCAGGGATAAAACTTTTGACTTTTGCAAGGGCGTTTATTAGTTCATTTCCCCGTATTATGTCTGAAAGGCTTGAAAGCCCCATTAGGATAGCGGAAAGGTCAGCAGTTGAAAAAACATTTTTATCAATTTTATATTTTTGCATAATTTCAAAACCGTCGCCCACTCCCGATATTGAACGAATAGGAATTCCCGCCATGTTGATAGTATCTATATCCCGGTAAATTGTGCGGGGAGATACTTCAAACATATCCGCTAATTCTTGCGCCCCTATACGCTCTTTATCAAGAAGCACCATGATAATGCTAACAAGCCTGTCAATTTTCATTTTGAGCCGCCGTTAAGGGGCGGACAGTAAAAAGAACAGCCCCTTTTCAGCATAAGTAACCTGTTGACACTATTTCCAGTAGAGGAAAGGGGGATTTTTTTATGCCTTGCACGGAAGCATACAAGGAACACATAATGTATACGTTTCACGGCTTTTGCAACATTGTTATCCGCAATGCAGCTATTACAGCATGGCGTGACCAGCACAGGCGGCACAAAAGAGAAATATCCCTTGAATACCTCACAGAAAAAAAATTTTACCCTTTAGGCACAACAGACAAATACTTTGAAGATCCCCATGAAGAATACCCCATTAAGATAGGCGGTCAGACAGTTATCCTCACCAATGGGGAGCTTGCTGCAGCCCTGTTATCCCTGCCGGAGAGAAAACGGGAAATCATTTTCCTTTACTTTTTCGGAGATTACACACAACAGGAAATCGGGAAAATGTACGGACGCTGCCGGAGTACGACCGGGTATCAAATCCGCAGGACGTTAAAACTCTTGCAAAGGAAAATGGAGGTGCTTTCGCATGGGGAATCCGAATCTTTTGCCCTATGAAACGATTGTCCGGGCGACCAGCGGAGAGCCGGAAGCCGTGGACGAGGTTTTACGGCATTACAGCAAGCGAATCCGAATCGCCGCCATTGAAAACGGGCATATCGACAGGGATACGGAGGACAGCATAAAATCCCGGCTTGTTGCCGCCCTGTTTAAGTTCCGTTTTGATAAACAGAAAGAATAAGAAATCGCTTTCATTTTTGGAAAAACGGATATATAATAAAGCAACGACAAATCGAAATATGAAAGGAGTAACAGACATGGAATTTCCTTTTTATGATTCACCCGATACTGCTACGATTATCTGTTGCCATATATTGGAGCGTCAGGCACCTATTCTATATGTATCACATGATGAAGATGACGGAATGTGGCAATTTCTATGCGGAGAAACACACGAAACAGATGAAGCAAAGTTAGTATCTTTAAAATGGGTTTTTGATTTAGATAACTCTGTCAGTACCCTAAAGGATATGCCTTGCGGTTACTATGCAGAGAGAAAAAAACAAGATGACGATTGGATTATCAGAAAGCGATAACTTTCAGTTTGTCGGGAAGATGTAGGAAACGAAAAATTAGAATTTGTGCGGGGTAAATATGGGTGTGTTAGAAACTGTCCTTAATTCAAGAAAATTTGATTTGAATGATGATGTTTTAATGGAGTTTAATGACTATTTTGATAGAGAAAGCAGGCATTATAATCTTTTTTCTTTACAGTTGATGTAAAAAAGGGTAACTTTAATAAGCCCACTCACGTGGAAATTTTAAAAATTCATGAAAACCTGTTAAGCAGCGTTTGGTGCTTTGTCAGGATGAGTTGCCTATTCCCGGTACATTTTTATGTACAGCCTGATCCGGACAGCGTTGCTTGGAAGGGCACGTCCGAAAACAGCGGCATCTTTTGCGGCGGCGCATATGGCATCATATTTGGAAAGGGCGTATTTTTCGCCGAAACGTGCTGTATTGCGTATGGCTTCCACAAGTTCGTCCTTTGGGGCTGCGGGCATGTCCGCTGCAAGGGGGTAAGCTTCCAGAAGCGCTAAGGATGTCTGGGCTGTGACCTTGCTGAATACATCCAGGTATGCGGGGAAGGACACTTTGAGTTCCGCATTAAGCTTCAACACAACAGCGTACTGCAGATCCTTGAAATAATAGTAGTCACGCACGAGATTGCGCAGGTCAATGACCGCGTCATCCGGGACAATGGAAGTCTTAAGGGAAGCATCAGTTTCCTTACGTTCATATTTGTGCTATTCTTAGTAATGATAGGATTAATGACGGAGCAGTCAAAACCCTTATCGCGAAGGAAGCACAGGAGCGGGATGTGGTAGATCCCGGTGGACTCAAGGAAGCAGCGGCTTTTGAGAGAATACGCCTCTTGTGCTTCCTTTATTTTTGTGACGGCAGGCTCCCGTGACTGTGGATCGGAATGTATGATCTTAAAAGGCTTCCCGGTAAGCGTACCGTTAGGGAGCATGATGGACATCCATGAGAAGTCTGCCCCGACATCAAGCCCGACTGAGAGATAAGGGATGCATTCCAGCATCTGAAGTGCTTTCTGGTATAGCATAGTTTTATCCTCTCTGGCAGGCATCCATTTCCAAAAGGCGGATACACAACCTGGCGGCTTATACAGGTATAGCCTGGGGCTTTCCAACCAGCCAAAACATAAATCACCACCGAATGGACTGACAGACTTTCTAAGAGGTTTCACCAGCCAGAAGGCTGATTCCCAAGGAGAAAACGTCAATGATCCTGCCTCAGTGATTATACCTCTATATTTTGTCTGGTGCATTAAGGAAACCTCAGACATGGTAAATAATGCAGCCTACAACTTCTGATGGAGGGGGAAATCCTCCTTACGTTATATCTATATAGATTTATTAGATTGGACTTTGTAACTATTAACCAGTAGTCATTCTTGACTACACCATTATTATACTAGGAGGTAAGGATATTATGAATATTGATAGAGAGGAATATATTAAAAGTCTGGAGGAAAGAATAGAAAAACTCGAAAAACTATTTGAACATTTATGTATTGATCAATGTAAAGAGATAGCACTTACTAAGTGTTCCTTGGGAGATATCAAACTTGGTGATAATTGCAATATCACATTGAAGAACTGCCCTGTTGGAGGCGTGATATCAGAGATTGAAGATGCAGAAAGTAGAGTTGATGATTTGGAAAATAGGATAGAGGATATATTGAATGACATTGATGAGGCAGGAATTCGTTTGGATACATTGAAAAATGAAGTTTATGGAATATGTGAAGCTGGGCAAAATGAAAGTGGGGCGTTTTGAAGATAAATCGGAAAAACAGCTGGATTGGTGGTACGCATGCTGCATCGAATACTTAAAGGAAAAGCATATGATAGAAACCCCGGATTGTTCCTATGCTTCGTTTATAAAATCAAAATTGCCGGGGGTGTGGGAAAGATATATTGCAATATGCAATTTGCGGAGGGAATAATCCATGGAAACAAAAGATTTGATATTGAGAAATTGGCAGGATAGCGACGCAAAAGCTTTATATGAAATGTGTCATGACGAAGCCATAAGAAAAAGCGGGATTGATTTCTATAATTCAATTACTGAAAGCCGGAATGCCATCCATTGTTGGAAGAATGGCAGGGGCTTTAAAGTGATTACCGACAAAAGAAATGGTAACTTTATAGGATTTATAAGTCTGGGTGATATGAACCGATATGACGGCTATATGGAAATGGAGTATGCCATCGCTGCCGGGTACCGGAATAATGGCTACGCAATGCAGGCTGTGCAAAGGATGCTTGATTATGGATTCAGAGAGATGAACTTATCAGCCATCGCCGCATGGGTGCGGTCACATAATAAGGAAAGTATAAGAGTTTTGGAAAAATGTTCCTTTACCTTTGAAGGCAGATTGAGGAAGCACGCCCGCGATAAAAGCGATACACTGTGTTATTCTATTTTAAGAGAAGAATGGGAAAGGCTTGACCGCTTATGCATAGATATTCGCATCATGGATTATGATGATATTCCGCTCATTTGCAGGGCGGATGGCGACGAGAGCCAGAAGAACATCGACTATTTAAAACGGCAGTTGGATAATCAGAAAAAGAGAGAGTGTACCGCGTTGCTTGCACTGTACAACGGCGCCGTGGCAGGATATGTCTTTTTGTACCACAAATGTAGATGGGGCGGTCTGGCCGGTCAGAATATTCCGGGTGTGGTAGATTTAATCGTATTCGAAGAATACCGGCGGAAGAAAATAGCTACTATGTTATTGGATGCAGCAGAAAACATTGCCGGGCAGCATTCCAATAAAATATATCTGGACGTCTGCTTAAACAGCGACTACGGACCTGCCCAGAGATTCTATATAAAAAGAGGCTATATTCCTGATGGAAAGGGTGTGTATTACAAGGAAAAAATATATGAAACAGATGCTGTCTGCAGGAATGATGATGAGCTGACTCTATGTCTGGTAAAAGAATTGTGAATCGTATCACAACCTACGTCAGTTTGTTTATGACTATACAAATTTTGCGATACTATTCACAAAATAAGACATTACCTTCTTTTTTATTTTTTACTATAATCTAATCCAGAAGCTTCTAAAAAATAAATTTCGAGGTGATGAGATATGGATCAAACTATTTTTTGTGAAAACTTAAAAAAATTTCGCTTGTCAAAAAATTATACACAGGAACAGGTAGCCAACCATCTGAACGTAAATGTACAGACTGTTTCGAGATGGGAATGCGGAACAACTTTGCCGGACGTTTTGACTCTTCCTGTTTTAGCAAGGCTCTATGGAGTAACGGTAGATGATTTTTACAAAAAGAGTGCCGTTGCATACAATAACTATGCACAACGTTTGACCGCTGTTTATGAAAAGACACGGAAACCGGAAGATTTTATACATTGTCTTCTGGAGTATAAAAAGCTTATGCATGACAGTGTACTTTCCATGGAAGATAAATGGAATTATGCGGTCATTCATCAGTGGATGTTTGAATATTGTAAAAATACAGCGATGGAGTGGTATGATACGGTTTTAAATGAAGGTCCCGGTTTTGATATAAATTCATACTACACAGCCTGTATCTGCCGTATCTCCTTCCTCTTTGCAGTGGGGAAAGGGGAGGAAGCTGTACGCCAGCAAAAAGCAAGGGCGGAATCAGATCCGGAGAATTCGAACGAAATGGATTTATTGATCGCATCGTATATTTATGCGGATAAAATAGAGGAAGCCTACGAATGTTTTTTAAAAGCCGTAGAAAAGTTCCCGGATGCCTGGGTGTTATATATCCATGGCGGAGAAGCCTGTGTGAAACTCAAAAAATATGATGAAGCGATCCAATATTTTGATAAAGCCGGTGCAATAGGAACACCTTTTTGTGATGAATTATATTGTAAGGCGACGTTATATGAAAAAATAGGGAATTACAAGGATGCATACAGGCTGTATCAGGAAATTGCCGAGAAACTCCGTAAAAATGGCTATGATATTCAAGCTGACATGGCTGAAGAAAGTGCAAAAAGGCTGGATATGAAGAAAGAGTAAAACATTGGCAAATTCCAATTTATCAAGCCACGCTCCCAACTAAATACCGCCAGCACAAAACCGCTGCTACATGGAAAAACACACAACCATGCAACAGCGGTTTTCTTATTTCCGTTTCTTCCTCTGGCTGACATAGCTTTTGAAGAATTTCGATTTTTCAAGGATATGTACAAGCTGCCGGAACTCCGCATCAGACAGCTTGTTATAATTGATACCCAGCCGCTTGCAGTAAAGCGCAGCCTGTTTTTCAAGAGGGCTTCCCTTGAAATTTGCAACATCCTCTAAATCCTGCTTCAATTCTTTGGCAATGGTGGTTGGCGGCGCACTCTCACTGTCAGACTTGTGCGCAGCACGGATATCACGGACGATTGTGCTTATATCGTCCTGTATCATGTGGCTGAAATGTTCGTCATCCTCAATATGTGCAGCCTGTAAAATCCGGAGGTGCGGGTCATCTTCCCCAGGGCGGTAGCGTTCTATAATTTCGTGCCGGACAGTATCAACAAGGGATCTGCTGTCGTTCCTGCCCTCGTTTTTGGCGGCGTTTCGCTCCGCTTGGTACGCTCGTTACGGTCAGGGTTCCTCCTTTTTCCTGCCGGAAGTCGTTGCGCTATATCACCGGGGAGCATATGCCATACAGGCCGGTCATTCGATTGGAATAATCCATTGATGAACTGCCTATATCATAGGACATTTTTGTACCCTGTGCCGTATATCCACAAAGTAGGAATCAAGCCTGAAATCCGAAATTTTCCACGATTGCCGCTACCTATCCAAACGAGCCAAAAGGAGGACACCACCCAATGAATTGTGAATTTATGATAGCCAGTACGCCCCTGCCGCCCTGTATGCCGCTCCCAAAGGCAATGCTCCGGCTTCCGGTCAGCAATACGGCAAAGGTCATGTATGCCCGCCTGCTGGATGAAATCCTGACAAGGGGAACCGAGGACAGCAACGGGATTCTGTTTATCCGCTTCCCCGTCATGGAGATAGCGGCGGCACTCTCCCGAAGCCCCCAGACCTGCAAGCGTTCCCTGAACGAGCTGGAACAGGCCGGGATGATTATGCGTGTCCGTCAGGGAATCGGGGAGGTCAGCCACATCTATATCCTGCTCCCCAAGGAGGACGCTGCCCATGAATGAGAAGCTGGAAAAACTGAATCAGGAGATTGAAAAGACCGAAGCCAGACTGCGGCGGGCGCAGCATAAGGAGAAAATGCTGGAACACCAGATAAAGACCCTGAACCGGAAGGAACGGACGCACCGGCTCTGCACCAGAGGGGCAATGCTGGAAAGCCATCTTCCCCACCCGGAATCCGTGACGGACGAGCAGGTAAGCACCATTTTAAAGATACTGTTCCACCGGAGCGACACCCAACGCCTTGTGGCACAGATTCTTACCGAAAACCGGAAGGAGGACATGGAATGAAATTTTCAAAAAGTGAGCTGGACATTATTTACCAGTATGCCGCACCGACCAAGGCGGAAACACTTGCGGGCATGAAAGAAATCGTGCCTGTGATAAAAGATATATTGACCAAGGCAATCGTGGAGAACGCCATCCGAAAACTGGAAAAGATACCGGAGCCGGAGTGCAGCCAGTTTGTTGCCGCCACAAAAGCCCGGTTCCTTGCAGAGCGTGACAATTCCATCCGCCAGCGGCTTGCGGCGGCAAAGGCACAGGAGCCGATTATGCAGGGGCATGACCTGTCAGGAAAAGAACGGTTCCACCCGGAAACCCGGCACATGATTACGCTGGAAGTACAGAAGCAGTGCTTTGTCGGTTTTAAGGGGGAGCGGTTCCGTTTCTTCCTCTCCGATGAAGGCTACCGGAACGCAAAGCGCAGCGAGCAGGAGGGGGAAATCAAGATAAAGAGCCATGCCGCCGTTGTCGCCGGGAAACTCTATCCTGACAGGAAGCCCCAACAGCAGGAACGGTAAAAACGGCAGAAAAACGGAAAGTCGGAAAATCCCCCTCTGGAAGAGGGCGCAATTATACACCACTTAGGGAAGTGGTGCATTGCGCCCTGCAGGGGGCGGTCTCCGCTGCCGCTCCGGTCGGCGCAGATGATTTCCGTAGATTTTCAATCTGCTTCAATCATCACAGGGGAAAAGGTCAGCTTCGCTGCCCTGCACCCTTCCCCTGCGCTGGCTTTGCCAGCTACCCCTTTGTGGGCTTGTCGCCTAAAAATCCTTTGCGTTGTAGGCTGCTTTCAGGCAACAAGTTCTATAATTTTATCCTAATAAAAATGGAAAGTGTGCTTGACATTTATAACAGCTATGCTATAATGAAAGCATGGAAAGCAAACTTTCCGTCAGAAAGGAGGTTCGCATGAAAAATCGATTGGAAGATTTGCGAAAGCAACGGGGAATCAAACAAGAAGATTTGGCTAACGCATTGGAAGTATCACGACAAACAATCGGTTCTTTAGAGAATGGGCGTTATAATCCATCTATTCAGTTAGCATTTAAAATTGCCCGGTATTTTGATATGAGTATTGAAGAAATTTTTATTTATGAGGAGGAGTCAAAATGAAAGAAAAAAAGCCATTTGCCATTGAAATTTTAGTGGGTATCGGGTTAGTATGTGTGAGTTTTTTTGTTAAAGCTGACTACTATTCGACTATGATTTTCTCTATGGGTGTTGGAATCATGGTTGCTTCTATCGTACAGATATTTCGTATCACTTACTGGCAAAATCCTAAACGATATGCAGAATATGAAGTAAAAAAAAGGGAAGCCCATATCAATAGTGTTGATGAAAGAAAACAATATTTACGAATGAAAGCCGGTCATGTCACCTATCAAATCATGACATTTTCTTTACTCATTTTGTCACTTATACTTGCATTGATTAGAGTAGAAGTATGGATAATGGCGATGATATTCTTACTTTTTGTTCTTCAATGGCTAGTAGGAGTTATCGTGTTTCGTATATTGGAAAAGAGAATGTAACAGTGACCAAAATATAATAAAAATAACTAAATGCCAACCCACCAGCGGTATCACTAAGCAGGAAATCTTTCGACGGTTCCCTGCTTTTTCTATGCCCGGAATCCGGGAGAAAGGAGGGTGCACACTTGCCATGCCCGCACTGTAAAATCACCATCATTAAGCGGAGCAACAATGAATCCGCTGTTTCTGCCGCCGCCTACCAGAGCGGCGAGAAGCTGTTCTCTGAATACGACCAAGAGCAGAAATACTATCCCTACAAGAACGAAGTCACCCACAAAGAAATCATGCTCCCGCCCCATGTGCCGCCGGAGTATGCAGACCGCAATACTTTATGGAACTCTGCCGAAGCGCAGGAAAAACAATGGAACTCCCAGCTTGCCCGGAGGTTCGTGCTTGCCATCCCAAGGGAAATCCCGCCGGGACAGTACGCCGACCTTATCCGTGACTACTGCCGGGAGTTTTTTGTTTCCAAAGGCATGATTGCCGACTTTGCCATCCACGACAAGGGGGACGGGACCCCATAAGCGCGAACTTAAGCAAGCAATCCCGATAAAACAGTTGTATGAAATTCTTCATTTTGGCTGATCCGCCAGCGTTTGCGTTGTGACAGAAATCTCATGTACGTTCCTGATTCTGGAGTATCCCTGTCTGGCGCACAATGGAGGCATCAACAAGAAGCACATTTTTTATACCTGCCGGCATACTGTCCGGAATATTCCGGAAAAGACCGGAGAGCATTATATGGAGAATCTCCTGCAGAAACGGTACCGGTTATGATTGATTGAGAGGGCAGGAAAAGCCCCCTCATTTTCCCAAAGGAAAAAACAAGGGGGCTGAACGCTTTAAATTTTGTTTTCCATTATCTTTCTCAACTTCGCAAGGATTTTGGCTTTGCGCTTGTTGACAACGCTCTGCGTTATGCCTAACCGCAATCCGACTTCCCATTCAGAAAGTTCTTCAAAGAAGATTGCGTTTACCAATACCCGCTCACTGTCCGACAATAAGCGCAGAGCAGTTTTCAGTCTGTCCACCATTACCGCATGGACAACGGTTTCCGCAACATCCACCACTTCATCAACAATGAAATCAAGCACATTTCCCTCACTGTCCGTAAATCCCTCCAATGAGAGCAGCTTGTGGTTCGTGTCCAGCTTTTGCAGATAACGCCACCGTTCTTTATCCCGATAGAAATCCGTGTACTGTTCCCGCATTACCTCAAGCAGACAGCCCTGCACGGGAATAAACAGCTTGTCCATGTAACTCTGTTCGGCTTGCCTGCGGCGGCAGAAATCCCGATAAGACAGTTCCACATAGCCGCTATTCTCTCTGGTATATACTTTTCTCGGTGCATACTTCACCGTAAGTACCTCCCATCTGAATTTTTGAAATGCTAAAATCCAGATGGAGAGGGCGGGGAGCGGCAATGAATACCAGAAACAGCCCTGCGGCACATTCCGATAAAAAACGACAAAAGAAAAACCGCAAAGGCACTGTGACCTCTACGGTTATAGGAGATATGTATTCTGTTAAGTGGAGATTCTACTTCTGGTTTCATAGTGAGAAGTAGTGTTGCATGGACAAGGATTTTTTTAACTGGCTTCCTGCCAATCCCCGATATGCTATGTATAAGTTATTTCTGCATTGCATGAGCAGATAGATTACTACCCGAAAAAAGGACATAAAAAAATCCCTCCAAACTTAAAACAGGTCTGGAGAGTGTCTGTTAAGTCTTTTCGGGCATAGCAAATCAGCCTACCAAAACACCGTTTTTTTATATGGTGGGCGTTTGCCTTAAAACCTAATGAAATATAAAATAGAGCCGACAAACTGTGGTTGCTCACTTTGTTCATCGGCTCTGCGCCTTATGCGTCTGGATCTTTGATGACAGATATTTGTAAATTCTTGGCTTCAATCAAAACTTCCTGCTTGCATTTCGGACAGTAAAGAGGGTAGTTTTTCAAAATAGTATCCTCTCTTATTCTGTTACGGGTTTTACCACAACAAATAGGGCAACATATCCATTCTGTTCTCATAACTGTTGTAACTTGCCTTTCTTCAAGCGAAAAACCATATCAGCTTGCTTTGCAAGGTCATTAGAATGAGTAACAATAATAACGCACTTATTCATCTGATGGGCACAATTTTTTAAAACTTCTGTTATTTCGGCAGCAGTATCCTCGTCCAAATTTCCTGTCGGTTCGTCAGCCAAAATAATAGGTGTGTCCGATGCCAATGTACGAGCGATTGCAACACGCTGCTGCTGTCCGCCAGATAATT
This sequence comes from uncultured Lachnospiraceae bacterium, assembly GCA_949066965.1. Taxonomy (GTDB): domain Bacteria; phylum Bacillota; class Clostridia; order Lachnospirales; family Lachnospiraceae; genus COE1. Next base: position 56,455 of record CARTDA010000024.1, read on the forward strand.
TCATTACATTGCGTTTCGCTTCATCTTCAGTTAATCCAAGTTGTTTTAACACGAAAAGGGCATCCTGCTTTGCAGTCAGCTTTACATTTTCAACAGGTGTCATATAGTCAATGAGATTGTAACTTTGAAATATAAGTGAAACATGATTGCGCCTATGGTATTCAAGTGTATGCTCTGAAATATCCACACCATCAAATAAAATTTCACCTTTTTGCGGTACATCAAGCCCGCCAAGCAGTGATAACATAGTCGTCTTTCCAGAGCCAGACACTCCAAGTATGGCATACATTTTTCCAGTTTCAAACACGGCATTTACCGCTGTCAATATTTTTTTGCTCTTGTCATAAGAGTAAGATACATCTTTCATTTCAAATACAGACATTTGCAAAAACTCCTTTCTTTAACTCATTTTTGATAAAATTTCTCTTGGCTTCAAACGCATTACCGTACCCGATGAGAGAATCACTGAAACCGTAATGATTGCAAAACCAATCAGATATAGCTGCAACATATCAAGAATATCAACTGAAATGTGGATTTGCTCTGTTTTTGCAATATCAACTGATACCTCTGCTTCGGGCGGCATTATGTCCTGTTCATCATTTTGTGGTGTAGAAATCTCACTATCATCCTTTATTGTGACTTGAACATCATCCAACGAAAGACCATAATCGTCCTTTATGTCCCAAACTACATCTTTATCATTGCTTAAATTTTCTCCACTTGACGGACTTTCAATAAGTTTGTTTGCCAGTTGATTTGCAACTGCATTACCCATAAAGAAAGATAAACCAAAAGCGATTACGGCAATCATAAAAACTTCTGCCAGATATTGACTGACGATTTTACCTTTTCCAATGCCGAGAGAAAGGAATACCCCTGTTTCATGGATGCGGCTTCTTCCCCACATGGTAAGTATTAAGGCAAGAATGATTCCGCTGACCAATGCAATAACCAAAATAATTGATGTAACCAAGGATTGTAGCTTTTCAAGTGGAGCAGCAGCATCTTGATACTCTGTATTGTCGGTAGTAAGTGTAAACGCCTGCCAATCAATTTCAGAATTTCCCCTTATTTCTTTAACAATTTTTTCAAGGTCTGCGGGGTCATCGACCAAAAATTTTGCCGAAATAAAGCCTACGGGAGTATCCCTGAAAAGTTCTTGCAACGTATAGTAATCAACAAAAATCTGGTTTTCTATTTTTTCGTAGGTAGCGATATTTTCAAATGCAGAGTCGGGTTTAAGGATTTCATAAAATCCGATAATTTTTATTTCAACTTTACAATCCGCTGTTATCGAAAAGGTGTCTCCGATTTTCAAGCCGTTTTTTTCTGCTAATTCTTTGCTTATTATGGCTGAATACTTTTCGGTGTTCGTAATATGCTTTCCCTCAATTAGCTGTAATTTCTGTGATGTAAAAAAAGCATTGGTTTCACTTGAATAAACGGTTCTTGCGTATACGGAATTATTTAATTCGCCTTTTAACGGGACATTTCCCTTAAATATTTCAAGATTGGGCCAAACATTGCTTTGCGTGTCTGCATCACAACTTTTTATACCGTCCATCTGCAAGATTAAATCAATCATTTCCTGTGTCAAAGGACGTTCCGTGTATAATGTCACACCGCCCTCATCATCATTGATTGTCTTAAAATATGGGTTGCTTTCAGAAAATTCGGGCAATAGTTCAAATGTTCCTCCCATTGTTTGCCGCAGCTTTTTCTGTTCTAACCGTGCAGCCCTTTCAATCGAAATTCCAGACAGCACAAAGGTTGCCATAATAAGAAGGACGAAAAAAAGCAATATACTTTTTCCCTTTTTTCTTGTGACGTATAAAAATGCTCTCTTAATTGTACCCATTCTATTACCTCCGTTTTCTGATGTTAATTTTAGTGAACGGCTATATCATAATCTCCCAATATGGAACCAGTATGAAATGTGTGTGAAATTCAAAAGTTCTTTAATCAAAAAAGCTCCCCGACTGTTGGAGAGCTTCTTCAGCGTGATAGGCTATTTTAAATTGATAATAAATCTCATTCCTTGTGGATGTTTCATGGGAATAAATGAATATGAAATATCCATTGCATGAAACAAGGTTGCGACAATGTAAAGTCCAAGCCCATTTCCGCCATTATCACGGTTTCGGGAAAAATCTGGACGATAAAACGGCTCAAATAAATGTCGTAATATTTCATCAGAAATAGTCTGGCATTCGTTTTCTATAATAAGATTTTTTTCATCAAAATATACATATATTGTTTTGCCTGTTTCTGTATATGCTACCGCATTGGAAAGAATATTGGAAACAGCTTTTTCAAACAAATGCTGTGGCAGAACTGCCGAAAAACCATCAAACAATTCCAGTCTAAATATAATCCCCTTCGCCTTTGCAATCAGCATATATGGTTCGCATAAGGCAGAAATCACTTCTGATAAATTAATTTGTACCGCAATTTCTTTCTCGGATGATATGTTTAGCCGTGAAGTTTCAAGAATATCATGTATCATATTAGCAAGATATTCCGTCATTTCTTTACATTCTGGCAAGTAAGTATCATAGTCTTTATATTTTCCAATACCAAGTATCATATTTTCTAAAGTAGCATTTAAAGCCGTAACAGGCGTTTTTAATTCGTGTGAAGCAATCCGCAAAAAATCAACTTTTGATTTTTCACTTTCGCTTACATATTGTTTTTCAACTTCAAGATTATGAATTGCTGACAGCAGACTTTGATATAAATAGTTTATATTATCTGCCAACGCACCGATTTCATCTTTTGAGCTAATAGTACAGACAGCATTTTTCTCCATTTGTGCCATTTGTTTTGCTGCCATATTGATGTGCTTAATTGGAACAGTTATTTTTCTGGAAAACCAAAAAGAGCAAACTATGGAAATAATAATACAGCAAACAAGAGATACTGGCAGGGCATTTACGATTGTCTGCTTAACATAGGGTGCTACATTAACATCTGTGCTAAAAGATATTTGCTCACTTGCCTTAATCGTAACATCCATAATTTCGTGTGGAATGAATAAGTAAAGCAAAAGATGGGCAACCCCAACAATAAAGAGCATCAATCCTAATGTATATATAAAAGTCTTTGGAAATATCCTTATTTTCTTCATGTATTCACCTCATACTTGTAACCGATACCTTTAACAGTAACGATACATTCAAGTCTTAGTTTCTTTCGCAAATTTTTAATATAAGTATCTATTGTCCTGTCAATAATAGGATAACTATCCCCCCATAAATCATCAAGTATTTGAGTGCGGGTAAGAACCAATCCTTTATGTTCCACAAGCAACCTTAGCAAATCTATTTCTTTTGGAGTAATATCAATTTTTCCATTACTATCCTTTGCAGAATAACCAGAGAAATCCACAATTACATCACCAAATGCTATTGTATTAGGCAATATCCCTTTTCCACTTCTTCTTAAAAGAGCTGTAATACGCCGCCCCAATAAAACCATAGAAAAGGGCTTTGTGATATAGTCATCCGCTTGTTCATCAAAACTTGTAACTTGGGTATATTCATCTTCAATCGCTGTTAGCATGAGTACAGGAACAGAGCTTTTTTGCCTTATTTCATGCAAAACGGAAAGCCCCGATATTTTAGGGACCATAATATCAAGCACAATTAAGTCTATATTGCATTCATCAAAAGATTGTAATGCAGCAGCGCCATCATACGCTGATATTAGCATATGTCCTGCTGATTTTAGATACTCGCATATTGCTTCGTTTGTTTTTCGGT
>CARTDA010000025.1:0-55981 GCA_949066965.1 uncultured Lachnospiraceae bacterium
TTCCAACAGACATATACCTTGCAAATTCCCTTTTTCTCTGACGGACAAAGCCCAGTGTATTGGAAAACACATTTCCAATGCCGATCATCGCAAGCAGGACACAGAAACCCCCAAAGATTGTCATCATTCCCTGTATCTGTTTATCGTTCACTTCTGCTTCCTGAATACGGTTCTCCCCTTCTGTCTTATAGTTTCCCGCAATCAGGCTGTCTACCTGCCCCTGCAAAGCGTCCAATTCCTCTGCTGTCACATTTTCCCTGCCAAGCATACAGATATAGGTATCCTCCTCGCTGCCCCCAATCTGCCCCTTGATTTCTTTCCACAAAGATACGGGCATAAAATGCACCAGTTCATAATAATCAATCGTTGCATACTCCTCTCTTAAAACAGGCACTTTCTCCGTATAGGACAAAACCGGGATCTCCACGGAAACATCTGTTAAGTTTCCGTTGTCATTCTCTTCCTTGCCGGACTGTCTTAAAATACTTACTGCATTTTCCCCTTTCACATAGGGCATATATCGTGGATGCCTGAAATCCGGATTTGTAACATCACGTATCTGATTCCATATGACTGCCCCATTAAGCTGCGGTGCGATGCCAATCTGTTCACAGTACGCTAAAAAACTCGCATCATCCAGTATGACAATGGGAACATTTACAAGCCATCCCCCATCCGTCTTCCTCACATATTTATCCCCGGCTACAGCAAAACCGCCGAAGGACTTCATATCTTCGCTTATTTCATCCTCTGCAATGATTCTTTTTGCCATTGCTTTCTGATATACAATGGCACTTCTTATTCCGGAAATCGCCCGTAATTTTTGTGCCTCACGAAAAGAATCCACATCCGTGTCCTTTACTGTAACCATAATGTCCCAAACACCCTGATAACGTTCAAAATAAGTTTCCCTTGTGCTGATTCCTGAAAGTGCAAAAAAGGACTGCATAATGGTAAAGGCAAGAAAAGAGAATATCAGACTAAGCGATGCTGTCCGTAAGGCTCTTTTCTGTACTTTCAATGCTCCACCTGCCAATTCTCCTTCCAATCCAAAAAGACAGGTAAGCAGCGGAGATTTTTTCTTACGCTTTAACTGTAATTCGCCTGTATTTTTAATCGCTTCAAGCGGCGTCAGTCTGCTTAATTTTCTGGCTGGCATCCATGCGGAAATCCATATTGTCGCCACTGTCAAAAGAAGTGTCGCCACTAAGACTAACGGATGATAGCCAAAGACTGATTCATGCCTGCCTGCCACATCACTCCCCAGTAAATCATTCGCCATATGTATAATTCCCATACTGATTAAAATGCCAAGCAGATTCCCAATTAAAATCGGCAGAATACATAATGCAGCCGCTTCCTGCAAAAGACATGAGCGTATCTGTTTTGGTGTGGCTCCGATGCTGGAAAAAATACCAAACTGATGGATTCTTGCATTCATAGACACTGCAAAAGAATTATGGATTACTATAATTAACGAAAAAGATGCCATTCCGACTATCAGTATAAACAACGGAAAAAGCAGTCTTGGCGCAGTATCCTGCGGATCACGTATCATGTACATTGCCAGAAGCTCATGGTTATAAATAACCTTTTCCGATGAAACGCCCAAAACTCCGGCTATCTGCATCGTATCGTCGAGGACGGCCCCCATGTCATCAAAATAAATATCTATCACAGGTTCCGGAATCTGCGCTCCTTTCTCACTGATGATGACGTCTTTGACATTGGCAAAATTCTTTATGGATTCCATATCTTCCTGGGTAAATGCCCCGACAATCCTGCTCTGCCAGCCTCCTTCTTCCTGTTCAATGCTTTCAATTTCGTACTTCCATGCGTTATAAAATAACCCTAAGAGCAGCGATAACAGCAAAGCTGATATAAATGCCGCTATCATAACAGACATGCCCGATGAACGGTTATTTTTAATATAGCCTGATGAATAATCTTTCCACATAGCCCATTACCTCCGCTTCTCATCGCTTATAATATGCCCGTCCTCTATGGTTATGATACGGTCTGCTTCTAAAGCCACCTTCTCATCATGGGTAATCAACACAATCGTCTGTTCCAGATTACGATTCGATAATTTCAGCATATCAATAATTTCTTTGGAATTTTTCTGATCCAGATTTCCAGTCGGCTCATCCGCCAAAAGCAGAGCCGGGCGGTAAATCAATGAACGCGCTATGGCAACCCTTTGCTGCTGTCCGCCTGATAACTGGTTGGGCAGGGCTTCAAGCCGTTCAGCAATTCCAAGCGAACGGACGATCTTTTCAAAATACTCTTTATTTGGTTTCTTCTTATCAAGGGCAAGCGGCATAAGAATGTTTTTTTGTACGGTAAGTGTTGGAATCAGGTTATAGAACTGATACACCAAACCCACTTTTCTTCTGCGGAAAATCGCTGCCTGTGTCTGATTCAGTTTTGACAAATCCGTTCCGTCTATTGTAACTTTTCCGCTTGTAGGTTTATCCACGCTTCCCAGAATATGTAACAATGTGGATTTACCTGAACCGGACGCTCCGATAACCGCCACAAATTCTCCCTTGCCTACCGTCAGATCAATTCCATCCAGTGCAGTCACCTGATTATTGCCGGAGCCATACATTTTGCAGACTCCCTCGCATGTTAAGATATTCATTTTTGTTTCCTCCTTTGGATGTTTTGAATTTCTACACTTGCAGCAAAGCTGCCCGTCAGCTTGTAAACTTTGTTCCCGCAGGCAAACTGTTTACAAGCTATACTATAAGAAGCAAGGACAGCTTCTTATAGTCGGATGCACGGCGCAAAGACTGCGTCTTTTATCAGAAGTAAGGGACACTTCTGATAAGTTATATTGTACCAAATGAAAGTTACAACTTAGTAACTGCAACAGAATTGATATTAAATTTATTGCTTTGATTTTATTGCTTATAAAACCGGATTTCAAAACATGCACCGCCATTCGGCAGATTTTTAGCCCTTATTGTCCCATTTTGATGTTCTATAATCTCTTTTGACAATGCTAAGCCTATCCCAATGCCGCTTCCACGGATATTACCGCCCGCATCTGCACTCTTTCCGCGATAAAACCGTTGAAAAAGATGCGGAATATCTTCTTTGGCAAATCCGTCCCCCTCATCCCAGATAAATATTTCTGTATATAGCGGATTCTGCCCATAAGAGCAATGGACTGTTCCACCCGCATTATGCTCCATACAGTTTTTCATTACATTTATAACTGCTTCCATAGTCCAGTTTAAATCGGCTGTCACTGCCATCTCCCCTGATTCCGGAATATCAATGAAAGTGCCGGAATCTGTAAATAATTCCTGCAAATTGTCTGCCGCAAGGACAAGCAAAGTAAAAACATCCACATCTTCTTTTTGAAACCTCAATGTACCTGCATCAAGACGGGATAAGACAAGAAGGGATTCTTCTAAATGAATCAGTCTGTTTAACTGTTTCTTTATCTGTTCCATCCTGTCTTTTTCATATTCTTTTTTCATCGGCATTTCAGATAATGTCTGCAGTGATAAAGAAATGGCGGTAATAGGCGTTTTTATCTGATGTGCAATATTGGATAGATTCTCGGCAAAATCATTTTTGGCCTGTACCGCCGCATCCTTTGTCTGATAAAGAAATGTCACAGTCTTATATATTTCATCTTCCAGCTTGGAAAAAAGATCTTCTCCTGAAGCAGAGAGGACAACCGCTTTTCCCATATTAACCTGCTCCAGATAATCTGACAGCTCTTCTATCCGTTTCGCTTCTGTTTTGTTACGGAATGCATAAGTAATAGCAAAGAGAACAATTCCTGCCAGGAACCCTGTTGTTGCGAACATAATATCATATGTAACGGAAGAATCAGAAAAATCAGATATGTCATATCCTAAAACGGACAATACATCCCCCATTGCCACACCATCGGCATTTCCACCCGTATATTCTTTTAATGCAGCAGAAACGATATGCTTCATTTCCGGCTCTTGTTCCAGCACTTCGCCACAGATCACATTTACCAGATCAAATTGAAGCCTGCTGTAATGGCAGGAAAGCAGCATTGCCGTAACAGCAGAAGAGATCAGACTGACAGCTGCCACAAATCCAAAGAGAACCACTAAATTTTTTCGCTCGCTCATATGGTATCCTCCATACGGTATCCAACACTTCTGATTGTTTTCAGACAGGACGGCTGGTGCAGTTTGTCCCGGAGCCGTTTCATAGTAACTGTCAATGTGTGGTCATTCACGTAGCTTCCATTGACATCCCATACCTGTTCTAAGATTTTTTCCCTGGTAACAGTCTTTCCTTTATTCTGTAAAAGATACAAAAGCAACCCATACTCTGATACGCTTAAAACTATTTCTTCCGTGCCACAAGTAACTGTCCTGCGGTTTAAATCTATCCTGATCCCATCACAGGACAGGTACTCCACCGCCACATTGCCCGTTCTCCGAAGTACCGCCTGAATCCTTGAATACAATACGCTTAATTCAAAAGGCTTTACTACATAATCATCCGCGCCATTTTGAAAACCTGAAACAATATCCTGGGAATCATCCCGGACCGTAAGGAAAATAATCGGCAGTTCCTTCCATCTGCCACGTATCCATTGACAAAGACTATCCCCACGGCCATCCGGCATATTCCAATCCAACAAAATAACCGTTGGCACATGAATTTCCAAAGCTCGTCTGACCTCTGAGATTGTATTATATATTACTACCTTAAAGTTTTTCTGTTCCAAATATTTTTTTACAACACCTGCAATATGAGCGTCATCCTCAGCATAAAATAATTCGACCATTTTCAATAAACCACCTATTTTTTTATTTTTATTATACCAGAAAAATGTTACAACTTAGTTACTCACTCCCCATACAGTAAAAGCTCTTTTACCGCATCATGGAATCCCGTTCCATTCCTTATACTTTTATATCTCGGAAAACGAATCCAATTTGTCAGAAAGGCTCTGCATTACACAGGGTCTTTCTATTCTTTAATTGTCCACTAACTACCGTTTCCTTTTCCCGCAAAAATAGTATCATCTACCTTTTGACACTTTGCCCATTCTTCCTCTGTGATATAAACCTGCTTTTCCATATTAATTTACCTCGTTTCTTCTAAGATTTTACCATGTTTACTTTATGAGGGCTATCTACATACACCAGATTTTCACCTTGTTTATTCTTCCCATTTATAAAGAAAGAGCTCTGATATGTAAATCCCCCGCCCTTTGCGGTACAATAAGGGCAGGGGAATCCTTTAGGAGAACCCCGTGTGGGCATCCGCTACATTCTGTTTGGCGATAGGCTGTGCCGGGTGTCCTGTTTTGTCCGTTCCCAAAGTACATACAAAACTCCTGATTTTGGCTTTATGCCAAAGGTTTACAAGTTCCATATTCAGTTGTAGTTTTGCACTTCTGGACACAATGTCCAGAAGCCGTTATTTAATTGTAGTTGGGGAATTATCCTCCTGCCCGCTGACTTCCCCGCAGTCAAACGCTTCATCCACCTCTGTATTTGGAGTAACTTTCATGTGCTGTAAATGCTTCACATAGTCCTCAATATCAAAGGTGTTTTTCGGGTCAAAATCGGACAACTCTTTGTACCTGCTATGCTTCGTTATATCGAATTTATCCGAGAAGAATGGTCTGACGCCTCTAAGCTGCATCATACATTTCCCGCCGTCCATGACCGCAATCTCATCCTGGCTCATAAGCTCTTTGCCACATTGTCAAGTGGTGAATTCAATTTCTGTTGAGAAAATTGAAATAGTATGATAGAATAATGAACTGTTAAACCAACCAATCGAACTTTAATCAAGGAGTGAAAATATGAAAACCAGAAAAAATGCAAAGGTACTTATGGCAACTGCTATAGTTTTATCAACAACACTTTTATTCGTAGGCTGCGGAACTAATACAACAAAAGAAATAGAGCCTGACGTGATTAAGGAAGAAACCTCAAGCAATAAAAGTTTGGTGATAGAGAATGATGTAAAAGAGCAAAGCCAAGATAAAGACACAACAAACGGAAATGATGTGGTAGACAATCAAAAAGAACCCGCTGAAAACACAAGTATATACGACTATATTTTGACGCAATATAGCGACATGGTTCAAAATGATTTTTATATTAATCTTCGGGATTCAGATAACTATGATAGCAGTTTTGGGGAGGATATTGGACTTGAAATCCGCACCCATAAGCAGGATATTTATTACACGTTTTATGATATAGATGGAAATGGGACAATGGAACTTATTATTGCAGGTGGAGAAAACGGTGTATCAAATCCTACTTTCTCCCCGTGGAATTATGATTTGTATGGTTATGATGGAACGAATGTAGTTCATATTTTCCCGGAAATGTCGTTTGGTTACAGGACAAATTTTTCGCTTTATGAAAACGGAGTGATAGAAGTATTTTATAGTAGTAGTGCTGCGGAGTCTGGCGTTGATTTTTACAGAATAGGCACAGACGGATTCACTCCCGAACTAATAGATTCTTTTACTACAGTCAGTCATTTAGAAGGAGATGAACCTGTATTTACCTATTCTCAAAATGGAAATGAAATTACGGAAGAAGAATACAATGCCAACATTCAAAGCTACGAAATCGCTCTTACAACATTAAATTGGATACAGATTCAATAAAATGCACCATGCTTATAACTCCGATGAAAACGGTGCCAAATTTCATCGGAGTTCTTTTTTATGGCACCGTTTTGGCACCGCTTTACACATTTTCACTGTTGCAAAGTTTCAAAAAGGGCTTCCCGATTTCTCGGAAAGCCCCATAAAATCTAACTTTTCAGCAATTACTCAATAATCGTAGCCACACGACCAGAACCAACTGTACCCCACCCTCACGAGCTCTCGGAAATGAAATCTAAATGTTTTTCCTTGTTTTTGCTACTTATTTTTCATCATATTATCTGATTTCACACTACATTTTTACTGTTCTGAAAAATTTTAGAGTCAAAATAGAGCCAGTGGCAAAATACCGATTTTCTCCTTATCCACTCTTATTACATGGTGCTAGCACCATGTTAAGATATGATTAACGAAAAAGTTCCATCATTTTAATGCTACTAATGTATCCATGTTAAAATCTTTTTTAACAAAACCAAAGTGTTGTTCTACTTTTCTTACGGTATCCTCAATTGTACTATTTTCAGTTCTTTCAATCCACAAATAGTTACCGCTCTTGATATCATTATATCTTTTCTCATTGAGAGTTTTTAAAGTTATATTACATGTCGCCTTTGCTTTTTCAATATCAGATGCACTGTTAATAAAATCACTAAACCCTTGATGGTCAGAACGACCACAGTAATCCTCAATTAAAATTGATGGTTCTTTTATCAAAAACACTATTCGAGATGCTTCTGTATATTTTTCAGCTTCTTCCACTGTCAAATGGCAATCACACAATACAGTTTTATTTTGTGAAAGACGGATCAAATCCAACAGTACAAAATCCAATTGTTCTCTTGTGTTATAAATCAGCCATTCTTTATATTCCTCTACAGTACGCCCGAAAAACTCATCTGCATCTTTAAAAACTTTATTCATTGATGGTTGAAAAGTAGAATTTGAAATTTTTTGATGATAGGAAAACTGCTCATCAACATCATAAACTAATAAATTGTGTCGTTTAGCCAACTCCCGTGAAATTGTTGTCTTTCCGCCACAAGGTGTTCCAGTTATAAAATAAACGTTTTTTAAATATTCTTTGATTGCATTATCTTGAAATACCATTACAAGCTCTCCTTTATTAAATAGTTTTTAGTGCCCTGTTTGTACATAAAACTATTTAACACAGCTCTATGTACTTAGATATTTCTTAATCGTAAGAATGCTGCCATTTTCTTCACCTCCACGAAATTCAAATTCTTTTTTATTGTACCATTTTCTTCTCTCATTTACAATCATAAAAATACAGGACATGACAATCGCCATGTCCACATTTTATTATTTCATTGCCCTCTCTAGTTTCCATTTCCGCCCTTTCAAGTCATTCTGCTTCTCATACAGATTATTGCGCTCTTTGCAGAGTTCTTTCATGCGCTCCATCTGTGCCCGCACTCCCTCTCGGTAATCCTACTCTATCTTTTTATATTCCCCTGTCAGATTGCGGATTGTATTATTGTTTTCCTTTATCTGCTCCGACAAGCACACCCAGTCTATCAGATTTTGCACTTCCTTGTCCGTTTCGTAAAGATCTGTTTCTGCCACGATTTTATTTTGGGCGTTTCTTTGCCCTTTCTGCCTGTTCTAATGCCTTTGACCGTTCCACTATCGACTGCACCTATTCCCTGCCTAAATGGCGCTCCAAACATCCCAAATCAGACGCTTTTTTCTGCAATCGTTCTATAGTGTCGTTCTGCTCCATAACCTTATCCGTCAATCGGCTAATCTGTATTTGTTGCCCGTCCACTTTGGAGGCGAATTTCTTGCTTTACTCTGTAAGCTGTACGCATTTGATAGTCAGATTTTTTACCACTTCTTTCAATTTTTCCATAAGCGGGAGTGCTTTTTTATCCCGATAATTCTTTGCGCTCATCAATGCCCCTGACTCTGCCAACTGCCATTTCACATCTTCATCATAGGCGTGAATATTACGCTCCATGACTTCCTTTGACTGTACCATTTTGTTAAGTTTCTGCTGTAACTTTTTCTGCTGTTTTTCCAACTTTTCATTTTCGGATAACAGCTTTTCTTTATCCTCTGCTAATATTTCCGTCTGCTCTTTTAGAAGATGATTTGTATCGATAAGTTCCGATACTTCCTGCCGGATCGCTTCGCCCTCTTTCCGTATCTGCTCCGTTTCCTGCCCTGCCGCTATCTGCTGATGAAGAATAGAAGATAATTCTTCCTTACTGCCGGAAATTGTCTGTTCCAGTTTTGCAACTTCTTTCTGCCGCTCCTGCTTTTCAAAATCAAGTACGGACAAGTGCTTGTTGTGTGTGCCTAACTGTTTCCACTGTACGCCATGCCGCCCCATGACTTTTGAAAGTTCCTGCTTCTCCGCTTCAATCCATTCATTCCATTCCGTCATTCCCCTTGTGCCGCCTTTGAAGCCCTGCTCCGACAGTGCGCCTTTGAGGGAAACTCTCGTATCAAGTCCACGCTTACTGTTACGGATAAAGGGAACAAAATCAATGTGAATGTGCGGCGTCTGCTCGTCCATGTGCAAGTGACTTGAAAATACAAACAAATTCGGATTTCTTTTCTGAAACTGCTCCATGAACTCACATAAAATCTCTTTCGCCAACTGTCCCTCATTGCTCTGTACGTTCATATCATCTTTGTTGCCGATTTGGAAGATGACCTCATAAAATAATTTCTCCTGCTTTCCCCGGCGTATCTTCTCATAGTAATCGCCAATCTTTCGGTCACTCCGTTTCTGCTTTGCGTTGTAGCGTTCCAGTGCTTCATCAAAAAGATTGTGATAGACCTCTTTTATATCCGAGTGGCAAAATTCCACGTTATCCCGGCTACGTTCCTTATCTACATTCTTTGCGCTAAAGGCTCTCGTATTGTGATTGACCGAACCTTTCCCCATCATGCCGCTAATCGTCCTTTCCGTCCTTACGGACGAGGCAGCTTTTCGCCGCCTTGTTACCCGCCACGCTTCTAATCAAGGTAGCAAGATTACCCTATCTTTAGAAAAGGTAATCTTGCTATCTTCTTTTGCTACAAAGTCCAGTACCATTGATTTCCTACTTTCACGCTGTCAATGTTCATTTCTTTTTTGGCGTTCCACAGCGTTTTCTTCTTGATACCTCTCTCCTTTGCCGCTTCTGTAATTTCATTACAGGACAACTGCCCCTCTGCCAAAATCTCCGCAAGGAATGATTTAGCGTCCTTTGTTTTCTGTCCTCTGCTTTCCCCGGAAAGTAATTCCTCAACCGTAATGTCATAAACACCCTCCCAATTAAAACCGTTGTCTTTATCCATGCGAAGCGCTATTGAAGTTCCCTCCGGCGCAAGACTGCTCTTATCATGCGCTATCACACGCAAAGTTGTATCGTCTTTTATCCTGCCGACTACCAACACACTCCGGGCGGTAGCTTGAAAATCTATTGAACCCAAGCCCCGGTAAGTAGATTTACTTCCGCTTGCCTTATTCATGTGACCGATAAGGACAATCGCACAACCGTATTCTTCTGCAATATTGCCCAACTGCTTCAGCACTGGTCTGATTTCATTTGCCCGGTGATATCCACATCTGCGCCCAAATAGGCTTGTATCGGGTCTAACACAACCATTTTTGCCCCAGTTTCCTTTATTGCCCGGACAAGCCTTTCATCTGTCATACTCAAACAGTCAATACTTTCATCAATTACCAACACCCGGTTACAATCTGCTCCTGCTTCTAACAATCGAGGTTTTATGGTATCTTCCAAACTGTCCTCTGCGTTCTGATAAATTACGTTGACCGGCTCTCTGCCCTCTGCTGTTTCCTCACAGGGAAGTGCTTCGCCTTTTGTGAGAAGTGCCGCAAGGTGCAAAATAAAAGTGGTCTTTCCCTCCCCCGGATCGCCTTGCACAATCGTCAGCTTTCCATAAGGAATATAAGGATACCACAACCAGTTTACTTCTCTTGCTTCTACATCTTCCATGTTGATTAAACGATAATTTTTCTCTCTTTTTTCTTCCATTTGCGTCCTCCACTGAAATAATTCGATTGAGTTTCAGCAGAGCCTTTGTTATACTATATTTGCGAGATATAAATACAACAGGCCCTGCCTTTGTAGTGAAATGTCCTTGTCAATCGACAGGGGCATTTTCATTTCTTGCGGCATTTAGCATATCTGCCACTTTCTTTTGCTGATTGGGATATAAATGCCCGTAAGTATTCAGCGTGATTTTAATATCCCTATGCCCTAACCGTTCCTTTATAATCAAAGGCTGTACGCCTTGATTGATAAGATACGCTACATGGCTATGACGTAAATCATGCACCCTAATCTGCTTTACCCCCGCTTTCACACACGCACGTTTCAGCTTGTGCTGTACCGCTTCTGCCACAATGGGGAACAGCCTTTCATTATCCGGCAGACCATAACAGCGGTTCACATACATTTCAATCTCTTTCGTTAAAAATTGCGGAATGTCAATCACTCTAACCGACTGTTCCGTTTTCGGCGTTGTGATAATATCCCTGCGCTCCGTTCTATAATAAGTCTTTGTGATACTGATTTGATTGTTCTCAAAATCGATATCTTCTTTTGTTAAAGCAAGCATTTCTCCCTCTCTGCATCCCGTCCAAAAAAGGATTTCAAATATCACATAATATTTGCTTTCCCGGTCAATGCCGCTGATGAAACAATCGTATTCGTCTTTCGTCCAAAAGTTCAGCTTGTCAGCGTCAGACTTTCCCATTTTCTTAACCTTTTTACATGGGTTATTGTTGAGATTGTAAATGTTACTTGCATGAGTAAACAATGCGGTAATCTGATTTTGCACCATGCGCAAATAAGTCTGCGAATACCCTTTTGCTCTGATAGCGTTCTGCCACTGGATAATGTCAGAGGGGCTTATTTCGTTCATTTCCTTATTCTCAAAATACGGCAAAACATGGGCTTATATCATATACCGCTTATTTTTTATTGTGCGTTCCTTTAGTTCTCCTGCCTTATCCCGAAAATACACATCAACAAATGCGCCTAACATCATATCCATATTGGCAGATGTACTTTTCAGAAATTCTCTTTCCCATTCCAACGCTTCTTTTTTCGTGGCAAAACCACGCTTCTTTTTGTGCTTCTTCTCCCCTTTCCAGTTTTCGTAATAGCATTGAGCAGTCCATTTCCCGGTCTTTTCATCTCTTGAAGCAGACATTCCTTATCCCCCTTTCATGCGGTTTGGTTCGGCTGATTGTAACCATAAAACTTTGTTTCCCAAAATGCCTTTGGCACTTTCCCGGCTATCACAAGATAACCAGCTTTTTTCAATTCTCCATTAAGTTCCCTTATCAGTTTGTAGGCATGACCTTTAGATACTCCTAATTCCTTTGCTACATCTTCCGCTGTCATCATGTGGCTTTCTTTCAATAAATTTCCCTCTCTTTTATTTCTTGTATTATTACAAATTTTCTTGTAATTTAAATATATTACATTGTTTTTAGTTTGTCAACATGTATTATTAGATTTCTTGTAATATATACATTGATTTTTGTATCTACATATGTTACATTATTCTAAAAGGAGGTTGTGAAATGAGATTAGGCGAATATTTTGAGATTGGAAAGCGAATGAAACAAGCCCGAACTAACGCAGGAATTAACCAACGTGATATGTCTTCAAGACTTTCTTTGACCAATTCCTCATATTCTAATTATGAAAACGGATATAGTGAACCGCCAGTCGAAACAATATTAAAATTTTGTGATACACTTGGAATTACTTTAAATGATTTGTTGGAAATAAAGATTACTTCAAATAAATCTGCTACTGTAAATACTTTTGCTGATTTTTTTTCTATTCTGATAGATTTAGACCGTAGGGGGTTGCAAATAAAAGGGAACACTACCTATTCACAAGAAGATAATCAACTAACTGCTCATTTGACATTAGATATACCCAATGCACAGATTGCAACCTTTATTCCCGACTGGAACAAAGTAAATCAAGCATTAATTTCCGGTAAAATGGATAAAGAAGAATATGATATGTGGCTAGAAGATACTTTGAAATTATTTAATGTGCCGATTGACGAATACATCTGATTGATATACACTCAATCCAATTACTTTTTGCAAAAAACAAAGGAGATTTGCATGAATATTGACCTTACGAAAACCCAACAATATCTTGAATAGCTCAAAAACAAACTATACCTAAACGCTATTGCACCATCTACTAAAAATCGTATTGTATATAGAGGACAAGTATATCGTTGCAACTTAGGTGTTGGCATTGGTAGCGAAGAATGTAAAGAGCGACCTTGTGTAGTTCTCCAATATAATTCAGCTAACAGAACATCACCTAATACACTGGTTGCACCTATAACGCATACCACCTCCACGCTTCCTATCGTTGTACCGATTGCAGAGAAAAAAGATTCCTCCGGCAAACTCATACTTGATGGAAATGTTCTTCTCGGAAATATTACCTGTGTAAGCAAGGCAAGACTTAGCGATTATATTACCGACCTTTCTGCTGATGAAATGAAAGCTGTTGATAAAGCTATTTCTTTATCGCTTGGCATAAATTACCATTATCAGACATTGCAAAATATGTACGACGATAAACTACAATATATTGAAAAGCTGAAAAACAATCGCACCTTACTACAAACCGATTTGGATTCAAAGCAACAACAACTTGATAAATTCCAAGAATTGCTTGATACCTACCATTTTTCAGATATTCAAAATTTAGCAGATTTTTTAGAAAAATCTCTAAAAGAAATGTAGACAAATTTAGATTTTCATGCTAGTATAAGAGTACAAGAAAAGTGTTCACGAGTGGAACGCTAATATAGTATTTCAAACAAGGGAACTACGAGTGAGTTCCCTTTATTTTATCTATACATAATTTTTCTTCTTCAACATAAAATACTATTACAATTCTTCTTTGGACGTGTGCCAAAGAATTTATTGTAATTAAGCAAAGGGAGTCACGAGCGGACTCCCTATTTTTAATTTATTTTAGAGCCATTTTAGAGTCACAAGCCATTTTCAATGAAATTCCGCAAGTGGCTTTTCCTTTTGTTCGCTATTATTTTTAGACATTAAGAAACCGCAACCCCTTGATTTTTCAAAGGATTGCGGTGCTTATTTTTTTATTTGGCTCTAATCACAAGATTACTCAATGATTGTTGCAACTCTACCAGAACCTACTGTACGTCCACCCTCACGGATAGCAAACGTAAGTCCCTGCTCCATAGCGATTGGATGAATCAATTCGATTGTCATCTCTACGTTATCACCAGGCATACACATCTCTGTACCTGCAGGAAGTTCGCAAACACCTGTTACGTCAGTTGTTCTGAAGTAGAACTGAGGTCTGTAGTTGTTGAAGAACGGTGTATGACGTCCACCTTCATCCTTTGTCAGTACATATACCTGAGCTGTAAATTTTTTGTGGCATGTAACTGTACCCGGCTTAGAAAGAACCTGTCCTCTCTGAATTTCTGTTCTCTGGATACCACGGAGAAGTGCACCGATGTTATCGCCAGCCTGAGCCTCGTCAAGAAGCTTACGGAACATTTCGATACCTGTACATACAGTCTTCTTTGTCTCCTCGCTGATACCAACGATTTCAACTTCCTCGTTGATGTGGAGTGTACCACGCTCAACTCTACCAGTCGCAACAGTACCACGACCTGTAATTGTGAAGATGTCCTCGATAGGCATAAGGAACGGCTTATCTGTCTCACGTACAGGATCAGGAATATGCTCGTCAACTGTGTTCATGAGTTCGATAATCTTATCGCCCCACTCGCTGCTGGGATCTTCAAGAGCCTTCAGCGCAGAACCCTTGATAATCGGGCAGTCTGTAAACTCATATTCCTCAAGCTGCTCTGTGATTTCCATCTCTACCAGCTCAAGCAGCTCTGGGTCATCTACCATGTCGCACTTGTTCATGAATACGACAATCTTAGGTACACCTACCTGACGAGAAAGAAGGATATGCTCCTTTGTCTGTGCCATAACGCCATCTGTTGCAGCAACAACAAGGATAGCGCCGTCCATCTGTGCAGCACCTGTGATCATGTTCTTTACATAGTCAGCATGTCCCGGACAGTCAACATGTGCATAGTGTCTCTTGTCTGTCTCATACTCAACGTGTGCTGTATTGATTGTGATACCACGCTCTCTCTCTTCCGGAGCCTTATCAATATTCTCGAAATCTGTAGCTACATTACCAGCAACTCTCTCTGCCAATACCTTTGTGATAGCAGCTGTTAAAGTTGTCTTACCATGGTCAACGTGTCCAATCGTACCAATGTTACAATGGGGTTTACTTCTTTCAAATTTAGCCTTTGCCATTTTAAAAGTCCTCCTTAAAATAGATATTATTAATTATACCAGTTTCATTTTTCATAAAACTTAACCCAACTGTTTTCATTATAGTAAAAAAAGTTGGAATTTTCAAGCATTATTTGCATAAAAGCCATTATTTTGCTTTTGCAGCAAGTACCTTTTCCTGTACCTGCTTTGGAACCTGTTCATACTTTTCAAAGAACATGGAATAGTTTCCACGTCCCTGTGTCCTGGAGCGCAAGTCTGTAGAATAACCAAACATTTCAGCAAGGGGAACATAGCCTCTGACAATCTTTCCACCGCCAAGGTCATCCATACCCTCAATACGTCCACGACGTGAATTGATGTCACCGATAACGTCACCCATATACTCCTCAGGCATTGTTACTTCAACCTTCATAATCGGCTCAAGAAGTACCGGTGCTGCCTTCTGCATAGCTTCCTTGAATGCAAGCGAACCTGCGATATGGAATGCCATCTCGGAAGAATCGACTTCGTGGTATGAACCATCGTATACATTCGCGTATACACCGACTACAGGGAATCCACCAAGGATACCTGCCTTCGTTGCCTCCTCAATACCTTCGCCGACTGCCGGAATGTATTCCTTCGGAATCGCACCACCGACAACAGATGATTCAAACTTGAAGAGCTCTTCGCCGTTTGCATCCATTGGTGCAAACCGCACTTTACAGTGACCGTACTGTCCACGTCCACCTGACTGCTTCGCATACTTAGAATCAATTTCGACCTCTTTTGTGATTGCCTCCTTGTAAGCAACCTGAGGCGCACCGACATTCGCTTCTACCTTAAACTCACGGAGAAGTCTGTCAACAATAATTTCAAGATGAAGCTCGCCCATGCCTGCAATAATTGTCTGACCTGTCTCCTGATTTGTGTGGGCGCGGAATGTAGGATCTTCCTCTGCAAGTTTCGCAAGTGCCTCACCCATCTTGCCCTGTCCTGCTTTTGTCTTCGGTTCGATGGCAAGCTCAATAACAGGCTCCGGGAATTCCATGGACTCAAGAATTACGGGATGCTGTTCGTCACAGATTGTATCACCTGTCGTTGTAAACTTAAATCCAACTGCCGCGGCAATGTCACCGGAGTAAACCTTGTCCAGCTCCTGCCTCTTGTTTGCATGCATCTGAAGAATACGTCCGACACGTTCTTTCTTGTCCTTTGTTGCATTTAATACATAGGAACCGGAATTCATTGTTCCGGAATACACTCTGAAAAATGCAAGCTTGCCGACAAATGGGTCTGCCATAATCTTAAATGCAAGCGCCGAGAATGGTTCGTCATCTGAAGAATGTCTCTCAACTTCATTGCCTTCCAGGTCAGTTCCCTTAATTGCAGGGATATCTGTAGGAGCCGGCATATAATCAAGAATCGCATCAAGAAGTTTCTGCACACCCTTATTTCTATATGCAGAGCCACAGCAAACCGGAACTGCCGTACACTCGCAGGTTCCCTTTCTGAGTGCAGCCTTAAGCTGGTCTACAGAAGGTTCCTCTCCCTCAAGATACATCATTGTCAGATCATCATCCAGCTCGCAGATTTTCTCAACCATCTCACCATGGTAAAGCTCTGCTTCATCAGCCATATCTTCCGGAATATCACCGATGGTGATATCTTCACCCTTATCATCATTGTAGAAGTAGGCTTTCATTTCCATCAAATCGATGATACCCTTGAAATCATCTTCCTTACCGATAGGCAGCTCAAGAATGATTGCATTTTTTCCTAATCTTGTGCGAATCTGCTCTACGGCTCCGTAGAAATTCGCGCCCAGAATATCCATCTTGTTGATAAATGCCATTCTGGGTACATTATACGTATCAGCCTGACGCCATACATTTTCTGACTGTGGCTCAACACCACCCTTTGCACAGAAAACACCTACGGCACCATCAAGTACACGAAGGGAACGTTCCACCTCGACAGTGAAGTCAACGTGACCTGGTGTATCAATGATATTGATACGGTGCTCCAAAGCACCATCCTGAACCTTCGCATTCTCCTGATGTGTCCAGTGGCATGTTGTGGCGGCTGATGTAATCGTGATACCTCTTTCCTGCTCCTGCTCCATCCAGTCCATGGTTGCAGTACCTTCATGTGTATCACCAATCTTATAGTTAACACCAGTATAATATAAGATACGCTCTGTAAGAGTTGTCTTACCGGCATCAATATGAGCCATAATACCAATGTTTCTGGTTCTCTCTAAAGGATATTCTCTTCCAGCCAAAGTTCTTCCTCCTTAAATAATTAGAAACGATAATGTGCAAAAGCCTTGTTTGCCTCTGCCATCTTGTGCATATCTTCTTTTCTTTTTACTGCAGCGCCTGTATTGTTGGATGCATCAAGAATCTCATTCGCAAGTCTTTCTTCCATGGTCTTCTCGCCTCTCTTACGCGCAAAAAGTACCAACCAGCGAAGACCTAATGTCTGACGACGCTCCGGCTTTACCTCGAGAGGCACCTGGTATGTGGCACCACCGATACGCCTTGCCTTACATTCAAGCATCGGCATGATGTTGTTCATTGCCTCCTCAAATATATCCAATGCAGGCTTCTGTCCTTTTTCTTCTACTCTGGCAAATGCTCCGTATACGATTTTCTGGGCTACACCCTTCTTACCATCTAACATTACGTTATTGATAAGCTTCGTAACCACCTTGTTACCGTAAATAGGATCTGCTAAAACATCTCTTTTTTGAATATGTCCTTTACGTGGCACGGTTCTTCCCTCCTTAATTATTAATAGTGTTATCCACTTTTGTAGTGGATTTTCCACTACTTGATTAAATCAACGGTACTCACATTAATAAAACTTTGTGTTCGCGCGGTTTTCTATTTTAATACGGTATTAAATCAGAATCCCAACACTAATTAGTTTTTTGTGGTACATGGCAAATGATTACTTGCCTGCTTTTGGTCTCTTAGCTCCATACTTAGAGCGAGCCTGCTTTCTGTTAGCAACTCCTGCTGTATCAAGCGTACCCCTGATGATGTGGTATCTTGTACCAGGCAAGTCCTTAACACGTCCGCCTCTGATAAGAACAACACTATGCTCCTGTAAGTTGTGGCCTTCACCCGGAATGTAGCTTGTAACTTCCATGCCGTTTGAAAGACGAACTCTGGCAATCTTTCTAAGAGCTGAGTTAGGCTTCTTAGGTGTTGCAGTCTTAACTGCTGTACATACGCCTCTCTTCTGGGGAGCCGATGTGTCAGTCGCTTTCTTTCTCAAAGAGTTGTATCCTCTCTGAAGTGCCGGTGCAGTAGACTTCTTAACTGTTTCCTGACGTCCTTTTCTTACTAATTGGTTAAATGTTGGCATTCCTTTTCACCTCCTGTATTTTTAACTAAATGCCAAAACAATTGGGCACAGTGCATGCCGTATTTTTACACGCATGCTAGATTATTATACTTTTATAAAAACGGAATGTCAATTACTTTTTCAATATTTTTATTAATTTGATGATTTTGGATCATTTATACATTCTACCTGTAATAATGTCAATTTTTCTGCAATTTTCCTGCCGCTTCCCATATACACGAAAATAGTCTGCACCATAAAGTACAGACTATTTTTATGAAAACTATATTATTCCGTCACAACCGCCGGTTCGCCTACGACTGCCATATCCGGTGTATCGGGACTACTGATTTCCTCCACTTCATCCTCTGTTTCAAAATCAATCTCCTCGTCAAAATCAAGTGTGGATTCAAGCTCTATATCTGTGTTGAGTTTTACATTTCTGTAACGTCTCAGTCCTGTACCCGCCGGAATCAGCTTACCGATAATAACATTCTCCTTCAGTCCAATCAATGGGTCAATCTTTCCCTTAATCGCTGCCTCGGTGAGAACCTTTGTCGTCTCCTGGAATGAAGCCGCAGAAAGGAATGAGCTCGTGGCAAGCGCTGCCTTCGTAATACCAAGGATGACATCCTTATATTCCGCCGGCTGTTTGCCTTCTGCAATCAGCTGTTCATTGATATCCTCAAGTTCGATGCCATCCACAAGCGTGCCTGGCAGGAACTCTGTATCACCGCTTGTCTCGATACGTTTCTTTTTCAGCATCTGGCGCACAATAACCTCGATATGCTTATCCGCGATGTCAACACCCTGCAGACGGTACACTCTCTGGACCTCACGGAGAAGGTAATTCTGAACCGCATCAATCTTCTTGATTTCCAGAAGGTCATGCGGATTGATGCTGCCCTCTGTCAGCTCATCTCCCGCCTCAAGCTCCGCACCATCCGCAATCTTGATACGTGATCCATACGGAATCAGGTATGTCTTTTCGTTCACACCATCAGAAACGATAATCTCGCGCTTCTTCTTGGTATCCTTTATCGTTGCCGTACCACCAAATTCAGCGATGATTGCAAGTCCCTTGGGCTTTCTTGCCTCAAAAAGCTCCTCGACACGGGGAAGACCCTGCGTGATATCGTCGCCGGCAACACCGCCACTGTGGAATGTTCTCATTGTAAGCTGTGTACCCGGCTCGCCGATAGACTGGGCTGCAATAATACCAACAGCCTCACCAATCTGAACCGCCTCGCCAGTCGCCATATTGGCGCCATAGCACTTCGCACAAATACCAATATGGGATTTGCAGCAAAGTATATTACGAATCTTCACTTTCTCAACAGGTTCGCCTTTTTCATTGACTCCCTTGCTGAGAATCTTCGCGGCCCTGCTCGGCGTAATCATGTGGTTCTTCTTTACAAGGACATTTCCGTCCCTGTCCTTGATATCCTCGCAGGAATATCTGCCTGTAATTCGATCCTTTAAGCCTTCAATGGTCTCCTTGCCATCCATAAATGCGGCAACTTCCATTCCCGGTATGATATCCCTGCCCTCACAGCAGTCTACTTCACGGATAATCAGCTCCTGGCAGACATCAACCATTCGGCGTGTCAGGTAACCGGAGTCAGCTGTACGAAGCGCGGTATCGGACATACCTTTTCGTGCACCATGCGCCGACATGAAATACTCCAGTACGTCAAGCCCCTCACGGAAGTTTGACTTGATGGGCAGCTCGATTGTACGTCCTGTCGTATCTGCCATCAGTCCACGCATACCCGCAAGCTGCTTAATCTGCTGGTTGGAACCACGGGCACCGGAGTCTGCCATCATGAAGATATTATTATACTTGTCAAGACCGCCGATAAGTTTATCTGTAAGCGCGTCATCCGTTTCTTTCCAGGTCTCTACAACCGCCTTGTAGCGCTCCTCGTCTGTCATCAGTCCGCGCCGGAAGTTCATTGTAATACGGTCAACCGTCTTCTGTGCTTCCTCCAGCATCTGAGCCTTTTCAGCAGGCACAGTCATATCCGAAATCGAAACGGTCATGGCTGCGCGTGTCGAATACTTATATCCCATCGCCTTGATGCTGTCAAGCACCTCGGCTGTCTTTGTGGCACCATGGATATTGATAACCTTTTCCAGAATCTGCTTTAAGCCTTTCTTTCCGACATGGAAATCAACCTCCGGAAGAAGCCAGTTCTCAGGCTTACTCCTGTCCACAAACTCCAGATCCTGCGGAAGAATCTCATTAAAGATAAAACGCCCAAGTGTCGACTCCACTATACCGGAAACGACCTCTCCGTCAGGCATTGCTTTCGTCACCCTTACCTTGATTCTCGAGTGTAGCGTACATGCTTTATTTTCATAAGCAAGGATTGCCTCGTTGATATTCTTAAAATATTTCCCCTCGCCAAGCGCCCCCGGTCTCTCCTGTGTCAGATAGTAGATACCAAGAACCATATCCTGCGAAGGAACGGCAACCGGACCTCCGTCAGAAGGCTTCAGCAGGTTATTGGGCGAAAGAAGCAAAAATCTGCACTCTGCCTGTGCTTCCACTGACAGCGGAAGATGTACCGCCATCTGGTCTCCGTCAAAGTCGGCGTTAAATGCCGTACATACCAGAGGATGAAGCTTAATTGCCTTGCCTTCCACAAGGATTGGTTCAAACGCCTGAATACCAAGACGGTGCAGTGTCGGCGCACGGTTGAGCATAACGGGGTGCTCCTTGATTACCTCCTCAAGCACATCCCAAACAGACTGGTCAAGCTTTTCCACAAGCTTCTTGGCATGTTTTATATTCTGTGAAATCTGCCTGGATACAAGCTCCTTCATAACGAAAGGCTTAAAAAGCTCAATCGCCATCTCCTTCGGCAGGCCACACTGGTAAATCTTTAATTCGGGTCCTACAACGATAACCGAACGGCCGGAGTAGTCCACTCGCTTACCAAGCAGATTCTGGCGGAAACGGCCGCCCTTGCCCTTTAACATATCAGACAAAGATTTCAGTGCCCTGTTTCCAGGTCCCGTGACAGGCCGTCCACGTCTTCCGTTGTCTATCAGCGCATCGACCGCTTCCTGAAGCATACGCTTTTCATTGCGGACGATAATATCCGGCGCCCCTAGCTCAAGCAGTCTCTTGAGACGGTTATTCCTATTGATAATCCTGCGGTACAAATCATTCAGGTCAGACGTCGCAAACCTGCCACCGTCAAGCTGAACCATCGGTCTTAAATCAGGCGGAAGAACAGGGATTGCATCCATGATCATCCACTCCGGTCTGTTTCCGGATGCGCGGAATGATTCTACTACTTCCAGCCGCTTAACAATCTTTGCCCTTTTCTGTCCCTTGGTGCTCTCATTCTTCAGCTCTGCCGAAAGCTCCTCGCAGTCTTTCTCAAGGTCAATCGCCTCGAGAAGCTCTTTGATTGCCTCGGCACCCATACCTACGCGAAATGTGTTTTTGCCCCACTTCTCCACATTGTCCTGATATTCTTTTTCGGAAAGAACCTGTTTGTAATCCAAATCTGTTTCCTTCGGATCCAGTACAATATAGGATGCAAAATACAACACTTTTTCAAGCACTCTTGGCGTCAGGTCAAGAATCAGTCCCATACGGCTTGGTATGCCTTTAAAATACCAGATATGTGACACGGGGGCTGCAAGCTCTATATGTCCCATACGCTCCCTGCGCACGCTCGACTTTGTCACCTCAACGCCGCAGCGGTCACAGATGACACCTTTATAACGTATTTTCTTGTATTTGCCGCAATGGCACTCCCAGTCCTTGCTGGGTCCGAAAATCTTTTCACAGTACAAACCATCCCGTTCAGGTTTTAATGTCCTGTAGTTGATGGTTTCCGGTTTTGTTACCTCGCCCTTTGACCATTCCCTGATTTTTTCAGGAGAAGCCAGACCAATTTTGATTGCGTCAAAAGAGATTGACTGGCTCTGTTCATTTTTAATTTCAGACATCTTGGCACTCCTTCCAGACTTTATTATTCAAAATCATCTTCAAAGCTGTCATCATCACCATCAAAATCATCTTCAGAAAAATCATCTTCCTCAAAATCATCCTCGGCGTCAACTAAATCTCCGCTCTCCGCATCAAACTCCTTCTGCTGGTAGCCCTCGAGATTCTCCGTGTTGTCATACTTGCGGTCGCCTTCCATCTCAACACGGAAATCAGTTTCCGTATAGTCAACCGACTCCTTAAGCTCGACCTCATTCTGATCCTCATCATATACCTTTACATCAAGGCCAAGTGACTGAAGTTCCTTGAGCAGTACCTTGAATGACTCAGGAATTCCCGGCTCAGGAATGTTTTCGCCCTTGATAATTGCTTCATATGTCTTCACTCGTCCGACAACATCGTCAGATTTTACCGTCAGAATCTCCTGCAGTGTGTGCGATGCCCCATAAGCCTCCAACGCCCAAACTTCCATTTCCCCGAAACGCTGGCCGCCGAACTGTGCTTTACCGCCGAGCGGCTGCTGGGTAACCATGCCATACGGTCCCGTTGAACGTGCATGAATCTTGTCGTCTACCAGGTGATGGAGTTTCAGGTAATGCATGTGTCCGATTGTTACAGGGCTGTCAAAATACTCACCCGTCCTTCCGTCGCGGAGCCTTACCTTTCCGTCTCTGGAAATTGGCACGCCTTTCCACAGATTTCTGTGTTCCCTGTTCTCTGAAAGGTATTCCATAACCTCCGGGAGCAGTTCTTCTTTATGTTTTGCCTCAAATTCTTCCCATTCAAGATTTACATAGTCATTTGCAAGGTCGAGCGTATCCATGATGTCCAACTCGTTGGCACCGTCAAATACAGGTGTGGATACATTGAATCCAAGCGCCTTAGCAGCAAGGGAAAGATGAATCTCAAGCACCTGTCCGATATTCATACGCGAAGGCACGCCCAATGGGTTTAATACAATATCCAGCGGACGTCCGTTTGGCAGATATGGCATATCCTCCACTGGAAGCACGCGGGAAACAACACCCTTGTTACCATGACGTCCAGCCATCTTGTCGCCGACAGAAATCTTTCTCTTCTGCGCAATGTAAATGCGCACAGTCTGGTTGACACCGGGCGCAAGCTCCGTGTCTCCGTTCGCCCGCGAAAATACTTTTGCGTCCACGACAACTCCGTACTCACCATGGGGCACTTTGAGGGACGTGTCACGCACTTCTCTTGCCTTCTCACCAAAAATCGCCCTTAAAAGCCGCTCCTCCGCAGTCAGCTCGGTCTCACCCTTCGGCGTAACCTTACCAACCAGAATGTCTCCGGCGCGAACCTCGGCGCCAATGCGGATAATACCCCTGTCATCCAAATCCTTAAGTGCGTCATCACCGACACCCGGCACATCCCTTGTGATTTCCTCGGGTCCGAGCTTTGTGTCACGCGCGTCCGTCTCGTATTCTTCTATATGGATGGACGTATAGACATCCTCCATCACAAGCCGTTCGCTCAATAGGACAGCATCCTCGTAATTGTAGCCTTCCCATGTCATGAACCCGATCAGCGGATTCTTTCCAAGACCAAGCTCTCCGCCGCTTGTGGATGCACCATCCGCAATCACCTGACCGGCTTCCACATGGTCACCCTTAAATACAATCGGCTTCTGGTTATAACAGTTTGACTGGTTGCTCCGCTCAAATTTATGCAGCCTGAATTCTGCCTTCTCCCCATCATCATAAGTCATGCGGATAAGCTTTGACGATACATATGTGATTGTACCGGGCTTCTTCGCCACCACGCACACACCGGAGTCAACGGCAGCCTTCACCTCAATACCAGTACCTACCACCGGCGCTTCCGTAAACAGGAGCGGAACTGCCTGACGCTGCATGTTGGATCCCATCAGGGCACGGTTGGCATCATCATTCTGCAAAAAGGGAATCAATGCCGTCGCAACGGAAAATACCATCTTAGGCGACACGTCCATATAATCAAACATTGCCTTGGGATACTCCTGTGTCTCATCAAGGTAGCGTCCAGATACGGAATTGCGCACAAAATAGCCATTCTCGTCAAGCTGCTCATTCGCCTGTGCTACATGGTAATTGTCCTCCTCATCTGCTGTCATGTACACAACCTCGTTTGTGACACGCGGATTCTTCGGGTCTGTCTTGTCTATCTTTCGGTAAGGAGCCTCTATAAATCCATATTCGTTAATCCTTGCATAGGATGCAAGGGAGTTAATCAGTCCAATGTTCGGTCCTTCAGGTGTCTCAATCGGACACATTCTGCCATAATGTGAATAATGTACGTCTCGGACCTCAAATCCGGCACGGTCTCTGGAAAGTCCACCAGGTCCCAACGCGGAAAGACGTCTCTTGTGTGTCAGCTCGCCAAGCGGATTGTTCTGATCCATAAACTGGGACAGCTGTGAGGAGCCAAAGAACTCTTTGATGGCAGCCTGTACAGGTTTGATATTGATAAGCGCCTGCGGAGACACGTCATCCGTATCATGCGTCGTCATTCGCTCACGCACCACGCGCTCCATTCTCGAAAGACCAATGCGGTACTGGTTCTGCAGCAGCTCGCCGACTGCCCTGATGCGCCTGTTTCCTAAGTGGTCAATATCATCGCTGTTTCCAAGCCCATACTCAAGGTGCATGTTATAGTTTATGGAAGCCAGGATATCTTCTTTTGTAATATGTTTGGGTATCAGCTCATGTACATTTCTGGTAATCGCATCTGCCAGCTCCTCCGGATTTTCCGAATATTCCTCAAGTATCTGGCGGAGAACAGGAAAATAAACATGTTCCGTAATACCGAGACTTCTGGGTTCGCAGTCAACAAAGTTCGTTATGTCGACCATCATATTAGAAAGCACCTTTACCAGCCTCTCCTCTGTCTGAATCCACACAAACGGAACTGCCGCATTTTGAATCGCATCCGCCATCTCCGCAGTGACCTTCTCACCCTTCTGTCCAAGAATCTCGCCGCTGAACGGGTCAACCACATCCTCCGCAAGAATCTGGTTCCTGATTCTGTTCTTTAAGAAAAGCTTTTTGTTGAACTTATATCTGCCCACCTTGGCCAGGTCATATCTTCTCGGGTCAAAAAACATTGCCGTCACAAGGTTCTCTGCACTGTCCAAGCTAAACGGTTCACCAGGACGGATTTTGCTGTACAGCTCCTTTAAGCCTTCCTGGTAATTTTCGGATGTATCCTTCGTAAAGCTGGCATGAATCTTCGGTTCATCGCCAAACAGTTCAAGGATTTCTTCATTTGTACCTACGCCTAATGCACGAATAAGCACCGTAATCGGTACTTTTCTTGTTCTATCTACACGAACGTAGAAAATGTCATTGGAATCAGTCTCATACTCAAGCCATGCACCACGATTCGGGATAACCGTACAAGAAAACAGTCTCTTACCAATCTTATCGTGGGTAATGCCATAGTAGATACCAGGGGAACGTACCAGCTGGCTGACAATTACTCGCTCAGCGCCGTTGATAACAAAGGTACCCGTTTCTGTCATCAGAGGGAAATTACCCATAAAAATCTCATGTTCTGTGATTTCTTCTTTCTCTTTGTTGTGAAGACGAACCTTAATTTTTACAGGAGCTTCGTATGTTAGATCTCTTTCCTTGCACTCCTCGATTGTATGCTTGATTTCGTCCTCCGCTAATACGTAATCTACAAATTCCAGACTTAATCGCCCGCTGTAGTCGGTAATTGGAGAGATATCTGCTAATGCTTCCCGAAAACCTTCTTCCAGAAACCATTTGTAGGAATCCTTCTGAACTTCGATAAGATTCGGCATATTCAGAACCTCTTCTTGTCTCTGATAGCTCATACGCATCGTCTTACCGGAGACCACTGGACGTATTCTGTTTTTTTCCATGACATTTCACCCCGTTCTTATTTATATACATCTATATTTCATTGAGCCATATTTGCAGGAAACTGCCCACTTCCCAGACAGTTACGTGCAGGCACAATTTTTCATAATAGTGCACCCTACATACTACCACAAATCAAATTTAAAGTCAATGAAAATTTTCAATATTTCCTTTTTCGCGGATAAAACACAAAAGTGAAAAGGCCGGGAATAAATCCCGACCCTCATAATCATCTGGTCTAAATTACTTGAGTGTAACCTTTGCACCTTCTGCTTCAAGCTTTGTCTTAATTTCCTCAGCCTCAGCCTTAGCTGCTGCTTCCTTAAGTACCTTAGGAGCGTTATCAACCAAGTCCTTAGCTTCCTTCAGGCCAAGGCCTGTTGCTTCACGAACAACCTTGATAACCTTAACCTTGTTCGGGCCTACCTCTGTAAGTTCTACATCAAACTCATCCTTCTCCTCAACTGCTGCGCCTGCGCCTTCTGCTGCTGCAACGACTACGCCTGCTGCTGCAGATACACCGAACTCCTCTTCACATGCTTTTACTAAATCATTTAACTCTAAAACCGTAAGCTCTTTGATTGCTTCAATAAACTCTGCTGTTGTTAACTTTGCCATGATTGTCTTCCTCCATAAATAAATTTATTCGTTTCTACATTTCTTCCAGCCAGTTACTCTGCTGCGGGTGCTTCTGCCGTCTCTTCTGCGGGAGCCTCTGCTGACTCGTCAGCCTTAGGTGCCGGCTCGCATGCGTCCGGACCGCCTTTTTCAGCAATCTGGTTAAGCACACGTGCGAAGTTTGTAATCGGGGACTGGATGCTTCCAAGGAACTTGGAAATAAGCTCGTCTCTTGAAGGAATGCTTGCGATAGCTGCCATTCCCTTTGCATCGTAAACGACACCTTCCACAACACCTGCCTTCATCACAAGTGCCGGACACTCCTTAGCAAACTTGCTGATAATTCTTGCCGGAGCTGTCGCATCATCCTTACATACCGCAATCGCATTTGTACCCTTGAGACTGTCTGTCAGTCCTTCAAACGCTGAACCCTTAAAGGCACGTGTCATCAGTGTGTTCTTGTATACCTTGTAGCTGACACCGGCCTCACGAAGCTGTCTGCGCAGCTGTGTGTCCTGTGCAACAGTGATTCCACTATAGCTTACGATTACAACTGTGGCAGCATCCTTGACAAGAGCAGAAATCTCCTCAACGATAGGCTGTTTTAATTCAATCTTTGCCATTTCTTTACCTCCTTATAGATTTTATGGACCTGGTTTCCCCCGTCCTGCCGATAGGAGTTTATAAACACAAAACCTCCCATTCCTATGCGGACGCATAAGCCGAGAGGTCTAAACAGTCATTACAAAACTCTTTTCCTCGGTAGGCGTTACGCTTACGCAAGTCACATCATCCATGACCTGCACCTACTGTCTTCGGCATGGTTTTACAACCTTTAATACCATATCACAGCCCGCCCATCCTTGTCAATCCCCTTTTTAAAGATTTTATTCCTCATGGAATGTGACGAACCCTTCACTGTCAATCTGTACTTTGGGTGAAAGCCCTCTCATGTAATTGAGCACTCCGTCCCTGTCAGTTCCTTCCAGCTCCCTTGTGCGGCAGTCCTCCTGCCTGCATGCTATAAACCTGAAATCCTGTATTCCGTCCTTATTGATTCCGACTTCGACAAGGCATGTATCCTGTGTCTTGGAATTAAACCAGTAGTTTCCGAGGCTGTACACCACCGGCACACCTGACACGGCATCAAGCTTCTGCAGACAGTGCGGGTGGTCGCCTATAATGAGATCCACGCCGGCCTGCGCATATATCGGCGCCTGTTTGTCCTGAAGCCAGTCCGTCTCCTCCTGGCTCTCCGTTCCCCAGTGTATATATAAAATGACAAAATCGCAGTCTGCCTTTGTCTCCGCAATGACTTCCAGAAGCGCCGAAGGATCCATGCACCTTAATACACCTGCATTGGCGGATGTCGCCTCTTTTGTATCCGGAACCGCATTCCTCTCAATCTGTGTCGCGCTCACAATGCCTATCTTCATACCGTTCGCAATCAGATAGAGCGGCTTTTTCGCCTCCTCAATATTTCTTCCGGCTCCCACATAGGGAATTCCGGCGTTTTCAAGCGTCGTGAACGTATCAAGGAGCGCATCCTCTCCATAATCATATGCATGGTTGTTTGCAAGTGACACCACATCCACGCCAATCTGCCCCAGCAGTTCCACATTGGCGGGATTCGCGCGGAAAGTAAACTGTTTGCCTTCTGTCGGGGTGCCTCTTGTGGAAAAAGGGAATTCATTATTCAGCATAAATATGTCCGCAGCCCGCATCCGTTCCAACAGAGCGCTGGAAAAAGTATCATAAATGTCACTTCCCCTGGCACGATAACGAAACATCATGGCATACTCATCATCCAGCAGGATGTCCCCGGCAAAAAGAAGCGAGACACGCCCGCCATCAGCACACTCCACAATCCGTGCATTTTGCCCTTTTGCTACTGCTTCCTGATATAGCCTTTCGTTCTCTGCAAGCATCTCGTCAGACACACCCAGCGCCTGGTCTTCACCCGAACTCTCAGACATGGTATTTTCTTCTGCCCTGTCATCCCCCGCCTGCTCCACTGTATCATGCTGCACAAACAGCCAGCCCAAGTCAAGCTTTTCATGGTTGTTTCCCTGCATGCTTTTCGCACTCTGTGCTGCCACAAAAGCAGCGTATCCGACCATCACGGTGCCTCCCACCATAAGCACCACAGAGAGCGAGGCGACAAATATCCGCAATTGCCCGCTTACTCCTTTTTTTCGTCCTTTTCTTACCTTTCTTTTATTTCTTTTGTCCCTGTTTTCCTTCCCTGCCAAACATCCACCCCCTGCCTTCTGCGTGCACGCATATATGCGAAAAGACCCCGCTTTTATCCAAAACGAGGTCCCGTCTTATCTATTATTATTTTTGTTGATTAGAACTTAGCAACACTAACCTTTACGCCAGGTCCCATTGTAGATGACAGTGTAATACTCCTTAAGTACTGCCCCTTCAGGTTTGAAGGTCTTGCCTTCACAATCGCCTCTAACAGGGCGTTCAGATTCTGTGTCAGCTGCTCCTCTGTGAAAGATACCTTTCCAATCGGGCAGTGAATGATGTTTGTCTTGTCAAGCCTGTACTCAATCTTACCAGCCTTGATATCGTTGATAGCCTTTGTCACGTCCATCGTTACTGTTCCGGCCTTCGGGTTCGGCATCAAGCCTTTCGGTCCCAAAACCTTACCAAGACGGCCAACAACACCCATCATGTCCGGTGTAGCTACTACAACATCGAAATCTAACCATCCATCATTCTGAATCTTCGGAATCAGCTCGTCTCCGCCAACATAATCTGCGCCGGCTGCCTCAGCCTCCGCAATCTTATCACCTTTGGCAAATACCAGAACCCTGACAGTCTTACCTGTTCCGTTCGGAAGTACAACGGCACCACGTATCTGCTGTTCTGCATGACGTCCGTCACATCCTGTCCTGATATGGACTTCAACTGTCTCATCAAACTTTGCGGTAGCGGACTTCTTAGCCAGCGCTACAGCATCTTCAATCTCATAAAATGTCGCGCGATCAACCAGCTTCGCGGATTCATTATATTTCTTACCATGCTTCATTCTTTTTTACCTCCGCTTAATCCTCTACTGTAATACCCATAGATCTTGCCGTACCTGCTATCATGCTCATGGCAGCCTCAAGGCTTGCCGCATTTAAGTCAGGCATCTTTAGCTCTGCAATCTCCTGAATCTTTGCCTTTGAAATCTTGGCAACCTTTGTCTTGTTCGGTGCTGCCGAAGCCGTTTTCAGGTTACATGCCTTCTTTAATAAGACTGCTGCAGGCGGAGTCTTTGTGATGAAGCTGAAGCTTCTGTCCGCATATACTGTAATCACGACAGGTATAATCATACCTTCCTGGTCTGCTGTTCTGGCGTTAAACTGTTTTGTAAACTCAACGATGTTTACACCATGCTGTCCAAGAGCTGGTCCAACCGGCGGAGCCGGTGTTGCTTTTGCGGCAGGAATTTGTAATTTAATATATCCTTCTACTTTCTTTGCCATTTTAGGCACCTCCTAATTTATTCTCAGTCCTTCCTATATAAAGACCGTTTTGTGGTAGTCTGGGCGGATGACCCTCCCACACAGAAATATGTCCGCTAAATATTTTATTACAACCAAATCACCTTGTCAATATCTATTTTAATCCCACATCTTTTTAATGTCACTAAAATGAATCTCGACCGGTGTCTCGCGGCCAAACATCTCAACGTTAATCGTCGCGGTCTGTCTCGCCGCATCAATCTTCTGAATGGTTCCAACCGTATCTTTCCATACACCCGCGGTAACGCTTATCACATCACCTTCAGCGAATTCAATGCTGGTGTCCATCCCAAAATCAAGCGCCTTGAGTTCTGCCTCCGTGAGCGGCACTGGTTTGCTTCCCGGTCCCACAAACCCGGTAACCCCCCTTGTATTTCTCACGACATACCATGCATCATTGTTGTCCGCATCCATATGAAGGAGCACATATCCTGGAAACATCTTTTTCTGCGATGTCTTTTCGACTCCGTTTTTCCGCTCCATGACATCCTGCAGCGGAACCCTGACTTCAAGGATCTCATTCTCCAGGTGCCTGTTTTCAATTGCCTTCTCGATGTTGGCTTTGACCTTATTCTCATATCCGGAATAGGTATGGACTACATACCAGCCCATGCCAAGCCCGCTCTTGTTGTCGCTGAGTGCCACTCTGCTGTGGGGCTCCTCCTCGACCGGCTCTGGAACAGGAATTGTCTCCTCCTCAGCAGTCTCTTCAGCTTCCGGCGTCGGTTCTGGTTCAAATGCTGCTTCCAGCACTGTTTCATCCGTCTGCGCTTCCTCTGTCTCGTGCGGTTTCTCCGGCATCCTGGGTGATACCGGAAGCCACTCCTGCATATTGGGAGTAATCAGCTTTTTGGCTACTGCCTTCTTCTTTTCTTCCATATTCGTTATCCTCTTTTACCTATTCTATTAGATTCCGATACTTGTCAAGAAGTTAATACCAAACTGGATAAGCGTATCCAAAAAAGTAATAATAAGTCCTAATACAACCGAAACGCAAAGAACCGCCACTGACTGCTTAACGGTTTCTTTCCTGTCAGGCCAGGCAATCTTTTTGAACTCTGTTTTTACACCCTTCCAGAAGCTTTCTTTCTTTGCTTCCGACTTAGCTGAATCTGCCATAGTGTGCCTCCTAATTCTTTCGATTGATTATTTTGTTTCCTTGTGCAGTGTATGAGTCTTGCAGAATTTACAATACTTCTTAATTTCCATTCTGTCCGGATGAGTCTTTTTCTCCTTTGTAGTATTGTAATTACGCTGTTTGCACTCTGTACATGCCAATGTAATCTTTGTACGCATCATTCCACCTCCGCTAGCGTTCTAAATGTATATTGTCCTAATCATGTGCAGGATGGCACGGACTCTTTCATACCGCTCCGGGACTGCCCTCACAGGATGTCCCTCTACAGGCAGAACCGAATTGCATAAAAAAAAGACCTAATGTACATCTTGCCTATCCACTATATCACACCGAAAATACTGCGTCAACATTTTTTCCATATTTCCTAATTTTTTTCTGACAAGACCACTTGATTTTTCATACAATTCATGGTAAATTTAAGATAATAAGCAGATATACATAATATTTTCAGAATATTCACGCGCTTTAAATTGTATATTTGTCTAAAATAAAGGATTTTTTTCAATTTTATATTCAATTCGGACATCAAAAACAAGTTCACATAAGGCAATAAACAGCCGTTTTTTGAATATATTATGGTAACCATCCTTTATTTATCAAATTATATATAGTAAACAGCCGGATGGCATCTGTGTTTACTAATCAAGTAGAGAAGATTTATCTTCCCTACTCGTGCGCCGGGCGTCCGTCAGCTTGCTGACATATTTCATTTGGATGCCCATGTACATAATATACTCAAGACAAATGAACTTTGCCGTGAGTATCGCGCCAGCCACAACCCGGAAACAGCATATTTCCTTATGCGGCTGTGTGCATCATCTTATCCGGGCGGTCAGTCTTTTCAGCCGCCAGTATAACATAGATTACAGAGGGGAGGACACAAGTATGCCAGTTTCTTTGACTACATTGCCAAT
Organism: uncultured Lachnospiraceae bacterium; assembly: GCA_949066965.1. GTDB lineage: Bacteria > Bacillota > Clostridia > Lachnospirales > Lachnospiraceae > COE1. The sequence goes on from CARTDA010000025.1 coordinate 32,351, forward strand.
TTATGACCAATATTTATCCACATACCGCGGCAGCGACGACAACCATGGATCCAGAAATTACAAGAACAGCAAACGCAGCCTTCGTCATGCCACACATAATGCAACCGAGCTGAAGGACATCTATAGTGCCATTCAGTGGAAAAACCGTTTCGCACCGCTCTATCTCACGGAACCCTCACCGCGTTCCGTCGCTTATGCGATACACCTGAAAGAGAGCGCCAACGACCTGCGGCAGACCATTGATTCGCTCAGCGGAGACGATGATGACCTGTTCTCCATGAAGTCTGCCTACAGCGACAATGAACTGCTCGCAAGCGTGGAATATGAATCCGAAGATGCAGACGACGATGTTCCGTCTGATTTTGTGCTTGAAATCGAGAACTTTGCGACACCGCAGGTCAACACCAGCAAATACATGAAGGCAAATCAGCCCGTCACGCTTGCGCCGGACAGTTATTCCTTCGACATCCTGACAAACAAGCTGCATTATGAACTGCAGTTTAATGTCAGCGAGGGAGAGACAAACAGCGAGCTGCAGAAAAAGCTTGCCCGCCTTATCAACAATTCCGATATCGGTGTTTCGGCAAAGGTTGTCGAATCGCGCGGTCTGTCTGCACTGGAAATTTCCTCTAATGCGTATGGACTGCCGATACAGAGCAACCGGCACTTTACCATCACGGATGAAAATACAAGCTACACGGACGGTATTGTCGATTATCTGGGACTGAACAAGACAATCAAGGAGGCGACCAACGCCGTGTACAGCATCAATGGAAACGAGGAGTCTTCCTATTCAAACAGCTTCAATGTCTATGGCGCCTACCATGTGACGCTGCACCCCGAAAATACCGAGACGGGAAAAAGTGTTGCCGACAACATCACGGCGCGGGCGGCAGCAGCCAATGCCGGAAAGACCGCAAGTGTCAAAATAGGCCTCTATCCTGATGCGGAGTCGCTCTCCAATAATATAGAAACATTTGTGGAAGGCTACAACCATTTTATGAATGGTGTCATTAATGACCAGTCTGACGAGCCGCTTACCCGGCTTCTGTCAAAGGACCTCCACAAGTTTCTGGGGCTTCACAGCTACAACCTTGAAAAATACGGCATCAGCATCAATGAAGATGCCACGCTTGACTACAAAAAACTGGATGATGTCGCGGATGCCGACGCCATCAAGGGATTTGGCTCGCAGATTCTGCGGAAGCTCAATGCCATCTCCCTTGACCCTATGGAGTACATTGACCGGCGCATATGCGCTTACCCGAACCCCAATGCAAGTTATCCGAATCCGTATATGACAAGTATCTACACAGGAATGCTATTCAGCTCCTGGACATAAAAAAGATGAGCGCCAGCGCGCTCATCTAGCAAAAAGCTTCGCTTTTTGTTTAAATGGTCTACATTGCCGCAATTTCCTATAAAGTAAACGAGCAGGGGAAAGTCCTTTCCCCTGCTCAATTCATTTTTTTTCACTTTCTGCCATTTCCAGCGCCGCCGCAATCACCTTGTCCATGTCATAGTATTTGTACTGTCCCAGACGCCCGCCGAAAAGCACGTTTTTCTCCGCATGGGCAAGCGTTTCATACTTTTTATAGAGTGCCGCGTTTTTCTCGTCGTTTACCGGATAATACGGCTCGTCGCCGCGCTTCCACTCCTTGGGATATTCCCTTGTAATCACGGTATCCGGCTGACTGCCGAACTCAAAGTGCTTATGCTCGATAATGCGTGTAAACGGCACCTCGCGCTCCGTGTAGTTGACGACTGCATTCCCCTGGTAATTCTCCTCCCCCTCCAGAAGCTCTGTCTCGAAATTCAGGGAACGGTATTCCAGCGCACCCTCACAATAGTCAAAAAACGCGTCTATCATTCCTGTGTACAATACTTTGCCAAACAGATGCCGCCCATCTTTTGTGACATATGTGTCATTTTCTTTTCTGGCATATTCCGCAAAGTCTGTTTCCAGCTTAACATCAATGCCCTCAAGCAGTTTCTCAACCATGGCTGTATAGCCGCCCTTGGGAATTCCCTGATACGCATCGTTAAAATAATTGTTGTCAAACGTAAACCGCACTGGAAGGCGCTTAATGATGAACGCCGGCAGTTCCCGGCAGTCCCTGCCCCACTGTTTCTCCGTGTAGCCTTTTACAAGCTTTTCATAGATGTCCGTTCCCACCAGCGAGAGTGCCTGCTCCTCAAGATTTGCAGGATTTGTAATGTTCAGGTCTGCTATCTGGGACTGGATGCGCTGTGCCGCCTCCTTCGGCGTTTTGATGTTCCACATTTTCGCAAACGTATTCATATTAAAAGGAAGATTGTACAGCTCGTCCTTGTAAACTGCCACCGGGGAGTTCACGTAATTGTTGAACTCCGCCAGATTGTTCACATACTGCCATATTTTCCTGTCTGATGTGTGAAAAATATGTGCCCCATACTGATGGACGTGGATACCCTTCACCTGCTCCGTGTAAATGTTTCCTGCAATATGGTTCCTTTTGTCTATAACAAGACATTTCTTTCCCACCTTTTTCATTTCGCTGGCAAACACGGCTCCAAAAAGCCCCGCGCCGACGACCAAATAATCATACCTCATAATCCTTTATCCTCCTGTCAGTTGATATTCAGGGACGGTTCTGCCGGTTTCCAGTCCCTTGCAATCTGTTCAAAATTGGCTGCCTTCTCAAGCAGCTTTGCGTGCTCCGTCTCATATTCTTTCTGTGGAAGCGCCCGGAGCTTTGGCGATTTGGCAAGCTTCCTAAAACACAGCGAGAGCGCCATGTATGCGGACGTCCCACTGCTTGCGACATCAATGTCGCTCTCACAGTCAAATCCTGCCCTGCGGAACCATTCCGAAGCCTCCCCAAAATCCTCCTTTTTCATAAAGAAGTATCCCAGCTCCATACACATCTCCGCTGACGGTATCGTTGCCTCCTCGCTCAGCGCAGTTTTCAGCATACTTACCGGATTGTCCGAAAGCCTGTATATTTTTAAAAGGACGGCTATAATCTGCCTGCACAGCAGCTCCTTGCCCTCTTCCCTTTTCTCCACAAGGGCTTTCTCAAAAAACGCTTCCGCTTTTTCAAGATCCTTCTCCGTGCCGGCCTTGTACAATTCCCGGATATACATTCCCATCAGGCGGTCGGAGAGTGTCCCTTTTTCTTCTATCGTCTTCTCAAACACTTCAAAGTCCCTGCTGCTGTGGTTCCCCTGCGGACAGTGCCGAATCTCAATGTCACTGTCAAAGACAACCGGGTTGATATTAATTGTCTCATGAATCGGCTCAATCCACGTAAACTTGCGCAGTCTTTTGAAGAGCTTCGGCCGCATGTCCCGTGCAAAATTTTCTGTCGGATGGTTAATCTGCTCCGTCACGTAAATCATCTGCACAATTTCCACCTCGGGCATCATGGCGCGCTTTAAGTTCTTGAGCTTGTTCTGGTTTTCACGGTCGAGCACCTCGTCGGCATCCGCCGAGTAAATATAGTCGCCGGTCGCCTTGGAAAATGCAAAATTCCTTGCCGCCGCAAAGTCATCCTTCCATTCAAAATCATATACATACGGCGTATATTGCTCCGCTATTTCCTTGGTGTTATCGGTGGAACCAGTGTCCACAATGATAATCTCATCCATGACATCCTTCAGTGAATCAAGGCAGTTTGCAAGCACCGCAGATTCATTCTTAACAATCATACACAGACTGAATTTCATACTGTTGTCCCCTCTGTCTTCCTAATTATTATACTGCATGGCAAAATCTTTTCACAACTAGTATATCTGAATTCACATAACTTCTCAACCATTAATTTATCTTATTTATAAAAAAATTAGAACATTTGTAATCGCTCCATTATTTTTGTGTGCATTAAGATAAATTTGTGTTATAATAGGATTTATCAAACACACCATGGGAAAGGTATGGATATCATTATGGAAAATCAGGAAAGGCTTGCAGTTGTTATCTGCAATCATAACAAGGGGAACCGTACCACAGACTGCATCCGGTCTGTGCTCTCCTCACATCACTTTGTCATAGGCGACACGCTGAAAATCTTTGTGGTAGACAATGCATCTGATGACAATTCCGCAGCGGTTATCACAAAGGCGTATGGGGACAGGATATCTTTTACACGCTCCGATTCCGACCTTGGAAGCTGTGGCGGACTAAATCTCGGCATTGAACAAGCCTTGTCGGAAGGATTCCCATACATATGCTGCATGGGGGAAGATGTCACAGCCGACCCCGATGCGCTGAAAACAATGTTTGACTTTATGGCCGCCACTCCCTCTGTAGGGCTTGTGGGCGGTAAAATATTTCACAGCCATATGCCGCATTACATACAACATTTTGGAATGTCTGTCGATTTCAGGCATTTTAAGGCTTCCATGCTATATGCAGACACGCCTGACAGCGAAAACATCCCCAATCTTGTATACTGTGATGCCATCAGTGGCAGCTGTATGATGGTTCGCGCCAAAGCCATTGAGAAGGCAGGACTGATGCCAACCGAAAACTTTCTCTACTGGGATGACACAGAATGGGGCTACCGGATTAAGCAGTTCGGTTTTGAAGTCGTGGCTCTTGGCGATGCTAGATTTTACCACTCCGCAAATCCCATGCACCGATGTGATAACACAAAAGTTAATTACTATATGACCCGCAATGGTATGCACTTTTTTATGAAATACACCAAGCCGGAAGACTGCATGCGGATGAGTATCGTCCTGCTCCGTTCCATATTTGAAGATTTCTACCTCCACAAGATGGGCAATGCGCATAATATGGCACAATCCGATATTGCGGCGCTGCTTGATGCCATCAGCGGGGTGCGCGGAAAGGCTGCTGACAACTGCATCCTCGACAATGATGAAACCGGTCTCGGCTTTGTAAGCTTTTTTGAGGAGCAGGAAGCAGTGTACATGGAGGACGATGACCCGTTTCTCGAACAAGTGATACGCCAGATTAATCCCGACATTGTATTTATGCAGCTGCCATGCACTGAAGCAGTCACAATTATCCGGTGTGACTCCATTTTAGGCATCAAGGATTTCAATTTCCCGCTTGATTACAGCGAAAACGTCATTTATATAGACAAAAATTATAAGATGCTCTCCTCGCGTGAAGACATGCATCTTATCAAAAATTACGAGCCAAGCCTTCAGCTGTTTCTATATGCAATGCAGCCGGCTGTGCTTCGGAGAGTGGAAGAACTGCGAAATGGAGAATTTCAAAAAGAACAGAAGGATTTCCGTTAAGTTTTCAGAATATTCTGACGATATAACTTATGTAGTGTAATTATGTAACCATTATGATTTGCACGCACCGACAAGAATGGGGGATATTTATGGAGTATCGTCAGATATATGAAAATTTATTAAAAACGTTGTGCAATGCATACCGCAAAATGTTCAGGTTTCTGGAGGGAATAGAGCAATGTGATGCCGAGCTGTCACGCCTGTCAGAGCAAAACCGTCCTGATGTTGACGAGGTGAGCGGCGTTACCTCATGCAAAGAACGTCTGATATGCACGCTGGATCAGGTTTCCCTTGCGATAGAGCCTCTTCACGAGCAGCTTGACGGTATCATGGAGCTCTGCCAGGAGGTCGATGCCCATCCAATGTACCATCATATGGAGGATTTGCAGATTTTAACATACTACTATATCCGCAAGGTCATCAACAAGGAGGATATCAACAATCCCAGTATTATCAGCCGCCTGAACAGCTATAAGGAATCCCTTGAACTTGACAAGGCAATCAGCGAGGTTCCGCAGTCACAGCGGCAGGTATACATGTTCGTTCCAGATAAAGGAAAAGCAGGTAACTGATACCTGCTTTTCCTTTATCTTATTCTGTTTTTCCAATCACGCGCTCACGCTCTTTCCTGCATGCCTCATACTTATCTTTGAAAAGTTCTGCCATCTTCATATCGCCCATATCTGTATACAGTCTGATAATATGCTCATAGCAGTACATTAGATTCTCACCAAGCGTATCTGCATCCTCCATCATCGTTGTCTTGATATACAAAAGGAGTGCTTTTAGCGGCTGGTTATTATCCAGAAGTATCCCCGCATGGGTAAAGGTATATCTTGCACTCTTGCACCGTTCTGCATAACGGTTCATCAGATCCAGCGCATCTGCTTCCCTTCCGACCATGACATAGGCTTTCGCAAGAGAGGTTATCAGAATGTGCACAAAGAAAAATTCCGTTGTCGGGTTCTGCAAAACAGCCCTTTCATAAAATTGGACTGACTTCTCATAATTTCCAATAATAAACTCTGACTGCCCAATCTGAAAAAGCGTATACAAATCATCCGGGTTCTTCTCCAGGTTATGATACAGCAGTTCAAGGTTACGCAGTTGTTTCTTCTGCATCTCCTCCTTTGGAAGCGCATAGCCATAGTGGATAACTTCCATAGGTACCAGAAAGCACTGCGCCATTTCCTCCCGCTTATCCATATCCCTTGGGCACACCTGCTCATGAATGGGAAAATCGTAACAATAAAAGTTCCTGTTATAAAGCCTTGTTACGTCATCCGTTCCATAACCCTTTTCACCGTTTTCTTTCAATACAAGGTTTTTCAGACGGATTGTTCCGATATGACGCGGATATTTCTGCATCATTATGCGCATGGATGGCACATCCACTGAATTTACAAACTCGTCACAGTCTAATGATAAAATCCAGTTATTGGAAGCATGTTCCGCACAAAAATTTCTTGCCGCGCTAAAATCATCTGTCCACTCAAATTCAAGTACCTTATCGGCGTACCGCCTTGCTATTTCCTTTGTTGCATCCGTGGAACCCGTATCTGCCACAACAATTTCAAAACCGTATGGAATAAGTCTTTTGAGACATTCCTCTATATATTTTTCCTCGTTTTTTGCAATAATGCACACCGAAACCGGCACTTTTGCCATGCCCTCGTCCTCCTTAACAGTCTTTTCCGGCTTCCCTTTACTTTAAATCAGGTTTAATCCAAAAGCTTTGACACGACCGCAGTCTGCTGGTTTGCCTGCGCGAGCACAGAGTCATCTGCCCCCTCAAGAATCCGGCGGTTTGCTTCCCAAATCATCTCATCTGCCCTTGCGACATCTGCCGCCAGACTTGATGCCGCATTCATATTTTCAAGCGTTGCCTCCGTAACAGTTCCCCTTGCAGTAAGCTCCAAAGATGCTGCCTCTGCCGGCTGCTCTGTCATTTTCTGCCCTGTTGCCAGTTTATCTTCCTTCACTTTAGTCTTTGCAGCATACGCTTCATTTGCCATTCTGATTTCCGTTGCCAAATTTCTGATTTCCATACAATACCTCCTTGTGTAAAACAATCAATCCATTATTTGCATTTGCCCGCGCATCCCGCAATACAGCCAGATTGCATAGGCGGGTCTGTGCATTGGTCATAATAAACGTCAAACATTCCTTGGTTTATTATAACTATGATGAACACCAGAAAGTATTTGATACTCCCCTGGTACAACATCCACTTTACATAACTATATTTTAATCGAATTGTCAGACTATGTCAACCAATTATTTCAATTTTGCACAAAATTAAAATAAATTCTACTATTGTTCCGCAAATGACAAATCCCGACCAAACATTAATATTTCATGTACGTTGTACCACTGCATCTTCCTTTAAAAAACAGTGCACCTTTATTCAACCACCTTAATCCGCTCCACAAGAGACTGTCTCTGCATATAGCGCACTGCCGTCAGCGAGAACACGCCGTAGACCACCATAAGCGCAGCGGCAAAAATAAGCAGCGGCACAACCGGATAATGGTATGTCAGTTTTCCGAACAGCCCAAGCTGGTCAAAAACCCTGACTGCGGCAAAGCCGCAAAGCCCGCCAGCAGAAAACGTAAGCAGTATCGTGCTTCCGACATAGCAGAAACACTCTGCTGAAATCATATGGGAAAGCTGGCGGCTCGTCATGCCCACCGACTGCAGGATGCCAAACTCCTGCTGGCGCGCCAGCAGATTCGTCATCAGCGTATTCATCAGGTTAATCAGCGCAAACAGCCCGATAAATGCAGCCACGCCGTACAGCATCAGAATCATTTCACCCAGATGATCCTTTGTCAATGCAATCGCATCTTCCAATGTGGAAAGCTCCATAACCGGATCATCCAACAGTGCATACAGAGCCTGGCGCTGCACATCCGAAGTCCGCCTTGCATGTATGTTGATGTACGACGTAAAATCCTCGATGCCCGGATATAATCGGTGCAGTTCCTCTTCCGGAAGAACAAACTCCTTATATGTTCCAATTCCCTTCATGTAATCCACAATACCCATCACCGTATAATCCCTGGAAATGCCCTCCGTGCTTTGCAGCGTGACAATATCGCCTACGGATAAATCCATGTGATGCAGTTTCTTCATGAGGTTATCACTGTCGCGTGTAACCAGAATCCCATTGTTTTCAAGGAGGGTGTCATAGTCCGTCACGCCGTCTTTCACCAACCCCTGCTCCTGATAACAGGAAAGCTGCTCTTTCGTGAATCCCCCAACCGCATACCATGAATCCGGACGAGGAGACTGTGCAACGGTACAGAAAACCATAGACCATGACGTGATAAAGTCCATATCCGGCAGTGCAAGAATCTGTTTCCGCATGTCCGCGCCCAGCATCCCTTCCCGCTGTGCCGCCATGAGACAATCCGGATTATAAATCTCCACCACATAGTCGCCACCATCCCCAAAAGTGCCGCGCGCCATTTCCTCCGCTTTCACAGAATTTGCATAGGACGCGATGCACGCCGTCAAAATGCCCGTCATTCCCAGCGAAGCAAGTGTCAGGAATGTCCTTCTGCGCTCCCTCGTGAAATTCATGCTGGCAAGCCGGAACACAGAAAGATGCCGGTGCAGCGTGCGTGTAGTTCCGGACACCGCCTGATATGCATTGCCGCGCACTGCCTCAATCGCAGAAACGCGTCCTGCAAGCTGCAGCGGCTTATGTGTTGCGGTGACCACCATCAGAACCGTCACAACAACAATAAAAACAGTGTACCACATATTTTTTGCCCAGTCCCAGTAACCGGGATTCAGCAGCACGCTAAGCACTGCCGCCGCCAGAATTCCCGCCGGAATGCCCACGCACATGAGTGTCTTCCGCTCACGCCGCACCATACTGCGCAGCTGGCGCGGCGTCGTGCCAATCACTTTCAGCCGTCCGTACTCTCGCAGCTTCCCCATCACTGAAATGTAGAAAATATTGTAAATTACAACCGCGCAGACAAGTGCAACCAGCAGTGCCACACCATAAACCGGCTGGTCACTGCCCAGATACAGCTCTGTCATATCAAAATAGTTGGAGCTGAAAAAACGGTCCTGCTCCGGTATGCCCATCTCCTCATAAAAAGCCTCAATGTCGGCGCGCAGCTGCTCTGGCTGTCCGGTATTGTCTCCCACGAACCGGAACCGGATGTCAAAGGGTGTTTCCCCGCCCTGTGCGAGTGCCAATGACTCCGAAATATAGACATCAAATGTACGGCTCGTATTTTCTTTTTCCAGAATAGCAGAAACGGAATATACCTGCTCCCCACTCCCCAGATCAAGCCGGAGAATCTGCCCAGTCTCCTCAGGCAGTTGAAAGTACTGCAAAAATGCACGCTCCACGCATATCTCATTTTCCTCCGCAGGATACTTACCCGTAATGGGTTCCACCCGCATCAGCTCGAGCATTCCGGCATCACGAAACCGTATGATTAGGTTGGCGTCCATATAGCGGATGTCGTGAGAGGGACTCTCATATCCCCATCGCTCTAATTTTCCCGTCGCTACAAGCTGCTCAATTCCCTCATAGGAAAGCCCGGTGCATCCGGACTGGTACTGCCCCCGAATCTGTGCGATGGTGCGCTGTGTCTGCGCCGTGTATAGAAATGCGCAAAGCCCCATCAGGCAGACTGCCAGCGCGATGGTAAAGACCGCAACCAGATTGCGCCGGCGGTCTGCTGCCAGGCTGCGCCTTGCCAGTTTCCATTCGATTTTTTCCGTGTTGTTCGCAAATGGCCAGGTCATGCTTTTACACCTCCCACATTCACGATTCTTCCGTCCTCTATGCGCACAATCCGGTCGGCAAGCTGTGCAATCTCATTGTTGTGTGTTATCATCACGATTGTCTGGTCAAACTCCGCACTCGTGCGTTTCAGAAGCCCCAGCACGTCGGCGCTCGTCCTGCTGTCCAGGTTTCCAGTCGGTTCGTCGGCGAGCACAATTGCCGGCTTTGTCATCAGCGCACGCGCAATTGCCACACGCTGCTGCTGCCCGCCAGAGAGATTATTCGGCATATTTTTAAGCTTATCCTCCAGTGCAAGCAGATGCACAATCTCACCCATAAACTTCCTGTCCGGCGTATTTCCGTCAAGCTCCACAGGAAGCACAATGTTTTCATACACATTCAAAATCGGCACAAGATTATAATTCTGAAAGATGAAACCAATATTGCGCCGGCGGAAAATTGTCAGTTGCTCGTCATTTTTCCGCGCAAGCTCCTCCCCGCGCACGAGCACGCTGCCTGACGTCGGCGTATCCAGGCCGCCCATCATATGAAGCAGCGTGGACTTGCCGCTGCCCGACGTTCCCACCACCGCCACAAACTCGCCCTGCTCCACCGAAAAACTCACGCCGTCCAGCGCGCGCGTGATGTTCGGCTCAGCACCATAATACTTTTTTAAGTCCATTGTCTGTAGTACATTCATTCCCATTCTCCTTTCAAAACAGCTCTATTCCAGGATGTGGCACAAAGCGCCCATGCCCAAGGCACTGCCTGCGGCACACCGGTATATGGATTACCTATATCATAAAATAAAAATGTTACAGAAATGTCCGTGTGCAAAAAAAAGAGAAAAGATTTCTCTCTTCTCCTTTTTATTTCAGCTCCTCATCACTTCCACGCTCGTTCGCTCCCCATCCACTGATATCCCATCCCATAAACCGTCTTAATATATGCGGCTCCTTCGGTCTCGATCTTCCCACGCAGGCGGCTGACGGCGGTTGTCAGCGTATGTTCATCCACAAAATTTCCGTCCACATCCCACAGCTTTTCTAAAAGCTGCTGCCTTGTAAGCACCACACGCGCATTTTGCCGGAACAGGTTCAGCATTTTAAACTCCATCGCTGTCAGTGTCAGCGGATTGCCGCCCAGCGATGCCGCCTGCTCTGAAAAGTCAAGAAACAGCCACCCATCGTCATAGATGTCATGCGACGGTTTATAACGCGCCAGCATGGCAAACATGGCGCTGATTTTCCTTTGCAGGGCGCTGATTGAAAAGGGCTTCATGATATAGTCCACCGCCCCTGCCTCATAGCCCCTTATCTGGTCGCCCTCCTGGTCGTTTGCCGTCAGAAAAATGACAATCGTGTCAGGATTTTCGGATTTTACCAGCCTGCACAGGTCATATCCGTTTCCGTCCGGCAGATTGATGTCCAGCAAAACCAGGTCAAACGCAGACTGGTTCAGGGTTTCTGCAGCTATTCGCGCATTGAAAACCGGTGTGACTGCATATCCTTCCCCGGACAGGTTATATACCAGCGTCCTGTTCAGCAGACGGTCATCCTCCACCACTAATATTTTTTTCATAAGCATTCTTAATTATGTACAGCGGCCTCCTTTTCAAAAATCCGAACGCCGTCTTTTGACAACGATTCAATGATGCGAATCATTGACTGGAAATCGGCGATTAACTCCCTGGAACTGTCCTCTGCCTTCTTATAAATAGGCTGCAGCTCCTCGCAATGTCCGGACTGGATGGCACGAATCATTTCCGTCCCATAGGAGTGGAAGGTCTTGTGCTTTGCCTCAAGACCATTCCAGATCTTTGTAATCTGTGGATGCACTGGCTGAAAGGCATAATAAAAATGACCAAGACCGCACTTTGTACAGTCTGTCTGCAAGACCTTTAATGTACCGGTCCGCGCCATTTCCCCCAGTGTGTCCAGCCAGTTACGGTGCGCGTCAACTGCGCTGTTGAGGCAATTCAGGAGCACTTTGTTATCGAGCATGTAAAATGCATCCTGCACCATGGCGCCCATAATCTGGGTCGATTCCTCCAGATGCTTTTCAATCATTTTCGAGGGTGCTGCAAGCTCCGCAATCGAACGGCTTGAAGCCGCCAGGGAATCCATGCTGCCCCGCAAATCCTGGCACTCTTCATTGATGTGCTTCATCTGATTGTCCAGCTCATGCATGGAGCTGCTGATTTCTTCACTGACGGCTGCCAGGGAGGAGACGGAATCTGCGATGTGATCCATGCCCTTGCGGTTCTGCCCGGTAATCTTCCATACATTCTGGATATTGTCGTTGATATGTTCCAGCTCGGCAACTGTGGTGTCCACGCTGTCAGAGCTTTTGCGGGAAGCCTCCTGAATTTCCGATACAAAAGTCCCCATGCGCCCTGTCAGCGATTTTGCCTCCTCTGCAAGGCTGCGGATTTCTTCTGCGACGACCGAGAATCCCCTGCCTGCCTCGCCGGCACGCGCAGCTTCTATGGAGGCATTCAGTGCAAGGAGATTTGTCTGGGCAGAGATGGAGCTGATTGCGGCAATGGCTTCTGTCATGCTGCGGACTGTCTCAATCAATCCGCCAATGTCTGCCTTCATTTCGCGTGCAGTGGATATTGCCGAGGAGGACATTCCCGATATCGAAGTCAGCTCGCTTTCACAGCTGCGGATATCCTCCATAATCCTGCCTGATTCATCGGAAACCCCAATGATGGTGGATGTCAGATTTTCATGTGCCCTTGAAACCTCGGATGCGATTCCTGCCGTGGAACCTGCCGACCCGCTGATTCCGTCAACTGCCGCACCCATCGAGGCATTAATCTGCTCTATGGCGGCAGCGCTGGACTCAAGCGTCAAGTCCATGGCGCTCATGCGGATGACGGCGTCCATCGTCTTTGTCGCAGCCTGCTCAAATTCCCTGCGCCCCTTCACCAGCCGCCGATGGATGTCATTCAACTCCTGATTCTGTGGCGCATACTCCATTTCCGCAAGGCGGGAAACGGAACTAAGCGCTGTATCGAAAGCTCTTTTTCTGATTTTCATAATGCATAATCCTTTCCAATCGAGTAGGGAAGAGACATCTTCCCCTACTCGCCGCGCGACCCATGCGCCGCCTTAGCGGCATATTTCCTCTGCATGGGTCTGCGCATAATAATGATACTCACGGCAAATAAAGTCTGCCGTGAGTATCGCACCAGCCGCAACGCAGCATATTTAGCTCTTAATAGTTCTCTGCACTAATCTCAAAATAGCTCTGCGGATGGCTGCACACCGGACAGATTTCTGGTGCCCTTGTCCCTACAACGATATGTCCGCAGTTGCGGCACTCCCATACCTTGACTTCGCTCTTCTCAAACACAGATGCCGTCTCAATATTTTTCAAAAGGGCACGGTAACGCTCCTCATGATGCTTTTCGATTGCCCCGACCATGCGGAATTTTGCAGCCAGCTCCGCAAATCCCTCTGCCTCGGCTGTCCTGGCAAACTCCTCATACATGTCCGTCCACTCGTGGTTTTCCCCGTCAGCCGCCGCACCGAGATTTTCCTGGGTGGTTCCGATGCCGTTCAATTCCTTGAACCACATTTTTGCATGTTCCTTCTCATTGTCGGCAGTTTTGAGAAACAGGGCTGAAATCTGCTCCATGCCCTCCTTCTTTGCAACAGAAGCAAAGTAAGTATACTTGTTCCTTGCCTGTGACTCCCCGGCAAATGCCGCCTCGAGATTTTTCTCTGTCTGCGTTCCCGCATACTTGTTTGTTTTCATAGTGCCTCCTTATTAATTATAAATCGTTAAGCCGCAGACCGGTCTCACTGCGGCACAGAAAAACACGCCCCATGCACTTCCTCATCGGCATATTTTCTCTGCATGGACTGTTCATATAAACAAGACCACGTTCATTTTAATTATAGCTGTCTGGCTTTTTTTGTCAACACCATTACGGTTTTTTATAACAGTTCCGTTCCTCATCCCATTCATAAAACATCTGCTCTTCCTCCCCGATGGCATTGTTCCAGACATGCACGGAAAAAGATGTCCCGGTTCCGCTCTCCAATTCCACGGAAAACTCCCCAGGGCTGTCATTTGGAATATCCCGGCACAAGAGTCCAATCGTTCCATCCTTCCATATCGTGTACAGGGCATAGACATTCATGGACGAGGACGCGGCAGCGCCTATTGTAAAATCCGGGCAGGCATCCTTGTTGTAGTCCCTCTCGACAAGCTCAAACGCACCGGGAAAATTCATGTTACTGCCGACATCAAAGTCCTGCGCAAGACTGCGTTCGGATAAAATGTGACCTTCCCTGTCCACCACACGGAGGTAATATTCTCCCCTGAAATTTTCCTCATAGACCCCCATCCCCGGCACAAATTCCTCCTCACTCCCATATGTTCCACTGTCAAGCCATAACCCGACACTGACCAGCTGCCCGCCTGTCTCCATAATGCGGCTGCACAGCAGATAATCCGTCAAGCTCCAGCAGCTGTCCTCGCCAGCCGGCTCCTCCGAAAACTCCTCGTTGGTGCGCATCCACCTGTCAATGACATATCTGCCATCCTTGTATCCAAGCACTGCAAACAGACCACAGTCCGACCATTTGTCAAACAGATGCACCTTACATACAAGCCGTGTGCCCTCGTCTTTTTCCAAAAGATAATTGTCCCACACGACACAGTCCTCCACTGCATTGCCATAATATCTGTCATACGCCAGAGAATCCCACTGTACTGTAGGAATCGGAACCACCGTTTCGTACCATCCATCCTCCACGGATACCTGAATCAGCCCGTCGCGGACAGTCTGATACCGCACCGAAACGCTCTGGCTGCAATCCGCATCCTTTTCACGGAATGGCAGGACTGCTTTTTTATAACCATCACCCTGCTTCTCGTACACCGCCATGCCGCCAGCCCCGCGCATGTCCGTGCTTGCCCCATACAAAAACGAAAGAACCATTTCAATATTTCCGTCGCCGTTGATATCAGCAGACTTGATATTGAGAAATGCAGTGCCAGAGACGCCGCAGTCCATCGCAATCACATCCCCGTTTCCAAACTCAATGCGGTAGAAATTGGCATCGGCATCTTCCCTGTACTCCTTATATACCCTGTCCACCTTGCCATCCCTGTCATAATCCTGTCCGACAAAGCTCTCATAATCCCCCCATCCGACGCATTCGTCCTGATATCCTGTATAATCATAATTGAATATCCCATATTCTTTTATGGCACTTTCTGCATCTGCCGTTTCCATTACTGTTTCCATTGCCGTCTCACGCGGAACCATTTCTCTGCCCTGCATGCCGCAGCCCGCCATAACACATCCTGCTGCCGCAGCCAAGGCTGCATATCGTCTTTTCCACACTGCCATTTCCTCCTTTCGCATCTTTTTCAACAAAAGTATATGAAACGATTGCATCATTTTTGCATCACGGACACCCACCATATCTCTTTACGTTTCCCACCGAAACAGATATAATAGTTTTATAACCAACTCAAAAACAGGAGGCAGTGCCTTATGAAGCGAAAACATAAAATCTATCTGGGCATGACGATTTTCCTGCTCACTATCTATATCGGGCTTCTTGCCATTCTCTGCCTGTCGGAATACAGCGACAGCACGGCTACAATCCGTTCCTTCGGGGATGCATTCTGGTACTCCATTGTCACGCTGACCACCGTCGGCTACGGCGACCTGACTCCGGTGACGCCCCTGGGGCAGGCAGTCGGTATCATTTTTCTGCTGATGTCCGCCGGCATCATGATGACATTATTCGGCGCTGCCGTGTCCTTTGTCACCAGCGAGGGACTCCCGCTCTTTCTGCTCGGTTTCCAGCGCCATAAAAACTGGTACTATTTTGCCGACTGCGGTGTGGAATCCTGTACGCTTGCCGCAAATATTTATCGTGAAGATTCGGACAGCGTCATCATTTTTGGAGAAAAAAGGGATGAGCAGACAGAGTTTCCAGACTATCCATGCCTGTTTATCAGCGCATCCCCCGCCAGAATCGTAGCACACAAAAAAAATATCGGTTCCATGTGCAGAATTTTCC
Organism: uncultured Lachnospiraceae bacterium; assembly: GCA_949066965.1. Lineage (GTDB taxonomy): Bacteria > Bacillota > Clostridia > Lachnospirales > Lachnospiraceae > COE1. The sequence continues at coordinate 48,410 of CARTDA010000025.1, forward strand.
TGATGCGGGAAAACGACATCGGCACCAATCCCCGCGCGGTTGACCTGCATTTGCTGCCTGTACAGGTATATGCCAGGACGACTAACGGACAGGACCACCTCGCAGGAAACATTAATTTTTTCCACAGTTACGACTGCTGCGCCAGACAGTACTGGCATTCCAAACCGCTGTGCAGCGCGGAAAACACCATTGTGATTATCGGCTTCGGCAACTATGGGCACTGTATCCTCGAGCGTGCAATCCTGACAAATATTATCTCCGTGAACCAGCATGTGGCATATCACATTTTTGGTGACGCGGCAGAATTCCTTGCCGTGCACAGCCATCTGCACAAGACCTTTTCCATAGGAAAAGCATCCGGGACAACGGATTCCCTGATATTTCATGAAGAATCGTGGGAACCAAACCATGCACTCATAGGCCAGGCAGACCGCATCATCATCTGTCCTGATGACGAGCCGGAAGGGTGGAACATCTACTGGCGGCTCAGCAGCTACTATCAGGTGCACGGTCAAATCCACCTGCACAGTAACCGAAAAACGCCTGGCGTGACATATTTCGGTACAAACGAGGAAATCTACACGCCAAACCAGATTATGCGCACCACGCTGAACAAAGCTGCCATCACGATAAACGAGCTATTTTGCAGGGCTGTCTCCTACCCCACAAAAACATGGGAAGAGCTTGACGCCTTCCACCGGGAATCCAAAATAGCCGCCGCCGACCACATTCTGATGAAAATACGCGTTCTCCTGAAGGATGAAACCATCACGGAACTGACGCCTGAGATTACCCAAAAGGCTTACCAGAGATACTGTGAGACCAAAAAATCCAAAACTGTACACGATATGTACCGCAGGCTGGACCATACGCGTTGGCTTCGTTTTTATACATATTACAACTGGCGCTACGGTTCTGCGCGGAACGATATCGCAAGGCAGCATCCCATGCTTTGCCCTTATGAAAATTTAACGCCGGAACAAAAAAGGGAACGCGATGCCGCCTGGGAACTGCTGGGAAGCCTTGCCCGGGAGCTGTGAGCAGGGCGGTCATATTCACCCCGCCCTCTCATACACCGCATCCAGCGCACCATCGGCAAACACAAACCCATAACGGTTACCGTCAAGCAGCTCATTTGCCCAGTAAATGCCGTTCCACTCACGCGCCTCGTATGTAAAATCGCTTGCAAACTGCGACCGGATCTCCTCCATGCTCATTCCCACCATAAAACGGTTGTTGCGGCTTCCGCCCCCTTCCTGTATAAAAATCTCGTCCAGACCGCCCTTCTCGTCAAATTCGAGACGATAGCGGTTGTCCTCTGCCACAATGACATAGTTTTCCCATGTCGGCGTGTGGTCTTGCGTATTGCTGTACTCTTCATATACCTCAAAATACCGTATTCTGTTTTTTGTCAAAAATTCCCGCACACGCGATGCATCCATCCCCCATGCAAGTCCGTTTAATCGTTCCCTAAGCCGCCGTTCATCATATTCTTCGAGCGCAATCGGCACAAAGGTATCAGAATACATGCCCGTGCTTGTCTGCACCAGGTCGCCTGTGACCTGGATTTCCTTTTCCTTATCCCCAAGGTCTTTTCCCACGCCTACCATGGTTCCGTCTGTGAGCCGGGCAAACAGATTAAAGTGATAGCTTGTGTCGTACCTTCCCATTCTGGGTATTTCCTGCAAGGAGCTGTTCCCTGCGATTTTTTCCACCCACACCATCCTGACATCCTCAAGTACTTTTTTCGGCATGCGTACAAAATCATCGCCTGTAACAGGCGTCCCGCACTCCCCGAAAAGATTCCGTCCCCATGTATAGAGGCTTCCGTCTGCACTGATGGCGGCGCCCGTCATGCTGCCTGTCGTTGCGTAGATACAGTTTTCCAGTATTTTCCTCGGGCGGACATAGAGCATCTTCGCCGGATTCCTGTCATCCTCCACCCCTTTTTGATAATCATTGTCATCACATATTGTTGTGTGGTAGGCGCCGCAGAACTGTCCCCACCACCACACATTCCCATCCCTGTCAAGGGCGGCAATGCATTCCCTGCCCGCGCGGGCATATACCACATTTTCCATCAGCAGTGCAGGCTCTGTAACTGGCTTGTAATAAAGGATTTCGCCGTCCTGCTCTGCGCCGAGCAGCCCCAGCATATTTGAGCCTAAACCGTACAGACTGCCGTCCTCCGTGAGATAAACACAGAAATATCCGTTTCCGGAACAGTCCACGGTCACTACATGCTCCGCGATTTTAACCGGTTCCAGGTAAAAATTTTCTACGCTCACATCCTCCATTCCCAGCTGTCCGTATTCGTTTTTCCCATATCCCCACAGAACCTTATTTTCATCTATAAAATAGCGGTTATCGACAATCACTCTATTGGTGATATAGTAATCCGCCAGGTCAAATGGGTCTTTCACGAAAACGGCATCCATATCATCAACGTAAAATGTGGGCAGTTCCTCCTCCGGCTGCGCATGCCCTTCCATGCTTTCCTGTGGCTGTGCGGACGGTTTTTCTGACTGCACAGTGCCCCTTCCGTCTTTTCCGGAATTCTCCTGACCGGACAGCACCCACATGCTGCTTCCCGCCATGGCACCGAAAACCAGCGCGCCCATGACAAGATATCCCCACCTGTTTTTTGCCGCAAACATATTTTGAATCCTTCGTCTTGCTGCCCTTTTTTCTGTAAAAATAGAAGTGCCGTACACGATATCGCGCACGCGTTTTTTTGCCATATGGCTGAGCACGACCGTTCCGTACACTTTTCTCTGCGCTGGCGTCAGCCGGCACATCACCTGTGTGTCGCAGACACACTCCACATCCTGGTACGCCAGCTTCTCCATCAGCCACATTCCCGGATTAAACCAGTACAAATCACACACAAGCATCATCAGGAGCTTGTACCACAAATCCCCGTTTTTCAGGTGCTGCATCTCATGGCGGAAAATCATGTCAAGCTCCGCCTCCGTGTATGGAATGTCCGGCATCAGTAACAGGGTGTGTCTGTACCCCAGCAGCATCGGGGAGCCAAGATTGTCACAGATACGTATTGGCGGCACTGACCGGATGCCGTACTCCTCGCAGACTGCCGCAAGCCGCGCGCGCAGCCGCTGTTCTGTACAGTGCCGGGAATTTAGCCTGAGACGCTCCCTTACGTTCAAAAAGCCTATGACATGGTATTCTGTCCTTATCAGGGCGCCCGAAATCCAGAGCGCGAGCAGCAGCCATTTTGCATGATACAGCTTTTGGAGAAAACCTGTCCAAATTTCTGTCACCGCGCTGGCGCCTGTTTTTACGACTGTCCGAGAAACTTCTGCGCCATTTGGGACATTCCCTGTTTCCTGTGCGTATGCTGCGTTTTCTTCCGGACTGACTTCAGTTTTTTTTGCATTCCCTTGTATCGCATTTTCATTCACATTTCTCCCTGCATTCTGTTCCATAGCACTCTCCATGGAATCCAGTTTTTCTTCGTCGCCATTGTCCCGCATCGTTTCATCAGACATGGGCAGATGAACCTGTAAAAAATGCGATGGCTGCTGCCCATAAATTTCTCCCAGAAGTAGCCGTACCGGAACCAGCAGCCGCACAGCCAGAATCATCCAGAGGATTTTGCGCCACCTGTAACCGATTTTGGTTCCAGCCATGCAGGGGACTGCCCAGGCTGTCAGGACAATCACGTCGACAGCCAGCAGCGTGCCAAGCAGATAAACCAGATGTGTTTCCACAAAATCACCTCCTACTGCTCCCCATCTGGAACATCCTCGTCAAAATCCCTGTACAAAATCTGTTCCGCATAGTCATCCTCCAACTGCATATTGCTCAGGTAGACCGACACTTTGACATCTGGCATCTCTTCGTCATACAGAAAACCACTTCCTGACATATCTGTCATAAATTTTCTACCGTATTTTTCTTCCAGATAGTGAATCTTTACCTCATCCGTCAGTTCCGCCGGTGTCTTAAAGAGAAACGCCACCGGACGATAATATGAGTACCCTGCCAGATACATAAATTCCGATTCATCCTGCACAAGCAGATTTGGTGCAATCATCCGCTCCTCGTGTACGCCAAAAAGAATAAACAGCCCTGCCAGATATGCCCACAACAGATATCCCCCTGCTGCTGCCATTGAAATGATACTCTTAAAAACAGCGTGCATACGTTCCCTTCGCTGAATCCATGCCACAAAAATCACTACCATTAGCAACGGTGTTAAAAGCAGCAGGATTCCCTGTCCTAACACGTCTGCCCATGTGCGAAACGACAAGCTAGCACTCGGAAGGACTGATGACAGTACAATATAAAATATGGAAATACAAATCATAACAACTGTAACCTTTTTCAATTTTCTCATTCTATACTCCATCCCTATTTATCCCTCTCCGTTCCTGCCTGCTCGTCGATAAACGCCTGCAGTTCGGCAATCTCCCTGTCATCCAGCCCTTTTCCGTCATACAGTGCCGTGACAAAATTTTTGAGCGAGCTGCCAAACATCTTGTCCAGAACGCGCTGCCCTTCCTCCTTCAGATACGCTGATTTCTCCACCAGTGCATTGTAATAATTGATGTTGCCTTGTTTTTCCTTGCGCAGGAATCCCCTCTTTTCCAGCCGTGAAAGCAGTGACAGGATCGTGCTCGGCACAACGTCCCTGCCATTTTGCATTCTCATCTCGATATCCATCCGGGAAACCGGCTGCCCCGCATCCCAGATTACCATCATCAGTTCCAGCTCCGCATCCGGTATTTTTTTCATGATATGCACCTCACTCTCTTTTTTCCATTCTTTACTCAAACCGCAAATGTAGTGTCTTTTTATTTTAGACAAGTGTCTAATTGCAAGGAAAAGATATCTTAGACATTTGTCTAAATGTAGGATAACATAATGCAGGCGCTCTGTCAATGCCTGGACAAAAGTGCCTGCATATAAAGACATCCAGTATCCGTATTATCACGCGCGCACCGAAAACTTCGGCTTTCCGTCAAAAATATGTACCTTCGCAAGCGCCCCCCTGACATGCCCCAGCGGCTCGCCAATATCATGCTCCATGGCAAACCGGTACTCCTCCTCCGTGATTGGTACCACCCACAGTAAATTGTTTTTCTTTTGTTAATGATAATATAGCAGTTTCTTCCTGCCTTTGCCCACCCGAAATCATGAAGCATAATTTGATAATCAAAAGACTCTCTCTCATTAACAAGTGCAATATTAGGTAAACATTGTAATACTTCGCTATGTGGATGCCCATATCTATTGACTATGCCATAGGAAAAAACATACATTCCTGCAGTTAAATCAATAAAATATCGTATATTATTATTTTCAGAACCATGGTGCGGAAACTGTATCAATAGATAAGACTTCTCCTCCTCTATCCTCTCATCAAACAATTCTAAATGTTCATTATCTTTTATTTCTATATCACCTGTCAAAAAAGTTTCCACAATAGTATCGTAAATAAAAGAATCACCACAATACATTTCGTAAAAATATTTCATATGACCAATTTTCCCTTTAATTTGGTAAAAATCAAAAATACTAGTATAAAAGAAAATAAATAACTGACACAAATAGCATTATGGTGTATAATGGTATTATCATTTGAAAGAGAGGTTACCATTATGCCAAGAAATTCAGCAACACTCATACTCAACGATGGAGATTATGAATATCTCCGTTCACTAATTAAGCAGCGGACAATACAGGCGCAGGTCGTAATCCGTGCGCACATTTTATTGGATAAGGCCAATGGTATTACTGTTCGTGATATTGCCAGAATTTATGACCTCAGCACCAACACGGTCAGACTCTGTATTGATAAATATAAAGAAGGCGGTACAGACAGGGCTCTTTTTGATGACCAGCGGAAAGGCCGTCCGGTTGAAATTACAGATGATGCCATTGCATGGATGATTGATATTGCCTGCCAGCGTCCTGCTGATCTTGGTTATTCACAGGAGTTATGGACACTCAAAAACCTGCATCAGCATATTCAGAATAATGCGGAGGAAGCCGGTTATCCCAGATTGAAAACGATGACCAGGCCCATGTTACAGAAGATCCTTAAAAAATCCGAAATCAAGCCTTTTAAGATCAAGTATTATTGTGAGAAACGAGACCCTGATTTTGAGAATAAGATGCACGATGTCCTGGTGGTTTACAAACAGGTTTCTCTGCAGTTTGATGAGGAAGGCAGGATTATTATTCCGGATGATAAACCTATGGTTCATACAGTATCATGTGATGAAAAACCCGGTATTCAGGCAATCGCTGCAACAAGTGACGATCTGCGTCCCAGACACGGTAACGGCTGTGTGTGGCGTGATTATGAATATAAGCGTCTTGGAACGCTGTCACTGATTGCAGGAATTGACCTTCTTACAGGAGAAGCAATCCCTGTAGTGAGTGAAAGCCATAAAAGTTCAGACTTCATATGTCTCCTAAAGAAATTAGATGAAAGGTATCCGGAGGGTGATGTCATAAGAATCATTTGTGACAACCATTCCGCACACAAGTCAAAAGAAGTCAGAAATTATCTGGCGACTAGACCAGAAGAACGGTTTGTTTTTGTGTTTACGCCAACACATGGTTCATGGTTAAACCTAATCGAAGGTTTCTTCAGTAAAATAACAAAGCAGATGTTGAAGGGGATCAGGGTAAACTCCAAAGAGGAACTGGCAAACAGAATATATCTGTATTTTGATGAAGTAAACAGGGAACCGGTTGTATATCGCTGGACATACAAGATGGAGGAAATTTCAGTTGAGGAAGCAACCGTTTAATGTATCAGTTATTAATTATTCGATGTACTAGTAATAACGGTCACCAGAGTACGCAGTCAGCCATGCAAAGTCTTTTCCTATCCCAAGCTTTTGTTACTACGACTAATAAAGTTTGTCAATAGCTACGCCTAAGTGGACTTCCACCACAGAACACGAGCATTCTCGCCAATCAAAGTAACCCCCATTTCAAATGGGGGTTACTTTGAACCATACTGACAATTACACTATATTCCACTATTAATATGCCCTAAAAAAAATATCCGAATTAGGAAATACAAAATGTAATATAATTGCAACTACTGCAATAATACCTAAAAGAAAAATACCACAAATAAAAAACTTACATATCCATCTTGCTATATCTTTAATAGTTTGTGAGTCTTTATATAATGAATCTATTTTTTCACCAGTAAAATTCTTATTTCTTATTTCTTGAACATCAATATCCTTTACGAGTTCATCTAAAGTCATATCAAAAAAATCGCTTAACATGACCAATCTTGTAAAATCAGGGTAGGATTGCCCTGCCTCCCATTTAGAAATAGTTTGCCTTGATACCTGTAATTCCATCCCTAATTCTTCTTGAGATAAGCCACGTTCCTTCCTAATTTTTAATAATTTTTCGTTAAATTTCATACTACTACCTCCTAGTTTTTTATTGTTTTTTATTTTTATAATTTTATAAGACAAAATGATTCTTATCAAGCAAGCATAGTTGGCAATTTGTCTACAATTACACCAGTTTACAACTTTTGGATTTTTTTGAACCCTGATAAAACGTACCCCT
>CARTDA010000026.1:0-54743 GCA_949066965.1 uncultured Lachnospiraceae bacterium
AATACGGGCTATACCGACATATAAGAACTTCTAAAGAGATAATCTAAATTCACCATAAATTTTAAAAATAAAAACTGAAAGGAGTGCAGCCAAAATGAAGCTGTCAACACCAAAAAGAACAATCCTCCAGTGCGCGTTCCTGCTCGCAGCCGCGCTGATGATTGTATGCGGCATAAACCGCGGGGAACAGGAAACGGTCTGGAACAAGGCAGCCAATATCTGCCTGGAATGCATAGGATTGGGGTGACAGGCATGAACAACACAGTCAAACGAAAACTGATACAGCTTGCCGCCTTTGGATTTACCAACACCCATATTGGAAATTTTGCCGCTGGGAAGCTTTATACCGGCAAATGGAAGCAGTTCTGCAATCCCGGTCTCCACTGCTACTCGTGCCCTGCCGCCACGCTCGCCTGTCCCATTGGCGCCATGCAGGCAGTCGCCGGCTCCATGCAGTTCAATTTCAGCTTTTACGTGGTCGGATTCCTGCTTGCAGTCGGTGTCCTGCTCGGCAGATTTGTCTGCGGTTGGATTTGCCCGTTTGGTCTGGTTCAGGAGCTGTTTTACAAAATCCCGTCGCGCAAATGCAGGCTGCCGAAACTGTTTACCTATGTTAAATACGTCATTCTGATACTGTTTGTGATTGTGCTGCCAGTCACTGCCACAAACTATATGGGCATGGGAAAGCCGGCATTCTGCCAATACATCTGCCCGTCCGGCACACTGTTTGGCGGCATTCCGATGACAGCCACACATCCGGAGCTCCGGACAACGACAGGGTTTCTGTTCGGGCTGAAAATGGGCATATTACTACTGACCATCATTGCATCCGTCTTTGTATTCCGTTTTTTCTGCAAGACGCTCTGCCCGCTGGGTGCCATCTATGGGCTGCTCAACAAGGTCAGCATCCATCACCTGGATGTGGACAAATCATCCTGCATCCAATGCGGCAAATGTGCCCGCACCTGCAAGATGGACGTAAATCCTGTCACATCCCCCAATTCAGCCGAGTGCATCCGCTGCGGCGCCTGTGCCGCCGCCTGCCCGAAACAGGCAATCCAGCTCGGTTTTCGAAACCATTCAAAATAAGGAGGAGCATTATCATGAAAACACAAAAATATTATTCAATGACACTTTCCATTTTCATTGCCCTCACCCTAATCGGGTGCGGCACAAAGACGCAGGAACAGCATCCCAGCACTCCCGCCCCCTCTGAAATCTCCGAAAGCGAAATGTCCACAACCGATGCCGCGGAGTATGTCCTTAGCTTCTCAACCACGGACATCAACGGCGCCCCGGTGGATTCCTCAATCTTTTCAGAAAAGAAGCTTACCGTCGTCAATGTGTGGGGCACCTTCTGCGGACCATGTATCGAGGAAATGCCCGAGCTTGCCGACTGGGCAAGGGAGATGGGGGATGACATACAGCTAATCGGCATTGTAGGGGACATCAACGGCGAGAATGACACGCAGCACATTGAACTTGCCCAGACGATTGTCCAGACAGCCAGTGTCGAATATACCAACCTGATTCCCAACGACGATTTGGGCGAACTGATGTCGAATATTATCGGCGTTCCGACCACCTTTTTTGTCGACCAGACAGGCGCCATTGTCGGTGACCCGATTATTGGCGCAAATGTAGCGGGGTGTAAGGAATTTGCCGAAAACTACCTGGCTGGACAGTGATGTCGCATACAGACATGACGGTTTGCCGCCGATTAAAAATCAATCACGGAGGTGGATAATAACAATCGAAGTTCGTATTGCAAATATTGTGCTTCCGCCCAAATTCGCAGACTTTGGCAAGAATGGATGATTATCATGAATCCTGAAGGGAAAATACGCATTGCTATTTCTATAGTTTTTCCTTTTTTCGTAATCAGCAGGGGGCGCTTTACCAGCATTCCATCCGTGGATAGGAGCTGGTACTGTTCCTCCCCGCTCATCTCGTGCCATTCCTTTAGCTCCGCAGCTGTCGGGTTTTCCTCCTTGATGGGACGTACCTGTACCGCATAGCCGGATTCCTCCACCCACTTTAGTGCCTTTTTACAGATGGTACATTTTTCATAACAAAGCACTACTGGTTTCATTATTATAATCCGCCTCTCTGCAAAAGGCACCGATGGGATTATGAGACCCTCTTCGGTCCTTCGCTATTATCACTCGTTCAGTCATCAATACCAAATACATACTCTAACTGGTCTTCTGCCGCATCCAATTTATCCTCCAATAATTCCAGTTCACGTTCCATCCGCTTATAGTCGTCCCTTGTCAGGGACTGATATTTATAAAGATACTCCAGTTCATCCTCATGGCTGTCAAGCAGATCGTCAATCTGTTTCGCCTCCTGCTTCAGGGCAAAGAACTGCTCCATATCCTCCGCGGCAGTCCCACCTGGCACCGCTGTGCCTGCCTTTTCCACAAATCCATTTACCATGACGCCAAGTTCCTCCATGGTGTAGGTGGTAAGTCCATCCGCGCCCTGATGATCTGATGCGTCGTCATTTATGGCAGCATGTGACGGATTATGGTAAGCTTCCTCGTCATGCCTTGACACAGGAACGCTTCCGACACTTGTGTCATTTTGCGGCTGCAGGCTGTCTGCCGCCCCGGTCTGATTCTGTGTCCTGCCATCCGTCTGATTTTGCGCGTTGTCCCCATCCAATGCAGGCTGCACGTTGTCATTAGATGCGGTGTCTGACTGCTCCTGGGCATTATCCCCGGAAAGTGCCATTCTGTCCGCAGATGCAGCATTTTCCGCTGCCTGCTTCTGCTCCAAGTCCGATATCTGTTGCTCAAGACGCGCAATCTGCTCTTTTAGCGCCTCTGTCTCCGCACTGCTGCCAGAGCCTGACTGACAGCCCGTCATCAGAAATGCGGCGGCAGTCACAACAGCCAATACACGGTTTCCATTTTTTTGTCTGTTCATACGCCTAACCTTTCTCCTTTCTATACATCCCATTAAGAAATACAGGATTCCATATTCCATTATTGCCCCATCTGATCACCTCATACGCCTCCCACGGCGCCGGCATTTCCAGTTTCCGAATCATCTCCTCCAAAACGGGTTCCGGAATATAACGCGCCCTTTTTTGGTTTCTGGCAAGCAGCTCCTGATAAGGCACTTCCAGATACAGAATATGCACCCGCGCGCCGTATCCGGCAAAAAGACTGACCAGCCGCTGCCTGGTTTCCTGGATGATATTCGTCGCATTCCAGATAAACGGTTCCTTTCGTCTCAGATAGCCTCTTGCCTGCTCCTTGGCATTCTGCACTACCCTGCCTGAATTTTTTGCCGGCGATACGCCCATCTCATCGCGGATGTCGTCGAGGGAGACAACTGGCATCCCCGCGCCATGCTGTGCTATCCAGCTGTCCTTTCCCGCAAGCGGCAGTCCTGACAGCATAATGACATCAAATTCCGACTCATCACATAATTGCGCCTGATACCATAGTCCCTCTCTGTGAAAATACGCATACCTTGTATAGGGGTTTGCAAAGGCATGCGGTGTCTCCCAGATGCCCAGCTCCTTTGCATAGTCGGCAAACAATTCCACCTGGTCTTCCAGATGGTCGGAGCCTTTTGCCACCCGCCCCTGCACATCTGCTTTTGAAAGCAGATACAAAAGCCGCAGGGGAATGCTTTCTGCCGCCCTGAGCAAGTCAAACTCGGTTCTTTCCTTCGTCCAGAACCACACAGGCAGCCCATGGTACCGAATCAGCCCGGCTGCCAGTTCGCGCTGCGAAAAGGTCAGCCCAAACTGCGCCACATCCCTGTAAACCATCCAGCGGAATTTCTTTTCCCCGATAATTGTATGTTTCGGGGATACCCAGATTCCGTCCTCCTGTTTTGTACAGGAAATTTTTCCGATATCATGGAATGCCGCCGCCAGAAACAATAGCTCCTGTTCCTCTTTATCCAGCTCCGTCCATTCCGGAAGCGAAAGAAGTCGTTCACATACCATTTCCGTATGGCGGTACACATCGCCCTCTCCATGGTATTCCGGATTTTGGGGAACATGCCTCAGCATGCCCAATTGGGGATAACTATCCGAGAGCCGGCGAAAGGAAAAACCGCTCCTGCGGATTTCTTTAAGAATTTCCCGGCTCACTGGCACCGCCTCCCTCCTGCATGGCAAACAAATCCACGCCGTCTGCAAGACTGTTTGCCACTATCGGACGTTTTACCCAGTGGCTCTCCGAGTCAAGAATCGTATTGAGAAAGGAACCTCGCACAAACTTCAGGCGATCCGTCACATAATCCCCATCCTCCACCTTGATATAGATTCCCTCCATCATCCCTGTCAAATCGGTCTGCCGGACTGCCAGCGCATAATCTGTCCCGCTTTTTTCACATTGCATGCGGAAATTCTGCTCCTGTTCCCCGGAAATAAACAGACTGGATCCAATCCACTTTTCAATGTCCCCAAGTGTTTCGAAATATCCCTCCGTCAATACCCGGACAGAATGAATAAACGGAGCATCGCACAAAAATTCCCTGCGCTTTCGCGTGGAAAAAAATCGCTGCCGCTGTTTGTCAAAAATGTCAAACTCCATAAAATAATGCGGCAGCCTGTCATAAAAAACGGTATGCTTTGCATACAGCCACTCACCATACATTATATACCGGTCTCCAAGCAGGCAGCGCAGCCGGTCTTCAAAGCATCCCGCCCAGAGCTTAAACAAATCAAACTGTCGTTCTCCATATCCGCCGTTCAAAAAATGCCCGCGGCTTTGCAGAAACATTTTTCCATCCCTGCCAAAACTGATGCCGCAGTTTGCACCGTCCACCTTTTCCTCTAGAACCAGATAGCTCCCCTTTATCTCATCTAATTTTACAACCGTCAAGTCCCCATCGCCCAGCTGTTCCCTCGACCCCTCAAGATGCCGGGTTCTTGGGTATTTTAAAATCTGTTCCATATAATCCTCCTATATACTTCCTCTGTATGAAACTACGTAATCGATCAGAGAAGATTTATCTTCCCTACCCGCCGCGCCCCCCATGCGCCGCCTTAGCGGCATACTTCCTCTGCATGGGGCTGCGCAATCGAGTAGGGGAATGACCTTCTCACCTACTCGTGCGCCGGGCGTCCGTCAGCTTGCTGACATATTTCATTTGGACGCCCGTGTGCATAAAAACCACAGCCACTATCTGTCGCCGATAGTGTCCGTGGTTTTTTATATATTGTAATAGGAATATCGGATTACATGGGAAACTCCTTTCTGAACCCAAACCAATTTTACTGATTTTCACTATAGCACCCTGTAAATGCTTTGTCAATCTTCCGTGTATTTTCACTATGCAGTCCATAAAACTTTTACAACAGTCCACCATTCCAGTGCACAGGATGCATAAAATTTATGGAACAATGCAAACTGCTGTGGTAAAATGTTTTTAACAGCATATAAATCACAGAAAAGAAAACAGCCATGTCAAGACAAATACGCACATCTGCAAAGGCAGTTATCATCCAGGCTGGCAGACTGCTTGCAGTAAAACGAAGTGACGGCAGAGAAGAATGGTATATTCTGCCCGGCGGCGGTCAGGACAGCGAGGAACTGCTTCCCCAGACTGTTGAACGCGAAGTCTGTGAGGAAACCGGAATGGCGGTTCAGTGCAGGGACTTGCTCTTCGTTATCGAAGGCGTCCACGGAGAAAATTTTCATAGGATTGACCTTGTCTTTCTATGCGACTGCCTTGGAAAGGCAGAATGCGCAGCACTCTGCAAGGACACCAGCCAAATCGGATTTGAGTGGCTGGATTTGTCAGTGCTGAACAGATTACCACTGTTTCCGTCAAAGCTGCGCCGCCCGATTATGAATTTCTATGAGGGAAAAGAATACACGAAATACCTCGGAAATGAGGAGATTGGAGACCCGGAATGTTTCGAGTAGGGACCTATTTACATAGGTCTTACTCGAAATCAAGACTGGAAAAATCAATATACAAGTCCTCATAGATTCCCACCTTCACGGTATCGTCAAACGAGTACACCTTCACGCAAAAATGGTCGCCATCCATGTTATACACATAGATGCTGCTGCTCTGCGGATCGACAATCCAGTATTCTCGCACATTGGCGCTATTGTACAGATTCAGCTTTGTGATATAATCATGCTGCGGATTGGACGGCGAGGCAATCTCGATAATCCAGTCCGGTGCGCCAAGGCAGCCACGGTCGTTTAATTTACCAGGGTCACAGATGACAGAGATGTCAGGTTCCAGCACTGTATCCGTACTTTCGTTAAGCTGCACGCCAAATGGGGCGGGGTATACATGACACCTACCATTTTTTGACTTGATATAATTTTTAATTTGGTTGAACAATTCACCCAGAATCTCCTGATGAATACGGCTGGGCGAAGCCATATAAATAATCTCACCGTCAATCAGTTCAGCACGAATCTCCTCAGGCATATTATAAAAATCCTCGATTGTGTAATATTTTTCCTGTGGTAATCCCATTCCAACTCCTCCATTCTAAAATTTCTAATAATATGACATTTTTGACTTTTTCAAACATATCCTATAATTCATCATAACATAATTTTGATACTATGCAAAGGACAAAACGAAATACAATCACAGTCAAATTTACATCCTGTGAACATACATCCTCGTCATGTCCGGTTCTCCGTCGCCCTGCACCATGCACAGGAATTCCCAGCCATAACGCTCATAAAACGACGTGTGGTCTGTCACAAGGTAAAGCGTGTCGATGCCCCTGTCACTCATATCCTTGCAGACCATGTTCAGCAGCGCCCCCGCTATGCCCTGCCCCCTCTTTGGCTCCTCCGTGTAGACGGCGCAGACATTCGGGACAAGGTCTTTCCGGTCGTGGAAATCATTCTCAATCACGCCCATGCCGCCGACAATCTGCCCGCATTCCATCGCCAGATACCATTGCGGCACGGCGCTTTTCTTTTCCAGACACGCCTCCATGCTCTCCATGTATGCCTCCACCGGAATGCCCCATTTCTCGTGAAACCACTGTGCGGCACACTCCTTTAAGTCCGGTCTGTCTGCCAGACAAATCATATCATACGCCATGCCTTTTATTCCTCCTGATATACCCTTTCATCATAAGTTCCCTATCTATCAGTTTTGTACAACGGTACCCTGTTTAAAAATTGTTTCACCGTCAAACTTGCACTTAATAAACTTCGCATTTGTCACGGAATAATTCGCAACCTTTCCCCTAAAAGTACAATTTTCCACCGTCAGACGATTCCCTTGTATCACAGGGGAATTCGGATAGTTTACCCACGCCGAACCAAACGCATACGCTTCGGAATGCGAACTGCAGACAGCTTTATTGTCTATGGTTGAATTCTTTATCACAATGTCCGTGCAGACTTCATCCCCACTATTTTTCTCTATTAATATGCAGGCTCTCGGCGCAGTGCCGTACAGACTTCCCGCTCCTGTAATTGTACAGCCGTCCACATAGACATTATGTGCGCTGACAATGCCGAGACAGTTTCTGCTGTTATTGGCAATCGTACAGTTTGTTATACTGATATTGGTGGAACCTGTCCCATTTCCGCCGATATAAATGCCATCGCCGCGGCACTCCTTTATATTCACGTCATGGATGAAGACATTTTGGGCGTACTGTATTCGAATGCCCATTCCGCTTTCCCCGGACTTCCCTGCCGCCCGCAGATCTCCGATGATGGTGCCGCCGCTGACTTCTATATCCGACTGATAGACACCGATAACCTGGCTTTGCTTGGTTTTGGACAGCAATGCCTGCAAAACTGCATCCTCATGCATATAAAGTTTTGTGTTGGCAGGCATGACAATGCCATATTCAGGGTCAATATGATACGTCCCCTCAGGAACATATACTGTATCATATCCTTCGTAGTCCCCTTTTCCCAGTGCGTCAAGCGCCCGCGTAAATGCATCCCGGTCATCCCCGCCGTCGTTGGGCACCGCTCCAAAATCAGTTACCGAGACATAATTTTCCAGCTCTCCCTCTACTGTCACACGACACTGGGCGGACAATACAAGCTGCTCTGCACTTGTACTTGCCGTAATAACTGCCATGCCGCTGCCCACCAGGCTCACTAGACCCTGGTCCGTGACAGTCGCCACACCCTCATTTGAAGATTCCCATTTTATCGTACTGTACTGTATACTTGGCGGTGTTACTGCCGCGCTCAGCTGAACTGTCTCCCCTGACTTTCCTGTTATCAGCTCTTTATTCAGTGTCAGCAAAAGCGCCTGCGCATCCTTGAATGTCAGGCTGCCCTTGTAAGGACTTCCCTTCACTGCCTTGATTTTCACGGTATACAGCCCCGTGTTCCTGTTCTGTTTGATTGATGTTACCGTGTAATCCTTGTCCTGTTCAAGCATCTTGCCATTATACATCAGCGTGACCTTTTTCTCATCTACGTTTGTAATCGTCAAAGAAACGGTCGCAGTCCTGCTTGCAAGGTTCAGCTGGCCAAACTTGATTTTCAGTGTCTTTGTATCCGAGGTATAATTTCCGTCTTTTCTGACAGGCAGTATTGTAATCTCATATTTCACGCCTATCTTGATGTTGTCAAATGATTTTATATCGCCATAGTCAATCGTGTAATCCTCCCCATAGGAAAGTATCGTCCTGCCGTCCTTTACCACAACGGCTTCATTAATGGCATTCTGAATGTCAGAAATCGTGCCAGACTTCGGGAGGGTTCCCTTGATGGACACCGATACCTTGCTGAAGCTCTTTTGACTGATGGAAAATTCTAACGGTTCGGAAATGCCGTAATAACCCGCTCCCTTTTTCGTCACGCCGACAACATATGCTTTCGCCGTGTTTGTTCCCGCGTTGACATTGTTGGTGTAAATAACCTTGTAATAGCTTGAAGAGACCTTTCTGCCGTCCTTATCCTTTACCACAACCGCTGGCTTCTGCGCTTTCCCATTGTAGGTATAAATCTTACTGGGGTTTTTCCATTCAACGCTGGCTTCTGCAATCGAAACAGCGTTTTCCACGTCCGTTCCTAAAATATTAAAGGTTGCTTTCTTGCTCGCCGTCCCCATATAATTGCAGCTGTTGCTTTCTACCGCCTTTACGGTCAGCTTTGATACTGTAGTCGTATCCGCACTGCCTTCCGTCCAGCTCACCGTGTAATCCCTGCCCTTGACCAGTTCCTTTGTCCCATCCATGACCGTGACCTCGGGCACTTCGCCGTACTTAATATCACCCACCGCAGAAAGCGTAACTTTGCTGATGCTCTTTTGCGTGATGTCAAATTCTTTCGTAACCGTTCCCTGGTACTCGCCGATACCCTTTATGGTCACGGTCGCTTTTTCTCCTCCTACGTTTATGTTATTTCTGTACGTCACAGTATAGTCCACATTCAGCTTCAAGGTCTGCACCTTTGACTTGCCCTTGCTGTCCTGGTAGGTGTATCTCACTGTCATTGCCGGACAGATTTTCTCCCCGGTATAGACTGTGCTATAGCCATCCGCCTTTTTGCCCGGAAACAGTACGCCATCTGCCGTGATGCACGGTCTTTTGTCACTTTCCTGCACGTCTTCGCCTGTCGGGCTGCTTTCGGATTCTGTTTCAGTTTCAGTTTCGGCTTCGGAAGAAATCCCGGACGTAGCAAGAAGCTCCTCAATGTCACTTTCGGATTCTGTTTCAGTTTCAGTCTCTGTACCATCTTCGGTCTCCGTACCATCTCCGCTTTCTTCGCCATCCCCGCTGCCATTATCCACATCACAGACAGCTGCATCCGCCTTTGAAACCGGATACGTTGTCATAAACTCCTCTGAAGTAAACGCAGCTTCCGCCATATGGTCACTGAAGCTGTCTGACCCTTTCAAAAAACAGCCATAACTCGTCTTCCTGGCATCCCATGCCGCATCCAGATAGTAATAGAAGTCTCCGCACTTTACAATATTCCATACATGATTTTCACCGTCTGCCGTTCCGCTTATAATCCTTGAATCAATGCCGCATTCCAAAAGCAGACGGTACAGCAGGCTTGCATAACCATGGCATTCCGCCGTCTTATTGATCAAGGCCCCATAGGCTGTATGCTTTAACGCATCACCTGCATCGTCCAGATTTTCATTTTTATCGTTCCTGCAAATATAATCGTAAATCGTCTTAATCTTTTGGTAATCGCTGGTATCTTCATTCCATCCAAAACGCTCGATTACCGTTTCTACCGCACGGTCCAACTCCATTTCCTGCGCGTATGTCGTATAATAGGTTACTTTATATGTAATCGGCAGATAATATGTCGTTTCCGGGGATGTATCACCGTTTTGTGTTGCCGTGGATACATCTACAGTTATGTCATAGTCAGGGATTTCAAGACTTTCATATTGAAAGAGAATATAATCTCCTTCTGTCGGCTTTCCCGTATGTTCCAGCGCTGTGTTCCAGATTTCCCTGGCAATTTCATCGTCCGGCTTCTCTGTTGTCTGAAAATAAACTGTAATTTCTGATTCCCTGTTTTTCAGTGATTCCCGCAGTTTTTCTCCCACTGCATCAACCGTTGTCAGGTATCGGGCGGTATCTATGTCATTATCTGCATCCGTTTCGGTCTCCGTCACGTCTTCCGTTCCAGTCTCCGTCATGTCGTCGGTTCCAGTCTCCGTTTCCGACACATCTTCCGTCTTTATCTCCGTTTCGGTCTCCGTTTCCGACACGTCTTCCGTTTCAGTTTCCGTTTCGTCCTTTGTTTCCGTCACTCTCTCCGTTCCAGTCTCCGTTTCCGACATGTCTTTCGTTTCAGTCGCAGTTTCCGTTTCGGTCTTTGGTTCCTTCACTTCTTCCGTTTCCGAGCACAGCTCCTCCTGCGCTTCAATCTCCGTTTCCGACTCTGTTTCAGCCTCAATTGCCAATACCGGATTACCGGTCGGAATCGTACTTGCCGTTGTCTGAAATGATGACATAACCAGAACTGCTGCCTGAATATATGCTAAAATACGTGCTCTCACAATCCGTCTCCTCCTTAAATCAAGTGCTTTTATCACTTCTGACGTCCGTCTCCTCAAATGCCCGCTTCCAATAAATCTCCGGCACTTCGGGCCAGTTACATCCGCCAGTCTCCTGTGTGCACAGCTCCATCGCCCTGCCCAGCACCCCTCCGTGTGTCACCCTTGTCCCCCTCAGAATGCGCTCTGTCACCCTTGTCCAGTACGGCGCCACCTCACGCAAACCGTTTTCATGCATATCCTGTATCGTCCGTTCTATGTCGTAATCCAGTTCCACGAACTCAGGATGCCATGCCCCATCGTCGCCGTGCAGTACCATAAACTGCGCTTTCATAGCGCCCTCCTCAATGATAGGCAGACCGACCGAGCCGGGATTCCATATGGTTTTGGAATACTCCTGAATACTCATGACCTTGTGTGTATGGCCGCACAGCATATATTCTTCCTCAACCCCTGCAAGAATTTCCTGGTTTTCACGATTTTGGGGACGCATCTTTTCGTTTACCGCCCTTTGTGTACCGTGACATATCCGGATATCCTTCATGCCGTCTATATGAATGCACGCCGTGGTTGGCAGGCTATCCATAAAGGATAAATCCTGCCGTGTCAAATGTGCCCGGCCATAGCGCAGCATTCCGACCGTGCTTGGATAGCTGTCCCATTCCGGATGCGCTTCCCCCATTCCGGACAACATATACCCTTCCTTGTTTCCCCTGAGCATATAACAGGGAAAATTCTCCTGCAATTCGTAAAGTGTGTCCATTACCCGCCGGATTCCGGGAAATTCTCCCACATAATCCCCCAGAAAACAATATGCATCAACCGGATGTTTTTTCAAATATTCCATACAGGCCTGCAGCGCGATACCGTTTCCATGGATATCCGATAAAACAGCAATGTCCATAAGTACCTCCTTTGCATCAATACCGATTCATCTTATTTTTATGCATCACATACCCGAGCCCTGCTCCCACGCATCCGCCTACAATGTGGGTCAGCTGGGATACATTGTCGTCCGCAAAAACGCCGCTGTAAACCTGTCCTCCGATATAGAGCGCCGCCACAAGCACCAGGGTAATCGGTATGCTTCCCTCCTTCACGCTGGTAAAGGGTGACAGCAGGATAAATGCAAACACCACGCCGCTTGCGCCAAGCAGCTGAACATGTGGGAAAAAGATATAGTTTACAATCCCTGTCGCCAGCGCCGTTGCGAGGATGACAAACAGAATATTGGACGAGCCATACTTTTCTTCCAGCAGCGGTCCTACAATCAGCAGCAACATGATATTTCCAATAAAATGCTCCCATCCCGCGTGACCAAACACATGCCCAATCATCCGCACATACGTCAGCGGCGACAGCAGCGAGGAGCGGTAGACACTGAAAAAGGTATTTGTCGTCCACCCCTTCGTAAGCCAGTCCAGCACCAGTGCGGCAAAGCAGACTGCCGTAAAACAGATGACAACTGGCGAATTAAATGATACGTTGATTTTTCTATTTGATCTCATACACATCTCCTTTTCTGCTCCTCGCCCCCGATTGCAAAATACAGCATCTTTGGACGCCCTCACCCTGCCGTTGTTTCTTTCAGCAGCACTGTCTGCGTCTGGTCGTCAAAAATCTTCGCAGTCTGTACGCGCTCTCCGCCGTCTTCCTCCACGACATAATAGATGTCCGACAGCATGCCGCTGCCGCTTTCCAGATAGAGATAACTGCATGGATCATCGCGCAGTTTCACACACTCCCTGGAACGCCAGTCCGTATAATCCGGTTCAACGCAGTCGGTCGTCTGCCTGAGCGATACAAAAAAATCCATGTTTTGTGCCTGGTAACGGTCGCCGTCATACGCTTCCCGCGTCATACGCCTGCCTGTGACATCATACAGATACAGCTCCTTTGTATCAAGCGGGTGCAGACAGACCCACTTACCATCCGCCGCAACAAAAATCTCACAGTTTACTTGTTCCTCCGCGTCGAGGCATCCCAGTTCTTTGAGATTCACACTGCTGTCAAGCTTTTTCCTGCCGATGTCATAGACAAAAAGACCAGAATCATGGTGAAAAATCAGTGTCTCACCATCCGCATAGTCCAGGACAGGTCCTTCTATGTCGCACACCATCTCGCTCGTCACCACCGCCGAGGACACCGGGATCTGTTCGCCGCTGCTGTCCCTCAAATCATCATTTTCCTCAGCAATGCCGATTTCGTCCTTTTTCACCGCACTGTCTCCGGCAGGGATGCTCCCAAGCGCCACCAGCACAATCACAATTCCGCAAATCAGGCTTATTTTGACTTTCATACGAATCTCCTTTCCAGATACATTCCAGTAGATTTCTTAATTCTACAATCGGCAGAACGCCTTGTCAACTGTTTTGACGCGGAAAAAAACGGACGCAGTTACCCGAAAACTGCGTCCGTTCCTTTTCCTTTATAAATATTTGTCAATCGCCTTTACCGTCTCAAGCAGCTCCACCATCAGTCCCCTCGCCTGTTCTGCCTTACGGCTGGTGTCTGCACCAAGCTCTGCCGCCTGCTGCGTGCTCGCGGTCACTTCCTCGCTGACAGCGGAAATATGGGTAATGCTGTCCACAATCACATTGTTGGATTCCAGAATTTCTTCTATCTTCCGATACATTTCCTGCACATTGCTATGTAGCCCCTGCATACGGCTGCCAATCTCGCCGAACTTTGCACTCGCATCCAAAATTAGTTTGTGCTCTGCGTCTGCTGTTGTAATGACATTATCCACCGTATTTTTTGCCATGTCGGCATTTTTCCTAAGCTCTGCCACAATCCCCTGAATCCCTTCGGTCAGCTTTCTTGTCTCATCGGCAAGCGCACGGATTTCCTCGGACACCACGGCAAATCCCTTTCCGGCTTCCCCGGCCCTGGCACTCTCAATTGAGGCATTGAGCGCCAGCAGGTTCGTCTGGCTGGAAATGGAAAAAATCTGTTCCGTAATCTGCTCCACTGCCTTTGCGTTGGAAATCAGCCCCGCCACGGAAGCAACGACCCGTTCATTTGCCTCCCTTGTCCTATGAGACTGCTCCTGAAGGCTGTCAACCGTATGCTGTCCATCCAGGACAGCCCCCTCGGAGCGCTCCGCCATTGAGAGCATTTCGTCGGACATCTGCTTGGTCTCCAATATCATGTTCTGGATATTTCCAGTCATGACAGTCTGTTTCTCAATGCTCTGTGCATTGTTGATGTTCCCCTCCGCGATGTCGCCCAGCTCAGATGCCGTATCGTCAACATACTGGCTTAACTGCCTGATATGCTCTGCCGCCTCGCTCGAGTTCTGTTTCACCGACGCCACAACATTCAGCACCTCATTTAGAAGCGCAGTGCTCTTATCCTTTTCCTGATTGATGCTGGCAATCTTCTTTTCATTGTTGTCATTTGAAATATATGTCGTCCCGCAAAGCACAATCATGTATACCACTGCCGAGGCGCCCTGTAATAAAAGGGAAGTGCTGTTTATCGGGACACCGGAATGCATGTGTCCGAGCACTGCGACTATATACACCACATCCACCACGTTTATCGCGCCAAACACCACTGCAATCCTCAGGATGAGCTTCATGTCATAGTACAGGATATAGATTACAGTCAGCGGAAACACCATCATGAACACAAGGTCATTCTGTGCGCCAAACACTGCCAGCCCATAGACCACCATATAGCCAATCACCGAAACATGCTGGAAAGCCGTGCTGTCTTTTTTGTGGAAATAAACACTGTAACAGGCTATCATGGACACAATGACCGACAAGTCCACCGAAAGCATGAATCCAAAACTGATGTTTCCCTGCGCATAATCGCCGATATACCCGAAAAACAGCAACATATCGATAATCGTGACAATTGCCAGCACAAATTTGTTTACCCTTTTTTCTTTTCCGTATTCCTTTCCACGACGTTTTTCTTCCATTTGAATCATCCCCCTCATTACAACAAGTTTTTATTCCCTATTGCCCAACAACCCATCTATCCCCATGTACATCATCGAGCAGGGGAATGACCTTCTCCTCCACCCGCGCACCAGATGCCTGTGTACATAAATAAGTTGCCGGAAAATAAATTTCCCAGCAACTTACCGAGGGTATGACTAAATTGTTGCAACAATTTAATAATATTCTATCAGATAAATTGTCAAAATAAAATAGATTTGGTATGGAACGCACTTTTAAGGGTACGCATTGCACTTTTTTATAAAAAACACTGCCTCCGCCTGTCGATATAGTCCGTCAGCAGCTCAACTGTTCCATCAATCCCCAGCTTACTGCTGTTTAAGGAAATATCATAATTTCTCGAATCTCCCCATTTTTTGTCGCAGAAGCTATTGTGGTAGCGCCTGCGCTTCATATCCTTCTCGCGAATCTTCCTCACCGCCTGGCTTTCTGTCAGCTGGTACAGCCGCATAACCCGCTCAATCTTCTTGTCACGGTCGCCAAGGACAAATATGGATATAAGGCTGTCATACTGTTTCAGTATCGTCTCACTACAGCGCCCCACAATCACAAAGGACTCCCCGGAATCCGCCTTGTCACGCAGAAAGTCAAACTGAAGGTACAGCAGGTTTTCCTCCGGCGAGCTGCTAAATCCCCTTACCGTTCTTGAAGACAACGGATTCTTACGGCGTTCATCCAGTCCCTTTAAATGTTCCATATTCAGGTTTTTCTTCGCCGCAATCTCATCGAGAAGATTGTGGTCAAACAGCTGGATGCCATAATGCCCTGACAGCTTCTCCGCAATCTCGTGGCCACCGCTGCCATACTCCCTTCCCACGGAAATAATCAGTTGCTTTTCCATCCGTTCCACCTCCCTTTACAAATAACGGAAATAAATCAAAAGCATTGAAATCAGCACAACCATCACGGTCGCAGGCATCATTTTCTTACAGTACAGTCCCCACTTTATCACATAGCCTTCCCTTGATGCCGTTGCAATTCCGACAACATTTGCCGATGCGCCTATCGGGGTCGCGCTTCCGCCAATATCCGTTCCCATCGCCAGCGTCCATGCAAGCATGGACAAGTCAACCCCATATGCCGCCGACAGACTCTTGATAATCGGTATCATTGTGGTCGCAAACGGAATATTGTCAACAAACGCGCTGGCAACCGCTGATAACCATATAATAATTGCTATCATGACCATGACATTACCGCCGCTGATTTTGCCGATAAATGCAGCCATGACTTCCAGTATTCCCGTCTGCTCCAGTCCGCCAATCACGACAAACAATCCAATAAAAAATAACAACGTCTTATAATCGACCTTCCTTAACAACAATATAGCATACTTCCACGAAGTTACCAAGGTAGCAATTGCAACAATGCACCCGATTGTGGAAACCGTAAGCCCTGTCTGCGCATGCGTCACCAGCAGCACTATCGCAACGGCAAAGATGACACAGCTCACCGCAAACCCTTTCTTGTCAGTAATTGTCGATTCCGGGCTTGGCAGGCTGCCGTAATCGACTGATTTCGACGCTCCCGCCCTGAGTTCCTTGCGGAATATCAGATAAAAATAAACCAATACTGCAATCAGGCAGACCCCTGCAATCACACCAGTATTTGTCACAAAATCCATGAATGAATAGCCAAGCGATGTCCCGATAATAATGTTGGGCGGGTCGCCGCACATGGTCGCCGAACCGCCAAGATTTGCGCAGAAAATCTCGGATAATATCATCGGTACCGGGTTGAATTTCAAAAGCTGTGAAAGTTCAATCGTCACAGCCGCCAGAAACAATATCACCGTGATGCTGTCGATAAACATCGCCAGAACCGTTGACAAAACCATAAATGTAATAAAGAGCGGTATCACCTGATAGTTTACAAGCCTGGCTATGCGCATACAGAGCCATCGGAAAAAGCCGACACGCGCCATCCCTTCCACCATGACCATCATGCCAAAGATAAACAGAATCGTCTCCCAGTTGATGCCGGCGCTGCTTCCCGACGTCTCCCCCGACAGATACCAGAACTCCTTTGCAAAGATGCTTTTCAGGTTAATTGTCTCAATCACCGCCTCCATGCTGTGCATCCCTATGCCGAAAACAAATATCATTGTCAGCAGTGCACATACCAGCGAAACAACATGTCTTTCCACAATTTCGGTCACAATAAAAACAAACATTGCAATAAAAATAATTACTGCAAAAACCTGTGCCAACATATAATTCCCTTCTTTCTAAAACTGTTCCCATTACGCCTTCCGGCTGCCTTATGCAATAATATATTCCAAATCGGGCAGGGGGTATCCGGGTTTTTGTTATTCCTGTCATTTTTGAACAGCCTTAGATTCGTTTTTTTCCGTCCGCCTGATGCAGGTAATCCGTGACAAGCTCATTCTGCCTGCGGCAGCACAGATGTGCCGCCACGCGTTGCATACATGATTTTCCCTGTGACAAGAAACCAAAACCAGCGCACTGTAAATACAGGAGGTCATTCACTTCCCTTGCACGTACCTGATAACGCCCTGGTGATTGCTGCTCCACGCTGCACACATTTAACAGCTCCATTATACTGCATATCGCAGCGTCATTGATGTCCGAGTGGCACGGAGCAAGTCCTGCCGCCATCTTTCCGGTCAGGTCGTACACAAATAAAGCCTCTGCCATGACTGCATCTGCATACATTCCCGACAAAAACATCAATATTGCAAAAAATAAACTGATTATCCTGTGTGTCCTCTTATCCATCATCTTATGTCTCCGGTGTACACCATGATTCCTTTGTGACAGTTTCCAATCCAAATTTTCCTAAACCGACGATATTATATCACAGTTTCATTCACAGTGGAAGATTAATTGCTTGACAAAAAAGGGCTTTTTTACTACAATATTCTGTGTGCTTTTGTTTTGTTATACGCTGCCGGCTTATATCATTGCCATGCGGCGGCATTTTCCATGTAATATCCAGGAAATTCTATCTGTTATTTCTAACGGCGCTGCACACCCATTCTAATATCCCCCGTGTTTTCACAGGAAAAACCTGTTACCGGAACGGAGTAAACGGTAGCAATAACCCAGAAACTGTTCAGAAAACAAAAAGGAGGGAATCACATGTTACAAATCAGACATTTAACCATACGTCACAAAAAAGATTACCGCATTTTACTGGAGGATTTCAACCTGAATATCAACCCCGGCGACAAGTGCGCCCTGATTGGCGAGGAAGGAAACGGAAAGAGTACACTGTTAAAGCTTATCTGTGCACCTGAATCCGCGGAAAATTATGTGGAATATGAGGGGGAAATCGTAACTATGGGCGAGCAGTTCGGCTATCTGCCCCAGGAGCTTCCCCAGAATCTGCAAAAAAGCACTATATACGAATATCTCACAGAAAGCGGAAGCCTTTACGACAAAAGCCCCAATGAGCTCGCACAGCTTTGCGCCAAAATCGGTTTCCCAGTGGAACGCCTTTACTCGGACGAACTTCTGGGAGTCCTCTCTGGCGGTGAAAAAATAAAGGTACAGCTCATCCGCCTGCTTATTGAATCACCGACAACCCTGCTGCTCGACGAACCATCAAACGATTTGGACATCGAAACACTTGTCTGGCTGGAAAATTTTATATGCGGCAGTGACATTCCGGTGCTCTACATCTCGCACGATGAAACACTGCTGGAACGTACCGCTAACATGATTGTGCATATCGAGCAGTTAAAGAGAAAGACGACACCGCGCTGTACAGTCGTTCACACCACTTACCAGAATTATATCACAAACAGAAGCCTGATGTTCGAAAAACAGGAACAGGAAGCCAGGAACGAACGCCGGGAATATGACAGGCAGCTGGAAAAGTTCCGCCGGATACAGCAGAAGGTGGAACACCAGCAGAACGCCATCAGCAGGCAGAACCCGCACGGCGGGGCGCTCCTGAAAAAGACCATGCACCGTGTCAAGGCTTACGAGGCACGGTTTGAGAAAGCATATGAGAACATGACAGAACATCCGGAGTACGAGGAAGCCATGTTCACAAAATTTGGCATCAGGGCATCTGTCCCAAACGGAAAAGTCGTGCTGGATTTCACGCTGGACACACTTTGTAAACCAGAACATGACGGCACACAGGAGTCCGGCATCCTTGCACGCAGCATCCGTCTTTTTGTGCAGGGTGCGGCGCATATCTGCATCACCGGAAAAAACGGATGCGGGAAGACAACGCTGATGCGGATGCTCTCCGAAAACCTGCTGCGGCGGACAGACATCAGTGCCGCCTATATGCCGCAGAATTACGAAGAATTTTTAAATCTCGAGCAGACACCTGTCGAATTTTTGTCCGACGGCAGCAAGGAAAGCATTTCCCTGATGCGCACCTATCTAGGCAGCATGAAGTTCACGGCGGACGAGATGATGCACCCGATGCGGGAATTGTCAGGCGGGCAGAAGGCGAAGGTCATGCTGCTGTACCTGGACACTTCCGGATGCGATGTCCTCCTTCTGGATGAGCCTACCCGCAATTTTTCGCCATTGTCCACCCCGGTAATCCGGCAGCTGCTTGCCAGCTACCAGGGCGCCATCATCAGCGTGTCACACGACCGCAAATATATTTCTGAGGTCTGTGACATCGTTTATGAGCTTACACCGGAGGGACTGGTCAAAAGAAACCTGTAGCAGAGTATATAAAATAAGAAGGCGGTGGCAAATATGAATAACCGGCAAAAAACGTACCTACAGAAATTTTGGGATGAAATCCGGCAGGCAGGCGATATCCTCAGAAACCAGGAACCGCCCGAGCCTTCAGAAGATGCATTCTTTCTATTTGAAAAGACAGGCAACCGACTCGTGTACGAAACGATTTATTTTGCGCGAAGAAAATACCTGACGGTATTTGGCATTTTATCCGAATTCGAAAAAAAGGACGCCGATATCGAGGTGCTGAACCAAATCATCATTTCCATTTGCAAGGAGCGCTTCTGGGCGCTCCCCGCGCATGTGGACTTCTCGCACCTTGACGAAAAAACGATCGATCTGTTTGCCGCGGAAACTGCGCAGTCCCTTGCCGAAATCCTTTTGATTATGGGAGGTCGGCTGCCCCATGAAACCGTGGCGCTTGCACAGGAAGAAATCATGAATCGGGTGCTCACACCCTTCTGCACCTCTGCATTTCCTTATAGCTGGTGGGAAACAGACCGCTGCAACTGGTCAGCTGTCTGCGCAGGCTCCATAGGCATCGCGGCAATCGCCATGGACAAGATGGGAAAGCTCCCCGCCGCGTGGAAGGAGCCCTGCATCAGGCGGGTGTGCGATGCGCTCTCATGCTATCTGGACGGCATGGAACAGGACGGAACGTGCACGGAGGGGCTTGGCTATTTTTCTTACGGCATGAGTTACTTCACGGCATTTGCAGAGCTTTTATATCAGGAGACAAACGGCACTGTCAACCTGATGGCACGGCCAGTCTGCAAGGAGTTTGCCGCCTTTCAGGCAAAGTGCTATTTTGGAAACGGCATATCGCTGAGTTTTTCCGATTCGGACTGCCACGAACACTTTCTGCCCGGACTGACGGCATACCTTGTACACTGCTTTCCGGACGCGGGGACACCGGATTATGCATCCGCGAGAACATTTGAGGACGATGCCTGCCACAGATGGCTCACCAATGAAAGGACGATTCGATGGCTGATACAATACGGTGGCCACGATACCATAAAAGAGGATATCACCAGCTCCTGCGCCCTGCTGCCCTGCGCCCAGTGGATGATATGGAAAAACCAGGACGGCAACGGCTTGCAAAGGGCGGACACAATGACGAAAACCACAACCACAATGACGTCGGGCATTTCCTGTGCGCATGGCAGGGCGAGCTGCTGCTGACCGATTTGGGCGCCGGTGAGTACACGAAGGAGTATTTTCACGAGGGTCGGTACGATATCCTGTGCAACCGCTCGCTGGGACATTCCGTCCCCCTGATTAACGACTGCGAGCAGTGCGCCGGAAGCGCCTACCGTGCAGACAGCTTCTCATGGGATGACGAAAAAGGGCAGCTTGCCATCTCCTTTGCAGGCGCTTACCCCGAAGGACGCATTGACAAACTGATACGAGTGATTGCAAGGGAATCCGCCAACGCCAAAATGGCATTGTCAGTCACGGACTCCTTTCTTGCATCCGAACAGACCACAAAAATTACGGAAAACCTGATTACCCCATTCCAGCCGGAAATCGTGCAAGGCACTGATGGGATACAGGTCTTCATAAAAGGGGAAAAAGGCAGCTGCACAATTACCGCCAGTGCACTGTGGCATTGTCCTGAACAGATACGAATCCTCCCCAAAGAGCACTTTATGCACGATGGCACAAAGACAACCGTGTACCTGATACAATGGGAGCTTCCTGCCGAACCCCGTCAGAAAACGGAGTGCTGTATTTATATTTCGTCCCTCTATTCCATCAAAATCAATCGTTTTTGTCATTCCGTCTTTGTGCGTGATGATTACAGGTCCATAGCCCCCCTTTGCCTGGGGGGCGGTGTATGTTATTTTCCGAATGGGAAAAAGCTCTTCGTCCGTGAAGTCCCCATGTTCCTCTTTTGTGATCACCTGTGAGACAAGAATTGCCTGTTCATAATGGTTGTGGTTCTTTCTTGCCGTCTCAGCGTACACGACAATGGACTTTTCCGAATCAGGATTTGTGCCCTTACTGTTCACTGTTTTCAGGCAGTCCCATCCGTCATAGATGGTCATGGCAAGCTGTTTTTCGCGCCCTGTAAAATCTCTCCCTTTCAGAATAACGGCATGTGCCTTACCGCCCTCGTAATCCGCTTCCCGCTCAGTCATCTCCGTGCCATTGTCGGGAAACCCATACGCGCCCAGCGTAAGCACGACAGGCTTTTTGAACAGACGGAGTTTATCGGCGCGCATGATTCCATATGGGACAGTGTAATCCGCAAGACTGACCGCCTGTATCCAGTGGCACTCCGTCTCCATTTCGTAGCCAAAAAACTGCCTGCGGTACAGCATGCCGTCCTTTTCGCCATGCCAGAACGTCACATTTGCCTTGTCATAAGTATCGTCCGTCAGGTCATGGAGGACATACTGCTGTGCCTCCACCTCCTTTGACGGCGCTGACTCCCATGGGTATTTGGTATTGAAGCACAGCTTTGAATAGTTCCACATGCCATGCTCATCCTTTTTGTGTTTCACGACCTTTCCGCTTCGTAATATGGTCTCCCCACTTGCCTTGTGGTTGCTAAAGCATAGCGCCGGACCATCCAGCGTCGTAGTCTTCACTTCGTTTCCGCATAATTTTTCCCAGGTTCCGTTATTTTCCGTTGCCGTCCAGAATGGGTGCTCCGCAGGCAGGTGCAGGCACAGGAATGCCTTTCCAAGCCACAGCGGGGACTCCGCGCAGGAATATCCCTGCACAAGCGGCATGAACTGCCCGTAAAATCCAAGTGTGGGAACACCCTTGTACAGAAAGTCACTCCGTCCCATAAACTGCATCAGCGACCCGGACGAAATGCGCCTGGCAAGCCCTGGGTCCGCCGCATAATTTTTCAGCATCATATTGCCGTCAAAGACACTGGTTGCAGCATTCCTGTAGATGCTGCTCCTGCCCCACATATTTGTAAGACCATCCGCGTCAAAGAAATCCGCATATGTTTTCATGAGTGCATTGGAATTTTCCTCAAATTTCTTTGCGAGATAAGGTTCATGCTCATAACCGTACCACTTGTTCCAGAGCGGCGCATAGACATTGAATGCCCAGCAGGAATAATAATCAAACGAATGCCCGTCGCGGTACCAGCCATCCCCTGCATAGTAGGCAAGGATTGCCTGCGCGTGCTCCCGCATGATGTCCGCGTCAATCTCATAGCCTTCCATGCCAAGAAACGCCATGTCAAGCATGTTGAACAGGCGCCAGTTCTGCGGAACCGTATTTCCATGCGCATATTCGAGCAAAAAATCCGCGATGACATCCTTTTGTGCCTTTGTGTATGTATCCCATATTTCTTCCTTACTCATCCACAGACAGATCACAAGGGCGCAGGTCTCAACCGTCTGCTGGAACGCCCGAAACGGATTCGGGTCCTTTGACAGCTCCCTGCACGCTGCATAGCTCCCCACATACACGCTGTCCCCCGGTGTGCACGCCCTTAAAATGTGGCTCTTGTAATAATTTCTGACACCAATGTCATTTAGTGTCAGCTCCGGCTTGATATGGATGAGCGGCGCCGCAATAAAAAGCGAGCGCGCAAGTCCCTCAAAATATTCTGCCTGAAACTCCCAGACCGCGTCCGCGCTGTACGGATACGTCACCTGTGTCTCCTTGCGCGGCATCACGACAGGATCCTTGAAATCCCTGATATTCTGGAAAATGCCGTTTAATAAATACTCTGCCGCCTCTATCCAGCTTTCCCGGGTCAGCCCTGTATAAGGACTGCGTTCATAATCCAGGTGCTTTGGCTGAAATATGTCACTCATGTCTGTTCCCCCAAATAAATAATTCCTTGCCCATCAGTTTCCAGACTGCCTCGATAAAGTAATAATCCCCATAAATAATGGAAAATTCATGTTCCGCGTCATGGTACGCCGCCGTGCATTTTTCCAGCAGATTGTCCGTGTCCTCGTCCCAGTTACAGCGTTTGTCCGCAAGCGTCTTCAGCATTTCCAGCGCCGCATTTTCGTATTTGTCCCTTTCGCTTTCAGACACACATTTTGCAAGCTCGAGCAGTCCGCACGCTGCGATTGCCGCCGCTGTCGAGTCCTCGTATGCCGGACTTTCGGGCTGCCTGAAATCAACTGGTATAAGCCCTGATGCCGGAATGTTCGTGATAAAGTAATCCGCCACTTTTCTCGAAGCGGCAAGGTAGCGCTCCTCCTTCGTATGAAGATAACTTAGTACAAAACCATAGACTGCCCACGCCTGCCCCCTCGTCCACGAGGAGCCGTGACCATAGCCCTGTCCGCCTACGGAATGCAGATATTCCCCGGTCTCGGCGTCAAACTCGATAATGTGCTTTGCGGAACCGTCCGCGCGGATAAAGTATTTTGCAACAGTGTCCGCGTGCATTTTTGCAATGTGGTAGAACTTCGGGTCATGTATTTCGTCCCCTGCCCAGTACAGAAGCGGCAGATTCATCATGCAGTCAATGATGGCGCGCCCTGCAAAGGAGCCATCCTCATTTCCGTCCCAGTTGTTCCATGCACGGATAAACTTCCCGACCGGATTGAAGCGTCCCGCAAGATTGTCCGCTGCCAGAAGCGCCCTGTTTCTCGACGCCATGTCCCCTGTCATGTGGTAGTGCGCAACTGCTGTCGGCAGCCACTTAAAGCCACTGTCATGATCCATGCCCTGACGGTTCATCAGGTTTGCGTCGAGCTTTATTTCCGTCGCCAGCGCGTTTTCCAGATAGACAGGATCCCCTGTCGCGTGGTAGAGCTGCCACATGATGCCGCCCCAGAACCCATTCGTCCACCAGCAGATTTCCGTCTTTCCCCTGTCGTCAAAAACGCCATTCTTTGTCGTGTAAGGAATCTTGTCGCGGCTGCGCTCCGCAACCTTCTTTTCTTTTTCGAGAATCTTATGATAGACCTCGCCCACCCAGGATTTATCCATATTTATAACCATGCTCCTTTCTCAACCTGCAAGTTTGGGCTGTCAGGCACAAACTTGTTTTCCTCCATCTTACAGCCTATATTTCCCACCCCTGCTGTCTGAAAATCTGCCGGAACACCAGGGCCTGCAGATACGCTGTCAGTCCGACGCAGAGCAGCAGCAACGGCCAGAACCCAAACACGCCGACCGCGCCAATGCACACCGGAATGACAAGGCAGAGCACCGTCCAGCCAAAATATTTGACCGCAAGATAAAAAGATGCCCTGACATACCCCAGCGGGGACTGGTGAATGCGCGCCATGACCGGAAAAAGATAAAGGACTGTCATCAGGTACACCAGCGCAATCACGGCAAACGCGGACATCAGCATTGCGGCTGCCGGGCTTTTGATGCGGACACAGATGTAAAAATCACCTGTAAGAACCGCACCGGCAGCCAGCGCCATCAGCCACACAACCGTGGACTCCCTGAAAAACCGGACAAAATTCTTAAAGTACATCCGTGTCAGGTACTCCTCCTGATTGTCCGCCATCTTCAGCGCGATATAGTAGACCGTGGTGGTCGACGCCCCTATGGTCACCAGCGGCAGGGAAGTCACGAGCCACAGCAGTGTGAGATACAAAAAATCAATCAGCCTTCCCATAAATCTCCATACAGGGCTATCATACGAAAAAACCTTACTCATTTCAAGCACTTCCTTTATTCATTTACTATCCTTTCAGGCCGGTTGCGGCAACACCCTCCACAAAGTACTTTTGCAGGCACAGGAATACGACCAGCACAGGAATCAGGGACAGCACGGAGCCTGCCATAATCAGCCCATAGTCAGAAGAATACTGGCTGATGAACATTTTCAGTCCGAGCTGTATCGTCTTTTTGCGCTCACTCTTTAAATAAATCAAAGGTCCTAAGTAATCATTCCATGTATTGACGAAGGTAAAAATGGTCAGTGTCGCAAGGGACGGTTTTGACAATGGCAGCATGATGCTCGCGTAAATCCTGTACTCGCTCATTCCGTCAATCCGCGCCGCCTCGCACAGTTCATCCGGTATCCCCTCATAAAACTGCTTCATCATGAACACGCCAAACGCCGAAAACGCCTGAAGGCAGATGATTGCCAGGAGCTTGTCATTCAGACCAAACTTCCTCATCATGATAAACTGCGGAACCATGTACATTTTAGCAGCGGTATCTTCACCCAGATATCATGGTAATACACACCTCCTGTTATGACTGGTATTTCTTTTGTCCAATGAATTTGGCAGCGCCTATGGAATCCACATTGAAAGTGCTGCCGGCGAATACACCGAGATGCACATTCTGATACCACGCAGCCCAGACCCCAGACCGCCCGTAAAATAATAATCAAGTAGGGGAATGCCCTTCTCCACTACTCGCCGCGCGGGGTGCGTGCAGCAAAGCTGCTAATTTCCTTACGCACCCCTGCGCATAAAAAGGAAAGGATTTATTATGTACAAGCTTCTTATCATTGACGATGAACCATTAGTCCTGGCCGGCATCCGCGCCATGATCCGCCGGGAAGAGCTCCATATAGAAATCTGCGGCGCTGCCCCGAATGGGAGCCAGGGCTGGGACATCATGCGAACGGAAAAACCGGATATCGTCCTCACGGATATTAAAATGCCCGTGATGTCCGGCCTTGAGCTTCTGAAAAAAACGCGCGACCATTACCATGACAATACGTATCCGGTATTTATCCTGCTCACAAGCTACGAAGATTTCCATATGGCAAAGGAAGCCATATCCTACCATGCCGCCGAATATCTTGTAAAGCTCGAGCTGAATGCGGATACCCTGAAGCAATGCATGGCAAAGGTCGTCAAATCGCTTGATGGGAGACAGCGCTCCACGGACTCTGAATCAGCTGACATGTCCCTGAAAGAGCTGCAGTCCCTGAAGGACAAATTCTTTATCCGGCTGCTCCACAACCTGTATGACTCAGAGCAGCAGTTTGAAACGCTGCGGCATGATTTGAACATCCCCTTTGATTTTCCCTTCTGCCAGTGCTGTTACTTTGAGATGAACAATGCCGACGGGGACAGTATGGACATCGAGCAGCAGGTTGCACTGTATACCGCCTCCTATCAGCTGATACAGGAAATTGTCAGCAAATATGCTCCGGCATACTATGTCAATCTCGACAGGAAGCACGGCGTCATCATCTTTCTGCTTGGCGACATGCCGTCCGGCAGCCCTGACCTGATGCAGATTCTAAAACAGACCGGACATTCCCTGTACAACTACTACAAAACACGCCTCAAATGCGGGATCGGAACCAGGGTACGCGCTGCCCTCTCCCTGTCAAACTCCTATCAGGCGGCACGGATATCCTTCTCAAATATTGTGGAGAGCTGCGATACGGTGCTCATTTGCGACACAAGTGTCATAAATTCAAAGAGCCATAATGTTTTTAATATTTCCATATTCAGGGAAGACCTGAACAAGGCATTCTCCGAATATGACAGCACGCTGCTTACAAATGTCCTCATGCAGATTATCAGGCTTCTGGAGGAGAATCCAGACCATTATGTCCAGACACTTGATGCTGCCTGCAACGTACTATTTTTGTCCATATCGCTGCTTCCGGACGGAGACGAGGTTGTGTCTTCCCTTTTTGCGGAATACCGCGACGGCTACCGTTCCATTTACCGCATGAACACCACCGAACAGGTTACGCAGTGGATGCGGCATTTTTGCGCGCAGATGGGCAGATATTTTGACGAGCAGAAGCGGCATCACAGGCATCATGTGGTCGAAAATGTCAAAAAATATATAGAATCCCATTTATCGGACAAGCTCTCCCTGAACGATGTCGCCGCAATTTACGGAATTTCCCCGAATTACCTCAGCTCACTTTTCAGGAAGTATAACGACTGCGGTTTTTCCGAATATATTACAGAATGTAAGATTGCACAGGCAAAGAAAATGATGAACGCGGGCAACTGCAAGATATATGAGATTGCCGACATGCTCGGATTTGAAAGCGCCTTTTATTTCAGCAAGGTATTTAAAAAATCCGAAGGGATTTCCCCCTCGGAATACATGAATAAAATATAATGGCTTAAAAATTTGCAGTTCCCGTGGAAAATGCAGCGCCCCACAAGAGCATACGGATAATGCCGCATATAAAAAGATGCAGCGGGTAATAAACATAAAACAGTTTTCCAATTCCTTTCATTGAACCGCGTTTGCCGTTGTAAAGCTGTAAAAGGGGAATTGTCAGACAGGTGCCCAGCTGGATAAACGCATATACTTTGTCAATAAATACAAAATATACAATGGCGTACATCACTGTCCATAGCATCATATGCGCCATCTGCTTTTTAAAGTTTCCCCTGTTTGTGCCAATTGCCAAAATTGCCATCGTTGCGATACAGCTCCAGTCAGAGGGAAATGTAATCAGACAGATGGTAATGGTAATGATGACTTTTTGCCATGGCTTCAAGGGCTTTTTATCACATATGTACAGCAAAACCAAACCCCATGCCAGTGACCAGACTACTCCTGTCTGGTTAAACACCGTTGTCCGAAAAGGAATAAAGGGTATTCCGAAGCAGAAATTATATGCAAAATGGGAAATTACCGCCAGTAAAAATAATCGGGCGGCATATTTTTTTATGTCATGTGTGTAATGATATCCCTCCGCTATAAAGAACCACATAATAGGGGCGGTAAGCCTGCCTATAATATGGAGCAGAACCACAAACCATTCCGTATTATAGCCAGGAAACAATGTCCAAGTCAAGTGGTCGAGAGTCATCGCCGCAATCGCGATTAATTTTAGCTGATTTGCATTCAATCCTTTTTCCTGCCCTGTCTGTAACATAAATCCATCCTCCTTTTATTTGCGAAATGTCCTGGAAATCACATAAACGCCCACAAGTATAGAGCCGCAGCCCACCCCGGTCATTACCCCGGCTATAAAGTCTTCCAAATCGGTTCCCCGCATACACATAGAAGAAAGTATCAGGCTTCCCCCTATAATCTCTCTTGTGAAAATAAAGACGCTTTTCTGTCATACTGATTTTCCCTTCGCTTCTGCTCCTTTTAACTGGTCAATACAGTACTGCGCCCATTCCATGCACGACTGCATATTCCTGCGTCCATATTCCACCGTCATCCCCCAGTACAGCGCCTTTTCCTCGGCATTGAGGAAAGCGCTGTATGCACCAATCTTCCCCGGTACGGACTCAAGACTTTTCAGGAACATCTCGCAGCAGGCTTTCAGTTCTTCAAAATATCGTATATTCTCTTCCCGGCTCCGCTCTCCCATAAAGAATACCTTCATCAGTATCGGAGTCCGTGGATTCATCCCCAGGTCACCGTCCGAAAGCCACCGCAGCAGCTCGCACCGCCCTTCATCCGTAATGGAATAAATATTCTTATCCGGCTTCCCCTGCTGTGGCACAACCGTCTTCTCGACCCACTTCTCTTTTTCCAGCGTCTGTAATTCCCGGTAAATCTGACTCGTCTGCGCCTTCCAAAAAAAGTTCAGTGAATCCCGGAACGCCTGCATAATCTCATACCCTGTCATTTCATGGTAATTGATAAGTCCTAAAATCCCATGCTTTAACATATTAACTGCACTTCCTTTGATATACTTTGCTCTTTCTAGATTATATTCCACTTGTGGAATATTGTCAATGAAAAATTACTTTGCCGTTGAAAAACAGGGCAAAAAAACAGGACAAAAACTGGTCGATTTTCGCTCCAATTTTTGCCCAATGCAAACTTGTTTACCTTTAGCCACCAACATCCTGTGGTTTAGATCCCTCTAATTCTTCTCTTTTCCACAATACTTCATTGAAAGTATTACTTCAACGTGTTCTGTAAACCCAAACATATCAACCGGAAACGCCTCCTGTGCGCGGTACCCTTCCCTGCCAAACCATGCCAGATCCCTGCCGAGTGTCTCGGGATTGCACGACACATATACGATTCTCGACGGCTTCAATGAGGCTGCCGCCTTGACAAATGCCTCAGTACTCCCGCTTCTGGGCGGGTCCATGACGATTACGTCTGCTTTTTCCCCATTTTGTGACATGCGCGTCATATATTCCGTGGCATCTGCTGCAATAAAATGAATATTATTTATGTGATTTCTTTTGGCATTTGCCTTTGCATCCTTTACTGCCTGCGCGTTGAGTTCGATTCCTGTCACATGCGCCGCCTTCGCACTCATGCACATTCCGATTGTACCGATGCCACAGTACGCGTCAATCACGCGCTCTTTACCTGTCAGCCCCGCCGCCTGTATCGCTCTTTTGTACAATACCTGTGTCTGCGCCGAATTCACCTGATAAAACGAGGACGGTGATATGCGGAAACGCAGCCCCATCAGCACATCCTCAATATACCCCTGCCCAAAAAGTATCTTTTCCCTCTCGCCAAGTACCATTGTCGTCTGCCTGTCATTGATATTCTGCACAATTGTTGTAATTTCAGGATGCATCCTTCGCAGCTCGGCGACAAAATTATTTTTATGCGGAAATTCCGGCGATGCCGTGACCAGCACGACCATAATCTGCTTCGTGGAAGCCCCCTTCCGCACAAGGATATGGCGCATCAGTCCCCTTCCGGTGTCCTCATTGTATACCCACAGCCTGAAGGACTGGATAAGCCCCGCCACCGTCCTGATAATCGCCGACGCCTGCGTGTCTTCTATCAGGCAGTCACTGACTGGTATAATCGTGTGCGTCCCCTCCTCATACGTTCCTGCAACAACCTCATCCTTTATCCTGCCAAATACCGCATGTACCTTATTCCGGTAGTGATAGGGATAGTACATCCCTGCCACATCATTGATTTTTCCACAATACTTTCCAATATGTGTGACAACCTGTGCCTTCTTTTCTGCCAGTTCCTCCTCATAGCTTTTTTCCCCGATATGGCAGGCGCCGCACTTTGCCACATAGGGACAAGTCTGTAATTCTCTATCTGCCTTTCCCATAAAAATACCTCCAAACAACACCCGCCTGCATACAGGGCAGGATAAAATCGAGTGGGGGAACGACCTTCTCCACTACTCGCGCGCCGGGCGTCCGTCAGCTTGCTGACATATTTCATCTGGACGCCCATGTGCAATCGAGCAGGGAAGACATTCCCTACTCGCCGCGCGCCCCATGCGCCGCTTCAGCGGCATATTTCCTCTGCATGGGGCTGCGCATAAAAAACGGAACAGCCTTTTGATGACTGCCCCGCATTATTTCACACTGTATTACTTTCTTACCTTTGTATTGTAGCTGCCGAAAAGGAACTTGAATACTGCAATGATTGAAAGGAAACCTGAAATGTATCCGATAACCTGCTGATCCTTCTCGTCTGTACCATCAAGTGCTGCATACATCTTTACATAGGTATTTCCAAGGAAAATGACCTGTACCACCGTTGACAGAAGACCAAGGATACTGCCAAGGAAAAACTGGCTGACAACCTGAAGGATAAGCCATAATACCCACCAGAACTTGTAAAGTGATACCGGAACAGATACAGAACCGAAAAGCTTTACATCATCCTGCCTTCCTGCTGTCGCCGCGTCCGCACATGCATACCACTGTGCAAACGGTATCCACGCCATCCATGCCTTATCATAGCCCATCGCCTTAAGTGCCTTCATGTGTGACAGGGATGCCAAAACATAACAAACAGCCAAGATAATCAACACAACAACCAGATAAGCGCCAAGAGCTGCCAAAATTGCTACTTCATCCATTTTTTACCTCCTCATAATGAACAGTTTTTCAACAAACATATGTTGCGTGCAATCAATTCCGTCCGCCTGTATGCCCCAAAAACAACAACGCTGTCATTTCACAAAATGTCATGCAACATCACGCACAAACAATGCACATTTACTATGATATACCATTTTTCGCGCAATGTCAACATATGTTGACAAAATTTTTTATAATTTTTTTATACATTTATTATTTTTCACGTTTCGATTTATCCGACTTGTCGATTGCAATAACCTTGCTGCCTTCTCCATTTAAAAATAGTTTAATTGCCTTTGCAATCTCATATGCCAGATTAACCGGAACTGCATTCCCGATCATCTTATAAGCGTTATTTGTATCCTCATAGATAAACTTGAAATCATCCGGAAATCCCTGAACCCTTGCCACTTCTCTAATTGTCATTCTTCTATAAAGGCTTTCTTTTCCTTCAACAAACCGGCAATCATCATGACCATGTTTAACCATCTTGGGAGCCTGCGGATGCAGCTGACACTGCCTTCCAGAAGCCTGCACAGTAAATGCCTGCTCATCCCATCCTTTCACTCGATTTCGACTCATAAAAATTGGGGAATATGCTCCAGTAAAATATTCATTATTATTAATTGCATCAGGATTACGATGGTTTTTTTCACCAGACGGAACTGCTGTATCTTGTAAATCCCAAATAATATCTCTTAACGTAAGTTTCTTTGCATCATCTTTTGTTGAACCCTCAGGAAATCTAAAATCTATTTTAAGATCTTTTCTGAAACCAATATAGAATACTCTTTTTCTTTCTTCTGCAACACCATAGTCTTTTGCATTAACTAACGTCAATGATACATCATATCCAGCTTCTTCAAACAATTTCAGGATATTCTTAACTGCATCCGAATGCCTATTTGCCAACATTCCACTTACGTTTTCGGCCAAAAAAAACTTTGGCTGAAATTCTTTTAGAATACGGATATAATCGTAAAAAAGCTGACCTCTCGCATCCTCAATTCCTTTCAAAGCCCCAGCCTCAGACCATGATTGACAGGGAGGTCCTCCAATAATACCATCTACCTCTCCTGACAAATATGGTAAGATATCAGCTTTTGTAATCTGACGAACATCACCTTCAATAAGATGCGTCCTAGGGTGATTTATCTTAAACGTTTCCCATATTTTTTTATCATATTCATTTGCAACCGGAATATCAAACCCAGCACGTTCAAATCCAAGGTCAAGTCCTCCGCACCCCGAAAACAAACTAATAATATTCATGTACTTGTGTCTCCCTTAATCTATTCTTCGAATAAATCCTCATCAACATCCACTCCCGGATTTATATCAGTAACATTTAATTTACCAAGACACTTCAATGCACGGCAAACAAGTGGAGCCATATCTCTTTCTCCAGTATATTCCAATGGATGGTCATAACGGAAATTTGGAATCATTTTTCCATTACGAACTTCCCATTCAATTCTAACCGCAAGAAATCTAGGTCCATCCGCCGTTTGCACATCTGTTCTATAATTATTGGCGGTAAAAATAAAATATGTATCACCTATATCGGCATTATCAATCAACTGCATCTGCCCGATCACGTCATTAGCTGTCTTAATATCTTCCATGCATGTAACAATCAAATAATCCGCAACTCCTGAGTTTGGAATAACCCGGCCATTTACAATTGAATCTCTTTTATCCAGCGTCTGGTTTGTACCTTTATAAATATAATCCCTAATCTGTCTATCACTTAATGGTATTGGTGCAGATAATGCCCTTGGTCTATCTGCTATTTCTAATTTCCAGCCAACCGTAACTGAATTCGGTTTTGTTGGATAATGACCTGATGCATACATTAATACTCTATTTTCAAAAGAAGTCCTCATGGAAGTAGTTGCTTCTATAAGAACCTTCTCCCAGTCTGATCCTATATATGCTTCAACATCCTCTTTTTTTAATTTATTTCCCATAAATTCTTTATTTATATTTTTTACGGATATTTTTATATCAAACTCCTCGCCTATATCCTGTATTTTTGCTCTGACAAAAACATCTGTCTTACATTCGCCACCAGCACTTTGCGGTCTTGGCTTTCCAGCCTCTATTACCTCACATATCTTTCCATGATATGTAAACAATCCATCCTTTCTAAATATGTTAATAATATGATCTTCTAATAATCCATAAGTTCGTCTTGGCATCTTGCTACCTCCATAATATACCATTTGTTACTCATAGTCAACATTACATATCTTTAAAAAACTCGCTAAAATTGACTTCAAGAGCATTCACAATTTTTTCCAGACTTTTAATTGAAGGATTTCTTTTTCCTTGTTCAACTCCAGTCAAATATGTTCTGTCAATTTCTGCTTTTAATGCTAATTTTTCTTGACTCAGTCCAAGAGTAGTTCTTAATTCCTTTATCCTTAACCCAACTTTTTCGGTAATCATGATAACCCTCCTCTATTTAGAATTATAAAGCTTAGTTACTTATAAGCCAACGGATTATAAGTAACATAACTTGTATTTTTCAAAAAAAGGATTCTCACAGCCAAACATTATTTCTCCCATTGTTAGCTCCATCACTCTCCCTTCCTTCGGACACAAAAAAGAGCAACCGAGATTTCTCGATCACTCTATGCAAATCCGTTGAATGATAATACTATCACAATCAGATTCAAAAAGATTGTAATTCCTGCCACTTTCCAGTCCTTACTTTTCCCCACAAACCTGAAAGATATAGAACTTTAAGTAATAAGACTCATTTGCATCCCACAGAATCGGATGGTCTGCCGCCTGCGTCCGGAATTCCACCTGCCTTAGCCTGCAATGCACGCTTTTTGCCGCCTGCGCGATTGTCTGTGAAAAAAGTGCATTATCC
The DNA here is from genome assembly GCA_949066965.1 of uncultured Lachnospiraceae bacterium. Taxonomy (GTDB): domain Bacteria; phylum Bacillota; class Clostridia; order Lachnospirales; family Lachnospiraceae; genus COE1. The sequence goes on from CARTDA010000026.1 coordinate 34,136, forward strand.
ATAAAGTGCGAACAGGAACAGGTCGCCAGAAACCCGCCGTCCTTCACAAGCTTCATACCCCTCATATTAATCTCGCGGTAGCCTTTTACGGCATTTTTCACGGAATTTCTCGATTTGGTAAATGCAGGCGGGTCAAGGATTACGACATCATACTGCTCCCCCGCCTCCTCAAGCCGCGGCAACAGGTCAAACACATCCGCGCACTGAAACCTGACCACATGCTCGAGGTGGTTCAGCGCCGCGTTTTTTACCGCCTGCTCCACTGCCAGCTCTGACGCGTCCACACCAAGTACGCTTGCCGCCCCGGCGATGCCCGCATTCAGGGCAAATGACCCGGTGTGGGTGAAACAGTCCAGCACCCTTGCATTTTTACACAGCTTCTGTATCGCAAGACGATTATATTTCTGATCCAGAAAGAACCCCGTCTTTTGTCCGTCCCGCACATCGACAAGGTACCTGACACCGTTTTCCACAATCTCGACATTCGTGTCAAACGCCGCCCCGATAAATCCCTTCTGCCGCTCCATGCCCTCCTGAAGCCTTACCTTCGCGTCACTTCTCTCATATACGCCCCTTATGGAAATCCCATCATCAGCAAGGACTTCCCGCAGGCATTCGACAATATCCGCCTTCATCCTGTCAATGCCAAGGGCAAGCGACTCCACGACCAGTACATCCGAGAACTTGTCTATCACGATACCCGGCAGAAAATCCGCCTCGCCAAAAACAATGCGGCAGCTGGATGTGTCAACGGTCTTCTTGCGGTATTCCCATGCATCGCGCACACGTTTTTTCAGAAAATCCCTGTCAGTCTGCTGATCCTTATCGCGCGTCATCATACGAATCCGGATCCTTGAGTTCTGGTTGATAAAACCGCGCCCCATCATATAGCCGTCATAATCATGGACTGCCACAATATCCCCATTATGAAACGTACCCATAATGGTGTCAATCTCATTGTCATAAATCCAGAGCCCTCCTGCCTTCAGGCTCCTGCCCTCTCCCTTTTTGAGTGTCACGACTGCCTCGCCCATATGTAACCTCCCGCCCTTCTGCCGTCTGCCGACTGCACTATGTCGTCATGCCTGTCCGCCGCAGAACAGTATCTCCAGATACCTATCATACTCTTTCATGACATTTGTGTCATTTAGCTCCGTAAGCCGTTCCCGAATCGCCCTGAAATACCACTCGTGCTTCCTTTTATCCGTCTCGTTAAATTTGTTCCAGACCTGTTCTCCCAGATACTTCTGCTCCTTTGCAATTGACTCCAGGTTGGCTGTCTTATCCGCAAGCACGACAATCTTCGCATCCAGGGATTTGCTGTTTAGCTGTTCCACGGTCTCCCTTTTCCGAATCTCCCATGTCTCTGCCGCCGGCAGATTCGGGCGCTTGTTCTCCGTCTCTGCCGCCACAAGCGCCACTACCCGTTCTCCAAACGCACTGCGCAAATCCTCAAATGTTACCCATGTGTCCTCCACGGTATCATGCAGGATTGCCGCCTGAAGCACTTCGACATCCTCCGTCAGCTCCATGGCATAATTCATTGTTGTAATAATATGTGCAAAATACGGAATCCTGGTCTTTTTCCGGTACTGGCCGGCATGTGCCCTTGCCGCATATGCATACGCTTTGTAGAGCTCTGCGTCCATCCCCAGGACAAATGGAAAAAGGGCTGGTTTCTCATCCATCCCTTCATCGCAATAACAGCACACAAACTGTCCCTGCGCATCATTCTGATGTCCAGTGTAACACGGGCAGCCACGGCCGCAAACCTGCTGTTCTTTTTCATAGTTCAGGACACTGTCCACTGCCCTGCAATAAAAGTATCCCTGGCTGTCCGCAATTACAATATGTTTATCTTTGTCCATTGCTCAATCCTTTTTTGTAAATTCGATAATCCATCCTTTTCCTTCGCTGCCATCACTTGTCTTGTAGTTCCCATATTCCATACGGCAGGTAAACGACACGCCCTGTTCTGCCTTCATCTCATTTACAACATTCTCCATCACCTTTTTTATCTTGCCATCGTCGCTTCCAACGCTGGAATTCTTGTAAACTGCCCCGAATTTTCCGATGTTATAGCGGATTGCCCTGTTGAGCGCCAGCTTTAAGTCCTTCTCATTGCGGAATGGTCCCGCCAGGCTGTCACTGAGATAATTATTTCTGTAATTAATCAGGTACGCCTGCATCGTCATTGCCGCCACCTTCGGGTCAACCTTCGCCTCACTCTCATATACTTCCTTGAGGAACTTTCCACTGTCCTGCATAATGCAGTTTTCGAGCATGGCATATCCCATCAGGAACGAGTCGAGATACTTGATGTATGTATTCTCATCCATGTCCTGCACGTCACTTTTTTCAAAATCGCTCAGCTGCGGATTCTTGAAAAAGGAAAATGTCCCCTTTGTAAGACTTGTAATATCAGTTCCTGCCACCACGGCATTTGTCCCGGCATTTTTTGACACAAGACCGTCTCCCGGTATATAGTAGGTGCCGTTTATTGACACCCGGAACCAGCCGTTTGACGTGATGCCTGTCACATTGACAGGCATATCCTTTGCCAGTGTCGTCACGACACCGGAATTGATATCCGGCTGCCGATAGACTTTGACATTTTCATTGCTGTATAGCACCGCTTTACTCTCGGTAACGGTAAACTCCACCGCATATACATTTGGCACCGACTGCCCAAATCCCGGCGCTGAAACTGCGGCTATCACCGCTGCCAGCAGCGCCCCTGTTACTTTGACCGCCAACTCTTTCGTCCGCTTCATACCCTTTCCCTTTCATCCATAACTTATTTCCAGATTCCGACCCGGTTCTCCGGTGCAACATACATGCCATCGCCTTCCCTGATGTCATATATCCGGTAGAACGCATCACATGAACTCAGAACCGCATTGACGCGGATCTTGTTTGGTGAATGTGTATCCGTGTTGAGCAGATACATCATAAAGCTCGCCGTGTCCTCGCTTGCCCAGTTGTATGTCATCTGACCGAACGCCTCGTCGAGCGCTTTCGCATCATCGCCAATAATGGATGTGATACAGGTCATCGCGCCGAGGTCAGCAATATTCTCCATCAGGGTAAGGTCGCCGTTTACCTTGACACCCATCATCTCATAGTTGTTGTAGTAGTCGACAATGGACTGCGACATTTTCTTGTATTCGTCCATCTCCTTATCCGTCCACCACACATTGTAATTTCCATATTCATCATACAGCGCCCCGGTCGAGTCAAAAGCATGGCTGACTTCGTGCGCTATCACAAAGCCAATCCCTCCCATGTTGGCTCCGTAACTGTTGTTTCTGTCATAGAACGGCGCCTGCAATATCGCTGCCGGAAAAACAATCTCGTTGTTGAGCGGGTCATACATCGCATTGATTGTCTGTGGCGTGACATCCCACTCTGCCCTGTCAACCTTTGTCCCCAGCTTACTGAGACTGTCTTCAATCGACACCTGCATGCTGACCAGGAGATTTGACAGGAGGCTTCCGCCCTCCGATATCGGTGTCACCTGCATCATGTCGCGCGCCGCCGGCCATTCGTCGGGATAGCCGATTTTGACCTGCATGGTTTCCAGCTTCCTGACTGCCTTCTTCTTGGTCGCCTCGCTCATCCACTCCTGCCTGTTGATAATGGTCTCGTACTCCTCCAGTATCTGTTCAATCATTTTCTCCACTTCTTCTTTATCCTTTGCAGAGAAATGCTCCTTCACATAAATCATGCCAAATTCCCATGGAAGAAGCTCCTGTGTCAGCCGCTTCCACGTCTTTTCATCACCCCAGCTCTCCGTGATGCCATAAAGTGCATTCTGCATGTCGTCGCTCAGCTTGGCATAGTTGGCATTTGCATACTTTGCCGTGTCGTTAAGCAGGACAAATGTCGAATAATCCTTCAGCGCCTGCAGATTCTCCTCAACCAGAAGTGAATTGATTTTCTTTGCCTGCTCCACGTCCATGACAATATATTTGTCCTGCCCGTTTACGCGGAGCGTCTTAAGCATTTTCGGCACATCGACATTGGTGTACAGCTTCTGCAAATCCTGCTGCGTGTACACATTGTATGTCAGGGATGGGTCATATAACTGTTCTGTCGTCAGCGTCGAGGCACAGATATCACGCAGCAGCCCCTCCACGGAATCCGTGCTCACTGCTGCCTCATTGGCAGTCATCCCGAACTCCATAAACATGTCCTTGATATAATCCAGGTACAAATCCACATACTCCTGCGTGTTTTCACCCTCGATATATTCCTTCCCAATCAGGGTGTCCGCATACATCATGTAGACGGCATACTCGCTGGAATCTGCCTTATCCTGCATAATGCTGTAACCGCCGACAATGCTGCTGAAGCCAAACTCCCCGCTCAGGTGTGCAAGTGCATCCACATACTCCTCAATGCTGGAAGCATTCCGGATACTGTCCATATGCGGTTTCAGCGGTCCAAGCCCGGTTTCATTGCGGTTATCCATATTGGTAACACACTCGTACATATCCTTTATCTTTTGCTCGGAGCTTCCTTTCTCATAAGTCTTTCCGTCATTGGCAAGCTCCTCGGTAATGTTTTCCATCTCATTGCTCACGACGGCATTGAGTTCCCCGAACCAGTCCCAGTGCGCGTCGGTCGCGGCAAGCTCTATCTTGGAGAGCAGATTTTTATTTACAAACTCATAATAATCATCCTGATATCTGACATCATCGCTGTCATCCTCATCCGTGTCCTCCACTGTATCCGTAATACTATCCCGTTCACTCGTGTTCTCTTCCTCTGCCGCATCCCCGCCTGGTTTCTCACTGTCCTCTCCCACTGCACTGTGAAAAAGGTCCTTGATGCTGGTCTTTGCGTCACTTTCTACTGTAGTATTACTCCTGTCATCCCCCGCGTTACAGCCTGTCAGCTGCAAGGTCAAAATCACTGCCATAAACAGCGCTAATATTTTCTTTTTCATTTCTGTCAACCTCTCAGATTAATATGATTCAATATATGTATTTTATGAATTTTCCATGCAAAACGCCATCTGTCCCCCTCAAATACCGTGCGACATTAGCCGCACACGTCATCGCAGATGGGCACGTCAGATTTTATCTGCCATGAGTATATATTATAACAAAACATGTCAAAACACAATCATTTCCGAAAATCTTAATGACTTTTCAAACACGATCTAGCGGCAAAAGTTCTTTTTATCTGTTTACAAATGGGCAAAAAGCGCGTACTATTAAATAAGGAAATATTATTTGTTTATTTGATAGTAAGAAACTGTGTTAAAGAGGTTCTTTTGTTATGGTTATGAGTTATTTTTTTATCTGTCTGAAAATCCTGCTTTCGCTTGTCACGATGTCAGGCCTGTACCTGATATCCATTAAGCCACGTCTCCGCGGACGTCCTGATTACAAACCTTTTTTTGGTCACATGTATGCCCACCGCGGGCTCCACAATATGAACCCGGCGCTGCAAAAGCTGAAAAATATCGGATGCGGCCTCGGACAGACAGCCGAAAACGCCAAAAATCCAGAAGGAAATTTCCCTGAAAATTCCTATTCCGCCATCAAACGCGCCGCAGACCTTGGCTATGGCATCGAGTTTGACGTCCATCTGACAAAGGATGATATCCCCGTGGTATTTCACGACGACACCTTAAACCGTATCTGCGGCGTCAAGGGAAACCTCAAAGACTATACCTTTGAGGAGCTCCAGCAGTTCCGGCTGCTCGGAACAGACGAGCGTATCCCTGCCTTTGCCGATGTCCTGAAAATGGTTAACGGGCGGGTTCCGCTTATCATAGAATACAAAGTAGAAAATAATGCAGACAAGCTGTGCCGTATCTGTGACGGCATCCTTGCCGATTACAAAGGACTGTACTGCATTGAGTCCTTTCACCCGCTTGCCGTGCGGTGGTACAAGATGCACCGCCCCAATATTGTCAGGGGACAGCTGTCCGAGGATTTTACCCGCCAGAAGATGAACATTCCATATTTCCTGCTGTCGCACCTGATCGGGAACTGTTATGCCTCGCCTGATTTTGTCGCATACAACTGCAAACATAAAAATGAGCTGTCAAGAAATATCTGCCGCAAGCTTTACAGAAGCCTGAGCGTCGCATGGACAGTCCGCTCGCAGGAGGAGCTTGAAAAAGTGAATGAAAGCTTTGATTTATTTATTTTTGAAGACTTTGTCCCTTCCCTGAAAAAGCAGCAGTCGGAAAATCAGAGGATTTCTTAAAATCCCTTGTATTTTTGGAAAAAATTGGGTATACTATAAACATATAGTCCTACACAATGCCTGCCATCCCATTCCCCAATGGATGATACAGGCAATCCCAAGAAGGAATTAGGAGGATTCCCCATGAAAGAATTAAAAGAAATGGATTTCACTTCCCTGAAAAACAATTTTGATGAGATATGCGATGAGATAAACAGCGGCAGCGATGCCGTATCCCTCAGCCTACGAAGCGGACGAAAGGTTTTTATCCTGCCGGAAGAAAACTACGACAGTATTTCTCGTTTTGTCATGTTAAACACATCGGCGAAAATTTTAAAATAATAATGAATGTATCAAAAGAAAAAGGACATCCGCGGAAGATGTCCTTTTTCTAACTGGATGGAGCACTAGATATTTTTATATTTGGAAACGCTTTTTTCCCTGACTCCTGCCCTCTTATAGCAGATGGAGTACATTACCGCCGACAGCAGCAGCGCCAGCAGCACATCGAGCGTTGAATGCTGTTTAATCAGCACTGTCGAACAGATGATGCTCGCACCCAGCCCAAGCATGGCTGCCCTGACAACCCCGTGCCCTTCAAAGCACCTGCTCCTGCAAACTGCAATCATAATGGCTACCGAATTGTACACATGAATGCTCGGAAGAATATTTGTCGGTGTATCTGCCTGATACAGGTTTTTGATTAAATCAATAAAAATATTGTCCCTTGCAAAAGAAGTCGGGCGAAGGTTGTGTCCGTTTGGAAACACCGCGGAAACGACAATAAAAATAGTCATGCCTGCCATCAGAAACGCCACCAGCTTCTCACTTTCCTCCTTGTCCCTGATGCACAGATATACAACCGTAAGCGCCACATACCCAAACCAGAGCAGATATGGCACGATAAAAATCTCACAGAACGGTATATACGCGTCAATTCCAAAATTAATCTCATGTACTGCCACAGTGCGTTTCTCCAGATAGAAAAACGCTGCCAGATAAAACACTGCATACACTGCCATGATAACAAGCGACTTGTACTGTGTCACCATCCCGGCAGCAGACCTGCAAATGCTGTTTGCCCTCTCTTTCATAATAATCCTCCATATCAAATCGAATATTTCTTGACAGTTCCTAAGTTCATCATTATAGAATATGCGTTTTCCAATGTCAACTTCCAATTGCAAATCTTCATAAAATCTTAAAGAATCTGTGACTGTTTATATTTTTACCAATGAATTGCAAAAAAAATTGTTAATTTTTTTGCAAGCTTTCCATAAATTGATATTTGATTATTTGTCCGATATCAAGTAAACTATGTAATTGAGGGTATTAATTTTTTGTTTATTTCAATTTGGAGGTTTCATCTATTATGAAATTAGATATGCATTGCCACACAAAGGAAGGTTCCCTGGACGGAAAAATACCTATTTCTGAATATATTCAGATCCTGAAGTCCAAGGGCTTTCAAGGTATGCTTGTAACTGACCATGACTCCTACAACGGTTATCGCGAATATCGCGACCATTTAAAAAATGAAACGGACGATTTTGTCGTTTTGAAAGGTATCGAGTACGATACGATAGATGCCGGCCATATCCTCGTCATTCTGCCGGAGCATGTCAAACTCCTTTTGATGGAATGCCGCGGTCTTCCTGTGAGTGTCTTGCAGGATGTCGTACATAGGCACGGCGGTATTCTTGGTCCCGCACATCCCTGCGGAGAACGTCACCTGAGCATTACGCGCACACGTGCTTACAAGAGAAATCCTGACATTATGAAACACTTTGACTTTTTGGAGGCGTTTAATTCCTGCGAGTCAAGGGAATCCAACATGGAGGCGCGCCAGCTTGCATTCCGATATAATCTTCCGATGTTTGGCGGCAGCGATTCCCACCATCCCGACTGTGTAGGGACTGCGTACACCGAATTAAAGGACGAGATTGCAAGCGAGTCCGAGCTTGTCACATATATTAAGGAAAAGGGAGCGACAAAATTTGGCGGTGAATATTATGAGGGTACGGTAAAGGGGAAGCTTGGCATCCTCAACCATGTCCTTGTGGAGAGCTTCTGGGTATACAACCGTTTTGCAAGCATGTACCGCCATCACAAGAGAAAGCTTGCCCTGTCACTGTTGAATCAATAAAAATATTTATATGCAAAAAGGAATACCTTTGTGTGGTATTCCTTTTTTGTTTTGTTCACAGTTCATGTTCTATTTTGAGCTTGCTGGTATGCATATCCATCAGCTTATATCTGTATGCATCGTCCGTGATAACCCGCTCGAGCGTGTCCATATCACCCTCCTCAAGCAGTGTCTTTAGCAGCTCATTGTAGCTTTTAATGATGTTGCGCTCCAAAAGCTCCATCTCGTTCAATTCTTCTCCCATACACACACCCCTTTCTCTCATTCATCAGATAAGCTTTTCTTCCTTGCCGGGAGTCAGAATCCGGAAACTGCCGCTTCCAGGCTCAAACACCACAGTCCTTGGCCAGTACTCACCCACATCAGCCGCAAGCACCGGAATGCCCATCTCACCGAGCTTCTTCTTTACCGCCTCAAGGTTTCTCGAAGATATGTCACTGCTTTCAGGTACCTGTGCAGTTCTTATCATATGGGCGCCGCCTGCAATCTTCGCCACCAGGTGTTCCCGTTTCGCCCCCTGCATCACAAGCGTGTGAATCATTTCGTCAAGCCCCGTATCTGCATACTTCGCCGGAACAAACGATTCCCTTTCGTTCCCTCCATAATGTGGGAGCATCACATGCAGAAGCCCTCCCACGCCAACATGGGGATCCCTGACCGCGACGCCAATACACGACCCTAAATCTTTGGTCATTAATTTTGTTTCACCGCGGGATGTCTTGTAATCCCCCATATAAACAACAATCATACTCTCCAGCTCTTGCACTGTAAATGCTGCCATATTCATCCCTCCAGTAGTTATACTCATGGCAGACGAAATCTGCCGTGAGCATTGCGCCAGCCGCAGCCGCAAAGCGGCAATGTCTGAATAGTACCATTTTAACATAATCTGGCAACGGTTTCCAGTATAAATTTTTATCTCGCAAGGGCATCCTCAAGTGTTTTCCCTGGTCGTGCCATGTGCAACTGAAAAAGCGCCCATGACTGAACGCTTTTTATACTACAGTTCCTTATTAGGCTACACGACTGCCTCCACAATCGTTTTACCTCCGGCCCGTATCTCCTTCACGCCGATTTCCTTTTTCTGGTTAAAGTTAAAGCTGAGCATATACCCCTTATCCAAAGGAACTTTCAGTTCCTTGTGGAAATATTCGAGGTACTCGGTGAGCTGTTTTTCCCCTCTTGCATTGTACTCGCTGCCATGCCAGATCTTCAGCTCCACGATAAACTGCTCGCCAAGATAATCCACAATCAGGTCAGTGCGCCTTGAATCTCTTGTCTGCGCTTCTATATAATAGTTTCCTGTGCCGTTGATAATCGGCTTTAGGTACAGCAGGAAAAACTTGCGCCCATTCTTTTCAATGAAGTCTTCGTCCTTATCACCGCAGATTTCATGAAAATATTCGACAAACTTTTTCAAAACCAGATACATGTCAAGCCTGTTATCCCTGATAAATCCTATCCTGTCACGGTCACCCCTCAGGTAGACTTCACTCCTTGCCGCTTCCTCGGTCATAAAAAGATTCATCAGATACATCTCAAAAATACGGTTCGCGATCGCTACCTGTCCGTTTTTTTCTGTCAGATAGCCAAACATCAGGCCCATGCTGACCGCCTTCTCATCCGGACTAAATGGTATCTTCATGCCCTGATAGATGATGTTTTCCAGCATGAGCCGCAGCTCATCATACAAATCCAGCTGCTTTACCATACTCTCAAACAGCGGCGTACTCACCTTTAATATATTTTTTACAGCCTCCGCGACACCGACGCTTGACCATGCTTTCTGGGGACTTTCAAAATATTCATGTCCTAACAAGTCCTCATCAATATATTTACAAATGGTTGATACCAATACCGGGTAGCCTGACGTATATGCAACAATTTCTTCTGCGACTGCATGCACATCCATTCCCGTCTGATGGTCTGCTTCATATTCCCCCAGCATTGCAGCAGTCTGTTCTGCTGAAAAATTCATTGCAATCTTAAAGTCAGCCGCAATATTCCATGGGCTGTTGTACTGGTGTTCTGACTCAGAACGCAGCTTCAATTTCAGATTCTTAATGCTGTAAACTCCCGCAAGGACTACCGAGTGAAAAATCGGCATCTCATCCCGCGCAAGGTAATAGCCACGTAGCTGTGCCAGAAAATCAACAAAGACCTGATTATTTCCCGCGCTGTCAACCTCGTCAATGATCAGTACGATCGGCTGTGCGCTGTTTCTGCACATCCTGCTCAGGCGAGTGAATAAATCCTTCAAACTGTTGCCGTCCCTGTCCATGACCTCCATTAATGGCTCCATCAGTTCTTTTCTGTCATCCAGCCCATTGATTTCAAGCTTTTCTATCAAGGCATTTGCAAACGCATGCGCAAATGTCGCAACGTCCGCAAAATCCTCCGTCCCCATCTGCTGAAAGTCCAATGACAGCACAACATATTCCCCGGAAAGATATTTCGCAAGCGCCTTCAGCGTCGTCGTCTTTCCGTACTGCCTGCCCCTGTTGATGACGAAATAACTGCCATAATCAACATAGTCTTCCTTTATCTTTTCCAGCCTGTCATCCAGCCTGACCATGTAATGGCGCTGCGGGCTGCAGGAGCCTGTCACATTAAATCGCCGTTTCATAAAGTCCACCTCCGCTTCCTTTAATGAATACTATACACGACTTCTCTGTTTTTCACAACTCAAAAACATATTCGACTATCTCTTAAGGTCGCCTAATTTTAGAAACATGTTGCCGCGACAAGGCAGCTTCTGTGCAGCTCCTGCCAGACCATATTTATCGATACGGATGATGTCTCCGTGCTGCACCGGTTTTGCAAAGGCTTTCTTCCCATTTTGAAAAGGCATCTGCAGGGCATTGTGCGGAGTCGCACGATGGGAAATACCCGCTGAGACGATACGTGCGGACAGTAAATGTTGAAATCAATGGTGCATAAAGTGAAAAGGGCAGTCCCCGCTTTACGGAGCCTGCCCTTCTTCACAGTCCTGAAAAAATTTTCCCAGATTCATCAGACACTTTATCATCACGCGCATTTCTTCCTCATTCAAGTCTTTTACAATGGACTTAATCATGTTTTTGTGGAAATCCCTGTGGTGGTAAAATGCTTTTTTTCCCTTTTTTGTGAGCACGACCAAAACGACACGTTTGTCAGTTTTGCTCCGTTCCCGTATGATATAGCCTTTGTCCTCAAGGCTGTTCATGTTGGTGGTAAGTGTACCCATGGTTACATCAAGACGCTTGGCAATATCCGACATCCTGCGCGGTTCCTCGATACCGATTGCCTCTATGATATGCATGTCATTGTTCGTGATGTCCTTGAATTCCTCGGTGATTACCGCTTTTTCCTCCGCATCCATCACATTGTTAAAAAGCTTCACCAGCATTTCATTTAATGTCCTGCTCGTAGTCTTTTCCATGCTGACCAGTCTCCACCTCCATTCCATATTCTGAGCACTGACCATGTTCACATCCATTACCAGACCATCACAGTTGCACCGTATGTCAGTCCCGCACCGAACCCGGACAACACCAGCCTGTTTCCGTCCTGTATCCTGCCGCCGCGGTTCAGCTCGTCGAGCAGCACCGGTATCGTGGCGGAGGACATATTTCCAATCTTGTCAAGATTCATGGGAAATTTCGAGATGTCTGTCTTCAGTCTTTTTGCAACGGACTCGATTATGCGCACGTTCGCCTGGTGCAGTACGAACATATCGACATCCTCCGCCGTGATTCCTGCCTTGTCCAATGCTTCATGGATACATGCCGGAACCTGTCTCGTGGCAAACTTGTAAACCTCCTGTCCATTCATCTGTATGTATGGACTGGCAGTCTGCTTTTCCGAAATAAACGCATTGTTCACAGGCCGCTCCGCGCAGGAAAGCACCATCCCCTTTGTGCCGTCCGAGCCTTGTACCATGCACTCCATTCCCACTTTGCGCCCATTGTCACGGACAATGTCCTCCGCGGATGCTTCCACAAAAGCAGCCCCCGCGCCGTCGCCAAACAGGACGCACGTCCCCCTGTCGCTCCAGTCGACAACCTTTGACAGCACTTCGCTCCCGACAATCAACGCGTTTCTGTAGATGCCTGACTGCATATACGCATATGCCGTGTTCAATGCAAACAAAAATCCGGAACAGGCGGCATTCAGGTCAAATGCTGCCGCATGGGATGCCCCGATGATATCCTGCACCTGACAGGCACAGCAGGGAAGGAGCATTTCCGGCGAGCAGGTCGCCACAAGAATGAGTTCTACCTCCTCCGCAGTCTTTCCTGCCATCTCCAGCGCTCTCCGGCACGCCTCGGCTGACAGCGTGGCAACGGTGTCGCCTGTGGAAATCCGCCGCTCTGCAATTCCTGTGCGTTCACGTATCCATTCATCGGAGGTCTCCACAAGCTCCTGCAAATCGAAATTTGTCACTATTTTTTCCGGCAGGGCGCTTCCCGTACCTGTGATTCTTATTGTCATTATGAAAATTCCTCCATTATATCCGCCACTGTTTCTATCTTATCCGCCCTGTACGCATTGCTGCCGCAGAAGATGAGTCCTTCGTCAAGCCTGCCCTCCACCGCATTGATTAACGCCTCTGTGATGCAGTACGGCGCCGTGTCCGGTTTACAGGTAATGATGCACTGCCTGCATCCCCTCATAAAGCGTTCACCGGCTGCCACCTTGTCCAGAAAAGCATTGTGTATCGCGCGTCCCGGCATTCCCACCGGACTATTCACAATCACAATATCTTCTTTTTTTGCGTCGATATACGCCTGCTTATAGGCGTCGGAAGCATCACACTCCCTCGTCGTCACGAAACGCGTTGCAATCTGCACGCCCCTGGCGCCCATTGCAAGATAATGCTCCATGTCCGCGCGCTCATAGATGCCGCCTGCCACCACGGCAGGTACTTCAAGCTCGTCTGCAAGCGCAATGACCGCCTTTACCTCGTCGTCATAATTTTTTTCTCCTGTGACGGTGTACGCGTCGATTTCCTCCCTGGTAAATCCAAGATGACCGCCTGCCTCAGGTCCCTCTATCACGACCAAATCCGGTTTCCTGTCATACTTTTTCTTCCAGTATTTTGAAATGACGCTCAGGGACTTTCTGCTTGAAACAACCGGTGCAATCCTTGTATTTCCCGCAATTTCAGGCAGTGTCATGGGAAGTCCTGCGCCGGAAATAATCAAGTCAGCGCCTGCGTCCACCGCCGCCTTTACATAGTCCTCATACCTTCTGGTCGCCACCATGATGTTGACGCCGACAATGCCGCCGTCTGCCTTCTTGCGCGCTTTCCTGATTTCCTCACCGACTGCCTTTAGGTTGCATTCTATCGGATGCTTTCCAAAATCCGGGTCTCGGAATCCAATCTGTGCCGTGGAGATGACACCCACGCCGCCTGCCGCCGCAACTGCCCCCGCAAGACCCGACAGGCTCACCCCGACGCCCATTCCTCCCTGTATCACGGGAATGCGCGCGCAAAGGTCTCCTATCCTTAATTCATTTACACTCATGATTTATCCTCTTATTTATCAGAAATTCCGAAAACGCTGGTACCGTTCTTCCGCGATCGAGTCGCCTGTCCTGCCGTCATACTTCTCCAAAAACTCCTTGATATGCTCTTTCATATAGCCTGCAATTGCCGCAGCTGTCTTCTTGTCCGCCCCGCCAAACTCCGGGATAATGCGCTCGATGACACCAAGACGCTTCAAATCCTGTGCCGTAATGTTCATGACTTCGCTGGCTTCCTGCGCCCTGTTGGCATCCTTCCACAAGATGGAGGCAAATCCTTCCGGTGAAAGAATGGAATACGTCGCGTTCTCCATCATCCAGACTTCGTTGCCGACTGCCGTTGCAAGCGCGCCACCGCTGCCGCCCTCGCCAATCAGGATGCAGAGTATGGGAACCTTAAGCCCTGACATTTCAAGCAGGTTTCTGGCAATCGCCTCGCCCTGTCCGCGCTCCTCCGCCTCAAGGCCGCAGAATGCACCTGACGTATTGACAAAGCTGACTATCGGACGGTTGAACTTTTCTGCCTGCTTCATCAGGCGGAGTGCCTTTCTGTATCCTTCCGGCAGTGGCATGCCAAAGTTTCTCTCCTGGCACTCCTTGAAATCTTTTCCTTTCAGGTCAGCGATTACAGTCACCGGCTGTCCTTCTAAAAATCCGATACCGCCAATCAGCGCCTTGTCGTCATGGAATCCCCTGTCCCCATGTGCCTCCACGAACACATCGAAGATATGCTCCATATAGTCTGTCGCCGCGGGACGTTCCACCTGGCGGACAGCCTTTACCTTTTCCCACGCGCTGCGCGGTTTTGATTTCCATGACTGCTCTTTTAATTCCTCGCTCAGTTCAAAGTGGAAACCATGGTCCTCACAGAAATCCGCATACGTCTTCTTTCCTGTACCCTGATGGGACTTTATCAGGAAATGAATGGTCTTTTTCAGGTTCTCCCTGAGCACAATGCCGTCGACAAATCCGTGCTCCACAAGGAATTCCGCTGTCTGGAAGCCCTCCGGAAGCTCCTGGCCGATTGTCTGCTTGATGACCCTGGGACCTGCAAATCCGATAAGCGCGCCCGGCTCCGCCATAATGACATCGCCAAGCATCGCAAAGCTTGCTGTCACGCCCCCTGTCGTAGGGTCTGTGAGGATGGAACAGTACAGCAGCCCGGCATCACCGTGTTTCTTGATTGCCGCAGAGGTCTTTGCCATCTGCATCAGGGATACAATTCCCTCCTGCATTCTGGCGCCGCCAGAACAGCAGAACAGAAACACCGGGAGACGAAGCTCGGTCGCACGCTCAATCGCCTTTGTGATTTTCTCACCCACGACATGCCCCATGCTCGCCATCATAAACCGGGAGTCACATACACCAAGCACGATGTCCTCACCGAACACCTTGCAGCGTCCTACCGTGACTGCCTCTTTCAGACCTGTCTTTTCCCTTGCAGCCGCAAGCTTATCCTCATATCCTTCATAATCAAGCGGATTGCTGACCGCCATATCCTCGAACCATGGCTCAAAGCTCCTGGGGTCTGCAACCATACGGATACGGTTATTGGTCTTGACACGGAAATACCCGCCACACTCATAGCATACGTATTTCTTCTTGACAACGCGTGCGCGGTCGACCATTCTGCCGCACTTCGGGCACTTAATCTGACTTTTGTCCTCCGCTTTTACTTCCTCTGCCTGTTCCTGTGTGTCCTCTGACTTGTTCCTCAGCCTTTCCTCCAGCTTATTGTATAAATTGATGGGAAATCTTCTTCCGCTCTTTACATGCTCTGACTTATCCATATGAACCTCCATGCAATAATCTAATCCTGCGTCAGCTGATTGCAAATGTCAGCTCTGCCTTGCAGGCAACCTTTCCGTTGACGGTGGCAACAGCCTCCCCGATACCGACCGGTCCTTTTACCTTTATAATCTTTGTCTCAAGCATCAGCACATCGCCCGGAAGTACCTTCTGCCTGAACCGCGCCTTGTCAATTCCTGCAAAATACGCGGTCTTTCCTCTCATCTCCGGTGTCCCCAGCATGGCGACTGCCCCGACCTGTGCGAGCGCTTCTATAATCAGTACGCCCGGCATGACAGGATTCCCCGGAAAATGGCCTGCAAAATACGGTTCATTAAAACTCACACACTTTTTTCCAAGCGCCCTGACACCTTCCTCAAGCTCCTCAATTGTATCAATCAGCATAAACGGATGTCTGTGTGGAATGATTTCCATGATTTCCTTTGCTGTATAAACTGACATATGTGTCACCTTTTCTTTCTATTTGTTTTATTCCAGTAACAATTCAGCCTAGGACTTTGCACTGCGCTGCAAATTATGGCTTATACAAGCCACGTAAGAATGTGTAGTGGCTGAGATGCATCAAGCTACCACGAAGTGGTTTTGCATGGCTTGATGCCTGTAACAGGAAGCCGAAGGCTGAACTGTTACTTACTCCGAATATTTCTTTATCAAAATACTTGTGTTGTGTCCGCCAAAGCCCAGTGAGTTGCTGAGCGCATAGGTGAATGCCCCGCTGCTGCTCTCCTTACAGTAGTCGAGGTCCATTTCCTCCTCGCTCTCCATAAGGCCTACGGTCTGATGAATATACCCCTCCTGAAGCTCCTTTACGCAGGTGACAAACTCAACTGCGCCAGCAGCCCCGAGGAGATGCCCGATCATGGACTTTGTCGAATTTACCCGGATATCCTTTGCATGGCTGCCAAACGCAAGCTTAATCGCCCTTGTCTCAAACAAATCATTATGGTGCGTGCTTGTGCCGTGCGCATTGATGTAGGTGATGTCCTCCGCCGACGCGCCTGCATCCCTGACAGCATTTAACATGGCTGTTGCGGCGCCTTCGCCATCCTCTGCCGGCGAGGTGATGTGATATGCGTCTGACGAGCATCCATACCCCACTACCTCTGCATAAATTTTCGCACCGCGCGCCCTTGCATGCTCAAGCTCCTCGAGCACGACAACGCCCGCACCCTCGCCCATCACAAACCCGCTTCTGTCCTTGTCGAACGGGATGGAACAACGCGCCGGATCCTCACAGGTGGAAAGCGCCGTAAGAGACGTAAACCCGGCAATGCCAATCGGTGTGATGGAGCTCTCTGTTCCGCCTGCCACCATGATGTCCGCATCACCGTACTGGATGGTACGGAATGCCTCGCCAATTGAATTGGTACCTGTGGCACAGGCTGTCACCACATTGATGCTCTTGCCTTTGAGGTTGAATGCAATGCTGACATTTCCCGCCGCCATGTTGGATATCATCAGCGGGACGAGAAGCGGCGCTACTTTCGAGGGGCCTTTTTCCTCAAGCCTTGTGTGTTCCCGCTCCATTGCCTGAAGGCTGCCGATACCGCTCCCCACGGCACATCCTGCCCTGTAGGGGTCTTCCTTTGTCATGTCAAGTCCCGCATCCTCAATGGCTTCCTTCGCCGCCGCAACCGCAAACTGGCAGAACGGCTCCATCCTGCGTGCCGCCTTCTTGTCCATGTAATCAGCCGCATTGAAATCCTTGACCTGGGCTGCCAGCTTGCACTTAAAATCAGCCGTGTCAAAATATGTTATCGGAGCAAAACCGATTTTTCCCTGTTTTACACTGTCCCAGAATGCATCGACACTGTTTCCGATAGGGGTTACTGCTCCCATGCCGGTTACTACTACTCTCTTTTTCATGTTAAAACCTATTTCCTTTCTATATGCACATCCCGCCGTCCACACAGATTACCTGTCCGGTGATGTAGTCTGATTGTTCTCCCGCAAGGAACATCACAAGGTCTGCAATGTTTTTTGTCGTGCCCATTTTTCCCATGGGAATCATGTTGTCCAGCTCTTTCTTCGCATCCTCTGTCATATTCTTTGTCATGTCCGTGTCGATAAATCCCGGTGCCACCGCATTGACATTAATCCCGCGGCTTGCAAACTCCCTTGCGACACTCTTGGTCAGTCCGATAAGTCCCGCCTTGGAAGCCGAATAATTTGCCTGTCCTGCATTCCCAAGCACACCGCTCACGGATGAAATGTTGATAATCTTACCGCTTCTCTGCTTGATAAAGCTGCGGGAGAGATGGCGGATCATGTTGAATGCGCCTTTTAAGTTGGTGTCAAGAACAGCGTCATAATCATCCTCGGACATGCGCATAATCAGGTTATCCCTCGTGACGCCCGCATTGTTTACAAGGATATCGACCTTTTTGTACTTGGCCAGCACCTGCTTTACAAATTCCTCGCACGCCGCAAAATCAGACACATTGCACTGTACTGCCTCGGCGCTCCCGCCATTTTTTTCGATCTCCGCGACAACCGCGTCGGCGCTTTCCTTGGAGCCGTTATAGTTTACGATGACAGTGGCGCCGTTCTTTGCAAGTGTCAGTGCGATTTCCCTGCCGATTCCCCTGCCTGCCCCCGTTACAAGGGCAATTTTTCCTGTTAACATCCTATTCCTCTTTTCCTTTCAATGTCTCTAATACCTTGTCCAAATCTTCCAGCTTGTCGATATTCATGCACCTGACATCCTTGTTGATTTTTCTCATAAATCCGCTCAGTGTTTTTCCCGGTCCGATTTCGATAAATGTGTCAATGCCGTCCGCAATCATTTTCTCGACAGACTGCTGCCAGCACACCGAATTTGACACCTGGCTTTTCAGGAGCGTCTTAATCGGCGCCGCCTCCGTCACGTCCAGCGCGTCCAGGTTGCTGATATACGGTATGGACGGATTCCTGAGCCTGATGCCGATAAGCTCTTTCTCAAGCTTTTCCCCGGCGCCCTTTAACAGCTCCGAGTGGAATGGCCCGCTGACCTTGAGCGGCACGCAGCGCTTTGCGCCTGCGTCCGAGAGCGCCTCGGATGCCTTTGTGACTGCTGCCTCCTCGCCCGTGATGACAATCTGCCCGGGACAGTTGTAGTTTGCGATGCTCACGATTCCTTCTGTCTGGCGGCAGATTTCCTCAATCCTGTCACTGTCAAGTCCCAGCACTGCTGTCATGGCTCCGCCGGTGGGATATGCCTCCTGCATGAAGATGCCGCGCTTCCTTATAACATGGAACAAGTCCTTTAAGTCCATGACATCCGCCGCTGCCAGTGCGCCGTACTCCCCAAGACTCAGGCCTGCGGTGACCTCCGCACGGACACCCTTTGACTCAAGCACCTTTAAAATCGCTACCTCTGTGGCAAGCATTGCAATCTGCGTGTATTCCGTAATGTTTATCTTGTCATTTTCCGTGAAGCAAAGCGCCTCCATGTCAAGCCCTGATACCTCGCCCGCAAGCCGGTATACTTCCTTTGCTTCCTCATATGTATCATAAAAATCCTTTCCCATGCCGACATACTGCGAACCCTGCCCCGGGAAAATAAATGCGATTCTGCTCATTTCTATCGTGCCGCCCCTTTCTATATAAAACTCCATCCCTAAAACTTGTGCATCAGCGCAAGCCCTTCCGATATGATTTCCGATATGATTTCCTTACAGGGCTGTTCTTTCTTCACAAGCCCTGCAATCTGGCCTGCCATGACCGTTCCGTTGACCACGTCGCCCTCTGTCACGGCTTTTCTGAGCGAGCCAAGGGTCAGCTTCTCCAGTTCCATGAAGTCAGCGCCCTCTTTTTCCATCTTTAAGTATTCCTTGGTCATTTTGTTCCGGATGCTCCTGACAGGATGCCCTGTTGACATGCCTGTGACTGCGGAGTCAATATCCTTTGCCTTGATGAGCATTGCCTTGTAATTTTCATGCACAATGGACTCCTTTGCCGCCACAAAGCGCGTGCCAAGCTGCACTGCCTCCGCGCCGAGCATGAATGCCGCCGCAAATCCCCTGCCGTCCGCGATGCCGCCCGCAGCAATGACAGGAATGCCGACCGCATCGACAACCTGGGGGACAAGCGCCATTGTCGTGATGGAACCAATATGCCCGCCGCTCTCCATTCCTTCCGCGACAACCGCATCCGCGCCGCCGCGCTCCATAAGCTTCGCCATTCCGGCGCTTGCCACTACGGGAATCACGCTGACGCCTGCCGCCTTCCACATTTCCATGTACTTGCCCGGGTTTCCGGCGCCTGTCGTGACCACCTTAACGCCCTCGTCCACGACAACCTGTGCAATGGCATCCGCCTCAGGATTCATCAGCATGATGTTGACACCAAATGGTTTCTGTGTCGCTTCCTTCACTTTCCGAATCTGTTCCCTGACAAATTCCGCAGGCGCGCCGCCCGCACCGATGATTCCAAGCCCGCCGGCCTCGGAAACTGCCGCAGCCAGATTGTGCTCGGCAACCCATGCCATGCCGCCCTGTATAATGGGATATTCAATTCCTAATAATTCTGTAATTCTTGTTTTCATACAAGCTCCTGTTTTTTCTATTACAGCCGCCCGATACTCTATGATGACTATCAGACGGCTGCTTTATAATCCTGTCAGCGCAATTATGCGTTAACGCCTTTATCCTGCATATATTTGATGATTGAGCCGACTGTCGTAATCTGCTCCAGATCCTCGGAAGGAATCTCCACGCCGTACTCCTCCTCAAATGCCATAACAAGCTCAAATAAGTCGAGTGAGTCTGCCTCTAAGTCTTCCTTGAAGCGTGTCTCCTCTGTAATCTCCACACCTTCAACGTTTAACTGCTCCTCGATGATTTCTTTTACTCTTTCTAACATGGTTCTTCCATCCTTTCAATTTGTTAAAAATTTATTACCTTCATTTAGGAACTGTAGAAAAATAACTGACGCATCTTGACTTGGCTATTTCTCCGATTA
>CARTDA010000027.1:0-53771 GCA_949066965.1 uncultured Lachnospiraceae bacterium
TTCGGAAATTTCTGAAGCCTTATAGAACAAGAGGTTCGAGTTTCCGAGAGCACACTAAATTACTAGGAGGTGAATAGATGGCTAGTAAAGACTTCTCAAATAAGTTAAAAGATCTGCGTTTAAAAGCAGGATATAGCCAAAAAGATGTATATGAACATTTTAAAATTCCGCAATCTACATTTAGTTCATGGGAAGTAGGAAAGTCAGAGCCTTCAGGAGAAATGCTTATAAAGCTATGCGAATTTTATAAGTGTGATCTGGTAAAAGAATTTTCTACTGATGAAGATTTAAACTATAAAGAATGGAATATGATTGAAATGTATCGTTCCCTTGATGATAAAGGAAAGAATCATATTGACTATGAATTAAACAGAGAATCCGAAAGAGTGAACGAACTGCAAAAACAATCTGAATACATAAAGAAACTCGAAACTACTGATGGCAATAACGAATCTAATATTGATATGCGCATAATTAACTATTACTATCGTGTGGCATCAGCCGGAACAGGACAAATTATTTTTGATATGCCACCTACAAAGCGAATTGAGATACCAAACACGCTTGAATATAGAAAAGTTGATTATGCTATTGGCGTAAATGGTAACAGCATGGAACCAACTTTCCACGATGGGGATATGTTGCTTGTTGAAATGACAGAGAACATTGAAATCGGAGATATTGGCATATTTAGGGTAGACAACGAAAGCTATGTCAAAAAGCTAGGAGAAACAGAACTGCTCTCTATTAACCCTGCTGCTAGGAATATTCCACTAAATGAAACTGCCAAGTGTATGGGTAAGGTCATTGACAAAATGCCGACAGACTAAGTATCTAAAATGCTTGGCAAAAACGTACTGGAAAGAGGAATAACATGAATATAAACGAAGAATATGCAATAGAGATGTTACTTGACAGCCATTTAAAAGGAAGAGAGATAGGAACTGGTTATATTGTCGCATATATGTATGAATGTCAAATAACCAATCCCGAAAAGCTTGACAATTGGCTTTTGCATAATGATTATCTTAGAAAACCAACAATTGAAGAAACACTGTCATATTACAAAGTCCCTGAATTAAAAGAACTTCTTTCAAAACGAGGACTCAAGGTTACTGGAAAGAAAGATGAACTTGTAGAACGGCTTATTTCTGCATTATCGGATGATGATATTTTTACCTTTCTAAAATCTGACAAAAGATATTTTTTATCAGAAAAGGGTATGAAACATTATAATGATAATATTGACCTGTATGAATTACATAGAAATTGGGAATATAATCTAGGTCTGGACAACTATTTCAGATATAGAAAAAATAATGGTATAATACGAGGCTTCTATGAAACTGCTTATTTAATCCAGCAGAAGAAATTAGAGAATGGAGTTATAGATAGATTTAGCACAAATGGAATATCTTCTATTGACTACAAAATTTTTTCTGAAATATGTGAAAATTTAGGTCGAAAAGAAGATGCCCTCAAATCTATATTAATGAAGCTCTACATTGATACCAACTTATTAGGAGGATACTATTTTGACCCAAAGTATATTGAAATAGATGGCATTACCGAACTATGTGACAGACTAAACCAAAATCAATGTTGCATTTTCAATATATATACAATACAAAAAATAGTGCTACTTTCTGGTTTTTATTCCGAATGCATGGTAGATGATATATATAACAATACCGAATTGCAATATGTTGTATTTGATAGGGCATATTTTAAATTGGCAATAGATGACATGATACAGTCAGCTTATTTTGACGCTTCACCATATATAAAGATTATCATAAATAATTATAGACATATAGCAAGTAACCTTGTAAAACCTAAAAATACTGCAATACTTTCAAGCGTACTGAATTTTTTAAGGAAAAAATGAGGTAATTAATACCTTTTATTGTGACGTCGCAACCAGCAAAAAACCGCCCAGTGTTGGAGCACCGGACGGCTTCTGATAAGATACATCCTGAAGAAGATACTATATCATTCACAACCATATTGTACCATCTTCAGGAGCAGCCTGCAAGCGTTATTTCCGCTGGCTGTTATTTTTATACACTTTTTAAGGAGGAAACCGACCATGAAAATGAAAAACCCCAACGGATATGGGGGGATTGTCGACCTTGGGAAGAACCGCCGCCGCCCGATTGCCGTAAGGGTGCCGAATGGCGTGAAGCTGACGGAGGACTGCCGGGAAATCCCCCAGTACAAATACCTTGGATATTTTGAGCGAACGCCGCAGGGAAAGAAAGACGCACAGCTGCTGCTGGCACAGTACAATGCAGGCATGCCCGTGAAAACCTCCAATGTCAATTCCTGCCCGACCTTTGCGGAATGTTATGATTTATGGCTTGACCGGCACCTGAAACAGATTGAGAGCCGGAAGGGCACCGTGTCAAGGCAGCTGTCGTGTTCCTACAATGCCGCTTTTAAACGCTGCCACTCCATCCATAC
Organism: uncultured Lachnospiraceae bacterium; assembly: GCA_949066965.1. Classification (GTDB taxonomy): domain Bacteria; phylum Bacillota; class Clostridia; order Lachnospirales; family Lachnospiraceae; genus COE1. The sequence continues at coordinate 2,464 of CARTDA010000027.1, forward strand.
AAAGAAACTCAACTGCATCAAATTTCAGGACATACAGGACATTGCAGACAGCGCCACATCCATGTCCAGCTCCACGGTGAACAACCTCAGCACAGTACTTTACAGCGTCTTTGACTTTGCCAGGAAGCAGAAATATATTGATGAAAACTTCATAGGGGATGTCGAGTTCAATTATAAAAAGAGCGCCGAGTCCATCCATGACACATTTTCAGAAAGCGAGATTGCATCATTGTGGGAACATTCCAGTGACGGAAATATCCGGATTGTCCTGATAATGATTTATACCGGGCTGCGCATCGAGGAGCTGTTATCCATGAAATGCCAGAATGTCTTCCTTGAAAGCCGCCACATGACCGGAGGAATAAAAACGGATGCAGGCAGAGACCGCGTAATCCCAATTGCACACAAGATACTCCCCTTTGTTTCGGAATTATATTGCGAAAACGGCTATCTGCTGCGCCATGATGGCAGGCGCTACTCGCGCACCCTCTTCATGCAGGACATCTGGCAGCCAGCCATGGAAAGCCTGAACCTGAAGCACCTTCCGCACGATACGCGGTATACCTGTGCCACCATGATGGACAGGGCTGGCGTCAACCAGAACTGCATCAAGGAAATCCTCGGACACGCCAAGAAAGACGTGACAAACAAGGTATACATAAAAAAGAGCCTCGACGACCTTGTCAGGGCGATAGACATGATATGAATCTGTATATTATGTGTATATTATTATCAAATTTTTACTCATCTTAACACGTCCCAAGCCCGCAAAACTGCGCTTCCACTTTTATCAAAAATTAACCTCCCCTTAATGCTTTCCAGCCACATTTGTGTTAATCTAAGGTATGGAGGAAATAAAACGATGAAATTAATTATCACAGACATTAAAGATTTTAACACGTCCCTGCGTCTTTTCATCAAAGGCGACTATCAGGTAATCATGCCACACGGAAATATCCACCACTGCATCGGCTGTTTCGGTTGCTGGGTCAAGACGCCGGGAACATGCGTCATTCATGACGGGTATGAAACCACAGGAGCCAGGATGGGCAGATGCTCCGAGCTCATCCTGATTAGCAAGTGCTGCTATGGCAGTGTAAGCCCATTTGTAAAAATGGTTCAGGACAGGGCAATCTCCTACATCCATCCGGACTTTGTGCTCCGAAAAGGCGAGATGCACCATAAACGCAGATATCAGAATGTCATTTCCCTGTCCGCATATTTTTATGGCGACAACATCACACAGGCGGAAGAACAAACTGCGCGAGCCATCATAGCCGCAAACGCGGACAATTATGACGGACTGGTCAAAAATATCTGTTTTTACAAAACAGCAAAAGAACTGGAGAACATAACCTTATGAAAATAGCACTGATAAACGGAAGTCCCAAAACCAATCGCAGCGCCAGCGGCACCCTCCTGGCAGACCTGCAAAAATATATCACTGGCATCAACACGGCACCTGAATCCTTAAAGCCCGAAATTGCAGAATACAGTTGCAATATACCTGCCATTTCAGATAAAATAATAGTGGAGCTGCAAAACACCGCAGTCCTCGTGTTTGCATGCCCGCTCTATGTGGACGGCATTCCGGCACACCTGCTGTCATGTCTGATGCAGCTGGAATCCGCGAACTGGAAGAATCACAGCATACATGTCCATGGCATTGTAAACTGTGGTTTTTACGAGGGTATCCAGGCAGATCCCGCACTATGCGTCCTGCAGAACTGGTGCGCAAAAACGGGGCTGATTTGGGGCGGCGGCATTGGTGTCGGCGGCGGCGGTGCCCTTATGCAGATGCCGACCATGGAAAACGGTCACGGTCCAAAAGCACCGGTTGAAAAAGCGCTTCGCGCGATGGCAGACACAATCTGCGCGCACGGAACACAGGAAAACCAGTATGTATCAATTGCCTTTCCAAGATTTCTCTACAGGATGGCGGCACAGATGGGATGGCGCCAGATGGTAAAGGCAAATGGCGGAAAAACAAAGGATTTAGGAAGACAAAACGGAGGATAGTGTGAAAATACTTCTAAGGCAGCAAAAGACGCTATCTAAGAAGTATTAAAATTTCACACAGTATCTATTTGAGCCGCCCAAGGCGGCATGGGGGATTAATATGGAAAAGGATGCCAAACTGGATATGCAGAAAGCCCTGGACAGCCGCGACTCCTCCATCAAGGTCCAGAACGGAGAAAGTGATTTCAGCCGCTTTTACCATATGAACGTGCCGTTTCAGCTCACGCTGGAATACTGCGACGGCTCCGGACCAGAAGACTACGTAAACATTATTACACTGTCATTTGAAAAAGCCGTCCTGTATCAGGAAACGCTGTCCAAAAAGAACTATTCCTACACCAAAAATGCCCCGCACTTTCATGATTTCTTTGAATTTGTGATTGTATTGGAAGGACAAATTATCCAGCGCATAGAAGGAAAAGACTATCTTTACTCGGCAGGCTCCTGCTGTCTTATCAGCAGAAACCTGCGCCATATGGAACACTATCAGTCCCAGTGCAGGGTTTTGTATATTGGTCTGTCACCGGATTTCGTGACAGAACTGTTTGCCTATGCACAGAACGCGCTCTTTTCCATTGAAAAAGAAATATACGACAGTGCACTCTACCACTTTATCACTGCGGATTTGAAAAATCTCGGCGAGCGGGCTTACCTTGACTTTATTCCGGCATACCAGAACCATCTGCCTGCCCTCCGCCTGCACTCCATGGCAGAAACCATGGTGCACACACTTTTATTCCCCGACTTTGGCGCTTCGTACCAAATCCGTGGTCTGCTGTGCGCCTTTTTATCCTATCTGTCCTCCCCGGACCATTACCACTGTACCAGTATCCGGCTTGATAAAAATAGTGACTTTCTGCTCTTTGCACGCATTACCCGCCTTTTTGAGGCAAGCGACGGACGCATGACACGAACCGAGCTGGAGCAGATGCTCCACTACAGCGGGGATTACCTGAACCGCATTGTCAACAAGTTTACCGACATGTGCCTCTATGACTACGGCATGACATTCTGCCTGAAAAAAGCGGCACAGTACCTGACGGAGAGCAGCGAATCCATCAGTGCGATAGCTGCCAGGCTGAAATTCACAAACCGCACGCATTTCTATGCCCTTTTTAAGGAAAAATATGGGGTTACCCCAAAAGACTACCGAAACATACATATTCGGAACTACTGAAAAATTACTTATCACAATAATTTCAGACACTTACCAGACAAGGAGATGATGTTTTATGAAAAAAATTCGGAAAAAAATACTGGCTGCACTACTGACTGCCGTGCTGCTGCTGACCCTGTCACCCGCCACGGCGCTCCGCGCCGAAGCCGCACCGAATGCCGCCGACAAAAAAGCCTGCTGGATATCCTTTCTGGACATTGAGGAAACCCTTCAGGATAAAAGTGAGCAGGAATTTACACAAAAGCTTTCCTCCATGTACGATAATGTTGCCAGATACGGCATGAACACCGTAATCGTGCATGTGCGCGCCATGGGGGATGCCATGTACCCCTCCGATTATTATCCGTGGTCCGCATCGCTTTCCACTGACAGAAGCCATCCCGGCTATGACCCATTGCAGATTATGGTAAACCTTGCCCACCAGAAGAACCTACAGTTTGAGGCATGGATTAACCCTTACCGCCTCTCCCGCGACAACAAGTCGACAGCCAGCTTCAAGGCAACGCCCTTCTATGAGCAGTTCCGCCCCTACACAATCGAGTACAAAGCGCCTGGCGGCCAGATCTGCCTTGCCCTTGACCCGGCACGGAAAGAAACAAAGGATCTGATTACGAACGGCATCCGGGAAATCGTTCGCAAATATGATGTTGACGGAATACACTTTGACGATTACTTCTATGTCCCAGGAATGGCAGACCACTTAGATATTACGTCCAAAAAGGCAAATGTCAATGCCCTAATCCTGCAAGTGTACCAGACCATAAAATCTGCAAAGCCTGCCTGCACATTTGGCATCAGCCCGGCAGGAAATCCCGACAATGCCCGCGGCCAGGGCGCGGACATCGACACATGGCTCTCTGCGCCGGGATATATCGACTACATCATGCCCCAGATATACTGGACCGATATCTACATGACAGGCAGCGGTGTAAAGCAAATGTTTACCGACAGATGCAGCGCATGGATAAAAATAAACAAAAGCGGGGTTCCCATCTATGTCGGTCTTGCACTCTACAGGGTCGGAACCAATTCCAAAACCGACCTTGGATGGGCAGCCAGCGACACGAACCTCGCCTACCAGTATGTCACTGCAAAACAACTAGGTTACAACGGCTACGCCCTGTTCCGCTACCAATGGCTTGAAAAAACCATTGCCGCAGAAGAACTGAATCACCTGAAAAATTATTAAGGGACTGACAACAGTCCCTTTTAATTTACACTGACATATCAATAATCGACACACCAATTTTATCCGGTTTGATAATACCGTTAAACACATTCAGGGTATATTCCGAAACCTTTTTTCCAAATTCCGCATTTTCCCCAAACAGTTCATCATACGCCTGCCTGAACTGTGCCGTCTCCAAATCCGTGTCTTCCGCAAATGACAATTTTGAGTAATCCGCATCAAATGTAATGCCAAGCTTGTTCAGCTTATCCTCATTGTCCTTGCAAAGCTTGTTCAGCTGTTCGAGACTTCCCGTCTCCTCTTTTCCGCTGTAGGTCTTATATACCGATACTGCAAAATACATCAAATCGGTTTTTATGTTTTTCTCGTCATCCGCCGACAAGTTTCCCGACTGGACAACATTGTTATACTGGCTTATCACAGACTGCGTCTGCTGCGCAAGCGTCATAAATCCAGCCAGTGTCACCGACGCCTTATCATAATTTGTAACATTGGTTATCTTCCTGTTCACCCTGCTGTAATGTGCGTCATCAGCGCTGTACTCTACCTTACGCAGTACCCTGTCCACGCTGCTCATAAAGGATTCATGACCGACAAGCAGCGCATTGATATCTTTCTCATCCGCATCCTTCAGGGTATCGCTGTTTAACTTATATTTTCCGTTCTCCTTATCGATGCCTATCTTTTTTAATGCCTTGCTATTATCCGTAAACAGCTTTTCAAGCTTGGACATCTGTTTTTGTAAGTCCTTGTCTTCTATGCCGTCTGCCTTCTGGTTCATTTCATTATATGTCTTTAACAGCGACTTGATTTCTTTCTCAAGCCTGGTCTTTGAGCTCTCTCCCGATGAGTACTTCTTAAGCCATTTTACAGGCTTCTTAAAAGCGCTCATACTGCCCTGAAACATTTCGACATCCTCATTTACTTCTGTCACTTTTTTCACATGGGTGTTTCTATATGCATAACCATTCTGCGAAATATTTTTCAGCAGGTCTTCGCGTGTAAACTCGATCGTCATACTATATCCCTCCAATCTTTAGGATGTGCGGAAAAATCGTCCACATTATCTCTTATATATGTATATCGGCAGAAATTCTGCAAGTTTACAGTATTTGCAGCAAATTTTATCGAAACTATACAGGCATAACAAAAACCATACAACAGACTGTATGGTTTTTGTTTCAATAATCTCTTTATAATCTTTTTAAAAGCTCTTCCCTTGCCTCCTCATATCCAGGCTTTCCAAGAAGTGCAAACATATTCTTCTTATAGCTCTCCACACCCGGCTGGTTGAACGGATTTACGCCAAGCAGGTATCCGCTCAGGCCGCATGCAAACTCAAAGAAATAAAACAGCTCGCCGAGATAGAATTCGCTGACCTCGGGCATATTGACCATAAGGTTCGGAACCTGTCCGTCCGTATGCGCAAGTACCGTTCCGTTCATGGCGCTCTTGTTGACAAAATCCACCGTCTTTCCGGCAAGGTAATTGAGTCCGTCAAGGTCAACTGGCTCTGTACCGATGGTAATCTCCTCCCTTGCCTTCTCAATATTGAGGACCGTCTCAAACATCACCCTCGAGCCATCCTGGATAAACTGTCCCATGGAATGGAGGTCTGTCGTCAGGTCAACGCTTGCCGGGAACAGTCCCTTCTGGTCTTTCCCCTCGGATTCGCCGAAAAGCTGTTTCCACCACTCAGACACATAATGTGCACTCGGCTCATAGTTGCAGAGGATTTCGACAGCCTTGCCCTTTCTCAGCAGGATATTTCTGACTGCCGCATACTTCATGGCATCATTTTCCTCAAAAGGAAGCTCCAGCGCGCGCTTTCTTCCACTTGCAGCACCCTCCATCAGCTTATCAATGTCCGCACCGCTCACTGCAATCGGAAGCAGGCCAACCGCGGTCAGCACGGAAAAACGGCCGCCCACGTCATCGGGAACCACAAATGTCTCATAGCCTTCCTCTGTGGCAAGATTCTTGAGTGACCCCTTCGCCTTATCCGTAGTCGCGTAAATTCTCTTTGCCGCGCCTTCCTTGCCATACTTTTTCTCCATCATTTCCTTAAATACTCGGAATGCAATCGCAGGCTCCGTCGTTGTTCCGGACTTGCTTATCATGTTGATGGAAAAATCCCTGTCACCGATGACATCCGTCAAATGCCTGATATAGGTTGAGCTGATTGAATTTCCCACAAAATAAATTTCCGGCGTCTTTCTGATGCTCTTGTCCACCATATTATAAAAGCCATGGCGCAGAAATTCAATTGCCGCCCTTGCACCCAGATAAGAACCACCGATACCAATAACGAGAAGTACCTCACTGTCGCCCTGTATCTTCTTTGCCGCTTCCTTGATTCTTGCAAACTCATCCTTGTCATAATCCACAGGCAGATCAATCCATCCCAGAAAGTCATTCCCTGCACCCGTCTTGTTCACAAGTACATCCTTTGCGTCAAGTGTCAGCTTTTTCATGTATTCAACTTCATGCTCACTGATAAACTGCGCTGCCTTTGAATAATCAAACGTTACCTTACTCATCTGCATTCTCCTTTACTTTAAACAATTGATACTTATTACTTCATCATTACCAGCCCGCCCTGTTATATACAAAATTATGTCAATTTTATTTATCAGGCGCCCTATATTTTCTATTTTAGCAAAATTTTCCACATAAATCAATTGCTGCATGAAATTAATTAAATGTATTACACGTAACAGTTCAGCCTTCGGCTTCCTGTTACATTACGCTTTATTTCCTATGATTGTGCGCAGCAGTTCCTCCAGCTCATGTGCCTCCTCCTGTGAAAAAAGAGGTACCTTTTTCTCGGATTCGTCGTCGGCAACAGATTCTGTGTCCTCTCTTCTCCGCTCTGCCTTGGCGCTTTTCTCCTGCGCCAGCTCCCACAGAAGCTTCTCCTTTTCCACAATGCCATGTTCCAGCCTCTGTGCAACCGTATTTTCCAGATAGTCGGTAAGGTTGGTCTTAAGCATTTTTCTGCGGTTGGGCATGTCCACGATGGACATGGCGCTCAGGTACAGGTAAATGCCAAACAGACTGATTATATAAAAAGGCAGCAAGTCAACAAATTTGCTTCCCTCGACAATGCCAGTAAACACACCGAAGCCAGCGACAAAGACCCCAGCCAGCATCAGCTGGCCCGAAAGATGTTTCATAAAATTGATGCTCATTCCCAGCACACGGATGCGGTTAATATACTTGTCCACAAACACAGGAATGTTTGCGACACCGCCGTTTAACTTATAGCAGTTGATAAAACGCTCCTTGCACTGCGTAAGCAGCTTATTCTCCGTGCCGGAAAGCGTGTCCGCCTGCTGTATCATTCTTTGGTAAATCACGCCTATTGCTATCTGATACAGTATTCCAATAGCCATAAGGACAAGTGTCAGTATCAAAATTGTAGTTTCTTTCGTCATGGTCATCTCTCCCTCTCTGAAAATGATATGCATTTTTTTGTTTACTGGATATAAGTATAATCATTTCCAAAGATTCCCACAAGATGTTTTCAGGCAGAATCGTTCGACAAATTCATGCAGTTTCCCTGCTGGTTTTCCCTGATATGCCCCCATTTTCCCAAATCTGACCGTTTCCCTGTCGTTTCCCTACTCGCTCGCCGCGCGGGGCACGTGCAGCGAAGCTGCTAATTTCCTTACGTGCCCGTATACAATCGAGTAGGGGATCGTCCTTCTCCACTACTCGCCGCGCGGGGCACGTGCAGCGAAGCTGCTAATTTCCTTACGTGCCCCTGTGCATAAAAAAGAACAGATACCTATTAGATATCTGCTCCCTGTTCTCTTAAAAATTCAACAATGTCGCCAATTGTCTTGACTTTCTTTTCCAGCTCCTCATACGAAACCTCAATGCCATACTCTTCCTCAAGTGCCATGACCAGCTCAACCAGGTCAATCGAATCCGCACCAAGATCATCCTTCAGGGTCAAGTCCTCCGTAAGCTCCACGCCTGTCGTATGCAGCTGCTCCTCAATAATTTCAAATAATCTTTCCATGAAAAACGCTCCTTTTATGACATAATACCAACTATTCAGAAGTATATTATCACTAAAAGTATTTGTCAATATGTTTTCATATATTTTCCAAATCTAATAAATATTGATAAACCTCCCGCCTGGAAATTCCCCTGTCCTTCGCCACCTTTTTCATTGCCTCCTTGCGCTCGAGACCCTGTGCTTCATACTGTTTCATATGCTCCTCTATCGGAATCTCCTGCCAGCCCTGTTCCTGTTCCTTCTTAAATGCGGCAAGGCTCTTCCCTTCTACTACAAGCACGTATTCTCCGCGGGGCTCGTCGGTCCCGTATATGGTGCGGGCATCCTGAATCGTGGTAGGCATTACCTCCTCAAACTTTTTCGTCAGCTCCCTGCAAATTGTCAGCCTTCGGTTGCCCAGCGCCTCATACAGGTCATCCAGTGTACGCACCAGATGGTGCGGCGCCTCATATAGCACAATCGTCCGGGATTCTTTTTTGAGGTCTTCCAGAATATCTTTCTTCTCCTTTTTGTCAGACGGCAAAAAGCCCTCAAAACAAAACCGCCTTGTGGAAAGACCGGACAACGTCAAAGCCGTAATGCACGCTGCCGCCCCCGGAAGCGAAGTCACCACAATGCCGGCCTCATGGCACATACGCACAAGCACCTCCCCCGGGTCAGAGATGGCAGGCGTCCCCGCGTCCGTTATTAGTGCCACATTTTTCCCCTGGTTCATCTGTCCAATCAAGGTGACAGCCTTCTCAACCTTATTATACTCATGATAGCTTGTCATCGGTGTATGGATGTCAAAATGATTGAGCAGCCTGATACTGTTTCTCGTATCCTCTGCCGCTATCACGTCAACCATCTGCAGTGTCTCCACCACCCGCGGCGTCATGTCCCCCAGGTTTCCTATCGGGGTCGCGCACAAATACAATTTTCCTGTCATCCGTCACACCACCAAATCATTAAAATCCATACACATCACAAATTTCATCCGCGTAGACATTCGGTTCCTTGAACACAATCAAGGGTTTTTCAACCGTCATACGCGGCCTGCCACCCCTGCAGCCCTCGATAAGAACCATATTCGGCTCCTTGTCCACATAGGGATAAACCAGCTGCATGCGTTTCGGTTCCAGCTTGTATGCCGTCATCACCGTAATAATCTCAGCCAGCCGAAACGGCCGGTGTACCATAAAAAAGCTGCCGCCCGTCCTTAAAAGCCTGGCGGCGTTTCTGACCACGTCCTCAAGGGTACACAAAATCTCATGCCGCGCTATCGCCTTGGGCGCATCCGGATTGGCAATCCCATGTTTTCCAATCATATAGGGCGGATTGCAGGTCACCACGTCAAAAGAAGCAGCATGGAAAATTTTGTCTGCTTCTCTGATATCCCCCGTCACAATATCAATCTTATCCGTGAGGTTGTTGAGCTGTACACTGCGCCTTGCCATGTCCGCGCTCTCCGCCTGTATCTCGATGGCACTGATATGCGCTGCCCGCGTCTTAGCCGCCAGCAGAAGCGGTATGATACCTGTTCCTGTTCCCATGTCCAGGACATCCGCATCCTGCTTTACCCGCACAAAACCACTAAGCAGCACCGCGTCCATGCCAAAGCAGAACTTCGCAGGATTCTGGATAATCCTGTAGCCGTTGCGCTGCAAATCATCCACGCGCTCATTTTCCCTTAGCAGCACTTCCATATCAGTTATCCTCAAGCTTTGATTTCGCGTCATGCTTCTCCTGCTTTTCGAGTTTTTCAAGCTCCTTTAATTCCTTGAGCTCCTCATCGCTCATGCTGTCATTTTTGTCTCTCCTGTGACGTCTTTTAAAACGCAGCTGCTCTACCTTGTACTCATGAATCTCCTTCTCGTCGTCCACCTCGACAATGACCTTGACCAGCTGGCGGAGCACATTGACACTGTGTACCTCCCCTTTGAGTCCGTCATCGGCTGTGACAAAATCGCCCACATTTGGAAGCTTTCTGTTGAGATACTCGTAGGTCTCCTCCTCATGCTTCAGGCAGCACATCAGACGCCCGCATACACCCGAAATCTTTGTCGGGTTCAGCGACAGATTCTGCTCCTTTGCCATCTTGATGGAAACCGGCACGAACTCCGACAAGTGTGAATGACAGCAGAGCGGCCTGCCGCAGATGCCGATGCCGCCCAGTATCTTTGTCTCGTCGCGCACACCAATCTGGCGCAGCTCTATCCTTGTCTTAAATACAGATGCCAAATCCTTCACCAGTTCCCGGAAGTCAATCCTGCCATCTGCTGTGAAATAAAACAGCACCTTATTATTGTCAAACGTATATTCCGCATCAATCAGCTTCATCTCAAGGTTGTGCTTCTTAATTTTCTCCAGGCAGATTTTAAAGGCATCCTTTTCTTTCTGCTTGTTCGCCGCCTCCTGTTCCATATCACGCTTTGTCGCAATCCTGAGCACAGGCTTTAACGGCTGGACGACCTTCTCCTCCTCAATCTCCTTCGGGTTCCCCACGACTGTCCCGTATTCTATGCCGCGTGCAGTCTCCACAATCACATGGTCGCCACGCTTTATCTCAAAATCCACCGGGTTAAAAAAATAAATTTTTCCCGCTGTCCGAAATCTCACACCAATCACTTTTACCATATCTATCTACCTCACTTTTCTGTCATTGTGTTTTCACCATACTACCCCGCCTTCATATCAAGCAGCATCAGCTCCATTGTGAGTTCAAAATTCACATTGGCACTGATTCTGCTCCTTGCCCGGTCTATGGCGTGCACAATTTTTTCGATTCCCTCGTAGCTGTAGCGCCTCGATGCAGCGGCAATGTCAGACATTTCTTCCTTAAAAATAATAAAACGTTTGTCACTTCCTGCCCCGCACGCCTTATATAATAGCACATCCCGAAACCAGATAAAACACAAATCCAAATAATCATTCGTGTCAAATTTTTCCTCGGAAATTTTTTTGATTTCCGCGGCAATCTGGTTGACTTCCATATCCCTGATATTTTTCATCATGCCAATTACAGAAGACTTCATATGGTCAAACGTCTCGTTGGAGGCAAGCTCAATCGCGCGCCCGACGTTTCCCCTCGCAAAGGAAGCACATATGGAGGCCCGGTAATCCGGTATCTCAATCCTCTGCATCAAATATTTCTTTATCGTATCCTCCGGTACCGGCTTTGTATTTAACACCACGCATCTGCTCAAAATCGTCTGAAGCATTGCCTCGACCCTCGTGGCAAGCAGCAGGATAACCGCATACTCCGGCGGCTCCTCCAACGTTTTTAACAGTGCATTCTGCGCCTGCACATTCATCTTTTCAGCTTCATCTATAATATATATCTTGTATACACTGCTGTACGGTTTGATGGCAATATCCCCATTCACCTGCTGGCGGATATTGTCCACCGATATCACGTTCGGCTTGTCGTGCTCCACATATATAATATCAGGATGGTTTCCGCTCATTGCCTGCCTGCATGACCTGCACTGGTTACAGGGCTTTATTCTGACATCAGTGTCATTTTTGTCCGTCCCTGCACCATCCGTTCCTGCCCCAAAATCAAACAGGGTCGCCTGCTGTTGTGTTTCCCTGTCACACTCGCACTGAAGCGCCCTCGCAAAGATATCTGCCACCATGCGCTTTCCCGACAGCTTTTCCCCCTGTATCAGGTACGCATGCGATATTTTATTGTGCCTGATGGCATTCTGAAGATTCTCCGTCAGCTGCGTCAGTCCCACCACATCATTCCATGTCACGCATTCCATATCTGCACTTGTCCCTTTCAGGTATTTTGGAAATCGACGTCATTATGTAAAAATGTCGAGTAAAAGTCCCCTTATCTCATCAACCCTGGCAAGTATTGCAATCTTGTCGCATTCCTCATTCACAAGCTCCTGCGCAAGTTCATCAAGCTTCTCATCCACAAGCCTGATAATCCCATAAACCCTGTGGCGTCCACGCCTGTCCAAAAAATTTTCCCGCGAAAATTTGTGGGAACGGTTCACAATCTCATTCATGAACTCCTTGATAAGTGTACGGTACCTCTTCATGTCGCGCACATCCATGCGTTTCACAATCTTATCGCCCTGCATCACGATTTCTTCCATCATGAGGTTCAGCCGCTCCGCAAGCCCTGCCTCCTCAATATTACTTGCCAGCATAAACTTAAATGTGTCATCCGTCTGTTGTACGGCCTGCGTCTGTTGTACGGGCGCCGCCTGCTGTATCTCATTCACCTTAAAATCCATCTATATACCCCCACGAAACAGTTCTGCGAACGGTTTACTTAGGATCTGTCAATAAATAACTTTACAATCTTGCTTGCCTATGTCTCCGATTGCACAGATCAAAAAGCCTTAACATAGCCCGCTATGTCTTCGTTTTTTGATCTGTACACTCGAAGACATATTCAGCGCAATATTGCAATGTTATTTCTTTACAGCTCCTTATTATTTTGCGACTGTTCCTTAATATATTTCGAAATTTCTGCATAACAGTTTTTCAAGTTGTGGTTATTAAAACACCTTGTTATCCCTGCCCTCTCGAGATTTTCCGCTGAAAAATCTTTTGCATCCGCGAGGTAGCGCCTGCACATTTCCTCATATCTCGGCTGGGTCTGCTTTTTCTCGCGCCGGAGTGCACGGCTTAACCGTTCACCGTCCTCCAGATTGATATAGATTGGAACCACCCTGTCCTTTCCGAAATAGTCCCTTATTTTCATATATGACGCAAGCGTTCCAATCACAACATAGTCATAATGCTCCAGCTGAATCTGGCTGTCCTTTGCCATGAAATAATACCATACGCCGTAGACGGTCTCATAAGAGCGGCATTCAATAATTTTATCCTCATCCCGAAGCCGCTCCATTACTTCCACCGTCGTAAAATGGTACTCCACGCCCTCACATTCTCCCGCACGTATCGGACGTGTCGTGTATGGGACAATCCTTCGCAGCTGAAGTGATGAATTCTCTAAAAGCTTCTTATATATGGTATCTTTTCCCGACGAACTTTTCCCGACAATGCAAAATATCGTTCCCATGTGTCCCTCTCAGCAGACAAACGCGTTTAGACTTCTACCACACGTATCATATTTGTATTTCCGGCAACCCCCAGCGGTACCCCGGCAGTTAACACCACTTTGTCACCGCTGCCAACCAGTCCTGCGTCAACACTCGCCTTCACTGCCGCCTGAAATAGTTTTTCCGTATCATCTTCTTTTTCTATCAGCAGCGGGCAGACACCGAACATCAGACCCATCTGGCGGTATACCATTTCATCCACGGCACATCCTATCACCATGCACCCCGGCTGGTACTTCGATATCATGCCGGCTGTAAATCCAGACATTGTAACCGTAATAATCGCCTTTGCATCCAAATCCATGGCAGTTGTACAGCATGCGTGGCAAATGGCAGTTGTAACATCCGCATTGTCTTCCCAGAGCTGGCTTCTTTTTCTAAGTCTGGAATTGTAGCAGATATCTTGCTCCGTCCGCTCTGCAATCCTTCCCATCGTCTTAACCGCCTCAATCGGATAAGCGCCTGCAGCGCTCTCGCCGCTAAGCATAATGGCAGACGTTCCGTCAAAAATTGCATTTGCCACATCCGTTGTCTCTGCCCGCGTCGGTCTGGGATTTTTTATCATCGATTCAAGCATCTGCGTCGCCGTAATCACAATCTTTCCAAGCCGCAGCGCTTTTTTAATCATTTTCTTCTGGAGAATCGGCACATCTTCCATCGGAATCTCCACTCCCATGTCGCCCCTTGCCACCATAATGCCGTCAGATGCCTCTAAAATCTCATCAAGGTTATCAATCCCCTGCATGTTTTCAATTTTGGATATAATTTTCATTCTTCCATGATTGTCTTCAATAATCTTCCTGACTGCCCTCACATCATCCGCACACCTGACAAAGGATGCCGCAATATAATCATATCCCATCCTGACGCCAAAAAGTATGTCGTCCCTGTCTACATCACTGATATATGGCATGGACAGAACTGCTCCTGGCACATTAATCCCCTTATGGTTCGACACATAACCGCCATTAATGACTTCACAGACAATATCCGTGTCCTCTATTGCCTTGATTGTAAGTTCAATTAAGCCGTCATCTATCAGAATGCTTTTGCCGATTTCAACATCATTTTTTAAGTTCTTATATGTTATGGAGGCCCTCTGCGCATTTCCCAGTATCTCGTCCGTTGTCAGGCGAAAAACAGCGCCTGCCTCAAGAAATGCCTTTCCACCCTCAAAATCCTTCAGTCTTATCTCCGGTCCCTTGGTATCCTGCATTGTGGTAAGCGGCAGTCCTAACTCTTCTGCTGCCTTTCTTGCCCTGCCAAGCTTCATCTCATGTTCCGCATGGTCACCATGTGAAAAATTAAATCTAGCCACGTTCATTCCCGCCAAAAGCAGTTCTTTTAGCTTTTCTTCGGTCTGTGAAACAGGTCCAATTGTACAAATTATCTTGGTCTTTCTCATAAAATTTGTTTTCCTTTCCAATTTTTGCTTTTACATGTATGACACAGTATGATATCTCTGCCTGCTGTGAATCCTTCCCCTGTGTATATGGAGTGTCTCCATCAGAGAACAATACTTATCTGCCATTGTCACGATCCATGCCTCCCGGCACATAGGCGGTTTTACGGTAAGCGGCCACATGTGTTTAATAATGATATCCTCCTGACGCGGTGTCAGATAATACTCCTTTCTTGCATTTTTCAAGGAGCGCGCAGGATGAAAAAATCCATGCAGTTTATGTGGCGCCGCCAAATCGCTCTTGTGCCAGTCATACAGAAAATAGTCGTGGAGCAGTGCTCCCCTGACTAAATCCCTTGTATTACATCTTATCCCAAGTTTATTTCTAATATACAAGCTTGTCTTAGCCACGTTAATGCAGTGCTCATTGACTGACATATTTCCATGCTGGATATGTCCTCTCGTACTTCTAAAATTCGGTGAGTCCAATATGTCCCTTGCATACTTTTTTAATTCATTCTCATACATTTTCTTTCTCCCTATGAATCTTTATAGCATTCCCTATATTCCATAAATAAATACACCCTGCTGCACTGTTCAGTAACAGCTTTCATTCTATCATATATTGAAACAATAAAAAAGGTTCTTATCATATATCTTATGTTTTCTGTTTTTCCTTTAACAGTGTTTTCAGTTTCTTGTAGATGGCGCTGCTCTTCTGGCTGTCCCGAAACTCCTTGCTCAGTCCGTTGTTGATGGCAACCTTCGTCTTGTAGCTGTTGAAAATTTCCAATATTTTATCTGTGTATTCCTCCTCTGTAAGATATTGCAGTAATTCTTCCTTTGTTGCTTTGTTGGAGTCAGAAACCTTGGATTTGCCCTTCGTTTTTGCCTTGGTCTTTGGCTCCTCTGATACGACGGCTGCCTTAGGGTCTTTGTCATCGCCGAGGAAGTTGGCAATCCGCCTCACGATTACCCCGCGCTCTGCCCAGAAATCAACCAGATGGTTAAAACCTGTATCACGTGAAACAATACAAAAACAGTCACCTGCCCCCTCGCTCTTTGCAATCATGTACCCCAGATAGGATGCCAGCTGGAAATCCAGCGAATTTTTTGCACCCGTGCCCGCCTTGTACGACTCAAGCTTAACCTTCTGCCGCGCAATCTTCTCCACCAGCTCCAGCGAAAATGCCTTGCTCTGCTCTGTATACATCACGCAGATAATATCGCTTTCACCGAGATTCTCTATCCCGGCAAATCCGTCTGCATGAACATTTTCATAATCAATAAAGTAATAATTCATATTTGTGTCTGTTCCTTCCTCTTTTCCTATATTTCCTATTATATCATGCACACACTGCAACCTCAATCAAAATCTTTTTCAAATACGCCCCAGCGGAAGGTACTGGTTACTGTTCAGAACCCCATACAGGCAAAGGGATTCATACGCCAAATTGATTCCCTTTATCAATTTGTATGGATAAAATTGTTGCTGTTTACGCCTTTAATAAGCAAAATTATGACCAAACCAGAAGAGGCGTGAACAGTAACAGGAACTGTCACGCCTCTTCTTCCCAGTTCAATTATACTGGAAGATTCTTTAATCCGATATAAATGTGGATTTCTGCATGCTCCATGCTGTCGTTCTGGTACTCCTCAAAGTCACACTGGAATGTTCTTGGCAAATCCATCTTCCATATTTCCTGCCAGGCCGCCGCAACAGCCTGCACCATATCCCCGCGGACGACAAACTTTGCATATCTGCCTGCGGGGATTTTGCAGACCGTGTACTCCCCTGCCTGCGGCACCCTGCTGGCCTCATGCGCAACCAGCACCGTGTAATCTGATTTTTCGTCATCCTCGTAATCCGTGTAAATACCCAGCGCCTTCTCGCTTTTCTTACCCGGTATTGACGCATAGATTCCTTCCCTATAAAAGCGATTCCAGAGTCCCCCGATGACCGCGCCCATATCCGGTGACGCATTGTTTGTCCGCGCGGCACGTATTGCGCTGTGAATCAGCTCGATTTTAGGCGTGAGGGATTCCTTATACCGCGATGAGAGGTCTATCAGTATGTGGGTGTCACCCGACAACATGTTTGATGCGCCGGCAGACAGCTTTTCCATCAGCTGCGCATAGCGGCTGGTGCCGCTTACGCTGTCAAGACTGCGAAGCCCCGCCAGAACTGCCTGCAAATCCGATGTACTCAGCAGGGTTTTGTCAATTTTATAATTCTCCATGATGGAAATGCCGCCATTGTGCCCCTGCTCTGTCACAATCGGAATTCCTGCCATACACAGCGCGTCAATGTCCAGTTTCATCCGTGTTCTCCTTTCGTCCCTGAATTCCCAATGGCAAGCTGCTATGGCAATTGCAAAGTCAGAAATTAATGTGCTGTTTTACTCTCCATAATAATTCGGCATCGGTGAATCGGGATACTTGCCGCACATATTAAGGACATACGGCCATTTGCCAGTATCCTCTACGAGAAAGCCATAGACAACTCCCATGTGCCTGTGCCAATGGCGGAACTGACCCAGAATTAAGCGAAAACGACTGAATTCGCAATTCTCGGGATGCTCCACGAGCATGGCATCCCCAAGTACTGTGGTATACTTCTGTATTTTATCCCTTATCTGATAAAAATACCCTTCTATCTGCTCCCTTGTTATGTGCGCATCCCCTGGAACTACATTCAAATCAGCCAATGATTCCGTATGAAAATCAGGGTCTTTGTATGCCGCATCGCGCGGATTAATATACCACCGGTCCATCGAATACAGCATATGATAAATATATTTCCACATGGGAAGTCCATCATAACGCTTTTCCCACAAATCATCAGGAATGCACTTTATCAGGTTTTCCGTCTCCCACAGCGCCCTGTCTGTGAGATAACGTATGTCATCACTTAACATATTGATTTCCTCCCATTATTTTTCTCCACTCTCTCTATCACGCAGCTGTGCGGCTTATCTGTCTTGTCCTTGTCATAGTCCACCCCGGCAAGCACGATTTCCCCGCTGTAGCGTTCCAGCGCCTGTGTGTATTTCCTGTCCTTAATCTGCTGTAATGCCGTCGCGGCTGACTTGTCATATTTCAGCTCGACAACCAGCGCAGGCTTATCCGTGTGCGGCAGCGGCAGGAACACAATGTCCGCAAAGCCTTTTCCTGATGGGAACTCACGTATCAGTACATAGTCCTTCCGCGCACTGTAATAGGCAAGCCCTATCGCGCATGCCATGGAATTTTCATCATTGTAGGTCAGCATTGATGCCACCTCCGTATGTGCCCTGTCAAGCGCTTCCGCGACACGCTCTGCATCGCCATTAATTGTATCCTCAAGCAGCTGATCCGATGCCTTTAAGACACGCATGACCTCCTGCCAGCCGCTGACGCTCATGGCATTCTCGAATTCTCCGATTATCTCCTTGTTTGGGATAAACGCTTCCCTGGTCTGCGGGTCGTATGCAAGGTATCCCAGGTGTATCAGCAGTGTCAGCACATCATCCTTTGTCTTGAAATTGCGCATGTCATTCTGGAAGCTGCCCGTATTCACAACGACACGCCCGCCGCCAAGCATCTGCGCAATCTCTGACCGCAGTCCGTCATAGTCCATATCCATGTAGATTTTCAGTGCCTCGTAGGTTTCCGTGGATGTCCAGTAGCTTGAGAAATCCTGACAGCTCATTGCCTCCACCACGGATTTCGGGTTATAGATGTGCCGGAATTTCTTAAACATATAGCCGTCATACCAGCTGCTTGTCTCCTCGAAATTCATGTCAAAGCGCTCACACAGCTGCTTTACTTCATCCTCTGTAAAACCGGTATACTCTTCTAATGCCTTCTGGTTTGTCATTGAAAATTCCCTGAACATATTCAGCGCGGAATGCTGACCATACTTTTTCACTGGCAGGATTCCGGTCATGTATGCAAGCGCAACATATGGCTGGTCCTTTAACAGATTCCGCAGGAAATCGAGGTACTGCTTTTGCAGCTCCTCCGACTCCTGCCGCTCGCGCATCACGCAGTCCCACTCATCAACCAGAAAGATAAACTCTCTGTCTGTTTCCGCATAAATCTGTTCAAGCACAGCGGCAAGGCCTGTTTCCTGTTCAGGAAAAAATTCCCCATATACCTTGCGGATATCGGCAATGACCACCTGTTCCAAGTATTCTGTCACTTCCTGTTTTTTTGCCCTGATAAAAAACTGCTGCATGTTCAGGTAAATAACATCATACTGATTCAGATGTTCCTGAAATGTCTCATCACTCTCTATCTTGTATCCTGAAAACAGCTCGCCCGAATCACACGCACAGCTGTAATAGGCGGCAAGCATTTTAAGCGCCATTGATTTCCCAAAACGGCGCGGTCTGCTGACACAGATATACTTATCCATTGTGTTCAGACACTTATTTGTATATGCTATCAGTCCTGTCTTGTCGACATATATTTCGGAACGAACTGCCTCCATAAAACCTTTGTTTTTTGGATTTAAATAGATTCCCATAAAAACACCTCACATAAACATTAACGCCATCTCAAAATCTGGCTGCTTTCCCTGTTTGAAAAATGCTCTGGCGAAAGATTAATTACAACACTGCCTTTATTATACATGATGTCATTCTGCAATGCCATAGTAAAATAAGGTGCGGACTATATCTTTATTATGTCGCGGGTGCGTGCCCTTTATCATTTTATACCAAGCGGTCAGTCCTTTTGACCGCCAGTATAAAACGCCTTGACTGCCTGTCCGATAAACCGTGTCGTGCCTTCCCCATAAATGCTGTCCTGTACCCTCTGCATCATTTCATTCGTCTCGTATGCTTCTGCCAGTTCCAGCATCAGCTTCGTGACATCCTCCATCTGGTAGAGCAGCTTTGCCACATAATCATATTCGCCCACGATTTCCTTTATTTCCAGGGAATTTACATCCGCTCCCATTTTGCCCGCAAGCTTTTTCATCACGGATTCGATTCGTTTCTGATATGCCGTGACCAGCCCTGCATCTGTGGGATTTTTCTGGGCTTCCATCGCCTTTTCCTTGCTGCCGTACCACTCGACAATTTTCGCGTAATTTTTCTGCGCCTCCTCTGACGCCGCGCTCTCCAAAAATTGTTTCCGCCATTCCTCCTCGCTGCCATATTTCTCAATAAAAAGCGCCTTTTGCGCCTCATTGCAGTTCGTGTACAGGGAATCCCATATTTCCTCAATTTCGCTTTTGTTAAACACTTCAAAATCCATCTTGTTTTCTCCTTTCAGAATATCGTCAATGCTTGCAATCAGGCGGTTCATACGGTCGCGTTTTCTGACAAGCATCCGTCTTTGTACCTGAAGCATTTCATTTTTATCAAGAGCCGGGTTTTCCATGGCTGCCTTGATTTCCTTCAGGGGCATATCAAATTCGCGGAAAAACAAAATCTGCTGTAGTGTTTCCAGTGCCTTATCGTCATAAAGCCGGTATCCCGCCCCACTCTTTTCGGTCGGTGAAAAAAGACCGATTTCGTCATAATAGTGAAGCGTGCGCACGCTGATACCTGTGCGGTCTGATAGTTCCTTTACTGTCATCATACTTAGCTGCCTCCTTTTCTCCTGATAAAAATACTATAATCCATGACGTTCCGTAAGGGTCAACTGTTTTTTGATATAATTATGGTAAACGCAAATTATATTTGCGTTTACCTGCGCCGACCGCATGCTGCAAAGCAGCTAAATTCCTTATGCGGTCGTGCGCAGAGTTATAGTAAACGGCAAATATTTTTGTCGTTTACTATAACTCTGCGCACTTTGAAGTTGCGCGATTCAAAAAAATTGCAAATGCAGAGTGGTTGCATCCGGCAAGGGAAAATACTATACTGATAGTGCGGCGCGGCGCAGGAAAATGAAAGGAGAAAATTTTATGAGTTTCGGAAAAAATTTGCAGTTTTTAAGACATCTGAGAGGAAACATGACGCAGGAGGATCTTGCCGGAAAAATGAATGTCAGCCGTCAGACCGTATCAAAATGGGAGCTGGATACAGCACAGCCCGAAATGGACAAGGCGTTAGAGCTTTGCAGGCTTTTCAACTGCTCTCTGGATAACCTGTTCCGCGACGATATGGTTGTCTGCGGCGAGGCATACACAAATCTGCGTGTGGAGACCGTCCCCGCCTTCCGCTACATCAAGCATGCCGTTATAAGCTCCAACCCGGAAGGCGACGCCATCGACAGAGTATTTTCCATTGCCCGCAGCTGCGGCGTGGAGACCCCCCGTGTCATTGGCTGGGATTTTCCAAATGTGTCACAGGAGCAGATTAATGTTTTCAATATGCACGGTTATGAAGCGGCATGGATACTGCCCGATGGAATCACCCCGCCTGACCTTGAAATACACGAGCAGGCAGACCACAAGTACGCGGCAATACACATTGAATCGCCCTTTGAAAACCCTTTTGTGACCATTCCCAACGGATATAAAACACTTATGGAATATATGCGCGTGAATGGTCTGGAACACACGGAAAAGGACGTTATTCCCTGCTTTGAAACCGATGGGAAGACCATGGATGTTTACATTGCCTGCAAGGAAGAATAACGGCACTGTTGACAAGCAGTTCAATTCAAAACAGTTAGGAGGTTTAAAAAGAAAATGATTTGCAGCATAAGAAAATGGGAATTAAAGGGGTAAGGTAGGCCGTCCCGAAGATTATCCTGTATTTTTTTATTAGACAGTGCGAATGCCAAATCCTTTGCGTCGGCAAAGCGCTTGAAAAAGCAGGGTTTCAGTATGAGGGCACATTGAGAAAAAACGCTGTGAAAAATGGCAGAATTATTGACATGAAAATGTACTCGCTGATAAGGGACTGACTTGCCTGAAACTTCTGCAAGGTTATACTGGCGGTCGAAAAAATTGACCGCTCAGTATAATATGATGCTTTACAGCCCCTTTCCTGAATCCTTTTGCACCACCGGAATCCACACCTCATACTTTGCGTTTTGCGGATCCGGATTCAGATAGACCTCGATGTCCGGTGCGCTGCCGTACTCATACCCTGAGGACGGCAGCCACTCGGTCACAATCCGCTGCTCCAGCTCCTGTATGGATGTGTTCGTTCCCTCTCCGGAAAAAACCGCCCACGTGGCTGCCGGAACCGTGTACTCCTCAAACCCGCCGTTGTCCTTAGTGCTGGAAACAGCGATAAAATATTTCCACTGCTCCGCATCCCCGCATGCGCTCACACCCAGAAGCCCCATGGGCGGTGTGTCCATCATCCCGGCAAGCTTTCCAATCGTGCCGTTTACAGCGGCATCCTGCCACATTTGCGGTACCACTGCAAAATTCTTCTCAAGCTCCCGCTCAAGCGGACATGATACGCCCACGATGCGGAATGCCTCTTTTGTCTCAATGCGATATTCCATCTCTTCTGCTCCTTTCACGGATATTCGAAATGTAATAGGTGGGTAGGATTTCACGGAAATGCCTTCTCCCCGCACTGCTGACGGCGCGACGCCATGAACGCCCTGAAATGCCCTGTTAAATGCAGTCGGCGAGCTGTATCCGTACTTTGCCGCAATGTCAATGACCCTGCCGCCGCCTTGCAAATCGACTGCCGCAAGCGACATCCGTCTCCTGCGGATATACTCCGACAGCGAAACGCCTGCCATGTAGGTGAACATCCGCTGATAGTGATAAGCAGAACAGCACGCTATTTTTCCAAGCTGCCCATAATCAATCTCACCTGTCAGATGTTCCTCAATATAGCGGATGCTCTCGTTTAACCGTTTGACCCATTCCATTTGCGATACCTCCTCAAATATTATATCAGGTTCCAATCCTATCTTACTGCATTCCTCTCTCATTTTCCTCTCAATCCATGCACCAAAAAGAGAGACAAAATGCCATTCCTAATGCATCAATTGTAGCACAATGCGCCATCAAAATATATTTTTTAACCTTATTTAGATTTCTATTTGATGCAAAATGTTATATAATGAGAGAAATTGCAGCGAAATCCAATGTACACACCATAAAGGAGCAGGAAAATGTCCGACGCGATAATCACGAATATTATCAACAATATCTTCCACGCCGCATGGTTTTATAACCTTGTGCTGGAACCAAAACATGGAAAGAAAACAACTTTGCTTATTACAATTCTTGCAGGAATTTTTTTTCAGATTTTTATTTTCATATTTACACAGCTGGGATTACCCAAAGCTGCACTTTTTCTCTCTGCCTATCTGCTGACTGCCGTTGTCTTCGGCGGTGTTTTTTTGTTTCTGCTCTCAGCCTCCAACCCCGCAAAGTCCATGTTTTTGATATCCGCCTACTACTGCCTGTGGACATTTATCTATGGTCTGATCTCGCTGGTTACGCAAAGCGGTGCAGGCGCAGGAGGGTACGCGGTGTGGGGAATGCGCATTGGACTGAATTTATTCTTTTTATTTTTATACCGCAGTTTTTTCAGGAAAAAACTGCTCTATATCTACCGCCAGATGCAGAGCGGTTATGGCATGATTACCTGTATTTCCATCCTGACCTTTGTGATGATGACATTTTTGCTGCTCTACAATGCATATCATAAAGAAAAGAACGCGTCCCACATTTTTATCATGACAGTTTGTTACCTGTTTATGCTGATTGTATATATGCTTTTGTTTTATTTCATGGCACAGGCAAATCACGCGCACCAGCTCCGGCTCATGCAGATGCATGAACAGCTCCTGATGGCGCAGATGGAGTCCTACGAAAAAATTGAACGCAGCGCAAGGCAGACGCGCCACGATTTCCGGCATCACAACATGGTCGTGATGGAGCTTGCCGAGCGGCAGGATTATGAGGGAATTCTCACATATCTCACGGAATACGAGCGCATTGAGGACGAAAAGCTTGACAGGATTTTCAGCAAAAACTACGCTGTAAACAGCCTGATTTCCGCCTATATGCGAAAGGCAGAGCAAAACGGCATCGACATGGATGCCGATATCCGGCTTGACAAGACCCTCTGCGTCTCCGATGTCGATTTGGTGTCCATTTTTTCAAATATTCTGGAAAATGCAGTTCATGGCTGTGCACAGTCTGACGGAACGCGCAGGATTGCGATTGTTGCACAGCAGAAAAATTCCATGATTCTCCTCAAATGCGAAAATAGCTGCAAGGACGACATTCATTTCTGCAACGGCATACCGCAGGCAAAAGACCATGAGGGCATTGGTGTGGAAAGCATCCTCAACATTGTTGAAAAATACAATGGGGACGTGCATTTCACGGCTGAAGACGGCGTGTTTTCCTGTAGTGTGCTGTTAGGGAACTGTTCGTAGGGACATTGATTTTATTTACACGCTTTAAGTTCTTGTGAATTTTGGAAAAATGTATCGTCCTACATAAATAGTATCCAGCGTCACAAAATTTCACGTTACAGCCGGTGTTCTGTCTTGTCTGCACTGACAATATATGCTAAAATTTGTACATGGAACAATCGTGTTGCAAGGTGAACAGCCTCCCTTCTGCAAGCCGCAGCCGCGGCTGTGCCATTCGGCATATCCCATCATGGGAAATACAGAAGAGGGAGGTGATGCAGATGGATACATACCAGGTTTTGAGCCTTTTGTTATTAGGCGGTAATTTCCTGATTGCATTGCGAAACCAACTCCGTTGGTTTTACCTACATTGATAGGAATAATAAGCATAAGTAAAAAAGCCTACCTTGTTTACTTGACCGTACAGGTAGGCTTTTAGCTTTTCCGGGAGGTCAACCACTTTGTGGGCGATTGCTCCTTTATGCTTATACTATACCATTTTATTTTCTTAATTGCAAGTTTCATTGAATTATTTTCACAATATTATATGGAGAGAAAAAATATGGAGACAATAGAAATAATTCCCTTATCCGGCATCAAAATCAACGAGAAAACAATCCCACTGTCAGCCACACGCCAGGAGGTGGAGTCGCTGCTGGGTACGCCCTATGCGGAGCACAGCCATTCATGCTACTATTTCCATAACGAGCTGCGGTTTGACTTTGACGAGAACAGCACTGTAAAATATATCGAATTTCTAGCCGGAATTGACGGTCAGCTTCAGCCGCAGATTTACGGTGTCCCTGCATTTCAGGCAGAAGCAGACGAAGTATTTGAACTGCTCAGCGCCAAAAATAACGGTGAAATCGACGACAGCGAACACGGATATGCTTATGGATTTTTAAATATCAGCGTCGGCATATTCCGCCCGAGCACACCGGAATCCGTGGAAGATATGATAGAAGATGCCGAGGAGGACGGAGAACCCATGGACGAGGACGACATTGCATATGAAAGGCGAAAGGCATCCCACTGGGCTACTATTGGCATCGGCGTCGCCGGTTATTATACAGGAGTGATGTGACATGATTGATACTGATCTTTTAAAATCCAAAGCATACGGCTTCATCCAGTCCGACAAGCACCTGGGCAGGCATGTGATTCTGCTGGGGCTTGCGGGAAGCTATTCCTACGGAACAAACAACGAAAAAAGTGACATTGATGTCAGGGGCGTGACCCTGAACCGGAAATCCGACCTTATCGGGCTGACCCGTTTTGAACAGTATGTGGACACGCAGACCGACACCACCATCTACAGCTTTATGAAAATGATTACGCTGCTTTTGAGCTGCAATCCCAATACCATAGAGCTGCTCGGTCTGAATCCGGAGCATTATCTGTACCTGCACCCGCTCGGGCAGGAGCTGATTGACAATGCGCACCTGTTTTTGTCCAAGCGTGCGATTCAGTCCTTTGGCGGCTATGCGGATGCCCAGCTTCGGCGCCTGCAGAATGCCCTGGCAAGGGATTCCTACCCGCAGGCAGAGAAAGAGCAGCACATTTTCAACTCGGTCAAAAATGCGATGTACGACTTCCGCAAGCGCTATGAGCCCTTTGAAAACGGCGCGATTCACATTTACACGGACAAGGCACTCAATCCCGATTTTGACACGGAGATTTTCGTCGATACGAACCTCACACACTACCCGCTGCGCGACTACAAAAATATCTGGAACGAGATGAACAACATTGTCAGGGATTATGACAAGCTCGGAAAACGCAACCGCAAGAAGGATGACAACCACCTGAACAAGCACGCCATGCACCTGATACGGCTCTTCATGATGGCAATTGACATCCTGGAAAAAGGCGAAATCCGCACCTACCGCAGAGAGGAGCACCAGCTTCTGCTGGAAATCCGAAACGGCAGCTACCAGAAAGCAGACGGCACATTCCGGGATGAATTTTATGAACTGTTAAACGACTATGAAAAAAAGCTGGATAATGCCGCAGCGCACACCACACTGCCCGACGAGCCGGACATGACACGCGTGCAGGAGTACGTGATGGCTGTCAATGAACAAGTGGTGCGCGATGAAATTTAATGTGGGATATACCAGATAAAAAAGAGGGTATTACAATGAAATACAAGGATTTTAACGGCTCCATCGAAGAGCTTGTTCTTTTGAAAATAAAGGAGATTGAAACGGCGGAGCACGTAAAAATACTTCACGCCGTCGAGTCCGGCAGCCGTGCGTGGGGTTTTGCCTCGCCGGACAGCGACTATGACGTGCGCTTTATCTACGTGCGCCCGCAGAAGTATTATCTGGGATTACAGCCCAAACAGGACTTTATCGACTGGGCGCTCGACGAGACGCTCGACATCAACGGCTGGGATTTGTCCAAGACCTTGCAGCATTTCCACAAATCCAACGCGACACTTTTCGAATGGGCAAACTCGCCGGTTGTCTATCTCACGACGCCGGAATGGCGGCAAATCTATGCGGCATCTGAACCGTATTTTTCCTGCAAGTCAGCAATGTACCATTATTACGGCACCGCGCGGAAAAATTACCATGAGCACCTGACCGAGGATTTCGTAAAATACAAGAAGTATTTCTATGTACTGCGTCCGATTCTTGCCTGCAAGTGGATTGAGAAAAAAGCCTGCCCGCCTCCGGTTCTGTTTCGTGAGCTTGCAAACGAGGTACTGGCACCAGAGCTCAAAGAGGTTGTCAGCAGGCTGCTCCAAGCAAAGATGCAGATGCCGGAATCCGAGAAAGCGCCCCGCATTGACCAGTTGAATGAATACATTGTAAAAGAGCTGCATTATTATAAGGAAGCAGTTGATTCGATGCGCGATGACCGCACCGCAGACTGGGAAGCGCTGAATCATGTTTTTCTCACCACCATCTGCCAAAATGGCTGAGTGCCGCGTGATCCATGCGCCGCCTTAGCGGCATATTTCCATGCGTGCATTATACGCATTGTACATGGGGCTGCACATAATGAGGCGCTGCCAGAATTTTTCCGGCAGCGCCTGTTTTTTACTTACGACGCTTATACCCTTCAAAGAGCTGCACCTCATACGGTTTTAAAAACTCCTCCCGCTCCCCCTCAAGCAATGTATACATCTTATGAAGGTGGTATACCTGTTCGTCGCCTGTATGGTTGATGACAAACAGCCATACCTTCTTGTCACTCTCGCGGGTCATCATCTCCACACCGTCCGCCGCAGTGCCAAGTGTCTCAATCCCGCAGACACGCGTGATATAAGTCATGATGTCCTCCATCAGCTCCTCGCCCGGCTCGGTTCCAATGTACCATGCGGTGCCGCTTCCATACTTGTTTTCCGTGATGGCGGGTGTCTGCCTGTAAAAACCAGTGGAGTATTCGGCAATCTGACTTGCGCCTTTCAGCGTTATAATATCACACCACTTTTCAACCGCATATTCTTTTTTGCCATAAAGCACGCCGCCTGTCGTCTCAAGCAGGCAGTCGTACTCCGGCACTTCGATGCCGCACAGCTCACCGAGCCGCCCCGGCAGTTCGCGGTCTGTCATGCACAGGTTCGTCGCATCCTTGACACCGGTCCGCATCGTCAGCACCAGATGCCCGCCGCCTGCCACATAATCCATATAATGCTGCTCCAGCTCCGGCGTCATCAGATACTGAAGCGGCGCAATTACCAGCCTGTACTGTGACAGGTCGTCCATATCCTGCACAAAATCGACAGGGATTTTCTTGTCATACAGTGCCTTGTAGTACTTCTGGAGCTGGTCGACATAGCGCAGCTGCGGGTGATGGGGCTGGATGTCAAACGCGTAATTCTGCCGGAAGCTGTGCACAATCGCAACCTCGGGGCGGGGCATGCTGCCCTCGAACGCATCCATGTATTTTGTAAATGTCCCTGCCAGTTTTTTCGCCTCATGGTAGATTCTTCCAGGATTGCCGCTGTGCCCCAGAATGCCGTGCCAGTACTGCTCTGTTCCCATCGCACACGTCCGCCACCGGAAAAAGACAACCGCATCAGCGCCATGCGCGACAGACTGCATCGCCCACGCCGCCATCTGCCCCGGCTCCAGTGCCCTGCCCATGATTTCCCAGCCAGCCATGCCCGACTGCTGTTCCATCATCCAGAACGGCTTTTTCTTATATCCGCGAATCACGTCATGACACGCCGCAAGCTCATTGTCCGGCTGGTGCGGCTGCGTCTGCCAGTGCCCTGCCGGATAGATGTCATTTGACACAAAATCCATCAGGCCAGCCAAATCATAATAATCCACCTTATTGTCAAAGCACATAAAATTGTGCGTGATAAAGTGGTTCGGACAGTTTTCCCGAATAATCTCTGCCTGCCAGTCCGCAAAATTGACAATTAAATCGGAACAGTAGCATTTCCAGTCAAGCATCGCGGAGGGATTCTCGCCGACTGCCGTTATCAGCGGCGTCCCGACCTGGTCAAAGCTGTTGTATCCCTGACTCCAAAAAGCCGTCCCCCACGCGTCGTTCAGCGCCTCGATTGTGCCGTACTTTCTGCCCAGCCATTTCTGGAACAGCTGCTTGCAGGAATTACACATACACAAATCCCCATGCGAGTTGCCAAGCTCATTGTCAATCTGCCAGCCAATGACGCCCGGGTTGCTGGCAAACCGTCTGGTCATAGCTGTGACAAATCTGCGGATGTGTACACGGTAGGTTGGATTGGACTGGCAGTCATGGTGCCTGCCGCCAAAATGCCTGCGCCTTCCCTGCCTGTCAATCGGCTGAATCTCCGGATTTTTCCGGATAATCCAAGCCGGAGGCGCCGCAGTCGGCGTACCGAGAATGGATTTGATGCCGTAGCTGTCGAGAAGCGCCACCGCATCTTCAAGCCATTCAAAGTGAAATTCGCCCTCCGCCGGCTCCATCTTAAACCATGAAAATTCTGCCATGCGCACGACCTGCACGCCCATTTCCTTCATCAGCCGCGCATCGGTCTCCCAGCGCTCCCTCGGCCAGTGCTCCGGGTAATAATCCACTCCAAAATGTATTCCCATTTACCATACCTCCGTTCTATATATGACTATTATCTCCATTAAGATAGTATAGCATATCCCGCCCCTTTTCCACAATACAACGAAATATAAATTCACTGGAGACAAAAAATACCGGACAGCAGCGACCAGAATGCCGCTGTTGTCCGGTATTATTAAGACTTTCATTGCAGGAAAAATTGGTATGATTCCGCCGATATGACTCGTTGTCCTTCTGGCTGAACTCGTTCTCTGCCTGTGGCAGTGAATAAACTCATTTGCAGCGAGATGCAATCCGGGTGCTATGGAATGATTTTTCAAACACGCTCTAGTACTCCATCCTGCCAGTTTTTAGAATTTACATTTCCTTCAATTAATACAATACTGTACTAGCCGGCTAACGACGCAGGAACTTTTAGAGACAAATTAGAGACTACTGTCTTATAATAATCAAGTATGATAAAAAATACAAAGGAGAATTTTATTATGAAACAACAATTGAAAAAAGCAGCAAGTCTATTAGGCGCCCTCTGTCTGTTCAATGGCATGATCACCGGATGCAGCCCCGCAGCAGACTCCTCCGATTCATCTGTAAATCAGATGTCCGAACTTTTGCTGACGGACAATTCCGGACAGGCAGACGCCCCGGAAACCGAAACAGTACAAAATACTACAGGCACAGCAGATTCTGAAAATTTGCCAGCACCAGAGACTGCGGCAACATCCGGAGGAAACCAGGACGTTTTACCGCCTGATGTTGCCGCAGTTGTCGACGCAGATTTAGTAGGTGAAGTATGGAAAATCAAAGAAGATTCTTTTTATATTGCAGAAGAATATATTGAAATCCTTGATGACGGTTCCATCTTAAGCCAATCTCCATCTACCGAGACGGACATTCCCGATTCGGAACTGGTTTTGGTAGTTTTTGACGAAAATACACATTTTTATATGCGGACAATTTACGATGGCGGCGAAAGCTATAAAGATACAGAAGCCTCTTTTCAGGACATTGTCAAACATCTGTCCGTAGAAATGAAAGGTCAGTTTGAAAATAATGTATTCCACGCAGATGAGATACGGATTGTAAAGGTAGCCTGACTCTTGTTTGAATGTCAGCAGCATCTTATCCCGCTCTGCCAGAACGCAATAACAAATACCGGACAACAACGACCAGAATGCCGCTGTTGTCCGGTATTTTTACGACTTTCATCTCAGGAAAATTTTGTATGATTCCGCCGGTATGTCTCGTTGTCCTTCTGGCTTAACTCGTTCTCTACCTGCGCCAGCTCCCGCTGCAGCTCCTGAACCTTTTTCCTGTCCCCAGATGCGGACTGTATCTGCTGCCTGAGCTGCTTCTGCTGCTCCTTCAGCTTTTCGATTTCCCTGTCAACCTCTCCGGTGTCACCCGTACACGTTTCGGGTTTGCCACCATTCTCGGAACTGTCTGCCTTTTTGTCAGACGGTTCTTTTTCATCTGCCTGACCGGACTTTTTAGGGTCGTCAAAAAAGATTTTGCGGTTGCCGTTTTCGTCCTCTCCAATCCAGTACAAGCCGGTGGGCTTTGCCCCCGATTTTTCACTGCTGATATACTCGTCCTGCGCAGGCGTCTTCTCCTCCTGTCCTGCCTTTAATTCCTCTGCCCTGCTGGTTTTGTCCAGAGGCTGTTCCTCCTTGAGCCGCTCCAAATAACTGGTCTGGGCACTGCCATAACTTCCATTGATTTCCATTGCCATACTCGTACCTCCATAATTTTTTTATTGGCTTTCGGAATCTTCTTTACCCCCGCTTTCGCACATCGGGGATAAAGAAACTCCTGCCTGCCTTGCATTATGGTTTTCGACACTACCGGGCAGTGAATGAACCCATTTGCCGTGAGATGCATTCCGGGTGCTGTGGAATGATTAACAGTACGCTAAGATTAAATACTTTTGCCTGCGTCCTGATGCTCATTGTGCCATGGTATTTCTCTGCCACCGCCTTGATATTGGACAAGCCTGTTCCCTTTTTGAAGGAACGGCTGCCCCGAAAGCTATTCTCGACTTCCAGCAAAAGAAAATCCCCCTGAATACGCCCCGCCACACGGATATACTTTTCCGCATTGCTGTCCAGCATCCTGCAGGCGTAGATTGCATTATCCAGTGCATTTGACAGGATAATGCAAAAATCAATATCCCGTATGTGACATGGATACGGCAGAACCAGCGGACAGCTGACCGTGATGCCCATGCTCTTTGCAATGCCCAGTTTATTTCCAAGCAGAATGTCCGCCACCGGATTATTCGTGCTGCACGGAAAAGACAATTCTCCTGTCATTTCCTCCATGTCCCCAATATAGTTTAGCGCCTGCTGTGTCTCTCCGTGCTGCAAGAGTTCCTTCACGACCGCGATGTGGTTTTTGATGTCATGGCGAAAGGACTTTGTCTTGTCATAGTGCGCCTTTGCCTCCTCCACATACTGATTCAGCGAGTGCTCCTCCTGTTCGAGAAGCGACAGTTCGGTGCTGAGGCGGAAATTTTGCAGCAGCCTCGCAAAAAAACGGAAACCGACAAGCATCTGGACGCTTCCCATGATATATTCATTAAAAATATCCATATATTCAGCCATCTGGCTACCCCTGCACTGTCTTTTATAGTAAACGCAAATATATTTGCGTTTGCCCGCTGCTATACTGGCGGTCGAAAAGGCTGACCGCTCAGTATCATGTGATGCACACAGCCGCATATGGAAATATGCCGCTTCGCACCGTACGCTACAGCCGCACCACCAGATTTTGCACCAGCCTTGCGCAGTGTGCCGCCGCCGCGCGCTCAAACTCCGGATAATCCATGTGTGCACTGCCGTCCGCCTTGTCCGAAATCGCGCGTAGCACCACATAAGGAATCCTGTTCAAAAACGCCGCATGCGCGATTGCCGCGCCCTCCATCTCCGCACAGGAGCCGTCAAACTGCCCAATCAGCCTGTCCTTTACTGCACCGTCCGAGATGAACTGGTCACCACTGACAACACGTCCCTCATACACGCCAATCTCTGGGTTCACCTCGCGGCAGACTGCGATTGCCGTCTCGGCGAGTGTCCTGTCCGCCTTAAAAAAGGAAGTCTCCATCTGCGGAATAATGCCCGGCTCATAGCCAAGTGCGCTGACATCCATGTCATGTTCGCAGGCATCCGTGGAAACCACGATGTCGCCGATATTGATTTCGGCGCGCAGCGAACCGGCAACGCCCGTGTTAATTACGGCGTCCACCGCAAACAAGTCTGCCAGAATCTGCACACAGATGCCCGCGTTGACTTTTCCGATTCCGCACTGTACGATGACAACATCCTTTCCGTTCAACACGCCCTCATGGAACTTCATGCCAGCCTTGTCCACCACATTTTTCAGCTCCATCTTTGATTTTAGCTCTGCCACTTCCAGCTCCATTGCTCCGATAATTCCTATTTTGTTCATTTTTTCATCCTCCTATTTTGTTGTTCAGCTGAACCTGTAAATACACTCATGACAGATGAAATCTGCCGTGAGTATTGCACCAACCGCAGCCGCAAAGCGGCATATTTCCTATCTGAAAAATTATCATATAAGATTTTTCAGATTGTGGCTTGTTCGCATCACCTTATACTGAGCGGTCAGTCTTTTCAACCGCCAGTATAATATCTGCAACAATACTTTCTAAATCTTTTTCGTCTGTAATCGACACTTCATTTAGCACATCCGATGAATCCTCCGTTCCTATTTTCAGTACAATTCCAAAATCCCCATAATCCCTCAGGCGGCATCATGCAGTTTCAAAACGTACTGTCATGAATCTACAAACCTGATTTCCGAAGCTTCTGCAAAATCAGGTCATACTGCCCGTACATTTTCTGTACTTCGTTTTCCAACGTGTAATAATGCCCGATGTATGGGATAAGCAGTACCAGAAGCAGCCCAATCAGCGCCAGTATGGGTATGTATTCGGCTATGCAGTAGACCGCCAGCCCAATCATTGTCAATAGCGCGAACGTAACTGTCACAATCAGGTGTATCAGCCGCTCATGCTGAAAAAATGACACCTGTGTCAGATGTTCGCACAGAACGGTATTCCAGTCTGTATCTGCCGGCGAATGCGCCAGCAGTGCGTCGATTCGCTGGCGGTAGGTTATGATTCTGTTTTTCATTTTATCTGTTTCCCCCTGTCACCGAAATAGTTCGTCATTTCCCCCTGAAATGCAGAATGTCTCGGGAATTTTTTCTTATACGCTGCAAATACTTCACGCTTTGCCCCCTGTACACCCATCGCTTCCTTGTTCTCCGCGGTCAGCGCAAGCAGCACTGCGGCTTCACGGTAATGGCTTCTGTGCTGTCCGCCAACAATGGCATCCGCCCTGCTGTACACAATTCTTTCCGCCCATGTAAGATAGTTCTTTCTCTCGTCCTGCCCCATTGGAAAATACTGTCTCCAGCGCTGGAAATAATTCCAGAATGTGCTTACCTTGCGCATGCGGCTCTCCTCAGCAACTGCACTTTCAAAACGCATGGGGTTGTACGAAACAGCATCATCCACAAATCCGACCTCTTTTGCGACCACAGCTGCCGCCTTTGACGGCTGCGGATTTTCATACAAATATAAAAGGAACAATCGGATTCCCCGGTCAATGAAACTGGAACTCCATCCCAATGACCCCGATGGATTTTTTGATGCCCGTTTCGCAGTATCAAAATCACCGGCGTAAAAACAAAGCTCATAATACTCCCAATTGCCGACCCGGTTCTGGCAGAGCCCCTTGTTCCTGATATTGTCTGCTCCCCCGCCTTTTGCCACAGACAACAGCGCTTCCTGTCCCCGCATCCCATACTGCTCTGCCATTTCCCTGGTGCCAAACAGACGCAAAAAATTTCGAACGGTCGAGTCTGAATAAAAACATTCCCAGCAAAACAGCATCATTTGTTCGTCATGCGACAGACAATCTGCGGCATATGCCGCTTTCAGCGCAATCTCTCCCCTGATTTTCAGGCTTTTATTCAGTTTTGCCAGTGCCGACGCACCGATTTTTTCAATCTGTTCATATTCATGATTCCTGTCATATGCCTCCATGGTATTCAGGTACAGGGACGGATGCGTGCCACACGCTTTGTCTGCCATGGCGGCAAGCCCCTCTATCCCATCCCGATACAGGACAGCCTCCCGCAGGAGTCCTGCCTCCACATCCCCTCTTTTGGTTTTTAAAAGTGCAATCCAATCATCCCAGAACTTTTCTGTCCCTTCGAGATTCTCACGTCCCACATGCAGCATGTCCTCAAGATGCAAGTTTTGAAATGACCTGTGTGAAAAATACAGATACAAATTCTCCGCACGTTTGTCCGCATCAAGTACCTGATAATCTGCATAGAGCGCCAGCAAAGCAAGCTGCCTGAGGTCTGTCTTGATAATGTCATTGTCTGCCAGATCCTGCAAGTCGGCAGGGTCGCATTCGTCAGAACACTCGCTTTCCGCACACACTTCCATCTCCCACAGCCATTCATAGATAAAATTCGCCTCCTGATACCGGCAGTCATCCACACAGTCCTTTGCAAGCTGGACAGCATACAGAATCTTGTCCCCGATTCCCTGATTATCATGATACTCTGTGACCCAGTCCCTGTCCCAGTAGTCCTCGGAGTAATCCTCGTACTCCTCCACGTCCAGCATCAGCTTACCCTCGTCTATCTGGTTCATCCAGATTTTTAGCTGCTCCATTTTTTCATCCAAAAGCTCCTGGGACATGCGTACGGTTTTCTGCCGGGGCGCTGGTTTTGATTGATCCGGCGTGTACTGCATAATCAGCGCGTCCAGCTGCTGCCGCTGCTCCTTCGACAAAAACGAGGACATGTCAGAAAGAATTTGTTGCAGGTCTTCTTTCGTAAGCTGCCTTAACTTGTTTTTCATCTGTTTGTATTTTCCTTTCCATCCGTCGTCTTTTGCTCTTTATGTCTAATTGTACCAAGTCATTTGCGCGACGGCTAGCCCCAATTATTCTTTTTTATTTTTTCTCAAATAAAATTAGCAGTTTTTGTACACTCTGATTAATATTTCCGACAAACACCATTGAAGCGCAGTCAGTTCCTAATCTAGCAGCACACATTTCTGCAACTGCGGATATTTGTCTGTATGTTCTCGAATGTAACATCTTTTAAACGCCGCAAATGAAGATTCG
This sequence comes from uncultured Lachnospiraceae bacterium, assembly GCA_949066965.1. GTDB lineage: Bacteria > Bacillota > Clostridia > Lachnospirales > Lachnospiraceae > COE1. Next base: position 37,806 of record CARTDA010000027.1, read on the forward strand.
CGTCTCAGCAAACTGCTAATAGTTCTCAATATTACTTTAGAATCCGGATTATTATGTAATTTTTCGAGCTGCTTATATAATATATTCATTTCTTTTTGAAGTAATCGCAGCCGTTCATCACTTGTGTATGTTCTCATTCCCGTATTTTTTACAGAAAACACTTCTGTTATTAACAATGCAGTTCTATTTTGGAACTCATCTCTTATGTCAGATACCGCTACCACCACAATATTATTTATAAGGTGGAAATGCAAATACTTTTCAGGCTCCTGTTTACAACAGTTAATGATTCCCTCATCATACTTAATCGCTTCAATTAGTTAATTCTGCTATTGACAAGCAGGATGTTTTATATAATATGAGTTCTGGACAGCTTGCTGCGGTTTCGTTATCCTTTTTACTCTGCATGAATCAGGTGTATGCACAACAGCAGGCATTTCCCTTTATATTAATTGATGATCCGATTCAGACAATTGATGATGTAAATATGGTTGGATTGGTTGATATTCTCCGTTTTGAGTTTAGGGACGCGCAAATATTTATTTCTACACATGAACAAAAATTTGAGTGGTATCTAAAGTACAAATATGAGAAAGCAAATAAAAAGATAGCATCATTTAATATGAAAAATATGATATTACATTGTGTTTCTTTTTGTACTTATCAGTCAACACAAAAGTATATATATTTCATATAATATGTACATTCACCAGACCTTGTACCAGAAACAATTTAAATAATTTGTTATAACAAACATCCAATTTTCTTCTCCTCTAAACCTACAGACTCCAAAACAAAATCGGTAGCCTTCTTCTCGCAAAAACAAGCACTCCAATATTTTAAATTGTATCACATACTCCTTAATATTAATATACAAATGAATCAAACAAAAACAGAATATACTATGTCATAACCAATGCAAATTTATTATAACATAGTACATCCTGAATGAAAACACACAATTATTAAGTTTTCCACATATTCCCTAATTTGAATCAAATGTTGACTGCCAATAAATAAACTACCCCATCTGTCCTATCGCGTCTGCAATGTATTTCATGGGTTCCCCGCATTCCCCGAGTGTCCTGCACTCGGCAATTATCGCGTCAGATACTTCGCGGATACCCTCTTTGATTCTGGCGGTGTCTGGTTCTCCTGACGGACTGCCTGCGAGCCGGATTACCGCGCTGAGCTTTTCGCAGATTGTCTCAAATGCATCCTGCTGCTGCCCGCTAAGATGTGTATTTCCCAGTTTCTGAATTTCGCCCTTCAAATAAAACAGCAGCATACTTCCCTGTGGGCACAAATGGCTGGATGCGTTTCTGTCTGGTTCTTGAAGCATGTCGCATGACAGGTTTCTGAAAAATTCAATTGCCGCACCAAGCTGTTCTCTGGTTTCCGAAATCCCTTCAAGCAGCGCCTTGTGCGCCGGGCTGCGCAGTATGTCCGCATCAGCGGCAAAGGCGGCTATGTTGAGGCGGAAGAGATAGTCCTCCAGTCGGCATATGGTTATCTCCTCGAGCGGCAGGGCGGAAAGTTCATTCATGACTTCGCTGATTTCTTCTGCGATATAGGCAAATGGGGACTTTGAATCGGCGGTCAGCGTTTCTGCCGCAGCCCTTCCTTTTTCCACAGTTTTTCCGATAAGCTCCTCTGCATTTTTGCGCATGTCCTGAAAAATCAGCGTGGACAGTTCATGGAAAAATTCCGCTATTTTGCCTGCCTTGATACAGGCATTTTCTGACAATCTGTCATACCGTTCACAGACAGGCATGAACATTGCCCGGTGCGCGGGTGCTGCCCTTGAGACTGTCAGCCCTGTCTCAAATGACATGACACGGAACCAGAATGCGGCATCCTCAATTGTCTTTATCATGATAAAACGCGCGGTAATCCCGTCCGGCTGGTCCGCAATGGTCGTAATGCGTTTTAACATTTCCCCCAGACGCTCTGCCATGGCATCTGTCCTGTCTGCAAGGTTTTGCCAGTATGGCGCGTATCCCTGCACGTCAGGGGATGCGTTCGTCTTATTTTTTCTTGTGTAGTCAGCAGTTTCTTTTGCCTGGACAATCAGGGCGTTCAGTTCCCGAATCATTTCATCCGTTGTTTTTGAATACATCATGGCACATCTCTCCTTTTGCATTGTGGGGGAGGATACGATACAGTGATATTTCCGGTACGCTGTCGGATTGATGCCCATGTAAGCCCGAAAGCTGCGGGTAAATCCCTCGTGGGTATCATAGCCGTATTTCAGTGCAATTTCAAGTACTGTGGCTGCCTCATCCGAGGCAAGCTCCCCTGCGGCAAGTGTCAGCCTGCGCCTGGTCACATAGCGCATGACACTGTCCCCCACTGCCTCCCGAAACATGCGCTGGTAGTGGAATCTGGATAAGTGGATGCTTTCTGCAAGATTCTCCACAGTCAGTTTCTCCTGAATCCTTTCCTCAATCAGTGCAAGGGAACGAAATATCGGATTTTCACTATTCATGCATTTACCTCCCATGACTTCGATTATGCTGACGGTTGAAAAGACTGACCACCAGTATAAGGTTATGCACACAAGCCACAATCTGAAAAATCTTATATGACAATTTTTCAGATAGGAAATATGCCGCTTCGCGGCTGCGGCTGGCGTGATTATACTAAAAGGATAACGCACCAGACAAATGACTTCTTGACAAAAAGTGCTGTTTTGCAGATTATCTTATTTTGCACACCGCAGAATCTTTTCCATCGGCTTTCCCTTTGCAAGCTCGTCAATGAGTTTGTCGAGATACCGGATTTCCTGCATGAGCGGTTCCTCAATCTCTTCGACCCGCACGCCGCAGACAACGCCCTTTATCAGCTTTCTGTCCGGATTCAGCCCGGGTGCATTTCGGAAAAAATCGCCATACGTAGTTTCGTTTTGGGCGGCGCCTTCAATCTGTTCCACACCATATCCTGTCAGCCAGGTAATTATTTGATTTACCTCTGCCTGTGTGCGTCCCTTTTTTTCCGCCTTGGCTGTCAGCAGCGGATATATCCTTGAGAAGGGCATCGCGTATACTTTTTCATTGTCCATAAAGTTTTTCTCCTTCTAAAACGTGTTTGAAAAATGCTTTCCGTCAGGGGGAAGACGGAATCGGCATATAACAAAACAGGCAAAACCACCCATTTTCCTGCCGAAGCTCCATTGTCCCGCCATACTTTTTTACGATTGTCTGTATGCTGCGCAGCCCGAATCCATGGTTTGCCGCATCTGCTTTCGTGCTCTTCGGCAGGCTGCCAAAAAACTGTGCAGCGCTTTTCTGCTCCCTTTCTGCAAAAGGATTTCTGACTTCCAGTGCAAGGATTCCTTTTGCGGCGCGAGCAGTCAGTTCCACCAGCCTTTTGCCAGTGTCCAGCGCTTGGCAGCCCTCTGCGGCATTATCGAGGGCATTGGCAAACAGCGCACAGATATCCGGCTTTTCATAAGGTAACTCATGGGGGATATCCACTTTTGCGTGGAAGGAAATACCCTGCCGGCGCATCATGCCCTCCTTGGCGGTCAGCACTGCATTCACTGTGGCATCGCCGGAATATACGATTACTTTCTCGAATGCGGGATTCTCAATCATTTCCTGAATATAACTGTCTTTTTCTGCTGCAGGCAGGGATTGTATCATTTGCAGATGGTTGGCGAGGTCATGCTTTAATCTGCGGATTTCAAACTGCTGTAGTTCCATCGCCTCATAGTACTTCTGACTGTACGCCGCCAGCACATTTTCCTGTTCAAGCTTCTGGTGCCTGTTGAGGACAAACGCTGCCCGGATAATTCCTGCAAATGCAAATACTGCCACAAAAAACAGGGCTGTAGATAAGCCTATACTTGCACCTCCCATATCGTAGGGGGCAAGCACGGTCAGCGAAAATACAATTCCCAGCGGCGGGAAACACAGCATCAGAATCAGCCGCCAGAGTGACGGCGAAAGTTCAAAGTCACGTCCGGGTCTATAGTGGCGGATGCACAGATACAAAAATAGGGTGGAAGCGTGACGAAACGCAAGATATTGCAGATCATGCAATTTACCATAATGATTAGGCAGGAAATACGAAATACAATTGTCAAACAGCCCATTCAGGGCTAAAATTGTACTCGCAAGCATGAGACCGACTGTAAAGCGTTTGAGTCCGGTGCCCTTGCACGCAGCCCACATGCAGAATAGGAAAAACAGGATTGCGCATGTAAAGTTCACGGGATCCCCTGTAAATATCACCATATAAATCAGCAAAAAACTGCCTATGGCAAGCAAAAAACGCCGCTGCCATTCCCGCCTGATTTCAATCAGGCAGGACAGCGCCCGGCAAAAAACGACCACCGGAATCATGCCCAGTGTGAGTAATAGTGTCATTCCAAAATAATTATTCATTACGGTTCCCCTTGCGCTATCTTTTAACCAATGTATACTGACGACAGATGTAATCTGCCGTCAGTATAACAGCATCGCCCTTGCGAGCCTTTTCAGCGCTTCCTCTTTTAGCGCACGGCTGACAGGGAGTGTCCTTGTGGTGGTGCCTGCGACGACTGTCACGGAATCTGTTCCAATCTGCACAACCTGGCCTGGATTGACCAGATACCGCTGGTGAATCCGCACGAAGTTTTCCGAAAGCTGCTGTTCGACTTCGTCAAGCCTGGCGTAAAAGGGATATTCCTTTTCCTGAAGAACAAGGACAACTTTTCTCCTGTCGCTGTAAAAATAACAGATTGCAGCAATGGGAATCCGGAAGATTCCGTCTGTATTTTTGAGTACATACATTTCGCCTTTCCTTTTTTCGAGCTGCGTGCGCACACGCCGCAGTACTTCCAAGAGCCGCTCTGCTTTTGCGGGCTTGATGATGTAATCCAGCGCATTGACTTTGTAGCCGTCAAAGACATAGTCGGAATATCCGGTCACAAAAACGATAATCAGTTCCGTGTCAAAGCCACGGACTGTCTCTGCCGCCGCCATGCCGTTTGTCCCTGCCATCTCCACATCAAGGAACAAGAGGTCAATCTCGCCGGGATGGTTTTGCAGCCAGTGCACTGCGCCCGCCCCGGTCGAAAATTCATACACGATCTGCTCTTTTTCCTCATTTAATATTTTTTCAAGCTGTATGCGCAGTGCGTCCCTTGCATCTGCGGAATCATCACATATTCCTATCCGAAGCATTGGTTCCTCCTGTGTTGTTGCTGACAACCGCAGCCGCAAAGCGGCAGATTTTTCAGATTGCGGCTGTGTGCATAACTTTATGCTGGCGGTCAGTCTTTTCGACCACCAGTATATCTCTCATACATTGTAACACTTTTTGTTCTATTATGATAGACAGCGCACTGCAGTCTATTACAAAAAAACCGCATAACTTTACATCTTTTGCACGCCTGCTCCAAACTTGACAAATCTGATGCCAAGTATTACATGGAAAAATCCATATTTATTGATTTTGTGCTATGCTCTATTTCAGCAACGGTGTATGAACACAGGCGACCCGAAGAACTGCCTGTTCAATATAACACTGTATTTCGAAAAATATCCAAGGAGGTTTTCTATGTTATTTATCAAAAATCTACACAAATCATACCGCTCCGGAAACAAGTCCTACAGTGTCCTAAAGGGCATTGACTTGTCGGTTGCGGGGCAGGAATTCGTGGCTGTGATGGGACCGTCAGGCTCTGGCAAGAGCACGCTGTTAAACTGTATTTCCTGCTACATTCCGTTTGAGGAGGGAACCATCTCGCTCGGCGGACAGACCTTGAAGGGGCTGAATGAGGACGCGCTCGCCAGGGTGCGCAATGAAAAGCTTGGCTTTGTCTTTCAGGATTTTATGCTGCTCGACGGGCTGACGGTGCGGGAAAATATCCTGGTGCCGCGCATCATCAGGGACAAGGTGGAGCCGGAGGCGGAGCGGCTTGCAGATGAGCTGCTCTCCCTGTTTGGCATTGCACAGATTGCGGGAAAATATCCCGCAGAGATATCCGGCGGGGAGCGGCAGCGGACGGCGGTGGCGCGGAGTCTCATAAACCAGCCTCTGATGATTCTCGCGGACGAGCCGACAGGCAACCTCGACAGCAAATCAAGCCGCACGGTCATCGAGGCATTTGAGAGTGCCAGGCGGCAGTTAGGAGCGACAATCTTCATGGTGACGCATGACAGCTTTGCCGCCTCATTCTGTGACCGCGTCATCCTGTTAAAGGACGGCACTGTCTACGATGCACTGGCGCGAAATACAGCCGGAAATGAAAGCAGGGGATTGTTTCAGGACCGTCTGCTTGCTGCCATCAAACAGATGAGTACCATCGAAGGGGGGACAGAGGAACCATGATGACCATGAATCAGTTGGAACGGAAATTGCAGAAAGCGGACCAGAAGCAGTCCTTTCTTTATCTGTTCTGTAACTTTGTGTCACTGCTGCTGATTACTGCCTATGCGGCAATGATGTTTTCACCGACAGTGCTTCGCATCCTGCCGGAGGGCGGCGACAGCCGCAAGCAAGTGACCATGATATTTGCACTGGCGCTCTTTGGCTGTGTGGTTTTTACGGTTTATGCCTCCGGCCTGTTTTTTCGCAAGAAATCAAGACAACTTGGCACACTGATGGCGCTTGGCGCCTCAAGAAGGCGGCTTGCACCCGGCCTGTTTTGCGAAGTGCTTATCCTGAGCAGCTGTTCCTCGCTGCTTGGCATCGCGGCGGGGTTTCCGTTTGTGTTCCTTCTGTGGAACGGATTTCGTCTGTTCATTGTGGACAGTACGGAAATGCGCTTACAGCTGGATTTCCGGTGTCTGTTTCTATCAGCGGTATTTTTCACGCTTGTGGTTGCCTTTTCCTGCCTGACTGCATACCGCTATCTACAGCGGACGAACATTATAGATGTCGTACACGAGGAACACAAAAACGAGCCGGTAAAGGAACCTGGCAGATGGTGCGGTCCTGTGGGAATTTGCTTGATTTTTGCCGGGGCGGTCTGCGGCTATGAGGCGCCTGCTGTCTATATGGGGCTGTTCAGCGCCTACCCGACGGAACTGGTCAATATTTTCTATGCGCCTGTCTTCGTGGGACTGTACATGGTCATGCTGCACACAGTCGTGCATGGCTGGACACAAAATAGAAAACATCCATACAAAAACATCATTTCCAGAAGCATGATGAAATTTCAGGGAAAACAGACAGTCAACAACCTGCTTGTCAGCACCGTGCTGATTGCAGGAAGCGTATTTGCCATCTTTTATATTCCGATGATGGGCGTGGGACAGATGCTCGATATCCATGCACGTCCGTTTGACTACTGTTACCATTACCGCATGGATCAGACTGCCCTGCAGCAGGCGGATATCGAAAAACTGGCAGACGCGCACGGGCTCTCCATCAAGGATTTCAGGCAGTCCCCCTACCTGATTCTCGGGATGGATGCAATTGTGCGCAAGGAGGATGGAAGGCATTTTCACGAGGAACATGTTGATTTGGCAGAAGGCGTAAAGGTTTTGTCAGAATCTGGGTTTTATGCGCTGACCGGGGAACGGATTCTGATCCATTCCGGTGAGTACCGCATTGTCTCGACATCGACCGAATCCGATATTTACCACTACACAAACACGGGCACATTTCTGACCAACATGGTAACGAGGGAGACGATTCCTGCAAAATTTGCCGGATACGCGCACTATGATTTTCTTGCAGGCCCGCCGGGCTATTATCTGGTGAACGATGCCGATTATGCCGAAATCGCACGCGGACTGACGCCGGACTGGCTGGGCACAATTGCTTTTTTCAACATAAATGGTAAAGACAGCTATGCTTTTGCACAGGACTTTTTCCACACGCTGCTTTCCTGCTTCGGACCAGAATGCGAATCTGCTTATTATTATGACCGTGTGGTAAAAATTGCAGCTGAGGAAGCGGGTGAGATTTACTGGGGCGATACGGATGATATGTCGCAGATCAGCTTTGACAATCCTGATGCGAGTGACTTTCGCCTTTACTGGGCTTACATGCCCAAAATCCGAATCCTGGACCAGAATGACTTTCTGCAAAGCTTTGCCGTGTACCTGATGATGTTTCTGTTTATCTCCATCATCTGTACGCTCGCGGCGCTGATTATCAGTTATACCCGCTGTATGACCATCACGCTGAACAACCGCTATGTTTTTGACGACCTGCGCCGCCTGGGCGCTCCGCCCGCCTTTCTGCTGCATGAGGTAAAAAGCCAGGCGGGCACCGTGTTCCGGATGCCCTGTATCGTCGGGATGACAGCGATGTATCTGTTATATGCGATGCTGATGTTCGGAAATGACGGTCAGCTTACGATGGGCGAGCTCTCGGGACTTGGAGTCTGTCTTGTGATATTGTTTATGATGGCTGGCATCTTTTATGCAGTTTATCGGATTACGGTGCGGAAAATGTGCGGGGAGCTGGGAATTTAACTACAGCCGCCCCAATCCATGCCCCCAGCGTGTTGAGCGCCAAATCATCCAGTTCAGAAAAGCCTGTCCCAAAGACATACTGCATGGTTTCTATAAGGAGGGAAAACAAAAATCCGCAGATGGCTGCATGCCACAATGTCCTTGTTTTCCCCCTGTATTGCAGATACATTCCAAAAGGCACGAACCAGATAATATTTCCAAAAAACAGATACGTAAAGGAAAACCAGCTTCCCTGCCGAATCAGGTCAATATATCCTTCAAATAAGGTCAAAACGATTTTGCCGTTCCGGCAGAGATGCTGTAATGTAAAGATGGAGCGGAACACGGTTATCCGCAGTACGATAAAAAGATATATCCAGAATAGAACGGTAATTTTGTTCCTGCGTATACATGACATAAGGTATTCTTCTCCTTTCGTAATAGTCCCTGCGCGTGTTGGATAGCTGGAATAGGTGGCTTAGAGAATATCCAACCACATATGTACTGCTTCGGGAATACCGCAAACCGGATTGACTGCTGCAATGCTGCGGAGAATGTGAATTTATCGTTTTTTATATGTTAATGCAATTCCAATCACTAAACCCATAAAGAGGAATGGTGCTAATCTAACAAATAAAAATTCAAAGCCATGTAAAAAAGTACCTACAATCGCTAACTCTGGATCATTAAAATCCCAAGTCAGATACTCACTATTCATAGCTGCAAAAGCAATAAAAATTACTCCAATAATTGCGCATAATGAAATAAGCAAATAACGGACTGTGTGGATTCTGATCGAACTTCTTTTAGCAAGTTGAAGATTGATGACTTCAAGCTTTTCAGAAATGCTCTTCATATTTTCTTCATTCAAACATTCTTCCTGTACAGTTTCTCCAAGTAAAGTGCTTACAGATGTATCTAATTCCTCTGCTAATGAGATAATCATACTTGAATCAGGAACTGATAATCCTTTTTCCCATTTGGAGATTGTTTGCCTTACTACATTTAGCTTTATAGCCAGCTCTTCTTGTGTAAGTCCTTTTGATTTCCGCAAATTTCTAATATTCTCGTTTAACATAACCTGTGCCTCCTTTGTTTTGATACAACCATTAAATATCAAAACAGCCATTGCCACAAGCAACGCAAATTAACATCTGCCATTATACCCTCTGTTGGCATCCCCGATCCATCAATAATACCAGATATTTTTCGTAATTATAACATAAAATCCGATATGTTGATATAAATATTTCTGACCAGAATGCATTTCTTAATTTTTGTCTGAAAGCAGATGTGACGCTTATTTCTTCCCGCTATCTTTCTTGCAAATCACTTGTTGCTGATAATCTGTTGTTTTCTTTGCGGATTTTTTAATCTCTCATGTACACTTTTCTTATTCTGCCTTCGATTATCCTCTCCGTAAATTTTTCCATTCAGACAATTGTTTCCTATCCCCTACTGCATTAAAATTTGCGCCTTGACAGAATAAGTTCTATATAGTACTATTAAGGTTATGAAAAGGAGACGTCCTTTTTTATGCTGTACAGCAAAATTACCGCTTTTATCCTTGCGAAGCGGTGGAACAAGGAAAGGTGTGATATCACTGGAAACACGAACAGGTTTTTTGATTTCTCATATTAAACAGGTTCAAGGAAGAGTTTTTGATCGGCTTTTGCAGGCATGTGGTGTGGATGAATTTAATGGACCACAAGGCCATATTCTTTATGTGTTATGGAAAAGCGAAGGCATTCCTATTGTGGAACTTGCCCAAAAGACGGGATTGGCAAAAAATACACTTACTGCAATGCTTTGCAGAATGGAAGAAAATGGCTTAATCTGTCGGGAAATTTCAGCTTCTGACCGGCGCCAAAGCATCATTAGCCTGACGCCCAAAGCCCGTGCATTGGAGAAACGTTACGATCAAGTCTCTCAGCAAATGAACAGCCTGTTTTTTAAGGATTTTGAAAAGGTAGAAATCAAGGAATTAGAACAGTATCTTGACCGTATTGTTTCCAACCTGGAGCAAGCGGAACAAGCATTAAAAAAAGGAAAGGATGTACATGATGGCAAAGGTAAACACTAAAATTGGTAATGATTACTGTCCGCAGGCGTTATTTCTTTATGGCACAAAACAGGAAGATGGGCAGCCCCATTTTGGTCTTTTCTGTTGGTTTGGATATTATCATTCTTCAGAGGGACTCGGGGTAATGGCTTGTATAGGTGAGGAAAAACAGACCAAGGATTTGATACGCAAAAATGGTGTTTTTTCAGCGAACCTCGTATCTGAACAGCTGCTGCCTTTGGCAGATTATTATGGTTGTACCTGTGGCAGAACCACACCTGACAAGATGAAGCGCCTGCCTACTGTAGAGTGGGGACAAGTGTTAGATGTGCCAACCATTGCAGAAAGCCCTGTCAGTTTTGAACTGGAAGTGAAAAAAACAATCCCTATGGCAGATGGATCAGATATTTTTCTCTGTTTAATCCGTAATGTAACCCAGGATGAACAACTGCTGGATACAGCGATTCCCTTTACAGAAAGGTTGATGCAGGCTGCTCCGGTATTAGCCCCGGGCGACGAAACCTATTCTTCCATTGATGGAAGATATCTCGGAAAATGGGGAGAACCTATGAAAAATATGGCTATACTGGCGGTCGAAAAGACTGACCGCTCAGTATAAAGCGATACTCACGGCAGATTTCATCTGTCGTGAGTATAATATCAAAGAATAGCTGTATCATACAAACGCATTTTGGAAGAACAGGCTACATAGGTCTTGGAATGATTTGATTGAAGCCACGAATGTTGCGAAAGGAGAAGTATATGAATTTGTTAAAACATGGTGATACCATTGGGATAATATCACCAAGTTGGGTAGCAAATCAAAATGATTATGAAAAGTACGCAAAAGGCATTAAGGAGAAAATCAGATGAGTGAAAAACAGTATTTAGCCGGGGTTCTTTTTTCCATGGAACAAAGGCAGATTTGAAAATGGGTGACTTGATAGTTATGGGAAAGAAAAAGAATTATAATGATGATAGAAAATCCCAATATGTTTACTTTGCAGGGACTTTGGATGCGGCAATTTGGGGCGCGGAGCTGGCAGAGGGGGAAGGTAAGGAGAGGATATATGTCGTTGAGCCAACAGGTGATTTTGAAGATGACCCGAATGTTACAGACATTGACTACATGCCCCCTGTGCCCATGGGGGCTGTTTTCCTACTGCGGCATTTGGCGTATATACGAAACCAAGGGTTCTATAAAATGTCTGGACGAGATATCATAAGAGCCTTTTATCGCCTGTTCCATCGCCAAATCCTGCGGACTTTTATCCTTTTTCCTTTTCATCATCCCTGATGCCACCTTCATCATCATCCTGTCTGTCAGGCACATTTTCTCATAGCACAGCCCCGCCTGCATATAAAAATGCGGAATTTCCGACAGCTCCTCGGGTGTAAGGTTTTGATGCCAGAAGCCCTCCACCACATCTGTTTCCGCATTGGGCATCGCCCCGGTCACAAACAGGAGCAGCCTCCCCGCAGTGCTTTGCCCAAACATTTTCTTTGCGTTCCGATACCCATCTATCATTCCGGCGTGGGCGCGTGTTCCAAAAATAACGGTGTCATATTCAGACAGCAAAGCCGCTGTCACTGTCCTGTAGTCCGCAATTGCACAGGACAGCTCCTCTGCAACCATCTCGGCATATTTTTTCGTAAATCCTGTACTGCTCTTATAAACAACAATGACTTTCTTTGGGTTCATGGTCAAATTGCCCTCCTTTTGCCGTTTTCATCTTTACATTATCCCTCAAAATTCCCATAACATCTTCGAGACAGGTACCCATCAAAATCCGTTTTCGGCTTTGCATACAAAAGCTGTTATAAATCTGTTAACAGCTGCTAAGCACGATACATTCAAATGAATGCATCTCAATCTTTCCAGACAGCGTTTCACCTGTTTCCACATTCTGATACGGCTTCAAAAGCTCTACATTCACGGATTTTCTGCTAAAATTCTGCAGAAACCACACCTTTTGGACCCCAGCATCCTCAGCCTTGCTCCTCTCATTTACTGCCACGCCCTCTGCCAGCCTGACCTGAAGCCCGCATCCCAGACCTTTTTCCTGCAAAATGCCGTCATAAAAATCCTTTAAAAACTGGTGTTCATTGATGGACGCAATGTAGTAGGCCTCCCCATTTCCATAAGAATTGCGTGTAAGCGCCGGATAGCCCTTATAAAAGTCATTCTGGTATTCTGCCAGCACCTCCGCACCTTTTGCGTGGACAAGGCCGCACAGCCCGGTAATTCGGTAATCCGTTCCCTGGTATCGGATGCTGTTCTCACAGTATCCGTCGGGCACATCGATTTCCTCTGTGCGGATTCCAAGGACATCCTCCAACGGATGGTTTCCCGTGTAAACCAAATCCGTGTCATCCGCCTCGCCGCTCCAGCAGGTTGTGATGTAGCATCCGCCCTGCTCCACGAACTGCCTGACTTTTTCCGCATAGCCTTTCCGGTACATATAATTCAGCGGGGCAATTACCACGCGGTAGCCTTCCAAATCCCCATCCATGTCAACCATGTCCACGTCAACGCCAAGCTCCCAGAGCGGGCTGAAAAAGTCCTGAATCACCTCCTGGTATTTCAGGTTGTTGTCAATGGCACAGGCATCCTCCACTGCCCACCAGTTTTCCCAGTCAAATACCATGGCAATCCCGGGGTGATTGCAGGTTCCGATTGTCTTTTCCGCTATTTTTTCAAGACGTTCCCCGAGCCTTGACACCTCGCGGAAAACCCTTGTGTCTGCACCGTTGCGATGGTCGACCACCGCGCCGTGAAATTTTTCGCTGCTTCCCCTGCCCTTGCGCCACTGAAAATACTGCACGCTGTCCGAGCCGCAGGCAACTGCCTGCAAGGACGACAGTTCATGCATTCCCGGTCTTTTGAGCCTGTTTATTTCCCGCCAGTTCACGACAGACGGCGTGCTCTCCATCATCAGGAAATTGCTCTTTTTCAGGCTCCGCATCAGGTTGTGGACTGCCGCCGCGTACGCCGCTGTCCGGAGCTCGTCCGCACCGCTGTGCCAGTCGGGATAACAGTCCCACGAAACGATATCGAGCTCCTTCGCCCACTTGAAATAGTCGAGCGGTTTAAAAAATCCCATCATGTTTGTCGTGACAGGCAGCGTGCTGTGACTGCGCACCACTTTTATCTCCTCCCTGCAAAAGTCCAGCTGCTGGCTGTCCACAAAGCGTTTCCAGTCCAGCGTCTGTCCGTGCACCAGATTTTCCCCGCGCCGGGATGCGCTCCGTATCTGCTCCCAGTCCGTGTAGGTGTGGCTCCAGAAGCTTGTCCACCACGCCGCATTCAGCCTGTCAAGCGAGCCGTATTTCTCTTTCAGCCACTTCCTGAATGCGCCCTGGCACAGCGGACAATGGCAGGAGCCGTCGCCTCCGTTTCCGCCGATTTCGTTGGAGATATGCCATCCTATCACGCCGGGATGCCTGCCAAAGGTTTCCGCAAGCCGTGTGTCAATCTGCCTTGTCTTTTCGCGCATAACCGGGGAACTCGGACAGTAATTATGACGCTTTCCCGGATAATTGCGGACTCCGGTTTCATCCACCTGTAGCACTTCCTCATATTTGCTTGTCAGCCACTGGGGCATTGCCCCGGTTGGCGTTGCGAGAATCGTGTAAATCCCATTTTCGTACAGCTGCTGTATGATTTTTTCCAGCCAGCCAAAATTGTACTTTCCCTCCTCCGGTTCCAGACAGCTCCACGCAAAAATCCCCAGTGAAACGCAGTTGACGTTCGCCTTTTTCATTAGTTCCACGTCTTCTTTGAGGACATCCGGCCTGTCCAGCCACTGATCCGGATTGTAATCCCCGCCATGTATGAATGCGCCAAAATTTTTCATTGATTTTTCTTTCATGATAATCTCCATTCTTAAATCTATTTCCACCATTCCATTATACACTTTTTTGAACAGGATCAATACCTAAATACCATTTTTTAGCAAAACACAAATCCACACGGCAGATTTCATCATGCGGCTGTTTGCAGGGTCAGATCCGCTGGTCGGCTCGTCGAAGCAGAGCAAAATAGGGTCATGCAGCAACGCTTTTACAAAGTTCAGGCGGGATTTCATTCCCTTTGAATAATCGGCTACACGCTTATCCGCATCCTGTTCCAGACCTACCTTTCTTAGAAGCTCATCCATCGGGCGCAAAAAAATCGCAAATTTTCTTTTGCAGTCAGCTTTTCATACATGAATGAAACCAGATAAGGATAAAACTCAAAAATTGTGTTTAAGACAAAATTTCTTTAAAGCCCTTTCATCATGCGTGTGGACATCAAGCAAGTTTCTCCGTTGGCAAAATGGATGATTCGATTTTTAGTGTCAACTTCTTTTATATTATTTTTGTTTACCAAAAATGCCCGATGGCAGCGCACAAAATTGCCATCCAATACGCCTGTTAGTTCTTTTAAGGTGCTGGGAAATTCAATCTGGCGGTCTTTTGCATGGAGAATGACTTTATGGATATTGCTGGAAGTTTCAAAAAATAAAATATCCTCATAATCTACGCTGATTTTTCGTCCGCCAGCTTCAAGGGTATAGACTTTATGTGTCTTGTTGGTTTGGAGCGTATGTCGTTCCATTGCATTTAACAGACATTCTCTGAGTTTCACTTTCGCTTCAGCAGGGTTGTCTTTTAATACAAAGTCCATCGCCTCTACCCGATACTGAAAAGTCATATAGCTCAGTTCTGAATGTGCTGTTATGAATATGATGAAACCACGGGGGTCATACAATCTGATTTGCTGTGCCAGCTTCATTCCATTCATGTTGCTGTTCAAGTCAATATCAAGGAAATAAATGCCTGTGTTCTGGCTGGTCTTGACTTTTTCCAACAACATATAAGGGTCTCCTGTATCTAAAGTAAGCTGCATATCTAATTCTTCTATCAGAACGGTATTTTGAATAATATTTACAACAGTCCGCCGCTGTGCGGCATTGTCTTCGCATACAAAGATATCCAGCATATGATGTCATTCCTTTCTCTCAGTGAGTTCTATATGTTGTGTAAAATAGTCGCATTTCATTGTTGTTTCTAATAGCACGTTGTCATAAGAACTGATGATTTTCTGGGCGTTCCCAAGCCCGATTCCTTGATGCCCGATTTTTGTGCTAAAGCCTTTTTGCTTTAATTTATGCAGCATTAGACCGTTATCCCGAAAGCGGTTGCTTATGATGATTGATACGCCAGTTTTATTCTGGATGATATTTAAGCCTATTTGCGGCTGTTCTGTCTCCAATGTGGCTTCAATCGCATTATCTAAAAAGATTCCCAGTATTCTGGCAAGGTCAACCGTATCTATCAGAAAACTTTCCACTTTGTCGGGAATATCAATGGTGATGTCAATCCCCGATTCATGGGCATAAATCATTTTTGCTGAGAGCAGGCTTTTGATTTCCAACACACTGATGTTGCTAAGCTGGTTCAGCTTATAATCTTCCCCCGTAATCAAATTCTTCGTTGGGAAGATTTTGCTTTCAAAAAAATCCTTTA
>CARTDA010000028.1:0-53362 GCA_949066965.1 uncultured Lachnospiraceae bacterium
GTAATCAACACTTGAAGAACAAATAGTGGAAATATTTAAGCTAATGATTTGAACTGTGTAGACATATCCAAGGAGAAAGGTGAACAGTAAAATGTAATAGGATGAATAAATATAGCAAAATACCAGTACCAAAATACAACTTCAAGGCTTTTGGGGCAGCGATAAAGACGGCGCGGACAGGGCGCAGGGAGAGCCGTAAGAAAGTGAGCGACGAAATGTTTATCTCGCCGCGCTACCTTGCGAACATTGAGAACAAGGGGCAGCACCCAAGTTTACAGATATTCTTTGAGCTTATGCTCCGCTACAATATATCCGTAGACCAGTTCCTTTTGGAAACGCCGCCGGAGAAGAACACGCAGCGGCGGCAGCTTTCCCCCTCCCGCGCTGCGGCGCGTCGGTTGAAAATTGCTTGTTGGGAAGTGTCCCAAACCCTCGGAACGGAAAGGAAACGAGGAGCGTTGAAGCATGAAAAAAATGATATGCTGTGTTTTCCCATCTTTTTTTCTATCCAAATCCAACGCTCATAAGTATCACTTTCAAAAGATTCTGACGGAATAATTATACATTGTGCACTTTTATATTTGTTTTATTTGGTACTAATTTTCCCAATTTGTACAATATGCATCTTTTTTAGGCAAATTTAATATGCAAAGTTAATTTTTTACCATTTTCCCCCAAAAAAAGCATCAGAAAAACATAAAAAATACCAAATGAAAATTACTTTCATTTGGTATTTTTTTATTTTCCAGACAAAACTGTTATAATATTACCACATATATAGCAAAATGCTTTAATATGTAATATTCTAATAACACATTAAAGGAAGATTCATTCCATGTCCCCCATGGCATCCTCACCCACATCCTCAAACAGCTTCTCCTCGGCATCATCCCCGATGCTGTTTTCATCATCCTCGATTTCCTTCTGTGCCGACTGCGCCCTGTTGTCGTCCGCAATGGCACGCATGATGCGGTTGATGTCCTCCGGCGTAAACATCGAGATTGCCTGTGCCAGATCACCCAGGTTATTCCTGTTCACCATCAGGCTGCCGCCGTCCTCAAGGGGAATTGTCAGCACATCCTTACTGTTGCTCATATCGCCAAGGCAGATGGCATTTTTCTCATAGTCACACACAAAATCGACGCCTTTATAAGAAATCACGCCATTCTGTGCCAGATTGTCATATGGACAGGTCCTGTATGTCCCGGTTAACTTTTCCAGATAATAGTTGCGCTTTGTGCTCTCACTGTGCATATCGAGATACAGGCTGTCCGTTCCCTTTTTCTTTTCCAGTGCCTCTTTTTCCAGCGCCTCCTTGCGCCGCTCCTGCTCCAGTCGTACCTCTTCATTATTTTTGTCAACCTTGTCGAGCAGCTTATTCCACTCCTTCACTGTAAAAGTCGCGCTCCCTATCGAAAAAGTCGGCTCCGTCTCCCCATTTTTAATCTTCTCGGCAATCTCACTTTTCCTGCTGCTGATACACTCCATCAGCTCCTGTCTCGTCATTCTCGCAACCTGACCGATTTCCATCCGCAATTCCCTCCTCAGATATAATTTCATTTGCTATATATATCGTGCAGATGGATGGAATTGTTTACAGCAGCGGTGACAAAACCTTGAGCGCAGCCTGCATGATTTTATTTCCGACCGGACGTTTCTGCCAGTTTTCCAGTTTCATCTCCTCGCACGCGCCGAGCGTCCTGTTAAAATCTTCCTTCATGTCCATGACGGCATCCACCTCGCTTAAAAAGGCACCGCATTCATAGTGGAGATAAAAGCTCCTGTAATCCGTATTGATGGTTCCGCAGATTGCACACTCATCATCCGCGATTACATTCTTGGCATGGATGAAACCAGGCTTGTATTCATAAATATGGACGCCACCCTCCATCAGTTTTCCATAATTTGAGACATTTACCATGTAAACATACCACTTGTCATAAATCCGCGGTACAATAATCCGCACATCCACGCCGCTCTCGGCAGCATTAATCAGGTCATCACGCATACTCTGGTCAAGGACAAGATAGGGCGTCGTAATATAGACATAATCCCGTGCCTTGTTAATCATTCTGGTATAGACGCCTTCTATCGGATTATGCGGATTCCGGTGCGGACCTCCCATAAACGGCTGCACATATCCTGCTTCCTCCACATGTATCAAAGGCTTATAATCCGCATCATTGATTTCTACATCCCCATTTGCAATGCGCCACATGTCCAAAAAGAAACAGGTAAAGCTGTACGCGCCGTCACCGCAGAGCCGGATTCCAGAATCCTTCCAGTGCCCGAAGCGCTCGATATAATTTGCGTACTCATCCGCCAGGTTAAAACCGCCCGTATAGGCAATATTTCCGTCTATCACCGTTATTTTCTTGTGATTCCTGTAATTAAATGTCATCCGTGTCACATCGCGGTGAATGGGATTAAAAATACTCATCTCAATCCCGCGGCTTTTCATATCCCTGCGAAATGCCTGCGTGTTAATCCGAAGCGTCCCAAAGTCATCAAACAGCAGCTTGACTGCGACGCCCCCCTTCACTTTCTGTGTAAGAACCTCCAGGATATCGCTCCACACCTTTCCATCCGATACGATAAAGTACTCCATGAAAATAAATTTTTCCGCTTTCCTGATGTCCGCAAGCATTGCCGCAAGGACATCCTCACCCAGCCCATAATAATTCACCTTTGTATTATTATAAATCGGAAAACCCGCTTTCCTGAGATACCTGCTAATCTGCACCTTATTCGGATGCTGCTTCTCCAAATCCTGCACAATGCTCTCGTCCTGGCTGAGACTGCGCATCATGTGGGTATCATATTCCCTGAGCCGCCTGAAATATCTGGAATTTGTCCGTTTACGCCCCCACATAAAGTACAGGAACAGACCCGCCACCGGTAGCACAAGGATAATGACAATCCAGCTCATCTTGTAGGATTCCGCATTGTTTACAAGCGCAAATACCGTAATCACGCTCACAATTTCCAATATAAAATAGACAATGATGGAATATCTCATCAGATACATGGCAAGAAAAATCATGATGCCAATCTGTAAAAAAAACGCAATTCCCACTGTGACGGCCCGCAATATGCCATAATACTTACTTCTCACGATTCCCATCTCAAACGATATCCTTTCAAACGAAAGTATATATAGTAAACGGCAAATATTTTTGTCGTTTACTATAATTTTTACTTTCATATATTGTGTGAAAATTATATCATAATATGTTTCCATTCTCAATACGAATTATTTATCACTTATCTTGTCACTTTTATCATTATCTTGTCATTCCGCCCCGCTTCCCTTGTAATCCTTTATATTCACTGATATACTTATATGACCCATATCGGAACGAAAACAATACCAATCAACAATGAAAAGGAGAGGGATTTATGAACATTATCAAAGCAGAAGATTACAACAAAATGAGCCGCATGGCGGCAAATTTCATTGCCGCACAGGTTACCTTAAAACCAGATTGTGTACTGGGACTTGCCACGGGTTCTTCCCCTGTCGGAACGTATCAGGAATTAATCCGGCGCTATGAGTCAGGAGAACTTGATTTTTCAAAGGTAACCAGCATCAACCTGGACGAATATAAGGGTCTTTCACCGGAAAATGACCAGAGCTACCGCTATTTTATGAACACGAATCTCTTCGACCATATCAATATTGACAAAGCATGCACCCATGTTCCAAATGGTCTGGAAGAAAACGCCGAGAAGGCATGTGCGGACTACAATGCAGTAATTGAACAGTGCGGCGGGATTGACCTGCAGCTTCTGGGTCTTGGAAACAATGGGCATATCGGATTTAATGAACCGGATACGTCTTTTGCCAAGAAAACCCACTGCGTGGACCTGGCAGCAAGCACCATAGAAGCCAATGCCCGCTTTTTTCAATCCATGGATAAAGTTCCCAAACAAGCGTACACCATGGGTATCCAGTCCATTATGCAGGCAAAAAAAATCCTAGTAATTGTAAGCGGAGCGGGGAAAGCTACTATCGTAAGGGATGCTTTTACCGGACCGGTCACACCCCAGGTTCCGGCTTCCATCTTACAGATGCATCCGGATGTGACACTCATTGCAGACAAAGATGCCCTGCGTCTTTTACAGATTTAGCATATATAAAAGGAGCAACGATTATGGTTATTAAAAATGGTCTGGTATTTACAGAGGAAAATACATTTCTCCCCCTGTCTGTTCTGACGCAGGGAGATAACATTACTTCCCTGGTTTCGGATGACACTGCTCTGCCAGCGTCAGAAAATGACGAGCTTGTCATTGACGCTGCGGGATGTTATGTCATTCCGGGGCTTACGGACGTTCATTTCCACGGATGCGACGGATATGATTTTTGTGACAACAGCATGGAGGCGGTAAAAGCGATTTCCGCCTTTTCCCTGAAAAACGGCGTGACCTCCATCTGCCCTGCCACGATGACAATGTCCACGGAAACCCTGGACGGAATCTGCCGGACAGCAGCAGGTTTTTTCTCGGAACAGGTGCAAAAACATATGGACACGGATTTTGCGGACTTTGTGGGCATCCACATGGAAGGACCTTTTATCAGCAGGGAAAAGAAAGGGGCACAAAACGAAGCGTATATCCTTTCCCCGGACGGGGAGCTCGTGGAACACTGGATGGAGCTTTCCCAAGGGCTGGTAAAGCTGATATCCTTGGCGCCGGAGCTTCCCAACGCCCTGCCCTGCATTGAAAAATATAAGGATAAAGTCGCATTTTCCCTCGCCCACACCGGGGCAGACTATGCTACAGCCAAGGCTGCTCTGGATGCGGGAGCCAACCATGTGACCCACCTATATAACGCCATGCCGCCTTTCCACCACAGGGACAGCGGCGTCATCGGCGCGGCATCCGACACGCCTGACTGCTATGTAGAGCTGATTTGCGACGGACTGCACATTTCCGCTCCGGTCGTGCGCGCCACCTTCCGGCTTTTTGAAAACCGTGTCGTCCTCATCAGTGACAGTATGCGCGCCACAGGAAAACCCGACGGCACATATACCCTGGGAGGACAGGAGGTCACCGTGGTCAAAAACAAGGCAACTCTGGCAGACGGCACCATCGCCGGCAGCGTCACGCCGCTGTTCCAATGCATGAAAACTGCCGTTTCCATGGGAATTCCCCTAGAGACCGCCATTGCCGCCGCCGCCATCAATCCCTGCCGCTCGATAGGAATCGATCACCTTTACGGCAGCATCACCCCGGGAAAGAAAGCACACTTTCTTCTTCTGGACAAGGAAACACTTGATATCAGACACATTATAAAAGGTCGGCTGCTATAAGCTGACCTTCTTATTCTTTCTCGCTATTCTCCTCACTCTTCATCTGATTCCGGAATTCATTTGCGGACAGTCCCGTATACTTCTTAAATACCCTGGGAAATGTGCCATATCCAGAAAACCTACCTTTTCTGCAATATCCCCGATACGCAGGGAAGATTCCCACAGAAGCTCCTTTGCCTTTTCAATCCGGACATGGTTCAAGATATCGGAAAAACTTTTGTGGGACAATCACCTTGAAAAATATCTGTATCGATCCGCAATAGCCATTTTCACGCAGAAATGAAATATTGTTATCTACAGCCGTTTTGCTAATCCCTAAAATTTTGCGAAGTTCTTCAGCCGTTATGTTGGGATTGTCCCTCATTTCTGTCAGAATTTTCCTTCTTCTTACATTTAAAGGCTTTTTATTTCCAACTTTATATAATTTGCCAACTTTAACGCTTATGATTTTGACTCATCCATACACCCATAATCTGCACCTGCTTTTTGACAGCCTCCATATTCTGCGCTAACTGCTCTATTGTTCCTGTGCGGTTTTCCGGCTTGATTTCCGGCTGTATCCGTTCCTTTGGGTATTCCTGCCTTGTATGGATATCCATGTAGGATTTCAGCCGGTAGTAATAGCCTTCATTCCTGTTATCTTCAAACACAGGGGAAACCTCGCCCTTTGAGGCCTGCCACCGCATAAGGCGGGGAAACCAGCATAACCCGTCTTTTATAATCTCTTTGAATGAATTTAGCAGTTCTCCAAGTGCGGGAAACAGCCTCCGAAAGCTGTTTCCCGCCTCAATATCAACCCCACGTTCCACATGGTTTGCAAATTCAGTAAGCATACTATAAAAATTGCATAATGCAATTTAAGAGGAGGAGAATGAATGGCAGCAATGAAGATTGCCCTTTCCATTGAGGAGGCGGCAGACTACAAAGCGACTTGGAGAAAGATACTTATCAAAAAGGACATTCTGGAACTGTTTATGGCTGTCAATGAGGGGAGGGATTTGAGGGACAGGGGCAATGTCAAAACCGTCACAAGAAAGACGGCGATAGAGTAGCAAAACACAACGCCAACCACTACATGAAAGCTATCTTCCAACAGGAAGTAAAGGAAAAGAAAAAGGAAAAAACCATGACTGATATCTTTCATGTAGTAGTTGGCATCCGCCCGCATTTTATCCTGCAAAACTTCCGACAGGACTTGGGGCGTGAATACGGATCGCTTTGACACTTTTACTGACAAGCCGCTGTCCCTGCCGGAACACCTACAACGTGCATGTGCGGGCTTGCACAGTTATATCTTCCCTTTGCGCCGCTGTCCCTGCCGGAACACCTACAACGTGCATATGCGGGCTTGCCTCATCAAAGTGAACCACCGCATTTGCAATCTTAAAATCCGGCAGATACTCCTGCAATTTCAAAAGGAGCTGCTTATAGACCTGCTTCATAAATATTTTGTCTCCGCTGTTCTGCTCCCAAAATTTTTTATCCCCGCATTGTATGATGACCTCCACTGCCATGTCCTGTTCCGTTTCGGACACATGCTCAAAATAATCGCCAATCCATCTTTGCGGTCTTGTCTGCTTTGCACTGTATTCATGCAGTGCAGCATCAAATTCTTTATGGTATACATTTTTCGCTTCCTGCATGAGATTGGTTGTTCCATAAAGAAGTGTGATGCTATTGGTATTGCTTATTATGGCACATCTTTTGTTTTATTTTGGGAAATAATGTATCGCAATGACAAAATATCTGGTAAACTATAGCTAAACCAAATTATTTACAGAGGAACATTTCCATGCAGACGACAATTGACCATCAGCTTTTTTCGGAATCATGCTACAAAATGATAGGCGCTCTTCAGGGACAGAACGGCATCGGCACACTCCGGGAAAAGACAATACACAGTGTTTTAAAATATTATTATGCCCCGGATTCCTCCTACCACGAAATTAAAATCGGCCCCTATGTGGCTGACATCTGCGTTGACGGGGAAATTTTCGAGGTCCAGACACGCAATTTCAACAAAATGCGCGCAAAGCTTGAATATTTTTTGCAGGAACACGATGTCACCATCATTTATCCCGTGGCGCACACGAAATGGCTGTCATGGCTGGACATGGAAACAGGGGAATGCACCCCGAAAAGAAAGTCCCCGAAAACAGGAACCGTTTACCAGATTATACCCGAATTATACAAAATCAAAATGTTTATCGGCAGCCCGAAACTGCACTTTATCATCAGCCTGATTGACGTGGAGGAGACGCGGTACCTAAACGGATGGAGCCGCGACAAAAAGCGGGGTTCCTCGCGCATGGACGGAAAACCGGTCGACATCTATGATGAAGTCCGCATTGACAGCTTCTCCGACTACATGATATTCCTGCCCGATACGCTCCCCGAACGTTTTACCTCAAAGGACTTAAGCAAAGCCGCCAGAATCCCGCAGGGCAGCGCCGGCACCCTCCTGAATGTATTGCTCGAAACCAAAATCATTGACAGGGTATGCAAAACCGGAAACAGCTACCTATACGAAATAAAGTAGGGGAAAAATTCCCCTACTCATTGTAAGCGATGCCGGTCTAATCCAATATTTCAAGCTTTTGTCAGCTTTTTCACCATTTTCCACATACACTGATTTCGGCGCCTGATAAGGACCGCTATCACCTGCTGAACACCATAGATATATCAAATAAATTCCTTCATTCTTATAATCAACCACTTCCATTCTTGGAATGTACCTTGGAATAATCTGATTACAGTACTGAAATATTTCCTGCTGTATGGAATCTAACTTTTCCTTCGGAACACCTTCTAACGGAAATACCGGCATACCATTGCTCTCTTTTACCTCTATAACGATATATCCGCCATTGGTGTTATCATAGTCATTTGCAAGCACACAAATAGAATGAATAATATCATTTGGATTGCATCCTGTTTTATACTCTACACGGTCATGTCCAACGACACGTCCCTCCAGCAAAGTCTCTATTTTTAATGGTATCATTCAGATGTCTCTCTTTCTGGTATGAATATTTCTTACATTTTAAATTCTGGATATGAAAAATAACATATTCTTTTTGCTCTTGTAGCAGCTACAAACATATTATTTTTTTCTTGTTCCATTGCCTTTTTATCACCTGCTACAGCCCTATAGTCTGGGAATGTTCCTTCACATAATCCAACAACAAACACCACTTCAAATTGCAATCCCTTTGACATATGTGCTGTTAATAATGCAACTCCCTTATCACTCGTTACATCCTGAGTTTTACCTAATGAAATACTATTTCTAAACGATAATAAGGTTCTATTTTCCCTCGGAATAAGAGATTTATATTTTTTCCAATGCCTTCGCCATTGTTCAATATCTCCATGGATAATATATTTTTCGTCTTCTGAAAACTCACTCTTATCTATTGACTCTGATAAAATATTCAGTACTTTACCAAAATCAAATTTATCATCATCTAAAAATTCTATTGTATCTAACATATGCTCATACACACTTCCCTGTAGAATCATATTCAAATCATTTTGATCACAATCTTTACGTAATAGATTTGTACGAAGTTTTCAATATTCTTGATGACAGCAAGATTGTGAAAAAAGGTGTTCGGGGAATATCTGTTAAAATATATCCCGAAAATTAGCCATTCTCACTATACCGAAAAAGATTTGCCACACTTTAGAGAGCCTTAGTGACATTTGAATTTTCTTGTGGTATAGTGGACTTCCACTTTTAAGAAAAGGAGTTGATGATATATGCCACAGATGAATAAAGGCGGTAAATTTATTTTCGGAAAATCGCTGATACGAGATGACTTGACAATCCATCTCCCAACACAGGCTCTTACAGAGTACAACGCCACAGCAGAGAGAAAAGTCTATCTTTTTACTGGAAGCAAGGTCACTGGCGGCTTTTGTGTGACAAGAAAAGGATTGTTAGAACCGTCAAAATTAGGACACATTCTTACTGATAATCCGGCTTTACTGAATTATCAGACCGCAGAGGGCGAATTTATCAAATACAAAGGGCGGTCATACTGTTGGGTAAATATTTCAGAGAATGGTATAATTCAGCTTAATCAGCAGATATTAGACTTTCTTAATCTGAAGATTGGAATGGAACTATTGTCTATCCGAAGCAGTGATATAGCTTTTACAATGGGTGCAACCGGTCCTCTGTTGGAAAGAGCCGACAACTAATGAGGGGCTTGTTGTTTCTCTTATCGAGAAAGGCAGGCAACGCAACAATTAAGCTACCAAAGGATATCAGCAATGCTAATATTCCAATGAAAATCGAAATGATTTCAAAAGCTGTCATCGGCGCCACCTCCCTTCCAACGTACTATGTACGTTTTGTATTACCGGCACGCCGGTTTTCATAAACTCGGGAGGCTACCACCCTGTCATGGGTACTTTCCTTAGTCGGTATTGTAACATATAAAATACATTATATGCAACACCGAATCACTCTGCCCACAGCTTATTCTAAGCCAACTTAAAGTTTTCTTGCCTTGATACAAAACGAAATAGGCAGCATTTTAGCTTTCTTTGTTTTAGGATCAACATCTCCTGTAGCATTTAATGATTTATTATCTGACGCTTCCACTAACTGCTCTACTACAAATCCTGCTTTTGCCAATGCATTAATATATGTTGACATCTTTCTGTTACATAAAATAATTTCACTATCATGCACAGGCATTTTGAAGTATGATTCGTCATAATAACTCTTCATCATTACCAACTTCTCATCTTCAAAAACATCTTTACGTTCATCACATGACCATGCTATACAGTAATTCAATGTATGATGCCAACTAAATATAAAAATACCATCCTTCTTCAAGTAAGAAGCAATCTTATCAAATGTTCCCTGTAAATCAGTTGTCCAACCAATGCCGTAGATGGAATATACATAATCAAAATACCCTTTAGGCACATCAAGTTCATCCTCCATCCTTGAACACAATAACTTTGCCGAATATCCACTGTCACTTAAAAGTTTTCCTGCATTATCAAGCTGCTTTTGGGACAGATCAACTCCCCATAACTCCCCTGCACCTTTTTCAGCATTATACTTCAATGAATGTCCACTGCCACAGCATATCTCCAGCATTTTCTTTCCCGCAACATCACTGAATAAATGTAAATCATCTTCTGTTGGAAATCGTACCCCATACACCGGAAGTGCCGTTGTTCCAAACCACAAATCAGCATGGTCATTCCAATATGTTTTATTACTCTCAATTATCTCATCACGTTTCATATATTCCCCCTAAACAATTGCCACTCTTTTTATAAATAGAGCCATTTTAGAGTCAACAGGCATAAAGCAATCCCGGAAACGCCCATTTATCAGCATTTCCGGGATTTTATCCGTCACTCGAGCTCGATAACACAGTCAAACAATTCCCTGAACGCTTTCGACTCATCATGTGACACAAACAAAACCATATTATCCATTGAAAGAATTTTTTCCGTCATCCTCATGGCAAGCTCATGGTTCAGTCCGTTTGTAATCTCGTCAAGGAGAAAAATTTTCTTTGGCTGGATGAAAGCCCTCGCAAGACCTATCCTCTTTTTCTCCCCGCCGGAAATCTCCCTGGAATGGCTGATGATTTCATCCGGACTTAATTCCAGCTGCATAAAATCAATCAGATTATCTATCCTCGTCCCATCATCCACATTGTCAAACGCTATATTTTCCTGGACAGAGTCCTCAAATAGATATGTATCCTGCGAGACATAGGAAACCAGACCAAACAGCTCGTTTGTCCCCGCATCCTCCATTTTATGCCCAAATACCGATATCTCACCTTTGTCCGGCTTTATCTCACCTGCAATCAGTTTTAACAAAGTGGATTTGCCGCATCCGCTCACGCCGGTTATCAGGTATGATTTGTGATTCTCGAAGCACAGATTCAGACCGGTAAAAATATTCCTGGAATCATACGACAAATCAACATCCCGAAGGACAATCCTGTCATCCTGCGGCTTGCCGCTTTCATATACCGTATCCTGTCCTTGCCCCGGATCTGCCTTTTTGAACTTCTCGTAAGCCGGCAGGCTTGAACTGCGTTCGTTTATCAGGGTGACCATGCTTACGACCGGTCCTGCCAGATAGTTCATCAGCTGGATCAGGGTCACTGTCTCCCCAATCTGAATAACTCCCCGAAAAGCGAATATGCCGCCCACAAAAAGTATGATTACCTGCGCGATTCCGCTTACGCCCTCCGAGGCAGTCTTGCCCATCATGTTCCAGAATTTAAACTGTTTCCTCTTTATCTCCTGATTTCTGGAAAGCACATCGTGCTTACCGACAGCCCATTTTACCCCTTTGTACCGGATAAGCTCGCCACGTCCCCCGAGCTTGTCCTTTACAAATGAGACATATTCCTTTGACCCGTCCAGAAACTGGCTGGATTTTTCCTTCAACGAATTCTGCAAAACAAGCGGAATCAGCAGCGGCAACGCCGATGTCACAAACGCAATCAGAAACAAAAGGATGCTCAAGGAGCTTATCTTGATTGCGGTAAAGACAAATACGCTGGCAATATTCAGAAAGTTCCACTTGTTCATAAGGACGCCGGAATAAATCAAATCAATATTTTGCGAGTACTCGGACAAATCCGTCTCCTTCGCGCCCATCATGACATCCGAGGCAAACTTCGCCGCCTTGAGCCTGTTCATTTCTTCAAAAGAAACATAATAAGCAATCTGATATCCAATAACAGGCAGAATAAATGATAGGACAGAGTATACCGTCAAAAGGATGATACTCATCTTAAATAATTCAAAATCCCCCGCAATCAGGGAATCTATCACCGCCCCCAGACTCATCGCAGACTCTACCAGGACAAATGCATTTATCACAAATAGAACGACTGCAATCCATTTTAATAGTATTTTTTTCATTTATTCTCATCTATCTGCTCGTCCAGGGATGGTTCATCCACCACGTTGTCAAGCGCCTCATCCACATCCTCAAATTCATGGACGCCGTCAGAAAGCTTCTCACGTACCTTTGCTATCTTTGCGACAATAACGCCCTCGTCAAGGTTAATCATCTTCACGCCGGAGGTATTCCTGCCAATCATCGAAATGTCGTTAACTGCCATCTGTATGATGACGCCCTCTGTCGTAATCATCATGATTTCATGGTCGTCATTGACTGCCTTGACGCCGACGACATTTCCCGTCTTTTCGGAAATTTTATAGCACTTCACGCCCTTTCCGCCGCGCTTCTGGACAGAAAACTCATCGAGTGCGGTACGCTTTCCCATACCCTTTTCAGAGACAATCAGCAGGGAATTGCCCTGCGAATCAAGCTGCATGCCGACAATCTCGTCGCCGTCATCAAGATTCATGCCGATAACGCCCATTGCAACCCTGCCCATGGCGCGCACGTCCGTCTCCTTAAAGCGAATACACATGCCATACTTTGTGACAAGGAAAATCTCTGAATTTTTATCCGTCGTCTTTACCTCAATCAGCTCGTCATCATCGCGGAGTGAAATGGCGGCAAGACCGTTTTTCCTGACATTTGAAAATTCCATAATCGGCGTTTTCTTCGCAATGCCCTTCTTCGTAATCATAAAGAGGTCCTTCCCCTCCTCAAACGCATGAATCGGAATCATCGCGGAGATTTTTTCACCCGGATTGAGCTGCAGGAGATTGACAATCGCCGTCCCCCTCGCCGTGCGCCCTGCCTCGGGTATCTCATATGCTTTCAGACGGTAAACACGCCCAAAGTTGGTAAAGAACATCAGGTAGTGATGCGTCGTCGTCATCAATAAATCCTCGATATAGTCGTCCTCTATCGTGGACATTCCCTTGATGCCGCGCCCGCCCCTGTGCTGCGTCTTAAAATTGTCAACGGTCATCCGCTTGATATATCCAAGGCTTGTCATGGCAATAATGGTATTGCCGCGCGGAATCAAATCCTCCAAATCAATCTCGGATTCGTCATATCCGAATTTGCTGCGCCTGTCATCACCATACTTTTCCGAAATAATCATGATTTCTTCCTTGATGACGCCGAGCAAAAGCTTTTCATCAGCCAAAATAGCCTTAAACTCCTTAATCTTTTCCAGTAATTCCGCATGCTCCTTTTCCAGCTTTTCGCGTTCCAGTCCAGTCAGGGCACGCAGTCTCATGTCAACGATTGCCTGCGCCTGCACATCCGTCAGCGCAAAGCGCTCCATCAGCCTGTCCTTTGCGGTCTGTGTATTGGCGCTGCTGCGTATAATCTGAATGACTTCGTCAATATTGTCAAGGGCAATCAGCAAGCCCTGTAAAATATGGTCTCTTTCCTCTGCCTTGTTCAGGTCATATTTCGTCCTTCTGGTGACAACCTCCTCCTGATGCCGGATATAATGTGTCAGGATATCCTTGAGGTTCATGACCTTTGGCTGGTTGTTGACAAGCGCCAGCATAATCACCCCGAAGCTGTCCTGAAGCTGCGTGTGCTTGTAAAGCTGGTTCATGATGACATTGGCATTGGCATCCTTGCGCAGTTCAATACAGATGCGCATTCCCTCACGGTCAGACTCATCCCTAAGCTCTGTAATGCCGTCAATTCGTTTTTCCTTTACCAAATCCGCAATCTTTTCAATTAACCTTGCCTTATTGACCATATAGGGAAGCTCTGTAACGATAATCCTGCTCTTTCCATTCGGCATGGATTCAATGTTTGTCACGCCGCGCACCCGAATCTTGCCGCGCCCTGTGCGGTAAGCCTCCTCAATCCCGCGTGTTCCAAGGATAATGCCGCCAGTCGGGAAATCCGGTCCCTTTACGATAGGGAGCAGCTCGTCAATTTCCGTCTCCCTGTCCTCCACGATACGGTTCTCTATCATCTTTACGACAGCTGCAATCACTTCCCTGAGATTATGCGGCGGGATGTTGGTAGCCATGCCGACCGCAATCCCCTGTGTGCCGTTAACCAGAAGATTCGGATAACGGCTTGGCAGAACGACAGGCTCCTTTTCAGTCTCGTCAAAGTTTGGTACAAAGTCAACCGTGTCTTTGTTGATGTCGGCAAGAAGCTCCATGGAAATCTTGCTTAATCTCGCCTCCGTATATCGCATGGCGGCTGCGCCGTCACCGTCGACAGAGCCAAAGTTCCCATGACCGTCAACAAGCGGATATCGCGTCGACCACTCCTGCGCCATATTGACCAATGCGCCATAAATCGAACTGTCGCCGTGCGGATGGTATTTACCCATCGTATCACCGACAATACGCGCGCTCTTTCTGTGCGGCTTGTCAGGACCATTGTTCAATTCAATCATAGAATAGAGTACACGCCGCTGCACCGGCTTTAAACCGTCCCTCACATCAGGCAGGGCACGCGATGCGATAACGCTCATGGCATATTCTATGTAGGATTCTTCCATCGTTTTCTGAAGGTCGACTTCCTGTATTTTGTCAAAAATTGTATCGTCCATATTTTTCCTTTCCCACCTATCAGGCTAAAAATATATCGCATTAAATATCAAGATTCTTGGCATGCTTTGCATTTGCCTCGATAAACTCACGTCTCGGCTCCACTTTGTCGCCCATAAGTGTCGTAAAAGTAAGGTCAATCTCGGACTCTGCCTCCTCATTCATGGAAACCCGCAGCAGCACACGCTTTTCCGGATCCATCGTCGTGTCCCAGAGCTGCTCTGCGTCCATCTCCCCAAGCCCTTTATAGCGCTGAATCTTGTTATTCTGGTCGCGTCCGACTTCATCAAGAATCCTGGATAGCTCGATATCGGAATATGCATACCACGATTTTTTATTTTTTTCCAGTTTATAGAGTGGCGGCTGTGCCAGATATACATGTCCTGTCTTAATCAGCTCCGGCATAAAACGGTACAGGAAAGTGAGCATCAGCGTGGCGATATGCGCGCCGTCAACATCGGCATCCGTCATGATAATAATCTTGTCATAGCGAAGCTTTGTAATGTCAAAATCCTCATGGATTCCCGTGCCAAAAGCCGTAATCATCGCCTTTATCTCTGCGTTCGCATAAATCTTGTCAAGCCTTGCCTTCTCCACGTTGAGAATCTTGCCCCTCAGCGGAAGAATCGCCTGCGTGGCACGGCTTCTTGCCGTCTTTGCACTGCCGCCCGCAGAATCTCCCTCAACAATAAAGATTTCACAATTCTTCGGGTCTTTGTCAGAACAGTCCGCAAGCTTTCCGGGAAGCGCCATTCCGTCAAGCGCCGTCTTTCTGCGGGTCAAATCCCTTGCTTTTCTTGCAGCTTCCCTTGCCCGCTGTGCAAGGATGGACTTCTCACAAATCTGCTTCGCGACAGCCGGATTCTGTTCCAGGTAATAGGTCAGCTGCTCGCTGACAATACTGTCAACAGCCCCCCTCGCCTCACTGTTTCCAAGCTTCTGCTTTGTCTGTCCCTCAAACTGGGGATCCTCAATCTTGATGGAGACAATCGCCGTAAGTCCCTCCCTGATGTCATCACCGCTTAAGTTTGCCTCACTTTCCTTCAGTAATTTCGCATTTCTTGCATAATCGTTAAACGTTTTGGTAATCGCATTCCGGAATCCGGCAAGATGGGTGCCGCCCTCCGGCGTATTGATGTTATTTACAAAGCTGTAAGCGCTCTCTGTGTAGGAGTCATTGTGCTGCATGGCAACTTCGACGTACACATTGTCCTTTTTTCCCTCGAAATAAAGAATATCCTCGTAAAGTGCAGTCTTGCTCCTGTTTAAGTACGTTACAAATTCACGGATTCCTCCCTCATAGTGGAATGTCTTTTCAATGACTCCCTCCTCTGGTCTTAAATCGCGCAGGATAATTTTCAGGTTTTTGGTCAGGAATGCCATCTCGCGCAGTCTCTGTTTTAAGATATCATAATCATAAACAGTCTCCTCGAATATCTCCGGGTCCGGCAGGAAAGTAATCTTTGTCCCAGTCTTTTCCGCCTCACAGTCACCTATGACTTTCAGAGGATAGCACACATGGCCTCTCTCATAGCGCTGTTTATACACTTTTCCCTCCGCGCATATTTCCACCTCAAGCCATGTGGAGAGCGCATTGACAACGGACGCGCCCACACCGTGGAGACCTCCGGAAACCTTGTATCCGCCGCCGCCAAATTTTCCGCCGGCATGAAGGATGGTAAAGACTACTTCCACCGCAGGGATTCCCGCCTTATGGTTGATTCCGACAGGAATTCCGCGCCCATTGTCGATGACAGTCACGGAGTTATCCGGATTGATGGTGACATCAATGGTATCACAATAGCCGCCAAGCGCCTCATCGACCGCGTTGTCAACAATCTCATATACCAAATGGTGCAGACCCCTTGAAGAAGTGCTGCCTATATACATACCCGGTCTTTTCCTTACTGCCTCAAGACCCTCCAATATCTGAATCTGGTCAGCTCCATACTCAGTACTCATACTTTTCCTCCCATTACTAAACTCTTTTTCCTACTTGCACCCTATGAAAAACAATGTAAAAACATCATATTGTACTCTGGACAGTTGCCTCTGAAACCTGAAAAACCTTATTGATTTCAAATCTGTTGTTTACAAACTCCTCCAGCCCGGTGCAGGTAATAATCGTCTGTATGTCCCCGATACTGTTCAAAAGATAATTCTGCCTGCTGCTATCAAGCTCCGACAGCACATCATCAAGCAGCAAAAGCGGAACATCCTTTGTAATTTTTTTGACAAGCTCTATCTCCGCAAGCTTCAGTGAAAGCGCTGCGGTTCTCTGCTGTCCCTGCGAACCAAATTTCCTGATATCAATATCACCCGCCAGAAAGGAAAAATCATCCCTGTGCGGTCCTATGGATGTCTGTTTTGTCTTGATGTCCCTCTCACGGCAGCCCTCGAGCTTCTTCTCAAAATCCTCCATCAGCACATCAGGCTCATAGACAATCTGAAGCTCCTCCCTGCCGCCGGAAAGCTTCATATGGATACCATAAATGATTTCATTCAGCTGGCTGACAAATGTCTTTCTGCGCTCTATTACCTTACTTCCATAGGACACAAGCTGTGAATCCCATATAAAAAGCGTGTCCCTCAATTCCGGACGAATGAATAATTCCTTTAAAAGTTTGTTTCTCTGGTTTACGATTTTATTATAATTATTCAGATTATACAGATAAAAGCTGTCAAGCTGGCAGAGCTCCATATCGACAAAACGGCGCCTCTCTGCCGGACCATTCTTGATAATGGACAAATCCTCCGGCGAAAAAAAGACAACGTTTAACAGCCCTAACAAATCGGCAGCCTTTTTTATCTTTTGCCCATTGATGGCAATTCCTTTTGATTTGCTCTTTCTAAGATGCATGTCTACACGGTTCTCAAGCCCGTCTTTTATCACATAAGTACGAATATGCGCCTCATCGGCGGCAAAATTGACAATATCTTTATCCCTGCTCCCCTTGTGGGATTTGGTCGTCGCGGACAGGTAAATAGCCTCAAGGATATTGGTCTTACCCTGCGCATTGTCACCATAAAGAATATTTGTCCCACTGTCAAATTCCATTGACAGTGTGTCATAATTACGAAAATTCTCAAGTTCCAGTGATTTAATAATCATTCCTTAACTCTCATTCCATAAAAGCTAATATCTATGCATTCAGTGCTCTGACCTGATGACAAAAGTGCTGTCCTCATAACTGACCTCATCATTATCGACAAGCTTTTTTCCCCTCTGGGTCTCCACATGACCGTTCACCTTCACATGGCCGCCCTGAATTGCCATCTTGGCATCAACACCTGATTCCACAAGACCCGCAAGCTTCAGCGCCTGCCCAAGCTTGATAAAATCATCCCTGATTCTTACTTCCTCCATCACAGTCCTCCTTTGCCATATCCATCAATTAGAAGAATTAAAGGTTACAGGAAGAATCAGATAGGTATAGTTCTCCTCATCATCCTTGATAAAACAAGGAGATTTTGAATTGAGCAGCTTTATCTCCACTTCCTCGTCGTCAATTACCTTCAATGCATCAATCAAAAACTTCGGGTCAAAGCCAATCATCAGGTCTTTTCCCATCTTTGTAATATCAATCTCCTCATTTAAGCTGCCCACAACGGAATTCATTTTCAATTCCATTACCTCATCTAATATATTTAAAATAAGGGGTTTCTTTTCCCCCTCCTTCACAAGAAGGGTGGAACGGTCGATACAGCTCTGGAATTCTTTTTTATTGATTTTTACTTTCGTCTCATAATCAGCAGAAAGGATATTGTCTATCTTCAGATAGTCGCCCTCTATCAGTCTCGACACGACTGTTGTCTGGTCAAATTCAAATAAAATATGCTTATCCGTAAAAAAGATATTGACATCTTTGTCCATATCACCAGGGAGGATTTTGCTGACTTCATTCAAAGTCTTTCCCGGAACAATCACTTTTCTGGATGGATAAGAATTTTTCAGGTTTATCCGCCTAAGCGAAATACGAAGCCCGTCAGAAGATACAATTTTTAATATGTTTTCCTTAATCTCAAAAAACTCACCTGTCAGAATTTTATTGGTACCATTGTCAGCAATGGAAAAAATCGTCTGCCTGACAGCTTCTTTCAGGCTAAACTGTGAAAGACAAATCGATTCAGACCGCTCAATCTGGGGAAGATAGGAAAAGTCCTCTCCTGATTTTCCCACAATGTTGAATTTTGCCTTTTCACAGGTAATCGTTGTTTTATAAGAAGGGTCTGTCTGGATTGTGACATCGTTATCAGGAAGCTTCCTGACCATCTCGAGAAATATTTTCGCGTCAAGCGCTATAATTCCTTTTTCTATGATCTCGCCTTCTATCACCGTCTCGATGCCTAATTCCATGTCATTTGCAGTGAGTGTAATATTTCCTTTAGTAGTATCAATCAGGATACACTCAAGGATTGACATTGTAGTTTTACTTGGTACAGCCTTTGCAACAGTGTTAACACCGTTTAAGAGATTTGATTTTGAACATATTATTTTCATGTGTATAACTCCCTTCGCTGCAAAATCTATCAACGCATGTATTTGAAAATCTGACAGGTTCTGACAAAATATAATTATATAAATAATAATTCTTAATATTCATAGTAATAGGAGTGGAAATGTGAATAACACGGTTTTTCCTGATAAACAGGCATCTATTGTAAAAAATAACCTGTGGATAACCCTTATAATTTTTATGAAGTTATTCAAAGTAATTCACAACTCCAGCCGACCTGGGATTTATGAAGGGGAGATTTTTTTCTTGATAATCTCAATTTTATTTCTTAAATCCTCATCGGTCTTTATTTTTTCCTCAATCTTTTCCACACCGTGAATGACCGTGGTATGGTCTTTTTTGCTCAGAAGCGAGGCGATTGTCTGCAATGAAGTTTCTGTCAGTACACGGCACAGGTACATGATAATCTGTCTTGGAAGGACATACTCGGAATTACGTTTTTTGGAAGTAATGTTTTCCTTTGACACGTTAAAATGGTCTGACACGACATCGATAATAAGCGACGGAGTCACTTCGCGTACCTGGTCAGGGTAGATGACGTCCTTTAATGCGTCTTCTGCAAGCGCAAGCGTCAGCTCCTGTTTGTTAAGCCTTGCATTTGCCATCACTTTGTTCAGTGCACCTTCAAGCTCACGGATATTGGACTTAATGTTTGTGGCAATGTACTGTATGATTTCGTCATCGATTTCCTTGTCGTATGTCTCTGCGTTTTTGCGCAGGATTGCCATACGGGTTTCATAATCCGGCGGCTGGATATCCGCAATGAGTCCCCACTCAAAACGGGAACGGAAACGCTCCTCTAAGGTTTCCATCTCTTTTGGCGGTTTATCGGATGACAGGATAATCTGTTTTCCGGCGGAATGGAGCACATTGAACGTGTGGAAAAATTCTTCCTGGGTTGACTCCTTTCCTATTATAAATTGTACGTCGTCAATCAGGAGGACATCTACAGTCCGGTATTTGTCGCGCAGCTTTGTCATGGCGGCTGCGTTACCGCTTCGGATGGATTCAATTACCTCGTTTGTAAACTGTTCCGAGGTTACGTACAAAACTTTCATGTTCTGGTTTTGTTCCAGCACAAAATGGCCGATGGAATGCATCAGGTGGGTTTTTCCAAGACCGGCGCCGCCGTAGATATAAAGCGGGTTGTAGGCTTCTCCTGGCGATTCTGCCACGGCAAGCGCTGCGGAATGCGCAAATTTATTATTGCTTCCAACGACAAAGGTGTCAAATTTATATTTGCTGTTGAGATTGGCAGTTTCGTAACGGAGATTGTTTATGCTTTTTTTTGATCTGGAAGAATCATCGGAAGCTGTCTTGTGATATTTCTTTGCTTCGTCCTCCGTGATAAAAACAACGTCATATTCCTCATTCATCAGCTCGGATATGGTTGCCTTAAAATAGAAGTAATAATTCTTTTCAATATATTTCAGCAAAGGCGCCTGTTCTTCCGGAATCAGGATGGTTACGATATTGTTCTCCACTTTAAAAAACTGCAATGGTTTAATCCAGCTATTGAATGAAATCGCTGTCAAATCGTATTGATCCCTGATAATATCCTTGATTTCATTCCATCTGTCATTGATTGTGTTCATGCCATACCCCTAATAATTTAATTATACCCACGGTGAATGCAGTTTCCTGTGTGCATCACCTTAAAAACGAACTCATACACATTAATAGTAACGCAAATCGGGGAAAAAATCAAACAAATGTGAATAAAATTTTCAATTTTAAGGATTTTATTCACGTAATCCCCAAAAAATTGTTGATAATGTGGATAACTTTTCCGGAAAACTGTGGAAAAGCTGTTTTCCTACAGAAAAAAATTAAGAAATCCACAGTTTTGTGGATAAGATTGTGAATATTTATATACATCATCCACATTGATATTTATTGGCTTTCCAAAAATAAATTGTGTTTTATTCCCATTTTTTCAACGAGATATCCACAAGTTAACCACAATTTGTGGATATCTTTTCGATTGTGTGGATGGAATCACTTTTATTGTGGAAACTATGTGTATGGAACGCACGGTTATAAATTTCTGATTATTTTTCTTGACTTCAATATTCTTATATTATATAATCGTTATGATATTTTCTAATACTTGACAGATATTAGCAGTATATCGTTTACGTCACATATGAGTATTTTATTGAAATTGATAGGAGACTGTCAGACGATGGGTCTGGACAAGCATGTCCCTATGTACAGGTAATTGAGAAGGAGGTGTTTTGAGTATGAAAATGACATATCAGCCAAAAAAGAGACAGAGAAGCAAGGTTCATGGCTTTAGAGCCAGAATGAGCACACCGGGCGGGAGAAAAGTTTTAGCTGCAAGACGTGCAAAAGGAAGAAAGAGATTATCTGCATAGATTACAGGTCACATATTTGTGACCTTTTTTTCTATGCACAGCCCCATGCACAATGCGTATAATGCACGCATGGGGAAAGGCTTTTTCCCTGTTCGATTGTACAGCCCTGAATGGCAGAGAAAAGTGTGAAAAACAAGTTTTTTGCACAGCAAGTTTGTGCCTGTGCCCGAATTTGCATACTTTGGCAAGAATGGGGGATTTATATGAAATTTTCGGAATCATTAAAGAGCAACAGAGATTTTAAGAATGTTTACAGCAGACGGAAAAGTTTTGCGAATAAGTATATTGTGATGTATGTATTGGAAAATGGATTAGATAAAAACAGACTTGGGATTTCAGTTAGCAAAAAGGTTGGAAACAGTGTTATAAGACATCGTATTACCAGACTGGTAAGGGAAAGCTACAGACTGCATGAGGACATGTTTTGCTGTGGACTGGACATAGTGGTTGTCGCAAGAACCAGTGCAAGAGACGCGAGATACGCAGAGATAGAAAGTGCACTGCTTCATGTATCAAGGCTTCACAAAATATTGGATGGCGGACAAGGTGACGTTATATGAAAAAATTTTTTATCTTTATGATTCGGTTTTACAGGTCATACTTATCACCGTTAAAGTCCACTAAGTGCCCGTATTTTCCGTCGTGCTCCCAATATGGACTCGAAGCGGTAGAACAGTATGGCGCTGTAAAGGGCGGATTACTTTGTATATGGAGAATACTCCGGTGCAATCCTTTTTCAAAGGGAGGGTATGACCCCGTTCCTTCTATTAATAATTACAGGAATTATAATAATAAGGAAAAAAAGAGAATAAAAACTTTTTATAAGTTTTAATTTAGGAGGAGTGAGATGGATTTGATGCTGTTAACGCAGAATTCAACTCCGATATTTAAGTATATTGTCCAGCTTTTGGGCTTGATTATGAATTGCATTTTCGAGTTTCTTAATTTGATTGGCATTCCAAATATCGGTTTATCTATTATTTTATTTACAATTGTAATTTATTTACTCTTGATGCCGCTTACGATTAAGCAGCAGAAATTCTCCAAGCTGTCTGCGCGGATGAATCCTGAAATACAGGCTATCCAGGCGAAGTATAAGGGAAAACAGGATCAGGCATCCATGATGGCGATGAACCAGGAGACGAAGGCAGTCTATGCGAAATATGGCGTATCCCCGACCGGAAGCTGCCTGCAGCTTTTGATACAGATGCCGATTCTGCTTGCACTGTATCGCGTCATCTATGCCATGCCGGCTTATGTCACGAAGATTGGTGAGGCTTTTGGCGTGCTGGCAGACAAGATTATGCAGGCATCCGATGGCGTTGAGACAATCAAGAATATGTCGGCAGCGATGGCATTTACCAAGAACTTTGCGCTCAGTGAGAAAAATGCCATTATTGATACCCTGAATAAACTGTCAACTGCCGATATGGCAGATATTTCCGGAAAATTTGGTCTTGCCGACCTTACGTACAATGGGCATCTTATTTTGACAAACGGGGCTGAAAAGGGTCTGATTGATACCTACAATAACTTTCTTGGACTGAATATCGGAAATTCCCCTATGGATACGATAAAAACTGCCATGGCCGCGGGTAATATGCTCCTTGTTGTCGGAGCGGTTTCCATTCCGGTGCTTGCTGCTGTGACACAGTGGATTAATTATAAGCTCATGCCGCAGGCTGCCGCTTCTGATGACAAGGATAAGAAAAAACAGCCCAAAAGCGATACGGCTGAGGCAATGCAGCAGTCCATGAAGACAATGAATACGGTGATGCCGATTATGTCAGCGTGGTTCTGTCTTACACTTCCTGCAGGTATGGGTCTGTACTGGGTTATCGGTGCAGTTGTGCGGAGTATTCAGCAGGTGGCAATCAACAAGCATATTGACAGTATGGATGTGGATGCGGAAATTGCAAAAAATGTAGAGAAATATAAGGAAAAGTTAAAAAAGCAGGGTATTGACCCGGCAAAGCTTCAGGCAGCGGCCAGGACAAACACAAAAAGTATATCTTCCAAGACTTCTTACCAGAATACTCCAGCGAAGAAGCCTGTCAGGACAGATGAGGAGAAAGCGGAGGATATCAGGAAGTCAACGGAATATTATAATAAAAATGCAAAACCTGGAAGTCTTGCGTCAAAAGCAAACATGGTAAAACAGTATAATGAAAGAAAATAACGATGGGAAATGGGGGAAATGGAAATGGATTATATAGAGTTTAAAGGCAAGACGAAAAATGACGCCATTACTGAGGCGTGCAGACATTTTTCGATACCGAGTGACAAGCTTGACTATGAAGTGCTTGATGAGGGAAAGGCAGGCATCCTCGGAATCGGCGCTAAGCCCGCAGTGATAAGGGCAAGGGTGAAAGAGGAAAGTAAGGAAGAAGCCATTGAGCCTGTAAAGCTTTCCGAGACACCGATTATTGCCAGTGTCAAGGCTGCTGCGGCAGATATGGGCGATGTGGATGTAGAAGCCGTATCCAAAAAGTTTTTGTCAGATGTGTTTGCAGCAATGGGAATTGCCGTGGAAATTTCCGCAAAGTATAATGACTCCCTGCGCTCCCTTGAGGTGGAACTCAGCGGTGACGAGATGGGTGTCCTGATTGGAAAAAGAGGACAGACGCTTGATTCCCTTCAGTATTTGATTTCACTTGTGATTAACAAAGGCACGACCGAGTATATAAAAGTAAAGGTTGATACAGAAAATTACAGGCAGAGACGTAAGGAGACGCTTGAGAATCTTGCAAAGAATATTTCCTATAAGGTAAAGCGGACAAGAAGGCCGGTATCGCTGGAGCCAATGAATCCATATGAGAGAAGGATTATCCATTCAGCGCTGCAAAATGACAGGTATGTCACAACACACAGTGAAGGTGACGAACCGTTCCGCCGTGTTGTCGTGACACCGAAACGGGATAGCGGTTATGGTGATAACAGGGGTTACCGTGGTAACAGGGGTTACAATGGCAACAGGAGTTATAACAGGGATTACAACAGAGACAGAAATAAACACTACAATCGTGACAATGCAGAAAATACAACGGAAGCAGTTGAACAGGACTAATCGGTTATGATAGAATGAACCTTGAAGTATCAAGGTTCATTTTCATGTACATTATACTCACGAAAATCGGAGGAATTGATGAATGAAGTCAGATACCATTGCGGCGATTGCCACGGCAGTCAGTGATTCGGGAATCGGAATTATCAGGATTAGCGGGGAAAATGCAATAGAGGTGGCAGACAGGGTATACCGTTCCAAGAATAACAAAAAGAGACTTTTAAATGTAAAAAGCCATACGATTCATTATGGATTTATATATGATGGCGATGTCATGGTGGATGAAGTGATGGTTGCCGTGATGAAAGAGCCGAATACGTACACAAGGGAAAATACTGTAGAGATTGACTGTCACGGTGGTATTCTTGTCATGCGTAAGATATTGGATGCCGTCCTGAAAAATGGATGCAGGCTTGCGGATCCGGGAGAATTTACCAGGCGGGCATTTCTGAATGGCAGAATTGATTTGTCCAGGGCGGAGGCTGTCATGGATGTGATTCATTCCAAAAATGAGTTTGCACTAAGGTCTTCCGTGAGACAGCTAAAAGGTTCGGTGTCGGACAAGGTTCATTCCCTTCGCAAGGAAATTTTGCATGAAATTGCTTTTATTGAGTCTGCACTGGATGATCCGGAACATATCAGCCTTGAGGGATATGCCGAAAAGCTAGGGGAGAAGACAGCCAGAATTTATGGTGATATCAAAAAACTGGTCGACAGCGCGGATAATGGGAAAATGTTAAAGGATGGAATCAACACAGTCATTGTCGGAAAACCAAACGCGGGAAAATCCTCCCTGCTCAATATCCTTGTCGGGGAAGAAAAAGCGATTGTTACCAGCTATGCCGGGACAACAAGGGATGTGCTGGAGGAGTCCATAAAGCTGCATGGTATCGGGCTTAATATGATTGACACTGCCGGAATCCGTGATACGGATGATGTCGTTGAGAAAATTGGTGTTGAGAAAGCAAGGAAATACGCAGGTAATGCGGATTTGATTTTATATGTTGTTGACGCTTCCTGCCAGCTGGATGAAAATGATGAT
Source organism: uncultured Lachnospiraceae bacterium (assembly GCA_949066965.1). Lineage (GTDB taxonomy): Bacteria > Bacillota > Clostridia > Lachnospirales > Lachnospiraceae > COE1. Next base: position 25,770 of record CARTDA010000028.1, read on the forward strand.
CAGATTATGCGGCTGATAGCAGGAAAGAAAGTGATTGTTCTATTAAATAAGACGGACTTGGAACAGGTTGTCAGCGAGGCGGATATTGTTAAAAAAATGACAGATGTGTCATTTGATGGCGGTGTTGTCCGTATCATCAAAACTTCTACAAAGGAAAATACAGGAATGGATGTGTTTGAAGACACAATAAAGGAAATGTTTTTTCATGGTGAAATAGCGGTCAATGATGAAATTTATATTACGAACCAGAGACATAAGGAAGCGCTTGCAGAGGCGGGGGAAAGTATGCGGATGGTATTGAACAGTCTTGCAGACCATATGCCGGAGGACTTTTATTCGATTGATCTGATGAGTGCATATGCCGCACTTGGAAAAATAATTGGCGAGGAAGTGGACGATGATCTTGTAAATGAAATTTTTGCAAAGTTTTGTATGGGAAAATAAAATTTTCTAATGTTGTTATGATGGGAGAGGTGTGAAAGATGCCGGAGATTCGGGAAAAAGTAGATGTGTGTGTAGTTGGGGCCGGTCATGCGGGCTGTGAGGCGGCGCTTGCCTGTGCACGGATGGGATTGGAGACTGTCATATTTACGGTAAGTGTCGACAGTATTGCACTGATGCCTTGCAATCCCAATATTGGTGGTTCCTCAAAGGGTCATCTTGTGCGGGAGCTGGATGCGCTTGGCGGTGAGATGGGAAAGGTGATTGACAAGACCTTTATCCAGTCAAAAATGCTCAATGTCTCAAAAGGCCCCGCAGTCCACTCGCTGCGCGCGCAGGCTGACAAAGCGGAGTATTCCAGGGCCATGCGAAAGGTGTTGGAAAACCAGGAGCATCTGACAATCAAACAGGCGGAAGTCGTCAGTCTTCTGGCAGAAGAGTCTGCGGACACAAGTGTACTTTATACGAAAAAAATTTTGGGAGTCAAAACATTTACCGGGGCGGTTTACGAGTCAAAAGCTGTCATACTCTGTACCGGAACGTATTTAAAAGCACGGTGTCTGTGTGGTGAGGCAATTACACATACAGGACCGAATGGTTTGCAGGCTGCAAATTTTCTGACTGATAGTCTGCAATTGCTTGGGATAGAAATGCGGCGTTTTAAGACAGGTACTCCTGCGCGGATGGATAAACGTTCGCTTGATTTTTCTAAGATGGAGGAGCAGTTTGGCGATGAAAGAATTGTTCCGTTTTCTTTTTCCACAAATGCGGAGGATGTGCAGATTGAGCAGGCTTCCTGCTGGCTTACTTATACAAATGAAGAGACACACAATATCATACGTGCCAATCTTGACCGTTCGCCGATTTATGCCGGCGTGATTGAGGGGACTGGACCAAGATACTGTCCTTCCATTGAGGACAAGGTTGTCAAATTTGCTGAGAAGGAGCGGCATCAGGTGTTTATTGAACCGGAGGGACTTCACACAAATGAAATGTATGTCGGCGGGATGAGTTCGTCCCTTCCGGAGGATGTCCAGCTTGCCATGTACAGGACAGTACCGGGGCTGGAACACTGTAAAATTGTGCGGAATGCTTATGCCATCGAGTATGACTGTATGAATCCTGACCAGCTTTATCCTACTTTGGAATTCAAAAAAATACAGGGACTCTTTAGTGCGGGTCAGTTTAATGGAAGCAGTGGTTATGAAGAGGCGGCTGCACAGGGGCTGATTGCCGGAATGAATGCGGCGCTTTTTATCAAGGGAAAGGAACAGATTGTGCTTGACCGTTCCCAGGCATATATCGGTGTCCTGATTGACGACCTTGTCACAAAGGAAAATTTTGAACCGTACCGTATGATGACTTCCCGCGCGGAATACCGCCTTTTGCTGCGTCAGGACAATGCAGATTTGCGGCTTCGGAAAATCGGTTATGAGGCAGGGCTTGTCACAGAGGAACAGTATGAGGCTGTGTGCAGGAAGGAACAATTGATTGCACAGGAAATTGAGCGGCTGCAAGGCATAAAAGTGGGTGCAAATGCGGAAATCCAGAAATTTTTGGAGGGTCAGGGAAGTACTGGATTAAAGACAGCGGCATCATTGGCTGAACTTGTCAGCAGACCGGAGCTTTCTTATGAAGCAATTGCCGGTATTGATAAGGACAGGCCGAAACTGCCGGATGATGTGGTGGAACAGATTAATATTAACATTAAGTATGATGGGTATATTAAGCGTCAGTTAAAACAGGTCGAGCAATTTAAGAAAATTGAAAAAAAGAAAATTCCTGTCGAAATCGATTATGATGATATCAAGAATCTGCGGCTTGAGGCAAGACAAAAATTAAAAAAATTAAAACCGCTGTCTGTAGGGCAGGCGTCCCGCATCAGTGGTGTATCTCCTGCGGATATTTCTGTTCTGCTGGTCTATATTGAAAGTATGCGTAATAGTTAATAATATTTATATTATTATAAGTAATATAAAATGTATTACATAAAATGACTTTTAAATGATTATCTTATGGGATTTTAGGGATGATGATTTTGTAAAGTTATGGAGGTTAGTATGAGAAGAACTTCTAGCCACTCACAGCAAAGGCTGTTTTGTGGAGAAGTTCTATGTCTCACACAGGAGAATGCCCAAAATACGGGCATTCTCCGCACTGATTTGAGATTCCGCAGAGCGGAATCATGGAGGTTAGCATGAATTTGGGTATGCATGATTTAAAAATATTTCAAAGCGCAATGGACGAGCTGGGAATAGCGCTTGAACCGAGTCAGATGGATCAGTTTATGAAATATTATGAAATTCTTGTTGAGTGGAACCGTTTTATGAATCTGACTGCTATTACAGAATTTAATGATGTCTGTACCAAGCATTTTATTGACAGTATTTCTCTGTGTAAGGTTTTGGACTGTTCAAAGGAACAGACACTGATTGATGTCGGGACAGGAGCAGGATTCCCTGGAATTCCATTGAAAATAGTATTTCCAAATCTGACTGTTACTTTGCTGGATTCGTTGGGAAAACGCGTCAATTTTTTGAATACCGTGATAGACGAGCTTAGACTGGAAAAAATTGAGGCAATACATGGAAGGGCGGAAGATTATGCAAAGCCTGACTTGCTTCGTGAAAAATATGATATCTGTGTGTCGCGTGCAGTTGCGAATCTGGCATCGTTGTCTGAGTATTGTCTTCCTTATGTGAAAACGAATGGTTTTTTTGTCTCATATAAGTCCGAGAGGGTTTCTGAAGAAATACAGAATGCAAAAAAAGCGATTGCATTACTCGGCGGTGAAATCTTTCACCAGGAGGAGTTTATACTTCCCCATTCTGATATTTACAGAAATTTGCTTGTGCTTCGAAAGGTAAAAGCAACACCAAAAAAATATCCGAGAAAGGCGGGACTTCCGACAAAGGAGCCCTTAAAATAGTATGCGGGGAAAAGACATTTTAAGGCTACAGGAGATGGAGAGAAAGCGTATTGCTGAGGATTTGCACGATACTGCAGTTCAGGATATGGTTTATTTGTCACAGCAGCTGGAGCTGGTACTTTATTATATGGATAATGACATGGCACAGGCAAAACTTGAAGCGGTCATGGCAAAAAAGCAGATAAAGAGAATGATTGGCGGCATGCGGGAAACAATCTATGATTTGCGTCCAATAGTATTTGATGATATTGGATGGAGTGCTGCATTCAAACAGTTGCAGGATAAGCTCTTGAAGCAGAATCCAGAACTGAATATTGTGTTTGATATTGATGAAATCGATACATCAGATGGGATAACTGCGGTTTCTATTTATCGGATAATATGTGAGGGATGTCAGAATATCCTGAAGCATTCGAAAGCACAAAATGCCACGGTTTCGGTAAAGCATTCTGGAAAATATATTAAGATTCGTGTTTATGATGATGGTATTGGACTGAAACGTGAACCGGTATATGGTTTGGATTCAAAGGAGCATCATTTCGGATTACAGTTTATGCGCGAAAGGGCAGAGTCTTTATTAGGAAATATGGACATTTTATCAAATTCTTCTGGTACCATGTTAAATATACAGATACCTGTTTTTGATTTGTAATTGTGAAAGGTCATGGTGTTGTTGAGAATTTTACATGATGTATACAGCCACAATCTTTAAAATTTGATATGACAATTTTCTAGATAAGAAATATGCCGTTTCGTGGTTGTGGATTGCACAATAACGCACAGTAGATTTTATCTGTCGTGCGTATAAGATATTATGACGAGAGATGGTGTAAATAAATGATTCGTGTAATGATAGTGGATGATCATAAGATGGTTCGAGAGGGTCTGACAAAATTGATTGAGCTGGATGAGGAGATAAAAGTAGTTGCGGAATCCAATGATGGTTCTGATTGTATGTACAAGCTTCGTGCGGCAAAACCTGATGTTATAATTTTGGATATTAATATGCCTGACATGAATGGCATTGAGACACTAAAAGTTTTGAATAAAAGAAAAAATCGTCCAAAAGTTTTAATGCTTACAGTACATAATGAAATTGAATATCTTACCAAATTAATTGATATGGGTGTTGAGGGATACATATTGAAAGATTCAGGTTCCAGTGAGTTAGTAAGGGCAATACGGTCAGTTTATTATGGAGAACGATTTATTCAGCCTAGTATGATACCCTTGTTAAATTCTAAACTAATAGCGAAAGATATTGATAAGGAAAAATTGGAGTCTTTGTCAAACAGGGAACTTGAAGTTTTGAAGTTGGTATCAGTAGGACATTTTAATAAGGATATAGGAAGAATTCTTTGTATCAGTGAACGCACTGTCAAAAATCATTTATCAAATATATTTAGAAAAATTGATTGTACGGATAGAACACAGGCGGCTGTGTTTTGTATTCGGAATGGGGTAGTGAGTGTTCATGATTGAAAAGATATTAAAAGAGGTAATGTTTCACGTGAAACATTATTTTTTTGCGCAAAGTGCGTAAGCAAATTAGCAGTTTTGCTGCACGCACCTTGCGCGGCAAGTAGGGAAGATGACTCTTAAATAAACATTGCAAGTAATAGTTTGATATTTTATAAAATCATGTATATAAATTATGAGTTGTTGAAATGGCAAAAGGAGTTATATATGCGTTTTTTAGTTTTTACTGATTTGCACTATGATGCAGTTCCTGATGGAGATAGAAGACTTAAGGAGTTAATGAAAGCTGCCAAAGAAAAAGAGGCAGAATTCATTATTAATCTTGGTGATACTTGTTACCCAAAGGTTGATAATCAAAAAATTGTGGAAACAATTCGAAGTTGTGGGATTCCTTGTTATATAATTCCTGGAAATCATGATACCAGTATTTGGTCAGAATCGAAGGTGTTAAGCTTTTGGGGACTTCAAAAAACATATTATTCAATTATATATGGTAATGTGAAGTTTATTTTCCTGAATACTGTAGAGTTAGAAGATGGGGCTTTTATTCCTGAGGATCAAATGGCGTGGCTGCAGGAGGAGCTGATGTCCAATCATTACTTTGTGATTCTAACTCATCAAAGTCTTAGCAATGATTTTGTAACATCAAATGGTAAATCAAGAGGTATCCAAAACAGAAAGGAAATCCAGAATATACTTGAAAGGAATAATGGAGAAAGGCAAGTACTCTTATGCATAAATGGTCATGACCACGGTTGTGATGTGAAACAAATAAATGGGATCTATTATTACACATTAAATTCTGCATCATATATCTGGCAGAATGTGAAAGAGATATATTCTTATGGAGAAGATGTTCATAAAAATTACCCATACTTAAAGAATATGATTTTATATAAACAGGCTCTTCATTGTATAATTACTATTGATGATATCGGTAATATCGTAATTGAAGGTGTTGAAGGTGATTACCTTACTGTGAGTCCTGCGAGTATAGGAATGGGTAGTATGTGGAACGGTGTCCATGTTATGCCCAGTACCTTATCAATGGAAATAAAAAAATAGAAACATTCGGTGCGTAACTTAGCAGAGGGATATTTTTTATCTGGTTTATATAGATAAACAGTTCAACCCTGAATTGTAACGATCAATGGCTTTCATAACAATATGTTTCACGTGAAACATTGAAAATATCCGTAAATTAATATAGCATCTGAAGAATAAAAGTGGTATAATAATAATGTTCGTATAACACAAAGTCCGTGAAACAAGCCATGGAACATGGCTTTGACATTGATGAAGTGTTTTAACACGGCTTGATGCTTGTAACAGGAAGCCGACGGTCAAACTGTTACCGTTCATAAAAAATATCTACAACATTCCATTTACTATTATGAGAGAAGCCTACCTGATAAATGGCAGGTTATTGCATGTTGAGATTTACCAGGGAGGAAAAAGATGGGGAGAATTATTGCAATTGCAAATCAAAAAGGTGGTGTAGGAAAAACCACAACATCAATCAATCTGTCAGCCTGTATTGCAGCAAAGGGAAAAAAGGTGTTGGTAATAGATATCGACCCACAGGGAAATACAACAAGTGGATATGGTATTGAAAAAAATGATTTGGAAAATACAATATATGAGTTGATATTGGGTGATTGCTCGATTGAAGATTGCATTTTGAAAGAAGTACTTCCTAATATCTCTATACTACCATCTAACGTAAATCTTGCTGCGGCTGAGATTGAATTAATAGGAGTTGAAAAAAAAGAATATATTTTAAAGAATGAAGTAGACTGGGTAAAGGACAGATATGATTTTATTATCATTGATTGTCCGCCATCTTTAAGCTTATTGACAGTAAATGCAATGACAACGGCAGATTCCGTGCTGGTTCCAATTCAATGTGAATATTATGCTTTGGAAGGATTAAGCCAGCTGATACACACAGTGAATCTTGTAAAGGAAAGATTAAACCCTGCATTGGACATGGATGGTGTAGTATTTACAATGTACGATTCACGTACAAACCTATCATCACAGGTTGTCGATAATGTGAAAAGCCATCTAAGCCAGAAGGTATACAATACATTGATTCCAAGGAATATCAGACTTGCCGAGGCACCAAGTTACGGAAAACCAATTAATCTGTATGACCCTAAGTCAGCAGGATCGGAAAGTTATATGTCTCTGGCTGATGAAGTTATTAAAAATAATCCAGTCTGAAAAATGGAGAAATTTAAATGGGTATAATGACGAGCTATAATATTGATAACTGGATTATTCAATTTCCACAGGAATGGAAAATGTCATTAGACAAAGAAACAGGACAAGTCATATTTGATGTGGATGAGGGAGCTGTCAATATATATGTATCAACGATGAATTTCAAAAGACCTGAAACTGGAGAAATAGCAAGTGTAGAAATCGTATCTTCCTTTGTTTTACAGGCTTTTGAACAACAAGGGGTTCAGGAATATGATGGCTTTTCAAAATATTATCCAAAAGACTACGTTACATATGCAGGCAGACGCATAACGGAAGATGGATTTGAGATGACTGCCTGTGCCATTTGTACAGTAGGCTGCGTCCTTATGATTTATGTTGTAGGAGACAAAGGTATTGATTTTGAAAAATATATTCAATATATCCAATTGATAGGGCAGGACTCATTTTGAAAAAATATATCAGAAAATATTTCCAAAAAAGAGTAAGGAACTATAAATAAATAATTGAAAAGGAGATAGAGAATGGCGTCGAGAGGATTGGGTAAAGGTCTTGATTCCTTAATACCCGCAGGCATCAATGAAAGTAAAGAGATAAAGCAGGCAGAGACGATTGTAAAAATAGCCAAGGTAGAACCAAACAGAGATCAGCCCCGAAAGAATTTTGATGAGGATGCCTTGCAGGAATTGGCAGATTCCATTAAACAGTTTGGTCTGCTGCAGCCGATTCTTGTGCAGGACAGGAAAGAATATTATGAGATAATAGCTGGTGAGAGACGATGGCGGGCGGCAAAGCTTGCCGGTTTAAAGGAAGTACCTGTTATTATTAGAAATTATACCAATCAGGAAATTGTTGAGATATCATTGATAGAAAATATTCAAAGGGAAGATTTAAATCCAATAGAAGAAGCATTGGCATACAAGAGACTTTTGGATGAATTTCATTTGAAACAGGACGAGGTGGCGGAGCGCGTTTCGAAGAGCAGGACGGCCGTGACAAACAGCATGAGACTCTTAAAGCTATGCGACGGTGTCCAACAGATGATAATAGATGATATGCTTTCAACCGGACATGCGCGTGCATTGATTCCGATTGAGGATGCGGATATGCAGCTTCAGCTCGCACAGAAAATATTTGATGAAAAGCTGAGTGTCCGCGAAGTGGAAAAGATTGTGAAGGGGATATTGAAACCTGACACGAATAAGGCAAAAAAGGAAGAAACGCCACAGAATATCCAATATATTTATCAGGATATTGAAAACAGATTAAAGGAAAAATTAAGTAGAAAAGTAGAAATATCTTCAAAAGGAAAAAATGGTTCTGGAAAGATAGAGATTGAATTTTATTCTAATGATGATTTGGACAGGCTGATAGAATTGCTTTCAAAAATCAATATAGATGAAAATTAAGAGAATAAACAGTTCAAGCTCTCGGCTTAACACTATTTCACGGACTTTGCTGCAAGAGGAAAGTTCTGGGATGAATTGTAATAAAAAATCACAAAATCTACGAAACAATTTTGACAGGAGAAACAGATGAATAGTAATTTATTAAACAGCTTGGGTTTAGGAAATATTGATATCGGATATCTATTGATTGGATTGCTTTCTATTAGTGTGATACTTCTGATATTGATTATTATCACATTTGTACAGATAAGTAAGTTTAAAAAGAAATACAAAAAATTTATGCTTGGTAAGGATGGAGCGAATCTGGAAAAAGATATTATGACATTGTATGAAGATAATAAGTTTATGAAGCTAAGCATTGACAGAAACAGGGATGATATCAAGACACTTTACAAGAAACATGAGAAATCATTTCAGAAAATAGGGCTGGTGAAATATGATGCATTTACGGAAATGGGTGGGAAACTCAGTTTTGCACTGGCTTTACTGGATGAGAACAATAGTGGTTTCATTATTAATTCCGTTCACAGTTCGGAGGGATGCTATTCTTATACAAAACGAGTAAAGGATGGGGATTCACAGTTAGCACTCAGCAATGAGGAAAAAGTTGCAGTAGAGCGTGCAGTCAACGGAAATTCATCAGACACGGAATAATGATTATTTACAAATAAAATGCATGATTGATTCATGACAGAAAAAGAATGGGGGATTTGTAAAATGAAATTAGTAACAGTCGAAGATTTAAGAGAAGGCGACATAATTGCCAATGATGTCCTGCTTGATGATTATACTGTTGTGCTTTCTAAGGGAACAGTAATTAAAACACCCTATATTGAAAAATTGAGGGAGCTTCAGGTATTTACTGTTTATATTGAAGAAAAAAGTGAGGAACCCATAGAGCCGATTGTAAAAAATGTGAAACTGACACCGAAGGAAAACAAGCCGCCTGTCAAAAAGCCGCAGGTTGTGCAGAAGAATCCACAGACAGAAAAAAGGGAAGAAAAAAAATCTACACCAAAAATTTCGCTGGAGAAAATTACAATTCTGCGTGATGAAGTGGAGGTTCAGGTCAGGAACAAGATAAAGGATATCCTGGAGCTTCATGTTCACCAGAAGACTGCGGGCTTGCAGAAAATAGCAGAGACTGCGCAGAATATTATTACGGATATTCTTGAAGAAGAAGAAGTGGTAGAAAAAGTTTATGATGTGCGGGAGAGAAGTGCGGATATCTATGAACATTCATTGCAGGTATGTACGATAGCAGCACTGATAGCATTGAAGCTTGGAATGACAGAAAAACAGGTTTATGATATCAGTGTTGGTTCCCTGATACACGACCTTGGGCTGCGGTACCTTGTGGTGCGATACGAGGACCAGGATATCAACCTCCTTCCGAAGAAAGAGCAGGAGGAATACAAGAAACATCCGATTTATGCCTATACAGCGATTAAGAATGAAACATGGCTTTCGGAGGCTGCAAAGGAAATTGTGCTGAATCACCATGAAAAAAAGGACAGTTCCGGCTACCCGCTCGGAACAGACCATATCAGCCGCATGACACAGATTGTTGGTGTATGTGATGAGTTTGACGAACTGATTTGCGGAGTTGGTAAGGCAAGGGTTCGTGTACATGAAGCAATCAACAATATTAGAAATTACAGCGGGATATGGTATGATTCGGATATAGTGGATGCATTTTTACAGCTTATTGCTGTTTACCCTGTTGGTTCAAAGGTGAAGACGAATCAGGGCGAGACAGGCATTGTCATGAAACAAAATGCACATTTCCCTGAGAGACCGGTAATTCGTATTATGTACGATCGGTTTGGACAAGCTATACAGGGTGAGAAAATCGTGAATCTCATAAAGGATACAACGATAGTGATACAGGAAGTAATTAAATAGGAATGGATTGAAGGAGAATAAAAATGATTGACATTAAATTTTTAAGGGAAAATCCTGATGCTGTGAAAGAAAATATTAAAAAGAAGTTTCAGGATCATAAGCTTCCTCTTGTGGATGAAGTGATTGAGCTGGATGCGCAGGCAAGGAGGACACAGCAGGAGGCAGACAATCTGCGTGCGGAACGAAACAAGCTTTCAAAGCAGATAGGTGTCTTGATGTCACAGGGAAAAAAGGAAGAAGCCGAGGAAGTCAAAAAGCAGGTCAGTGCACAGGCAAAGACGCTTGAGGAGCTTGCAGAAAAAGAAAAAGAGTACAGCGAAAAAGTTACAAAGATAATGATGACCATACCAAATATCATTGACCCGAGTGTTCCGATTGGAAAGAATGACGAGGAGAATGTGGAAATCCAAAAGTATGGCGAACCGCTTATCCCTGATTTTGAAATACCGTATCACACAGATATAATGGAGCGGCTAAAGGGTATTGATTTGGACAGCGCAAGGAAAGTGGCTGGAAACGGTTTTTATTATCTGATGGGCGACATTGCAAGACTGCATTCTGCTGTCATTTCCTACGCGAGGGATTTCATGATTGACAGGGGATTTACTTACTGTATTCCTCCTTTTATGATTCGCAGCAATGTCGTGACTGGTGTGATGAGTTTTGACGAGATGGATGCCATGATGTATAAGATTGAGGGAGAGGATCTCTATCTGATAGGTACAAGTGAGCATTCGATGATTGGTAAATTTATTGATACAATCATTCCAGAGGCAGAGCTTCCCAAGACACTGACAAGTTATTCCCCATGTTTCCGGAAAGAGAAGGGCGCCCATGGGCTTGAGGAGCGCGGCGTATATAGAATTCATCAGTTCGAAAAACAGGAAATGATTGTTGTATGTAAGCCTGAAGAATCACCAGTCTGGTTTGAAAAATTATGGCAGAACACTGTGGATTTATTTAGAAGTCTTGATATTCCTGTGCGTACACTGGAATGCTGTTCCGGTGATTTGGCTGATTTGAAGGTCAAGTCAATTGACGTGGAAGCGTGGTCTCCAAGGCAGAAGAAATATTTTGAGGTCGGAAGCTGTTCCAATCTCGGAGATGCGCAGGCAAGACGGTTAAAAATAAGGGTAAATGCAGAAAATGGCAAATATTTTGCCCATACGCTGAATAATACTGTAGTAGCGCCTCCAAGGATGCTGATTGCATTTTTGGAAAACAATCTGCAGGAAGATGGTTCTGTAAAGATTCCAAAGGCATTGCAGCCATATATGGGCGGAAAAACAGAAATCAGATAAAAAATATATCTGGTTCATATAGAAAGGCATGGTTACAGTGCACAGATATTTAAGGTCAATTGGTTTTAGTAAAATAGAGAACAGACAGCAATTACAGTCATTGATTAATGAGGTGGTTGAGAAAACCATTCTTCATCCTGACAAGGAAAATGATAAAAAGCAAAAAAAATATGTATGTGCGAGGGACATTGCAGCAGATGAGCGGGATCATGTGTATGCAGAACTGTCCCTTGATTTCGTGCATGGAGCGGGAATCTGCGTGCGTGGTGAGTTTGATGAAGATAACAGTTTTCTCTATGAATACTATTTTCCTTATTTAAGAGGTTCACACATCAGTTCCAATGAGGATATCACAATCGAAAGACACGCGGAAAAAGAGTCCTATGCGGGTGTATGTGATGAAATCAAGATTGGTGTTGCAATCATATTTTATCTTCAGAATATGATACCATACAAAAGACTGAAAGCTTTAAAACGCCTTCCGATACAGGGAACTTCGCTGATTTTGAGTGCAATGTCGACAGATGGAACGATTATGATGCCCATTATAAAGAATGAGTATGAAAAGCAGCGGATTAAAAAGGCTTCCAATGAGCGGAACCAGTTAATTGCGCAGGCGAGAATGGGTGATGAGAGCGCGATTGAAAGTCTGACCCTTGAAGATATGGATACTTACACGACGATTTCCAGAAAGATTCACAATGCAGATGTGTTTAGTCTGGTGGATACGTATTTTATGCCGTATGGGGTGGAGTGTGACCAGTATTCGCTTCTTGGTGAAATCACGGATTGCCACACGGATAAAAACCGCATAACAGACGAGGAGGTCGTCTTTATGACAATTGAGTGTAACGAGATAACGCTGGAAATTTGTATCAACAGGGAAGACTTATATGGGGAACCCGCTGTCGGAAGACGCTTCAGGGGAATCGTGTGGCTACAGGGGTATATTGAATTTCCGCATTAGAGCGTGTTTGAAAAATGCTTTCTGCCAGATATGCGTCACAATTTGTGGGAGATTTGTGCCAAATGAAGGGCGCATAGGGGTCAAAGGCATAAAGGGCAATGCCTTATGTAACCTGAACTTGGTGCAAACTTGAACAGTTCCTAATCTTTTTCCTTTTCGCAAATGGGGCAGAAGGCACAATTAAAAGGAAATGATAAAATTTTGATGTATTTGAATGTATTTGATATGATAAAATACTTGCAATAATTGAAAGTTCTGATATAATAAAAAGGTACACAAATAAATAGTGAATTATTATTTCGAGTCCTCGTAGCTCAGTTGGATAGAGCGATCGCCTCCTAAGCGATAGGTCGGACGTTCAAGTCGTCTCGGGGACGCTGGAAAGCATTGAAAACACTGGATTTTTCAATGCTTTTTTTGCTTATGTCCCCGACAGACAGCGTATTGCAGATTGCTCCCGGCGCTGTTTGGCGCAAAACTTCTATGGTGGGTTATGCCGATTACAGAGTTGGCAGTTGCAATATATACTATTTCGTGTATGGTAAAAAGTAATGGAACGCTTGCATTGAAGTAAGCACGAGATGGAAGTTCCGATGAAAAACGAATAGGAGATACAGATTGCACTTCACAGGGATGTGGAGTGTTTTTTTATTTTGAGGGCGTTTTTTTCCATACGCCCTCTCGATGGTTCTGTCATTGTTGCGTAAGAGTGGGCTGAAAGTTTCGTTTATGTTCCTTATGAATGCGGTGGCTGGTACAGATGGTATATCATGGAAAATTCCGATTGCACATATCAAAAAGCCTCGCCGTAGCCCACTGCGCCTGCGTTTTTTGATATGCATCCTCAAAGAAATATCCTGCGCAGGCTGCACATGTTATTTCTGAACAGTTCCTTACTGGTAAGATGTACTGGTTACGATAGATATAAATTTTTTCAACAGAGGGCTTTGAGAACTTTTCTTAAAAAAGACACCATAGGACAGAGGTTCACTTCCTGTTAAAGGAATTGAACAGATATCCGTGTTTATAAAATTCATCAGTGGCAGGACGGAACACCCATACCCTGCCCTGACAAGAGTAAGAAGTACCTGCAGGTTTTCACATACATAAGTGGATTCCGGCAGGATATGCTGTGAAATCTGGTTCTGCATTTCCGCGACTTTGGAGGGGATTGCATAGGAATTGCAGACAACGATATTCTCCAGATATAATTCCTCTTTTGCCAGTCCGGGTCTGGACGCATAGGGATGCCCGGCGGGGACGATGCAGCACAGGGGTATCTGGAATAATTCCTTGTAGACCGTGTCATTTTTTATAGGAATATCATCCTGAAAGCCAAACAGCAGATCCAACTCATCCTGATAAAAGAGGTTTAAAATAGACCGGTGGGGGATTACCTTTAAAAACGGATATAGTTCTGGCAGCTGTGTCCGGCATGATTTCAGTATTTTGCACAGCAGGTCAAGGTTTGCCTCATTCTGGCAGCCAATAGTTAAGACCTGCATGTTTGTGCTTTGGTGGCGCTGCAGTTTCTGTTCGGCAATTTTCAACCTCCCCATAATATTTTTCGCATCCTCAAGAAAGCTGATGCCTGCCGGGGTAAGGGTAACAGTCCTTGTGGTGCGGTGCAGGAGCTTTGCCCCAAGTTCATCTTCCAGTGAATGGATCTGTCTGGAAACGGCAGACTGGGTGATCTTCAAAATTTCAGCAGCCCTTGCAAAATTCAGGTTTTCAGCAACCTGTATAAAACTCTTTAACTGGTCTGTATTCATGGGTTTCACCTCGATTATTGCATTTTTCGCATTGATAATACCATATTTTCACTTCACATTCAATAGGGAGTGTGATTTAATATAGCATATAGCCCGACAGGGTTATATTGCTAACAGAGTCTGTCAGTGGTGGCTGACACATTTTTTTAGATAAGGATTAGCACTCAAAAGGCAAGAGTGCTAACAGTAAGCAGAAAGGGAGGTAACAGGAATGAAATTAAGACCATTAGGTGACAGGGTGATTTAGGGACGGGAAGGGGGAAATGGAATGAGGATTTATGCTATTGAAGTATCTTCTGCAGATGAACTGAGGGAATTGGTCAGCACTGTGAACCGGTTTCCCGGTGATGTCAACCTGAAAAACGGGTTTGGCTGTATAGACTGTAAAAGCCTGATGGGAGTTTTACAGATGGGTTGTTCCCGCGGCATGACACTGGAAATGATCGGGGAGGATACGGACTGTGACGCATTGGAAAATGAACTGGCTGCATTCTTTCCCATCAGTTTGAAGAAGGCGATGTGACTTATGGATGGAAAACAGTGTGCCGGTTCTGTTCTGGGGCTGGCAAACCAGATAAAAAGGGTATTTGATACAACGACAGGGCGCTGCGGTACGCAGGTGAGGATTCTGAATTTTGTCCTGGTGTCGTATCCTGACAGGGAAATTTATCAGAAGGATATAGAGGAAGAACTGAACATGAGGAGTGCATCTGTTTCCACGCTTCTGAAGAAAATGGAGGCACAGGACTTTATCCGCAGGGAAAGGGTTTCCTATGATGACCGCTTGAAAAAGATACTGCCAACTCGCCATACAGTGGAAATGAAGGAGCAGGTTGAGCGGCATGTTGCCTTGCTGGAAAAACGGCTTACAGCAGGCATTGGGGAAGAAGAACTGAAGGTTTTTTCCGATGTGCTGGAGAGAATGCAGGAAAATATGGAACTGACGGAAAAAGGAGACAGATACGGATAGGATAGGGTTTCTGGTAAATTTGAAAATGAATTTTCAAATATTGATTGGTATGCGTGCTGAAGCACGCGAGGAGGTGTAAAGGTTGAAAATTGAAATTTTCAACCCGCAAATTTGTGCTCACGCCCAAATTCGCACGCTATGAAAGGAGCATGGTTATAAAAATGAGTACGACAGTAACAAAAACGAATCCACTTGGTACAGAACGGATCGGAAAGCTGATTCTTACGTTTGCCGTGCCAAGTATCATTTCCATGGTGGTCAATGCGCTTTACAACATCGTTGACCAGATTTTTATCGGGCAGGGAGTAGGGTACCTTGGCAACGGCGCTACCAATGTCGTCATGCCGATGACGGTGATTGCGATTGCATTAAGCCTGCTGATCGGTGACGGCGCGGCGGCATACCTGAGCCTGAAACTGGGTGAGGGGGATGAAAAGTCCGCGGCAAGGGGCGTCGGGTGTTCCATATCGGTCATGGCGATCGCGGGCATTATCCTCTGTGTCCTGTTCCAGTTATTTCTGGAACCGTTGTGCAGGCTGTTTGGGGCGACAGAAGACATCCTGCCTTATGCAATGGAGTATGGGCGGATCATTTCCTATGGAATCCTGTTTTCCTCCATTGACTCCGGCATGGCAGGCATGATCCGTGCGGATGGCAGCCCGAAATACAGCATGGCAGGGCTGCTGGTGGGATGTATCACCAACATCATCCTTGACCCGATCTTTATTTTTGTTTTCCACTGGGGCGTAAAAGGAGCAGCATGGGCGACGATCGCGGGACAGATCCTGAATGCTTTCCTGTATCTTGCCTACATCTGGAAATTTAAGAGCATCCGGCTGGATAAGGAATGTTTCCGTATTTCCGGTAAAGTTATGGCGAAGGTCAGCAGCCTTGGCATATCCAGTTTCATTACACAGATTGCCATTGTGCTGGTGATGGCAGTTACCAACAACATACTGGTATCCTATGGTGCGGAGTCCAAATACGGTGCAGAAATCCCGCTGACGACGATCGGCATTACCATGAAGGTAAACCAGGTGGTCTCGGCAGTCCTGCTTGGACTGGCAACAGGGGCGCAGCCCATCTTCGGTTACAATTACGGAAGCGGGCAGAAGGACAGGGCAAAGCAGGCATACCGTATTATACTGACTGCATCAACAATCATGTTGATTCTGGCGTTTTTTGTGTTCCAGTTTGCGCCCATGAGCATTGTCCGGCTCTTTGGCTCGGAGTCAGAGCTGTACAATGAGTTTGCGGTGAAATGCTTCCGTATCTTCCTTCTGGCGTGTCCGATTAACGGGCTGCAGATGGCAACAGGTGTCTTCTTCCAGTCCATTGGCAGACCTACACAGGCAACGATTCTTTCGCTGTCCAGACAGGTCGTGTACCTGCTCCCGGCTACAATCCTGCTTCCGATGGTATTAGGGGTAGAGGGCGCGCTGTGGGCAGGTCCGCTGGCAGATGTGCTGGCATTTATAACAACTCTGGTCATGTTGAAATTATATTGGAAAAAAATTTAGGAGGAATTTAATCTATGCAGGGAAGAGTCATTACAATCAGCAGGCAGTGTGGAAGCGGTGGACACAGTATCGGGAGCGAGCTGGCAAAAAGGCTGGATGTTCCGTTCTATGATAAGGAGATCATAGAAATGACGGCTAAGGAAAGCGGTTTTCACCCGCAGTTTGTGGAGGAAAAGGGGGAGCATATGGATAGCAGTATGCTCTCCAATCTGGCAAGGCACCTGTCCTATGCGGGACGGGGAAGCTATGAGGACTACCAGCCATTACAGAACCAGCTTTATTTTGCGCAGGCAAGAATTATAAAGGAGCTGGCAGAAAAAGGACCATGCGTGATTGTGGGAAGATGTGCAGACTATATTCTGCGGGACAGAAAGGATGTTTTGAATGTCTTTATCCATGCGGATATGAAATTTAAAAAGAAACACTGTATGGAGAGAGGGCAGTTTACAGAGGGAAATACAGAAGATTTGATTACCCGGAGGGACAAACTGCGTGCAGACCATTACCGGTACTATACAGACCAGAAATGGGGGAATTCATTCAATTACCACTTATGTCTGGACAGCAGCGTGTTTGGTATTGAAAAATGTGTTTCCATGATTGAAGATGCTTTGATAAGTATGCTTCAGGATTCGTAAGGCAGGAAATGTGTTTTAAGAATGATTGAAAACAGGAGGCATTTATGTTTAAGACACTTGTGAACCAGATTGGGGATTATAAAAGGGATACCATCCTTACGCCGGTACTGGTCATTCTGGAAGTTATCATGGAGGTCATAATCCCGATGATGATGGCGGCGGTCATAGATTACGGGCTGAAAGGGCAGAACTTGAAAACGGTGTGCCTGATCGGTATTGGAATGATCGTGATGGCAGGACTGGCATTATTTTTCGGCGTGGAATCCGGGAAGACGGCATCCAGCGCCAGCTCCGGTTTTGCCATGAATCTGAGGCAGGCAATGTATGAGCGGATTCAGACTTTTTCCTTCTCCAACATAGATAAGTTTTCCACGGCAGGGCTCGTGACCAGGATGACCACGGACGTGATGAACGTGCAGCAGGCGTTCCAGATGTCCATCCGCATTTGTGTGAGGGCGCCGATTATGCTGGTCAGTGCGATGGTGATGACATTTCTGATCCATCCCCGTTTTGCCCTGATTTTTCTGGCAGTCATTCTTTGTCTGGCTGTGGTGCTTGCCCTGATTTCATCAAAGGCCAACCCGACTTTAAGGAAGGTGTTCCATGAATATGATGAGCTGAATGCGAAGGTGCAGGAGAATGTGAACGGAATGCGGGTAGTGAAATCCTTTGTGCGGGAGGATTATGAGACCTGGCGGTTTCAAACGGAAAGTGAAAAGATCCGCAGCCTGTTCGTCAGCGCGGAAAAGCTGCTTGCCCTTAATTCTCCGGTCATGCAGTTTTCTATGTACTCCTGTGTCCTGCTGATTTCATGGATGGGCGCCAAAATGATCATTGCGGGCAGCCTGACGGAAGGGCAGCTTATGAGCATGTTTACATACGTCATCAATATCCTGATCAGTCTGATGATGGTATCCATGACCTTTGTGATGCTTATTATGTCAAGGGCATCGGGGGAGAGGATTTCGGAGATCCTGACGGAAGAACCGGATTTATATAATGTTTCCCATGCGATAAAAGAGGTTGCGGACGGTTCCATTGATTTTGAACAGGTAGGTTTTGCATATCCGTCCAACCCCGGAAAAGAAGTGATCAGCGATCTGGATATCCATATTAAGCCGGGGGAGACCATAGGTGTCCTCGGCGGAACCGGAAGCGCAAAGTCCTCCTTTGCCGCACTGATACCGAGACTTTATGACGTCACAAGGGGAGAGGTGCGGGTTGGCGGCGTTCCGGTGAAGGATTATGACATGGTCACCCTGCGGGATAATGTGGCGATGGTTCTTCAGAAAAATGTATTGTTTTCCGGAACAATTAAGGAAAACCTGCGGTGGGGAAAAGAAGACGCCACGGATGAGGAAATCATAAATGCGTGCCGTCTTGCACAGGCGGACGAATTTATCCGGGATTTTCCGGCAGGATATGACACCCATATTGAACGGGGCGGGGCAAATGTATCCGGCGGACAGAAACAGAGAATCTGTATTGCAAGGGCGCTTTTGAAGAAGCCGAAGATATTGATTTTGGACGATTCCACCAGCGCTGTGGACACCAAAACGGATGCGCTGATCCGTAAGGCATTCCGGGAGCAGATACCGGATACCACAAAGATTATTATAGCCCAGCGGATTTCCTCCATTCAGGACGCCGACAGGATTCTGGTATTTGACAATGGCAGGATGGAAGCTGTGGGAACCCACGGGGAACTGCTGGAAAGCAGCCCGATCTACAGGGAAATTTATGAGTCACAGACAAAGGAGGGCGGCAGTGATGAGGGCAGGGAATAAGAAAAATATGGGCGCAGTCTTAAAGCGTCTGATTGCATACATTCTGAAAAATATAAATGGCAGTGCCTGCTTGTGGCATTGTGTATTCTGGTCAGTACCGCTGCGAATATCGGCGGCACCCTGTTTATGAGGAACCTGATTGATGATTACATCCTGCCTTTTGTGAACCGGGCACAGCCTGACCTGACGCCGCTTTTACGGGCGCTGCTTATGATGGCGGCAGTTTATTATGTCGGCGTGTTCTGCACATGGGCTTATAACTTTATGATGATCTATGTGTCACAGGGGATGCTAAAGACCGTGAGGGATGATTTGTTCTGCCATATGGAACGGCTTCCGGTCCGTTATTTTGACACAAAATCCCACGGGGACATTATGAGTATCTATACCAATGACACGGATACCTTGCGGCAG
This sequence comes from uncultured Lachnospiraceae bacterium, assembly GCA_949066965.1. Lineage (GTDB taxonomy): Bacteria > Bacillota > Clostridia > Lachnospirales > Lachnospiraceae > COE1. Next base: position 45,528 of record CARTDA010000028.1, read on the forward strand.
GTGATCAGCCAGAGTATGCCGCAGATGCTGTCCGCAGTGATCACGATTGTAGGGGTGTTTGCTTCCATGCTGGTCTTAAGCCTTCCGCTGACACTGATCACGGTGGTAATGATTCTCTGCATGGTGTTTGCGACGAAAACCATATCCTCAAAGAGCGGGCATTATTTTGTAAAACAGCAGACGGATGTTGGAAATCTGAACGGTTACATAGAGGAAATGATGGAAGGGCAGAAGGTGGTGAAGGTGTTCTGCCACGAAGATGCCTGTATACAGGACTTTAAGGGTCTGAACGGAAAGCTGCGTGACAGCGCAAATAATGCCAACCGGTATGCCAGTATCCTGATGCCGGTGCTCGGTAATCTTGGGTATGTCAGCTATGCGGTGATTGCCATGGTGGGTGCATGCCTGTCCATCTTTGGCGGACAGATGACACTTGGGACGCTGGCATCCTTCCTGCAGTTTTCCCGTTCCTTCAACCAGCCGATCTCGCAGCTTTCCCAGCAGTTAAATTCCATCATCATGGCGGCTGCAGGCGCGGAGAGGATCTTCGGGCTGCTGGATGAGGAGACGGAACAGGACGGCGGATATGTAAAACTTGTGAACGCGAAATATGATGCACAGGGGAATCTGTCAGAGGTGCCGGAGAGGACTGGAATCTGGGCATGGAAACATTACCATAAGGCGGACAATACCACCACCTACCAGCTCATGGAGGGGGATGTGGTATTTGACCATGTGGATTTTGGTTATACGGAGGACAAGGAGGTTCTGCACGATATTGAGATATATGCAAGGCCGGGGCAGAAGGTTGCCTTTGTGGGAGCCACCGGCGCCGGGAAAACAACGGTCACCAACCTGATCAACCGTTTTTATGATGTGCAGGATGGCAAGATCCGTTACGACGGGATCAATATCAATAAAATTAAAAAAGACGACCTGCGGCATTCCCTTGGGCTGGTACTACAGGATACACACCTGTTCACAGGTACTGTCATGGATAATATCCGCTATGGAAAGCTGGATGCCACGGAGGAAGAGGTAATCCGGGCGGCAAAGCTGGCAAATGCCCATGATTTCATTATGAAACTTCCCAATGGGTATCAGACGCAGTTAAAGGGCAGCGGGAATACTCTTTCCCAAGGGCAGAGGCAGCTTTTGGCAATCGCAAGGGTGGCGGTGGCGGATCCGCCGGTGCTGATTTTGGATGAAGCCACGTCAAGCATTGACACCCGCACGGAAAAAATCGTGCAGGACGGCATGGACCGGCTGATGAAAGGCAGGACGGTATTTGTGATCGCCCACAGGCTTTCCACCATCAGGAACTCAGATGTGATCATGGTACTGGATCATGGACGGATTGTGGAACGGGGGAACCATGAAAGCCTGCTGGCAAAGAAAGGAATGTATTACCAGCTTTATACCGGGAAACTGGAACAGGAATGAGTATGCTTCTGTGCAAGGCATAGGTGATTCCCCCTTTCTCCCACATAGGGCGTTGCATGGTTTATCGTTCCAAAACCATTCTTGAAAAAATTAGTCCAATGCATATTTTTTATACTCTTTCTTGTAAAAAGAAATAGAAAGAATCATGGAGATTGTCCAGCCAATCGGCCATGCACACCAAATGCCGATTGCAGAACCTACTAAATCTGAAAGAACAAAAGCTAAAACCACCCGAAGAATTAAATCCGTAAATGTCGCAGCCATGAACTGACGCATGGCGCTCACTCCCCTAAGTATACCATCTGCAACTAATTTAACGGATACGACAAAATAAAACGGAGATAATATCCACAAAAATTCTTTTCCGGTCATAAGAGCTGCCACAGAACTTCTTTCCATGAATAAAAGAAGAAGGTATCTGCCAAAGAAAATATAAATAATACAAAACGGGAGGCACAGACACCATACCATTTTAATTCCGGCATGAAACCCCTCTTTGATTCGTACGTATTTATGGGAGCCAAGATTTTGTGCGGAAAAGTTGGAAATTCCATTGCCGATTGTGGTAAATGATGTGATCACCATATTATTCAGTTTCACTGCCGCAGAATAACCTGCTATGACAGAAGCACCGAAGCCATTGATAACACTCTGTATAAGGATATTGCCAACAGAAATAAAGCTTTGCTGCAAAATGCTTGGAACAGCTATTACCACAATCTTTTTCATAAGTTCCCTGTCAAATAATTTTGGTTTTTCTGTTACTTGAATTTTTTTAAGTCTTATCCATACAGTCAAGACTGCTAGGATGCAACTGGCTCCCTGACATAAAAAAGTTGCCCATGCGACACCGGCAACGCCCATATGGAAGGCTTTTACAAATAGAATATCCACAGCAATATTTGATGTTGACGATACTGCAAGAAAATAGAACGGTGTCTTGGAATCGCCCAATGCAGAGAAAATACCAGTTGCAATATTGTAAAAAAATACAAATGGAAGCCCCCATATATAAATATCTAAATATAACTTTGAATCAGAAAACACTTCATGCGGTGTTCTGATTAAATAGAGCAGCAAGCCACAGCCCAAAGTATCTGTAACCATTAACATTAGGCAGAGAACGGCACTAAAAATACAGGCTGTAGATACCGCTGTTTTTAATCTGCCGTATTCTTTTGCACCAAATAATTGTGAAACAATAACGGAGCAACCCATATTGCATCCAAATGCAAAGGCAATAAAGATAAGCGTAATTTCATAGCTGTTTCCAACAGCCGCCAGTGCATTTTCCCCAATAAATTTACCTGCAACCAAACTGTCCGCTATGTTGTAAAGCTGTTGAAAAATAATACTGCCAAATAATGGAAGGCAGAATCTCCATAATACTCTTTGTGGATTTCCCACTGTCAAATCTTTGTTCATAGCATCATATCCTTTCTAAGTTTTCAATTTACTTCTTTTTTAAAATGTATTATAATGCATTTTACGAAATATGAAAAATATATATAATACATAGAGGAAATATAAAAAATATATGAATGTTAATTTTGAATACTATAAAATATTTTATTTTGTGGCGAAATATGGAAATATAACAAAAGCGGCCACCGCATTAGGCAGTAACCAGCCGAATGTAACACGAATTATAAAACTGTTGGAATCACAGTTGAATTGTAGACTGTTTATCCGCGAAGCAAGAGGAATCAGATTGACAGAGGAAGGAAAAATCCTCTATTCTCATGTAGAAATTGCGTACAGCCACCTATTGAATGCACAAGAGGAAATATGCAGGCAGGATTCGCAAATATGTGGCACTGTAACGATAGGAGCAACAGAAACTGCTTTACATTTGTTTCTGCTAAACTTTCTACATAGCTTTAAGCTGGAATATCCAGCAGTTAGGATTAAGATTTATAACCAATCAACACCTGAAACGGTTAAGCATCTTATCAGTGGCAGATTTGATTTTGCAGTGGTCACAACACCTTTGGAAATACATAAGTCGTTTTCTGCTGTAAAAGCATTGGATTTTCACGAAATTCTAGTAGGTGGAACACAATATATAGATTTATGTAATATTTCCTTAGAACTTCGAGATATATGTAAGTATCCACTGATTGGGCTAGGCAGGGAAAGTGCAACATACCATTTTTATAAAGAATTCTTCATAACACAAGGAATAGATTTGGAACCTGATATGGAAGTTGCTACATCTGACCTTATGCTGCCTTTAATAGAAAAAAATTTAGGCATTGGATTTGTGCCGGAAAAATTGGCAAAACCGTTATTGGCAGAAAAAAAACTAGTGCAGATACCATTTGATTATAATATTCCAAGCCGTTCTATACAGATTATTTCAGATAAAAAACGAGGAAGAAGTCTTACAGCGGATACTTTCTATAAATTTTGCATAAGTAAGATAGATAAGTAATATTTGTACATGAGCATTATCTTATGGAAGCAAACATGAATTCTTACTCTTATGACGCTTCTTTTGACGGGGAGGGCGCCAACTGAGATACGGTTTTCCGGTGGTGAGCCGGGGCGGATTGTTTATGAGTATCGAACATACGCCAGATGGATACTTCATTTAGGTATACGAAACAGTCTTATATTCAAGAATTGTAGATTGTGTGCAGCTGCTGTATCATATGGGGATTTTGAATGAGAACGAGGTGAAACGGGCAGAGAAGGTAGATGTTCGTAAAAAAATATTTAATGACATTTACGGCATCCAGAATGCATTTCGCTACAAACAGGTTGTTTGAATGATTGAGACAGACTATAATAACTGTTATTTCTATAAATAACAAGGAGGTATTTATGAGACTGAAAAAGGCAATGATATTATTTGGTACTGTCTGCATATTGAACACAATGATTGTAGGATGTGGTTCCGGCTCTGAATCTGCTGCTAAAACAGAAGAAATCCAGGCAGAGGAAGAATCACAGGAGGAATTAAATGATGCGCCATTAAAAGACATTGATGGGAATACAGGAGCGCCACAGGAAAATACAGCAGGGAAATGGCAGGTTTTAGAGCCGGATGTTGCGGCTGCTGTCGATGCGGATTTCCTGGGTAAGGTTCGGAAGATGGAGGAGGATTCGTTTTTCATTGTCGAGAGGAAAGTGAAAATTCTTGATGACGGTTCCATAATATACAGTTCTCCAAGCTCCGATGCGGATATTCCCGATTCCCAGCTGATTCATGTAGTTTTTGAAGAAGATACTCGTTTTTATTTGAAAGACACTGATGGAAACAAAGAGACCGGATTTCAGGACTTGAAAGAGCATATGTGCGTTGAAATGAAAGGCAGCTTTAAAAATGATGAATTCCATGCTATAGAAATACGATTCTTTTAGAAAATGAGGAGAAAGATTATGAAAAGAAAAAATATCCTAATATTTTTGGTTGTTATAGCGATGGGAATGACCGCCTGCTCGCCGGATTTAAAAGAGGATACAGTATCGGTGGAGACGGATTCCCGACAGGAAACGGAAAAGGAAGAAACCGCAGACACAAAAGCTGCGGAGACAGAAACGAATCCTGTGGAACCGTCACAGCCGGAGATTTCAGAGGAGAATGGAAAAGTCTCTCCAGATCCCATTGCCGGAATTGTTGAAAAGTATGAAGGCAACAAAATAACAATCAGGACACCGGAGGATGACATGCTCTATTATTTTTCCACGGAAAATGCGCAGATATTAGAAGGATTTTCCACGGAAAGTGCACAGGCAGCAGAAGGAGATTCCCCGATTGCCGTGGGTGATAAAGTAGAGATTAGTTACCGGGGGCTGATTGATTTTGATGAAGCGCATCCAAGTGAAGCTATAAAAATTGTAGTGATCACAGTTGAATAAATTTGCTGATGCAGACAAAAAACAACTTTTAATACCTACAGAACCATATATAAAGATCCCGTCGCTCTAAGGCAATGGGATTTTTGTAATTCTCTTGACAGATGTCTTATAATGTCTTATACTGTACTTGTATATACAATACAGTATAAGACAGAAAGGCGGTGGCGGTTTGGAGATTATTGTGAGTAATAAGACAAGTCGTCCTCTGTATGAACAGATTGTATCGCAGATAAAGGCACAGATTATGAGTGGCGAACTAAAGGCCGGGGAAGCAATTCCCTCTATCCGTTCCCTTGCAAAGTCCCTTCAGATCAGTGTTCTGACCGTGCAGAAGGCATATGATATCTTGCAGGAAGACGGTTTTATTGAGACGACGGCCGGGAAAGGCTGCTATGTATCTGTGAGGAATCAGGACTTTTATTTGGAAGAACAGCAAAAAAAGATAGAGGGCTGTTTCAATGACGCGATAGAAATTGCCCATATGAGCGGGATACCGCTTGATAAATTAATCAGCCTATTAACACTATTGTACGAGGAGGAAAATCCTCTGCTCCTGTAAGGACGCATGTCATACAGGCATGACAGGCATTTTCCTACGGAAAACTAGGAGGATTAGCGATGGCAAATGCTTTCATGGTATCAGGTCTTACCAAAACTTATCAGGATTTTGTTTTGGATCATATCTCGTTTACCGTTCCTGACGGCTCCATTGTCGGGCTGATTGGAGAAAACGGTGCGGGAAAAAGCACGACAATCAATGTGGCTTTAGGGCTGATTCAAAAGGAAGATGGAGTTGTTTCCATTTTGGACAGGGAGGAACTGGACGGGGATATCAAAGAACAGATCGGTGTCGTGTTCGATGGCAGCAATTATCCGGAAATCCTTTCTCCCCGGAAATTGAACCGGGTTATGAAAAATATTTACTCGGTATGGCATCCTCAAGTGCGGGGCGGCGCAGTTTGATGCGCTGGATAAATCCGATATCATTTCGTACCGTAAAATGGACTATGAATGGCAGATACTGGTTTCAGACCGGGAGAGGATGCAGAAAAAATATCCGAAAGCCCTGCTTGTCCCGGCCACGATTGATGAAATTATGCTGCTATATGTAAAGGGGGAAAAGTGATGATAGGCGTTTTGGTAAAGGATCTCTATATTGCAAGGAGCAATATCCTCGTAACGATTGTCAGCCTGGTTGTTCTGGGCCTGGGGTTATCCTTTTTGCTGGAAACCAGCGCACTTCTGGTTTTAGCTCCGGTTTCTGCCACAACAGCAGCCTTTATCAGTATTACCAGTGATGCGGCTTCGAAATGGAACAAAAATGTCATTACCATGCCGGTGTCAAGAAACCAGATTATTGGTGAGAAGTTTTTGTTTTATATCCTGCTTGCTGTACTGGGAATGCTGATAGCGCTGATTCCCTGTGTCGTCCTTGCCTGTTTCGGCATGGATATCACGCTTTACTCGCTATTGCTGTATGGCTCTATCGGGATGAGCGCTACCCTGCTGGCAGGCGGCATCAGTCTGTCGTGCGCGTATCTGTTTGACCCGGAAAAATCGCAGATTGTATTTATGATGTCGTTTATGGCATCAACAGGGATTATCACCGGGATTGTGCTTCTTATCAATTTGGTTTTTCCTGTAAAGGAGCATATCCTTCTGGCTTTCAATATTGTACTTATCATTTCTGTTATCTGGTTTTATATTTCATACCGGATTGCGGTAAAGGTGTATCAGAAACGGGATATTAGCTGATGAATATAGCGTGAAAAATACTTCTAGCCACTCGCAGCAGAGGCTGCTTCGCGGAGAAGTACTAAGTTTCACGCTGAAAAAATATCCGTTTTAACATTTCGCGGCAACAGATAAACATTTTACAGCAATACAATTTTTTTGTTATTTTTGGCAGACTATAATAAAATGTCAGTCTATGGCGGCGGCAACAGATAAACTTTTGCCGCTGACAATATAAAAGTGAGGAGATGGCGCTTTGATCCGTATTGCAATCTGTGATGATGAAAAACACATGTCTGATTATGTAAAGGCTTTTGTATACGATTTTTTCCACAAAAAGAACAGGGAGATCCATCTTCGGACATTTTTAAGCGGCGAAGAGCTGCTGAATTACGACGGACAGATTGACATCCTGTTTCTGGATATCCAGATGAAGGGCATGGACGGTATGGAAACGGCAAGGAAGCTGAGGGCGGATCAGTTTCGGGGCTTTTTGATTTTCATCACGGTACTGAAAGAGATGGTATTTCAGTCATTCGAGGTGCAGGCCTACGACTATCTGGTCAAGCCGGTGGATGAAAAACAGTTTGAAAGGACGATGGAGCGCCTTTACGCTTCTATGCAAAACGCCAGCGAAGACAGCCTGCTGGTGCAAAAGGGATATGAGGGGCGCATCATCCCAAAGGACGGGATTGTGTTCTGTGAAATCATAGACCGGAAAATATATCTGAACCTGGCTTCCGGCGAGGTTGTTGATTATTATGAACGGATTGAAAATCTGGAAACAAAGCTGG
>CARTDA010000029.1:0-50187 GCA_949066965.1 uncultured Lachnospiraceae bacterium
CAATCTGGCTCCTGCGCATCTCCGCCTCCGCGTCGTGGCGCTGCTGCTGCTCGATGTCATACAGCTTTGCCCTCAACAGGGCAAACGCCTTTGCCTTATTCTGCAGCTGTGATTTTTCCGTCTGGCTGTATACCACAATGCCCGTCGGATAATGTGTCAGGCGCACTGCGGAGTCCGTCGTGTTGACACACTGTCCGCCGTTCCCGGACGCGCGCATGACATCAATACGGATATCCTTGTCCTCAATGACAATATCAATATCGTCGTCAACCTCCGGCATCACCGCCACACTGATTGTGGACGTATGGATTCGCCCGCCGGATTCCGTCTCTGGCACACGCTGCACGCGGTGTACACCCGACTCATATTTCATAACGGAGTAAGCGCCCTGCCCTGCAATCATAAAGGTAACGCTCTTCATGCCGCCAATGCCAATTTCTTCACACTCCATCAGCTCCACTTTCCAGCGCCTGCCCTCCGCATAGTGGACATACATCCGGTAAATCTCTGCCGCAAAGAGCGCCGCCTCGTCACCGCCCGCACCCGCGCGGATTTCCACAATAACATTCTTGTCATCGTTGGGATCCTTCGGGAGAAGGAGAATCTTCATCTGCGTCTCAAGCTCCTCGATGCGCTTCTTGGCATCGTTAAGCTCCTCCTTTAACATCTCCTTCATCTCCTCGTCACTCTCCGAGTCAAGCAGCGACAGCGAATCCTCCACCGTCTCGTTACATTTCTTATATTCCTTATATGCCTCGACAAGCGGCGTAAGGTCACTCTGCTCCTTCATCAGCGCGCGAAAACGTTTCTGATCCTCGGTAACCGTCGGCTCATTCAGTTCATTTAAGATTTCTTCAAAACGGTGAAGCAAATCCTCCAGCTTATCAAACATAATAATCCTCCATTCTATCCATCTGCACACGTTCCATGCAGACTATCGTCTCGTCCCGCAGACAACCCGGTCCAGCCCTGCATAATCCTGAAACAGCGCCACCTGTTCAAATCCTGCATCCCGCATCAGCGACATGACAACATCCCCCTGGCCGCATCCAATCTCCAAAAGCAGACACGCGCCCCTCCGCATATGCAAAGGCGCCTCCGCAATTATCCTTCTGTAAAAAAACAGGCCGTCCTCCCCGCCATCGAGCGCCGCAAGCGGTTCATGGTCACGCACCTCCGGCATCAGTGTTTCAATCACTGCCGACTCAATATAGGGCGGATTGGATACAATCATGTCAAACAGCCTGTCTGTCGTCCGCCGGGAAATAAATTCCCCAAGCGGCGAAAACAAATCTCCCTCAAGAAAAACAGCATCCAGCCCAAGCCTCTCGGCATTCTCCCGCGCCACAGCCAGGGCCTTGCCAGAGATATCAATGCCGATTCCTTCACATTCATTGCTGTACTTGAGCAGACTCAGCAGAATGCATCCCGAGCCGGTACACATGTCAAGAATACGCATACCGTCACTGAGACGCCGCAACGCCTCCTCAACCAGAATCTCCGTGTCCTGCCGCGGTATCAGGGTATGTTCACTGACACGGAAACAGAGTCCCATAAACTCCTGCTCTCCCATAATATGCTGCAGCGGAACCCTGGATGCCCTTTTTTCTATCAGCATCCGGTAGAACTGTTCCTCCATGTCGCTGCGCACGCGGTCTGAATGGACAATCAGCTCATTTCTGTCCGTATGGCAGACGTACTCAAGCAAAAGCCTCGCATCCAATGCCGCCTCTGCAATTCCTGCCTCCTCAAGCTTTTGTTTCCCATATTCATAAAACTCTTTGTACGTCATAGCTGCTCCTGTTGCTTTCTGCCAGATAAAGTTTTCTTTTCCAATCTACTCCAGCCACGAGTCATCCACTTCATATCCAAATGTCTCACTCAGATACGCTTTCCAGTCAAAAACCGCCTCCACAGAAGCGATGGCAACCTTCACCATCTCCTCATCCGGCTCTTTCGTCGTCAGTCGCTGCATCCACATTCCGGGTTCGGAAACAATCCGGATTATCACATTGTCACTCCTGCCTGCAAGCCGGATAATCTCGTAGGAAATCCCCGCAATCACCGGCACCAGCAGCAGCCTCAGCACAAGCTTCAGCGCCAGGTTGTCCACCCTGATAAAAAAGAATACGATGACGCTCACAAGAACGACAAACAGCAGAAAGCTCGTCCCACAGCGCTTGTGCTGCCTTGAACTCCTCATGACATCCTTCACGGTAAGCGGCCGTCCCCGCTCAATACAGTTAATACATTTGTGTTCCGCACCATGGTACATATACAGACGCCTGATATCCTTCATCAGCGATATTGCAAGAATATATCCCACAAAAATAAGGATTCTCAGGATTCCCTCAAGCAGCGCAACAACACTGGCATTGCGGATATATTTTCCCATCAGGTCAGAAATCAGGAATGGTACCAGCATAAATAACGCCACCGCTATGATGACGGATAACGCAACTGTAAAACCCATCATAATGTCATCCGATCGGCTTCCTGATGTTTTTTTCTCCTGCCCCCCATCCTCTTCCTCGTAAAAAGACGCCGAGTGCATCGTCACACGCATTCCCAGCACGAGCGAATCTATAAAGGCAAATACCCCCCTGACAAACGGAAGCTTCGTGACATTCTTGTCACTGCAAAATCCCCTGTATTCCTCAACCTGTATATCGATATCCCCATCCGGCTTTCTCACTGCCACGGCGTATTTTGTGCCGTTCTTCATCATAACGCCTTCCAGAACAGCCTGCCCGCCTATTCCGGAATAATGTGCCTGTCTCCTCTTTGAACTATTTTTTGTCATATTTTTTCCTCTTTTCAAATAAGGCAGAATGGAAAAGGTTGAGATCTCATTAACCTCAACCTTTTTTTGCTACCTATTTGCTTTCTACGCCGTACTTTTTATTGAACTTGTCAATACGTCCACGTGCTGCCGCCGTCTTCTGCTGTCCCGTGTAGAATGGATGGCATTTTGAACAAATTTCCACATGGATTTCAGGTTTTGTCGAACCTGTTACAAATGTGTTCCCGCAGTTGCAGGTAACTGTTGCCTGATGGTAATTTGGATGGATTCCTTCTCTCATTGTTTTCACCTCTCTATAATTAACATTCAACAAATTATTGCGTTTCCATAAACAGCTTTCTTAGTATATCATAGCTTTCCATTATGTGCAAGCACTTTTTTCATATATTCTGCACTTTCAATTTCATTTTTTATAAAAATTTCATTTTTTTGACGGTCTCGACAAATTCCACATTGTTTTTTGTGCGGTAGAACATGTCAAGTATCTTATCGACCGCCTCGTCTGATTTCAGCCCGTTGAGCGCCTTTCTCATAACGTTAATCGCGTCAAGCTCATCCGTGGACAAGAGCAGGTCCTCGCGCCTCGTTCCTGACTTTGGAATGTCAATGGCAGGGAAAACCCTCTTTTCGGAAAGTTTCCGGTCAAGAACCATCTCCATATTTCCAGTCCCCTTAAACTCCTCATACACCACATCGTCCATCTTCGAGCCCGTCTCGACAAGCGCTGTCGCCAGTATGGTAAGGCTCCCGCCCTCCCGCATATTCCTTGCCGCGCCAAAAAAACGCTTCGGCATATGCAGCGCCGCAGGGTCAAGACCTCCGGAAAGCGTCCTGCCGCTTGGCGGAACCGTAAGATTATATGCCCGCGTCAGCCTGGTAATGCTGTCGAGCAGAATACACACATCCTTCCTGTGCTCCACCAGACGCTTTGCGCGCTCTATCACCATCTCCGCAACCCTCTTATGGTGGTCGGGCAGCTCGTCAAAGGTGGAGTAAATCACCTCGACATTCGGTCCCTCAATCGCCTCCTTGATGTCGGTAACCTCCTCGGGACGTTCATCAATCAGCAGAATAATCATATGCATATCCGGCACATTTTTCAGGATAGACTTCGCCACTTCCTTTAGAAGTGTCGTTTTACCAGCCTTTGGAGGCGATACGATCATACCGCGCTGCCCCTTTCCCACCGGGCTCATCAAATCCATAATGCGCATCGCCACACTTGCCCCCGGCGTTTCAAGCCGGATACGCTCATTGGGGAAAATCGGTGTCATGTCCTCAAAATTGCGTCTGCGTGTCGCCAGCTCCGGCGGATATCCGTTCACCTTCCTCAGGTACAAAAGTGCGCTGAACTTCTCGTTCATTGTCTTGATACGGGTATTTCCCTCAATGATGTCTCCAGTGCGCAGCCCGAAACGGCGAATCTGGCTCGGTGCCACATACACGTCATTCTCTCCGGGCAGGAAATTCTCACTCCTGATGAATCCAAACCCATCCGGCATGACCTCAAGAATCCCCCTTGCCATCACTCCGCTGTCAAGCTCTGACGGAAACTTGTCATCCGCCTGCCTGTCCTGCTGCCTGTCTGCCCCGTCTGCCGCTGCCCGCGGATCCTTCACAGACCGCTCCGTGCCGTCAGCAGCCTGCTTCTGCTCCCTTGCAGGACGTTCTGTATTATCCGTATAGTGTTTTTGTTCCCTTGCAGGACGTTCTGCATTCTCAGGATGCGTTTTCTGCTCCCTTGCAGGACGTTCTGTACCGTCGGCGTTCTGTCCGCCCTGCGGTCTTTGCCGCTCCCTGCGCTCATAGCGGTTCTGCCGGTCACCGGAATTATTCGGCTGGACTGCAAACGACGGCTCACGCATACCACGGAGCACGGGTTTTGGTTCTACATCCCTGCCTTCCGCCTTGTCTTTCTCATCCTCATTGAGCATAAGCTCTATCAGCTCTGCCTTTTTCAGACCGCTGATGCGCTTCATGCCACGCGCTTTTGCAATTTCCTTTAAATCGGCAAGTGCCAGTGATTCATACTTTTCCCTCATAAAATATATCAATTCCTACCTTTCTACATAATATTAACCACATGTCCCACTCTTTTCCATAACACTGTCATAACTGATAACCAGGAAAACTCTACAGAATTTAAGCTGACGGTCAAAAAGACTGACCGCTCAGTATAAAGTTATGCACACAGCCGCATAAGGAAATATGCCGCTTCGCGGCTGCGGCTGGCACGATACTCACGGCAGATTTCATCTGCCGTAAGTATAATTTGATTCTAAATGGAAAACATCATGAAATGCTTACAAAATAAACAGACTGCGTCCTTAGATGTTACTGCTGATAAGATTATAACTCATTTTTTCAAAAATAGGAAGAAGAATTTATTGCGAATTATAATAATTTATTATACATTATAATAAGGAATTGTTTTAATCGAATGGAGGATTTATATTTATGACTACACAGGAAAAAGCATTACAACTACATAAGGAATGGAACGGAAAAATCGAGACCGTGTCAAAGACACCTGTAAAATCCAGGGAGGCGCTGTCTCTTGCATATACACCCGGCGTCGCAGAACCGTGCAAGGTCATTGCGGAAAACAGGGAAGCCGCTTACCAGTATACCATGAAGGCAAACACTGTCGCCGTTATCTCGGACGGAAGTGCAGTACTTGGCCTGGGAAACATTGGTCCTTACGCCGCCATGCCTGTCATGGAGGGAAAGGCAGTCCTGTTCAAGGAATTTGGCGGTGTGAATGCCGTCCCCATCTGCCTTGACACACAGGACACCGAGGAAATCATCAAGGCAGTCACATGGCTCGCCCCGGCATACGGCGGAATCAACCTTGAGGACATCAGTGCACCGCGCTGCTTTGAAATCGAGGAACGCCTGAAGGCCACGCTCGACATCCCTGTATTCCACGATGACCAGCATGGAACCGCAATCGTCGTCCTCGCAGGCATTATCAACGCGCTGAAGGTGGTCGGCAAACAGAAGGAAGCCTGCAAGGTGGTCGTAAACGGCGCAGGAAGCGCGGGCGTTGCCATCACAAAGCTTCTGCTTACATACGGATTTACAAACGTCATCCTGTGCGACAAGGTCGGCATCGTGTCCACATCCACCCAGGGTCTGAACTGGATGCAGGAAAAGATGGCAAAAATCACGAATCCAAACGGTGAAACAGGCACACTCGCCGATGCGTTAAAGGGCGCGGATATCTTTGTCGGCGTATCCGCACCAAATATTGTAACGCCGGAAATGGTTCAGTCCATGGCTCCTGACTCCATTCTCTTTGCAATGGCAAACCCGACGCCGGAAATCATGCCGGACGTTGCAAAGGCTGCCGGTGCCCGCGTTGTCGGCACGGGACGGAGCGATTTTCCGAACCAGGTCAACAATGTTGTCGCCTTCCCCGGTATTTTCAAAGGCGCCCTCGAGGGACGCGCCACGCAGATTACGGAGGAAATGAAGCTCGCCGCAGCAAGCGCGATTGCAGGGCTTGTCCCTGACGACGAGTTAAGCGAGGACAACATCATGCCCGAGGCATTTAACCCGAAGGTGGCAGAGCTTGTCGCAGAAGCCGTAAAGTCACACATTGTAAGGTAAGGAATTTTAAATGAACATGCGCTGGAATGACAAACCTTATCATACGCTCGACTATGAAATGAAAATGAAATACGGCGAAAAAATCTACAAAATCGCCCTTGATGCCGGCATGACCTGCCCTAACCGCGACGGGTCGTGCGGCAGCCGGGGCTGTATTTTTTGCAGTGCAGGCGGAAGCGGGGATTTTGCCGCCAGAAGAGACAGCTGGGATTCCATTGCGACCCAGCTTGAAAAGGGAAAACATTATTTTCATGACAAAAAAACAGGCAAACGCTATATCGCCTATTTTCAGGCATACACCAACACCTACGCCCCCGCCGCAAGGCTTGAAAAGCTATACCGTGAGGCGCTTGATGAGCCGTCTGTCGTGGGAATATCCATAGCCACCAGGCCGGACTGCCTTGGCAGCGACGTGCTTTTGCTGCTTGACCGTTTAAACAGGGAATACACCGGCAAATTTATATGGATAGAACTCGGATTACAGACCATACATGAGCAGACCGCCGCGTTTATCCGGCGCGGCTATCCACTGCCCGTATTTGAACAGGCGCTCGGTCAGCTCCGCAGCATATCCATTCCGGTCATTATCCATGTCATCTTAGGACTTCCCGGGGAAGACAGGCAGATGATGCTCGAAACCTGCCGTTATCTGGGGCATAAAGGCATTGACGGCATCAAGTTACAACTGCTGCATGTACTGAAAAACACGGATTTGGTCGAATTATACGAACAGAAAACCTTTGAAATTCTTGATTTTATGGAGTATATTGATATCATAATCTCCTGTCTTGAGGTTCTGCCGCCCGACATGGTGATACACCGTGTAACCGGTGACGGGCCGAAAGACTTACTTATTGCTCCTTTGTGGAGCCTTGATAAGCGGCGCGTCCTCAACACCCTCCATCAGGAGATGAAGCGGCGCGGCACATGGCAGTCTGCCACATACTAAAACTCTAAAATGAAAGGCGTGGTATCAGTGGTTCAGGATCCATTAACATTATACAAACTAATTGTCCTTTATATGCTCGACAAGGTAAAATTCAAGCTCACCTACTCACAAATCAGCGGATTCATCCTTGAAAAAGAATATACGAATTTCATGACGCTGCAGCAGGTGTTTTCCGACCTCCAGGATGCGGAGCTTATCCGGGCTGACACGCTTATGAACCGCACATACTTTTCCATTACCTCCGAGGGGCAGAATACCCTGTCCTACTTCGGAAACCGAATCGGCGATGCCATTATCCATGACATTGACACATTCCTTGCCGAAAAACACCTTGAGCTGAAAAATGAAGCCTCCATCACGGCAAACTACTATAAAACAACTACCGGTGAATATGAGGCAGAACTGGCTGCAAAGGAGCGGGACACTGACCTTGTGAACATCAAACTGTCCGTTCCGACGGAAGACATGGCAGAAACCATCTGTGAAAACTGGTACAACAAAAATGAGGAAATCTACAAGTATCTGATGGGCATGCTTTTTTAGGAGCTGTCATGGCAGCCCCTTATTCAGCAAGCAGCTGTCTCACAGATATGGCGCTGATTGTTTTTATTCCTCGCCAGGCAGGATATTTTTCCAGAATTTCATTGTTTTGCACATTAAATGCTCTCCCGTCCCCATGACCGCCAACGTGTACTTATCCTGTGCCTCAATATATCTTATCTGTTTTACCGGTATAAAAACAGTCTCGCTGCTCTCCTTGATTTCCAATATCTGACCATATAAATTAATAATGGTCGTCTGCCTGCGGCCTGCTTCAAAATATTCCTTGATGCGGGTGCCATCCTGCACAGGCATTTCGATGTCCAGCAGGGCGATATCATAATCCCTGTCTGTCTCGGTCAGTTCCTTTCCTGACGTAAAAACATCAATTTCAACCGCTTCCCCCTGTCCAAAAAGGCTCTGCACATTTCCTTCATGCTTTCCTGCCATATGGGTTCGTCGTCACAGATTGCTATCCTTATTATTTTCATGTCCGGTCTCACCATATTCACTTGTCCTCTGCCGCCTCTTTCTTTATCCGCTTCATATGCTCCCTGATTTTTGCCTCATATCCGTTCCACGACGGTTCGTAAAACGTCTTTCCGGTCAGTTCATAGGGAAGATACTGCTGCTCCACATAGTGGTTTTTGTAATCATGCGCATATTTGTAGCCTGTTCCGTGTCCCAGTTTTGCCGCTCCTTTATAATGTGCATCCTGCAAATGTACAGGTATCGGGAGGTTCCCGCTTTTCTGGATTTCCTCGTTTGCCGCAAAAATCGCATTGCAGGCGGCATTGCTCTTTGGCGCGCACGCCACATAGGCAGCTGCCTGCGCAAGGATAATCTGCGCCTCCGGCATCCCGATACGCTCGACGGCAAGCGAAGCGCTCACTGCCACATTCAGGGCCATCGGGTCTGCGTTTCCCACGTCCTCCGCGGCACAAATCATAATACGCCTTGCGATAAACGCAACCTGTTCCCCCGCGTAAAGCATTTTTGCAAGATAATAGACCGCCGCATCCGGGTCAGAGCCCCGCATGCTTTTGATGAATGCCGATATCGTGTCATAGTGGTTGTCGCCTGTCTTGTCATATGAGATGCGCCGCTTCTGTATGCACTCCTGCGCAACCTCCACCGTGATGTGTATCTTACCGTCCGCGCTCCTGTCCGTCGTCATGATGCCAAGCTCTACCGCATTCAGTGCGTGCCGCGCATCACCGCCGGACAAGTCAGCCAGAAACTCCAGTGCCTCCTCGTCAATGCAGGCATCATAGCTGCCCATCCCTTTTTCCGCATCATATACCGCCCGCCGTAACAGTTCCTTGATATCCTGCTTTGCCAGCGGCTTGAGTTCAAAGATGACAGAACGCGAAATAAGCGCCCCATTTACCTCGAAATAAGGGTTTTCCGTCGTTGCGCCAATCAGGATAATTGTCCCATCCTCCACAAACGGCAGCAGGTAATCCTGCTGCCCCTTATTAAAACGGTGGATTTCATCAATAAACAAAATTGTGCGCTTCGCATACATGGCAAGCGTGTCCTTCGCCTTTTCTATGACCTGCTCCATATCCTTTTTGCCTGCAACCGTAGCATTTATCTGCGTAAATTCCGCGCTTGTCGTATTGGCAATTACCTTTGCAAGCGTCGTCTTTCCGGTTCCCGGCGGTCCATAGAAAATAATCGAGCTGAGCTTATCTGCCTTGATGGCCCTGTACAGGAGCTTGTCCCTGCCAATAATATGCGACTGACCCACGACCTCGTCAAGTGTCGTGGGTCTGAGCCTGGCCGCCAGGGGCGATTCTTTTTCCTTTACCGCATTCCTCATATATTCAAACAAA
The DNA here is from genome assembly GCA_949066965.1 of uncultured Lachnospiraceae bacterium. Classification (GTDB taxonomy): domain Bacteria; phylum Bacillota; class Clostridia; order Lachnospirales; family Lachnospiraceae; genus COE1. The sequence continues at coordinate 9,743 of CARTDA010000029.1, forward strand.
TCCATATTAATAACCATCCCCCCCTTCTCAGTCTGTGAATTTATGCCCTAAGCACAAATTTGCCGTGTGAAAAATTTATTTTTCACACTTTGCTCCCGTTGATTTCGCTTTTAAGATTTATTCTGTGCCGCCACAAGGCTTTCGCCGCCATACATTTTCCGGAGCTTTGGCTTCTCAATCTTTCCGGTCGGATTCCTTGGGATATCCGCAAAAATAACCTTGCGCGGTCTCTTGTATTTCGGAAGCTTCGTGCAGTATGTGTTGATTTCATCCTCCGTACAGCCCATGCCTTCCTTTATCTCGATAATGGCAGCCGTTATCTCACCCAGGCGCTTGTCAGGGATCCCGATTACCGCCGCATCCTTAATCTTGTCATTCGTCCGCAGGAAATCCTCAATCTGGACAGGATAAATATTCTCACCGCCGCTGATGACCACGTCCTTCTTGCGGTCAACAAGGAAGATAAAGCCGTCCTCATCCTCTTGTGCCATGTCGCCGGTAAACAGCCAGCCGTCGCGCAGCACCTCTTTTGTCGCCTGCTCGTCATTGTAATAGCACGTCATGACACCTGGTCCCCTGACTGCAAGCTCTCCAACCCCGCCGCGCGCAACCTGTTCCCCATTCTCATCGACAATTTTTACCTGCCAGCCATAGCCCGCCTTGCCAATCGCACCTACCTTATGGATATTTTCGACGCCAAGGTGCACACAGCCAGGTCCAATCGACTCGCTGAGTCCATAGTTTGTATCGTACTGGTGATGCGGGAACACCTTTTTCCACCGCTGTATCAGGCTCTGCGGCACAGGCTGCGCACCGATGTGCATCAGCCTCCACTGGGAAAGCTCATAATCCTCCAGCCTGATATCGCCCCTGTCTATCGCATCCAGAATGTCCTGCGCCCACGGCACGAGAAGCCACACAATCGTGCACTTCTCCTTTGAGACGGCATCCAGGATAAACTCCGGTTTCGTTCCTTTCAGCAGGACAGACTTCCCGCCTTCCAGGAAACTGCCAAACCAGTGCATCTTAGCGCCCGTATGGTACAGCGGCGGAATGCACAGGAACACATCCTGCCTTGTCTGCCCATGGTGGTTCTGCTCCACCTTGCACGAATGCATCAGACTCTCATGGTTATGTAAGATTGCCTTCGGAAATCCGGTCGTGCCCGACGAGAAGTAAATTGCGGCATCATCGTCATCCGTAAGCGTTATCATCGGCGTCTGGCTGGAACAGTTTGCCGTCAGGCTGTTGTAATCCTCCGCAAAGCTCGGGCAGTTGTCACCTACGAAAAACAGCAGCCTGTTCTTGCTGATGTTCTCTGCAATCTCCTCCACACGCCCGATAAATTCAGGCCCGAACACCAGCACGTCAACCTCCGCAAGATTCAGGCAGTACTCAATCTCATCCGGCGCATATCGGAAGTTTAACGGTACGGCAAGCGCACCCGTTTTTAAAATGCCAAAATAAATCGGCAGCCACTCCAGGCAGTTCATCAAAAGGATTGCCACCTTGTCCCCCTTTTTGACGCCCCTCTGAATCAGCATGTTTGCAAAACGGTTCGCCTTCTCGTTGAATACACTCCATGTAATCTCCCGGCGGTAATGCGTCACTGGATTGGGCTCCATCAGTTCATATTCCTTCCATGTCACACGTCTTGTCTCCTTGATTTCCGGATTGATTTCAACAAGACAGATGTCATTTCCATATAATTTACAGTTTCTCTCCAAAATGTCTATTATCGGCATTGCTGTTACTCCTTTTTTATAAATATACCCATTAATTATGCCACTTTAAAGCATCAAAGTAAACCTATTTTTACTAAAATACACAATATTCCAAGCAAAAAAACATCAAAACAATTGACGTGACATGATTTTTTCACTATCATTAGTATATTAGGCTTACTTAAACAATTTATTTTACATTTTAGGAAGGAAAAAACAAATGAGCGAAACAAAAATCATGCTGGGCAACGAGGCAATTGCCCGCGGGGCTTACGAGGCCGGCGTAAAAGTGTCCAGTGCATATCCCGGCACACCAAGCACCGAAATCAGTGAAAATATCGTAAAATACCCTGAAATTTATGCCGAGTGGGCACCCAACGAAAAGGTTGCCATGGAGGTTGCCATCGGCGCATCCATCAGCGGTGTGCGCGCCATGGCATCCATGAAAATGGTAGGTGTCAACGTGGCAAGCGACCCGCTCTATACAGTATCCTATATCGGCGCAAACGGCGGACTCGTCCTCGCGGCAGCTGACGACCCCGGGTTGTACTCCTCACAGAACGAACAGGATTCCCGCTGTGTGGCGCGCGTGGCACAGGTTCCCGTACTCGAACCGTCCGACTCACAGGAGGCAAAGGATTTCACGAAGCTTGCCTTTGAATACAGTGAAAAATATGACACACCTGTCATGATTCGGACAACCACAAGGCTTGCACACTCGCAGGGGCCTGTAACCCTTGAGGAACGCCAGGAAATTCCCGATAAGCCATACGAAAGAAATGCCGCAAAACATGTCATGATGCCGGCAAATGCCAAAGGCCGCCACGTCCATGTGGAAAACCGCCTGAAACAGATGGCAGAAGACGCCTGCGGATTTGAAATCAACAAGGCAGTCTACAAGGACACCTCCGTTGGATTTATCACCAGCGGCATCCCATATACCTATGTCGCCGAGGCAATGCCAAATGCCAGTGTGCTGAAGCTCGGACTCGTACACCCGCTTCCCCGGAAACTGATTGAAGAATTTGCATCAAAGGTTGACAAGCTTTATATTTTCGAGGAGCTGGAACCACTGATTGAAGAACAGGTAAAATCATGGGGAATCGAATGCACCGGAAAGGAACTCTTTACCTTGCAGGGCGAATACAGCGCCAACATGATCCGTGAGCGCGTGCTTGGCATGAAACTCGAAGCAGCCGCACCGGCACAGGTTCCGGCGCGCCCTCCCATCCTCTGTCCCGGATGCCCGCACAGAAGCACGTTCTCGGTACTCAAAAAGCTCGGAATCCATGGTGCCGGCGATATCGGCTGCTATACGCTCGGTGCCGTGGCGCCGCTCAATGTCATCGACACGACCGTCTGCATGGGTGCATCCATCTCCACCCTGCACGGCATGGAAAAGGCAAAGGGCCGGGAATATATCAAAAACTGGGTTGCACTGATTGGCGATTCCACCTTTTTACATACCGGTGTCAACTCCCTGATGAACATGGTATATAACCAGTCAACCGGAACCGTGCTGATTCTTGACAACTCCACCACAGGCATGACAGGGCACCAGGATCACGCCGCGACCGGAAAAATGCTAAACGGCAAGGAGACCAAGGCAGTCAGTCTCTATCATCTGTGCAAGGCAATCGGTGTCGAGCATGTGTATGAGGTGGACGCCTTTGATGTTGATGAGCTGGAAACGGTTGTAAAACGCGAAGTTGCGCGCGACGAGGTTTCTGTCATTATCGTGTGCGCACCCTGCGCCCTGTTGAAATCACAGGCTACCAGGGCAAAGTGCATCGCCATACCGGAAAAATGCAAGAAGTGCGGTATGTGCCTTGTCCCGGGCTGCCCTGCACTCACGAAAAACGAAGACGGAACAGTGAAAATTGACGACACCATGTGCAACGGCTGCGGACTGTGCATGAAACGCTGCAAGTTTGATGCGATTGAACGGGTAGAATAATGAAAATGGAGGATTCGTATAAAATGACTACAAAAAATATTATGATTGTCGGCGTAGGCGGTCAGGGTACGCTGCTTACAAGCCGCATCCTCGGCGGCATTATCACAAAGTCAGGCTATGATGTAAAGCTCTCCGAGGTTCATGGAATGGCACAGCGCGGCGGAAGCGTTGTCACATTCGTGCGCTATGGCGACTGCGTGGCAGAACCGATTGTCGAGGAAGGACAGGCAGATGTGCTCATTGCCTTTGAGCGGCTCGAAGCGCTGCGGTATGCACATTTCCTGAAAAAGGACGGCGTCATTATCGTCAACGACCAGCGCATCGACCCGATTACAGTTGTGACCGGGGCTGCACAGTATCCCGACAACATTATCGAAAACCTGAAAAAAGAATACAAGGTGATTGACGTTGACGCCATGGATGAGGCAAAGAAACTCGGAAATGCCAAGGTGTTCAATACCATTATCGTCGGCGTTGCCGCAAAGCGTATGGACTTTGACAAGGACAAGTGGCTGGAAGTCATCGAGTCTACCGTGCCGCCAAAAACAGTCGAAATCAACAAGGCAGCATTTGAAGCGGGTTATGCAATATGAAAAGAATTTCCAAAGACTTTGCCCATATGCGCATAGTCAAGAAGTTCTACGTTTCATATAAGAAATATGGAGGATAATTATGCCAAAGAGAAATGACATTGACAAAGTTCTGATAATCGGCTCCGGTCCGATTATCATCGGACAGGCGTGCGAGTTCGACTATTCCGGAACACAGGCGTGCAAGGCACTGCGCAGGCTTGGATATAAAATTGTTCTCGTCAATTCAAACCCTGCAACCATCATGACAGACCCGGAAATCGCCGATGTGACCTACATTGAACCCTTGAATGTACGGCGCCTGGAACAGATTATCGCAAAGGAACGGCCAGACGCACTCCTTCCCAATCTCGGCGGTCAGTCCGGATTAAACCTCTGTTCAGAGCTTGCCAAGGAAGGGATTCTGGACAAATACAATGTACAGGTCATCGGCGTGCAGGTGGACGCAATTGAACGCGGCGAGGACCGCATTGAATTTAAAAAATCCATGGATGCCATCGGCGTCGAAATGGCAAGAAGCGAGGTTTCCTACAGCGTCGAGGAAGCGCTTGACATCGCCGACCGGCTTGGCTATCCTGTCGTGCTGCGTCCCGCATACACCATGGGCGGCGCAGGCGGCGGTCTCGTATACAACAAGGACGAGCTGCGGACAGTCTGTGCACGCGGTCTCCAGGCAAGCCTTGTCGGACAGGTGCTCGTCGAGGAATCCATCCTTGGCTGGGAGGAGCTGGAGCTTGAAATCGTGCGCGACGCAGAGGGAAACATGATTACCGTCTGCTTTATTGAAAACATTGACCCGCTCGGGACTCATACAGGCGACTCATTCTGTTCCGCTCCCATGCTCACCATATCGGAGGAACTGCAAAAGAGGCTTCAGGAACAGGCGTACCGCATCGTCGACTCCGTCAAGGTTATCGGCGGCACCAACGTCCAGTTTGCACACGACCCGGTGACAGACAGGATTGTCGTAATCGAAATCAATCCAAGAACCTCCCGCTCATCCGCGCTTGCCTCCAAGGCAACCGGATTTCCGATTGCGCTTGTCTCCGCGATGCTTGCGGCAGGGCTCACCTTAAAAGACATCGAATGCGGAAAATACGGCACCCTCGACAAATATGTGCCTGACGGCGATTATATCGTTATCAAGTTCGCCCGCTGGGCGTTCGAGAAGTTCAAAGGCGTGGAGGACAAGCTCGGCACACAGATGCGCGCCGTGGGTGAAGTCATGAGCATTGGCAAGACATACAAGGAAGCGTTCCAGAAGGCAATCCGCAGTCTTGAGACAGGCAGGTACGGTCTCGGCCATGCAAAGGACTATGACACAAAGACAAAGGAAGAATTGCTGCTCATGCTTGCCCATCCTTCCAGCGACCGCCATTTTATCATGTATGAGGCACTGCGCAAGGGCGCAACAGTCGATGAAATTTTTGACATCACAAAAGTAAAGCACTATTTTGTAAAACAGATGCAGGAGCTTGTCGAGGAGGAGGAAGCGCTTGTCAAATCAAAAGGCTCCCTCCCATCCGATGAGGCGCTGATATCAGCAAAGAAAAACGGATTTTCCGACAAGTACTTAAGCCAGATCCTGGAAATCCCGGAGGAGGACATCCGAAACAAACGAATCGAACTTGGTGTCGTGGAGGCCTGGGAAGGCGTGCATGTAAGCGGCACACCCGACAGCGCATACTACTACTCCACCTACAACGCCGCGGACAAGAATCCCATCAATACGGATAAAAAGAAAATTATGATTCTCGGCGGCGGCCCGAACAGAATCGGCCAGGGCATCGAATTTGACTACTGCTGTGTCCATGCATCCCTTGCCTTAAAGGAGCTTGGATTTGAGACAATTATCGTAAACTGCAATCCTGAAACCGTTTCGACAGACTATGATACCTCCGACAAGCTCTATTTTGAGCCGCTTACGCTGGAAGATGTCCTGAGCATTTACAATAAGGAAAAGCCGCTTGGCGTCATCGCACAGTTCGGCGGTCAGACACCGCTTAACCTGGCATCCGAGCTTGAGAAAAACGGCGTAAAGATTCTCGGCACACCGCCCTCCGTGATTGACCTTGCAGAGGACCGCGACCTGTTCCGCTCCATGATGGACAAGCTGGGCATCCCCATGCCGGAAGCCGGTATGGCTACAACGGTCGAGGAAGCGCTTGCCATCGCCGCCAAAATCGGTTACCCTGTCATGGTGCGTCCATCCTATGTGCTTGGCGGACGCGGTATGGAAGTCGTCTATGATGATGAAAGCATGACCGGCTACATGAATGCAGCTGTCGGCGTGACCCCAGACAGACCAATACTGATTGACCGTTTCCTGAACCATGCACTCGAGTGCGAGGCTGATGCCATCAGCGACGGCACACATGCCTTTGTCCCGGCTGTCATGGAGCATATTGAGCTTGCAGGCGTCCACTCCGGCGACTCGGCGTGTATCATCCCATCCGTGCACATTTCAGCGGAAAATGTGGCGACTATCAAGGAATACACCAAAAAAATTGCCGTGGAAATGCATGTCAAGGGCCTGATGAACATGCAGTACGCCATCGAAAAAGGAAAAGTGTACGTGCTCGAGGCCAACCCGCGCGCTTCCCGAACCGTGCCGCTCGTTTCCAAGGTATGCAATATCCGCATGGTGCCACTCGCGACCGACATCATTACATCGGAAATTACCTCGCGCCCTTCTCCCGTGCCCGCACTGAAAGAGAAGGACATTCCGTATTACGGCGTCAAGGATGCCGTGTTCCCGTTTAATATGTTCCCGGAGGTAGACCCAATCCTTGGCCCGGAAATGCGCTCAACCGGAGAAGTGCTCGGATTGTCACCCTACTATGGGGAAGCCTTTTACAAGGCGCAGGAGGCAACCCAGACACAGCTGCCGCTTGGCGGAACGGTACTGATTTCCGTAAATGGCAAGGATAAGCCCGAGGTTGTCGAGATTGCCCAGCTGTTCCACGAGGCAGGATTTGAAATTCTCGCAACAGGCGGTACCTACCAGATCATTTCAGAGGCAGGCATTGACGCAGAGCCTGTCAAGAAGCTCCACGAAGGCCGTCCGAACATCCTTGACCTCATCACGAACGGCAAAATTGACCTGATTGTAAACTCCCCTGTCGGAAAGGAAAGCGTCCATGACGACAGCTATCTGCGCAAGGCTGCAATCAAGGGCAGGATTCCCTATATGACAACCATCGCGGGGGCAAGGGCTACCGCAAAGGGCATCCTGTATGTCCAGAAAAACGGAAATGCACAGGTGAAATCCTTACAGCAGCTCCACAGCGAGATAAAAGATAAAGAATAAAAAGAAAATAAAAATACAGCCCCCAGTCACTGTTTCCATGACTGGGGGCTGTTTCATACATCCGTATTACCTCTGGGTTAATCCATACTGTGCCTCAAATTCCTCCACTGATATCGGCTTGTCGAAATAAAATCCCTGAAAAATGTCACATCCTGCCTCTGTGAGGAATGCGACATGCTCCTCATTGCGGACGCCTTCTGTTATGACTTCCATGCCCAGCTCTTTTGCCATGGCAATCATCGCCTTGATAATAATCCTTGTCCGCTCTGTCGTTATCGTTTCTTCCAGAAATGCCATGTCAATTTTCAGGATATCCACCTCAATGTTCTTTAACATGTTGAGGGAGGAATAACCGCTTCCGAAATCGTCAATCTCAATGTGGAAACCATATTCCCGCAGTTTTTTAATCACCTCAAGATGCATCTTCATGTCGCCGATAAACACGGTCTCCGTAATTTCGATATTAAACTTTCCCGGGTCGATATCATATTTTTCCACCAGCCCGGTAAATGCCTTGTACAAATCAATATAGTAAAAATCCTTTGTCGACACGTTCACGGAAATACAGACATCATTGATTCCACGCCTTTTCCAGTCTCCGAGCTTTGCCGCAGCCTGCTCCCACATACAGCGGTCAAGCTTATAGATATAGCCTCTTTTTTCAATGATTTCTATAAAATCCGCCGGCATCAGTATGCCCTTGGAAGGATGGTGCCATCTGACAATTGCCTCCGCACCCGACAACTCCCCTGTATTTTTTATCTGCGGCTGTAAATACATCCGGAACTGGCCGCTTTCCAGTGCATGGTCAAACGCACTTAGGACATTCTTCTCCTGAACCAGACTGCCCAGCATTTTCTCATCATAATAGGCAACCACCTGGCTATAGTCGCCCTGCGTGGAGTCTATCGCCATATTCGCCTTGTCACACATCACCTGCGCACTCTCTTCCGGATCGGTAATCTCATATGCCCCGATTGCCAGGTGCAGCTTGTAATTGGTGTCATTAATCAGGTACTGTAATTTTGATGTATTCTGCGCTGCCAGCTGGGGATTAAAGCTTTCCTTCGGGATAAGCATCGCAAACTTATCACCCCCAATCCGTCCATACACGCATTCATCATACTTTGCAAGCATCAGCAGCTTTGCCTGGTCCGCAAGGACCTTGTCCCCCATCTCCTTGCCAAAAAGGTCATTGGTCAGCTTAAAGTTCTTAATGTTCGTACAGACCATATATCTTTTTTTCTGAGGATTTTTGCGAATCGTCTCCTCGACTTTTTTAAAAAAGCTCTCCCTGTTGTATAAACCCGTCAGACTATCATGACTTGCTATATACCGCTCTGTCCGAATCCGTCTTGTCTCGGCAGCCAGCGCCGCAAACAAAAGTATCAGGACTATCATGGCGAGTACTGTGCATCCCGTTTCCAATCTCTTTTACCCCTATCTTGTTTTCTCATTTCCGCCAAAACGAAATAAATCCGCGTTCTTATTGATAATTTCAGTTTACCATATAATTCTATCATGCCGCAATCATTTTGTATTAATATTCCAGATTCTCTTAATATTTTTATAAAAATTCCAACACACTAATGCATGAACCCTTTATTTATGATATACTTATTGTGTGAAAATTCAAACTGTAATTTCCTGCCTTTTAATGAGTTCTGGAAATTACATAAAAAACTAAAGGAGGAACAAACATGGCTTGGTATGATGAAGCTATCTTTTACCACATCTATCCGTTAGGACTTACAGGAGCGCCGAAGGAAAATTCTTACGGAGAACCCGAGCACCGGCTAAACACGCTGCTGCCATGGATTAAACATATTAAGAACATTGGCTGCAATGCCATTTATATCGGTCCTTTGTTTGAATCCGTGGGACATGGATATGAGACAACGGATTACAGGAAGCTGGACAGCCGTCTGGGAGATAATGACGACCTTAGAAATTTTGTGAAAAAATGCCATGAAAGCGGCATCAAGGTTATCTTTGACGGTGTGTTCAACCACACCGGACGCGATTTCTTTGCATTTAAGGACATCCAGGAAAAGCGTGAGGCATCCCCATACAGGGACTGGTACTGCAATGTAAATTTTGGCGGAAACAATGAATACAATGACGGCTTCTGCTATGACAACTGGGGCGGGTACAATCTTCTCGTCAAGCTGAACCAGCGAAATCCCGCCGTAAAGGATTACATCTGTGATGTTGTCCGCTTCTGGGTAAACGAATTTGACGTTGACGGCATCCGTCTTGACGCCGCGGACGTGCTTGACTTTGACTTCATGAAGGCGCTGCGTGCCGTTGCAAACGAGGTAAAACCGGACTTCTGGCTGATGGGCGAAGTCATCCATGGCGACTACTCGCGCTGGGTAAACGAGGGCACCCTGCACTCCGTGACAAACTATCAGCTGCACAAGGCGCTATACTCCGGCCACAACGACCACAACTTTTTTGAAATCGCACACACGGTTAAGCGCTTATATGATATGGGCGGCAGCAATCCTAACGGTTTCAGGCTTTACAATTTCGTGGACAACCATGATGTGGAGCGCATCTATACAAAGCTCAGCAACAAGGCGCATTTTGCCCCCGTACACATACTGCTGTACACGCTCCCCGGCATTCCGTCATTATACTATGGATCCGAGTTCGGCATTGAAGGCAGGAAAGAAAAATTTTCAGACGCATCCCTTCGTCCGGCACTGAACATCGACGACTACAAGAATGCACTGACAGAGAATTCCTTTACGGCGCTGATTGCCGCCCTCGGACGCACCAGACAGCAGTCCAGGGCACTGTGCTACGGCGACTACAAGGAATTGAAGCTCATGAACCGCCAGTATGCCTTTTCACGCAATTTTGAAGGTGAGTGTGTAGTTGTCACCGTCAACAATGATGACAGCGATTTCACCATGACGCTTCCATGCGGAAATGCACCCGAATATATCGGAGCGCTTTCCGGACAGAAAGTCAGTGCGGCGAATGGCAGCATCTGTGTGAATGTCAAGGCAAATTCGGGCGATATCTGGCTTCCGCTCACCGGAGACGGTTCCGCAAAAGCGGCAGCGCCAACGCCTGTGGAACTCCACGTGGATGATGCAGCCAGGAATGCAGCCGATCCGGTAACAGAACCTGTCCAGGCCGTTTCCAAACCCGCTTCCCAGGACACCCCTACGAAAGCAGACGACATGCCAAAAGCAGCAGCGCCTGCGCCATCCACGGCAGCTCCTGCAAAGGAAGCACCGGCTGCAGACCCGGCATATACGGAAGCATTTGAAAAGGGAAAAATAGCCGGCCTTCAGGAAGCAATCATTGCCATCATGGAGAAAAACGGCAATGTCACCGACCAGATGCGCAAGGACGTCACCGACAATGTATACCATGACTCACTGATTAACTGGATAAAAAGCTTCCGGTAAATGAATAATCGAGTAGGGAAGACTTTCCCTACTCGATTGTTCATTACACGACCGCCTCCACAATCACTTTATCCCCGACCTGAATTTTCTTTACGCCCATTTCCTTATTCCTGTTAAAATTAAAGCTGAGCATATATCCCTTGTCCTTGTGGTAATAGTCCAGATACTCGGTAAGCTGCCGTTCCCCTCTTTCATTGTATTCGCTGCCATGCCAGATTTTCAGTTCGACGATAAACTGTTCCCCAAGATAATCCACTATGACATCCGTGCGCCGCTCATCCCTTGTCTGTGCCTCGATATAGTAATTCCCTGTGCCGTTGATAATCGGTTTCAGGTATATCAGGAAAATCCTGCGTCCCTGTTTTTCAATAAATTTCTCGTCCCGCTGTCCGAATACCTCCGTAAAATACTCGACAAACTTTTTCAGGACAAGCTCCATGTCAAGCATATTGTCCCTGATAAAGCCAATCCTGTCGCTGCCGCCCTGGGCATAAACGTCGCTGCTGATTGCTTCCCTTGCCATAAACATATTTAACAGGCACATTTCAAACATTCTGTTTGCTATCGCCACATGTCCACGCTCTTCTTTCAGGAAACCAAACATTCTTCCCAGATTAATGGACTTTTCTTCAAGGCTGAAAGGTATTTTTTTCCCGCAATATATAATATCCTCCACTATTTTGTACAGGTCATCATACATATCGAGCTGCTTTGCCATGCTCTCAAACAAGGGCGAGCTCTTTTTCAGGATGATGCTTACCGCCTTCTCGATTCCATCCTTTGTCCATGTCTTCTGCATGGTTTCGAAGCCTTCGGTTCCAAATATCTTTTCATCAAGCTGTTTGCATATTGAGGAAACGAGAACGGGATAGCCTGACGTATACTGATAAATTTCCTCTGCCACGCCTTTGATGTCCATCCCCGTCTGCCTGTCCGCCTCATACTCTTCCAGCATTTTTGTAATCTGAGGCACTGAAAAGCTCATGTCAATGTCAAAATCAGCCGCGATGTTCCACGGGCTGTTATACTGGTGCTCGGAATCCGGACGCAGTTTTAATTTCAGGTTTTTGATGTCATACAGACCTGCCAAAATGACGGAATGAAAAATAGGCGTCTTGTCACGCTTTAAGTAATAGCCCCTGAGCTGTGCAAGGAAATCAATGAACACCTGGTTGTTTGACGCGCTGTCCACCTCGTCTATCATCAGCACAATCGGAGCTGTGGTCTTTTTACACATATCACTCATACATACAAACAAATCGTCCATCCCTGCTTTCGGATTGTTCGTTCTAAAGTCCAATACTATTTGCTGCATGCATTCCGAAACTTCATTTTCCATACTCTTAAATTCCATAAGCAGTCTTTTTGAAAAGGAATCCACAAATGTCAGTGCATCTGCAAAATCTTCTGTCCCAATCTGCTGGAAATCAAGCGACAATACAATATAATCATCCTTTAAGTATTCTTCCAAAGCTCTAAGCGTTGTCGTCTTTCCATATTGGCGTCCCCTGTTAATGACGAAATAGCTGCCGTAATCCACAAACTCTTCCTTAATCTTTTTTAATCTCTCATCCAGCCGTACCATGTAGTGTCTTTCCGGGATGCATAAACCTGTTATATTAAACCTTCGCTTCATCTCTTATCCCTCCGGTTCATAAAATAATTACTATTGTAACCATTTTAGCATGACCGCAAAAATATGTAAACAGATGAAATGCTTCCCGAATCTGCATTCGTAACAGTTCAGCCTTCGGCTTCCTGTTACAAGCATCAAGGGCCTTCCTCACTGTAGCTGTTAAATATCCGCCCCATCAAATCCGGCGCTACCGCCCCAAGAAAGGTTCCGCCGAACCTTTTAACGGATAGAGAAGCCCTGTCTCCATATTGATAATGTCCTGTAGTGTCTCCTCGTCTATCGCCAACATTTCAGCCATCATATTCCTCCCCATACTTTTCTGCTATATACGCCTTAATCATCCCAAAAGATTCCTCTTCCGTCATACTGTCAACAGGAATACGCAGGTCACAGTTTACCGGTTCATCAAAACGCTGCCCCAGTCCCACAATGTCTGTTTTTCCCACGTTCTCCCTGTACACTCCCTTGACATCATTTTTCATGCTAATCTGAATATCCCTGTGGAGATATATCTCATTGTAGCCCTTTATGTTTTGCCGTGCCAGTTCACGCAGATGCTGGAACGGCGATATGTTGCAGATACTGCCGATAATGTCATTCCTGTCTAGAAGGTAAGCACCTAATATAATCCGTTTGATGTTAGCCTCCCTTTCCGCGTCTGTATAGCCGAGGTCATTTTCAAACAGGTTCCTGACCTCATCACCGTCCAGGACTGAACCGGTCAAACTCTGACAAAAAATCAGCATACTTGTTGAATAAAGGCTTCAAGTCAAAGTCAGTGCTTCCCCGGTATGACGAAACCTGTCCGCAGCTTGTTGTTTTCAGCATCCTGTCTGACCATTCTATATCCATTCTTTTGCAAACGATATCCAGCATTTCCATGGGATGTAACTTGATATCCTCAAAGCGCATTTTAAATACTGCCCCACCTTCCTCCTGCCCTCCCCACGATGATTCATCAAGAAACATATTGTAAAATGAATCCAAAGGCGTTAGCTGATGCTCTCGTTTGCGTTTTCTCTGCGCCGTCAATGGGCACAATTCTGTAATAGTGAATCACATTTCTATCATTTTTACTATATATTACAATGAATATATCAGGTAATTTCGTGATTTGCGGTCAGGTTTGTGGTCAAAATCATCAGAGCTTGATAATAATGAATTTACGTAGGAGGAGAGCATGGGCAGACACGGAGAAAACATAAGACGTCGGCAGAATGACGGCAGATGGGAAGGTCGTTACAAGGTATATCACGAAGAAAAAGGTAAATATATATACCGCTCTGTATATGGTCATACATATGACGAAGTCAAGACAAAGCTTTTATCAGAAAAACAGAGCATTCATACGATTCAATCAGGCAGCCGAAAGGACATTATTAACAAGAATTCTTTATTTTCACAGACAGCTTCTGAATGGCTTGGGGATATCAGGGAAAAATGCAAGTATTCAACCTATGTGAAATATCATACCATTTACGAAACGCACCTTGCCAATATCCTGGGCGATTGTACATTGACAGAAATTACGGACTTAAAGCTTCGGACAGAAATTCCTGACCACTTATCCGAGACACTTTTAAGAAGCATTTATTTTATTACAAATCAAATATTACGGTATGCCAACAGCAATTATTACATGAACATACCTCTGCTGACAAGAATCAATGCAAAAACAGACAGGAAATCTGTTGAAACACTTTCCCTCGCAGAGCAGGAAAAACTTTTTGACTGCCTTTTTACAAATATGGATAGATACAAGGCGGCAGTCTCATTTTCACTGTATCTTGGATTACGCCTTGGGGAAATATGTGCCTTAAAATGGTCTGATATCGACTTTGAAAATAACACAGTGGCAGTCAACCACACGGTTCAAAGAATCGCTGCTTCAGCCGAACATAAGAAAACCAATCTTTTAGAAACTTGTCCCAAAAGTGATTCTTCCAAGCGGATTATTCCGATATCCTGCGATATCCTGCACATGCTTGACAAGATTCAAAATAATCAGACCTATATTTTCGGTGGGAATAAAGCACTAGAGCCAAGGACAATGCAGTATCAGTTCAAGAGGATATTAAAAGAAGCACAAATTGCTGACCGGAATTTTCATATCCTGCGCCATACGTTTGCCACAAACTGTATTGAAAACGGCATTGATGTAAAAAGCCTGAGTGAGATTTTGGGGCATTCTGATGTCAGAATTACGCTAAACCGTTATGTACATCCGACAATGGATGCCAAAAGGCTGCAGTTGGAGCACTTGCGTTGCTTTTATGGTCAAATTCATGGTCAGGCTTTTTGATAAAGGCAGCAGTTTCCAACAGTACAGGAGAATTTCGCAGAATGGACACTTCTGCGAAATTTCCGACTCCAAAAATAAAACAAAAAGGACAATGACCTCCAGATAATCATTGTCCTTTCATATTGCAGCCAGTCACACCAGCCCCATAAGCTTCCCAATCCAGTACACAACCCCAAGGCACCAGCTCGTAAAAATACCATACAGAATCACCGGTCCGGCAATCGTAAAAATTTTACATCCGATACCAAATACCTGCCCTTCCGTCTTGTACTCAATCGCCGAGGCAACAACCGAGTTGGCAAATCCGGTAATCGGTACCAGCGCGCCGGCGCCGCCCCATTTCACCAGCTTCCCATACAAATTAAATCCAGTAAACAGGGCGCTTAACAAAATCAGTATCACGGAACACCATCCTGCCGCGGTCTCCTTCTCTATGCCAAAACGATTCATCGCCGTATTGACAATGAACTGTCCAAGGCAGCATGTAATCCCGCCCATGACAAATGCCTTCCCCATCTGCAGCGGCAGATTGGTCTTGGGTGAGTTTTGCCTCACGTACTCCTGATAATCTTCCTTTTTCTGTTCTGACGCCATTGTTCCATCCTCCTTATATGCCCTCAAAAAATCCATTGATAAAGTAAACTAACGAGCCTGCTATCTTGCCAAGCGCCACCGCCAGCACTGCAATGCTCACGCCCATCTTCAGTCTGATACGCCTTGCAAAAATCGGAATTCCGTCAAGCACCTCCGCAAGCGCGATGGACAGACAGCCCACAAAAATTCCTGCAAAAAAGCCTATCAGCACCAGAAGAAGAATCAGCGCGGATCTCAAAAATGACACCTGTTCCACAAATTCCCCTATGGAACCTTCTATCGGGAATACGCTGAGTATATCCGCCAGCAGCGCACCGAATATCAGGCATTCCTCATAAAACAGCTCACATCTTGCCGTGTCCGTCCTGCCTGCAAAACGCGGCACCAGTCCCACGACAAACAGTACCGTAAATACACCTGCCGAAACCATAATTCCCGAGCTGATGCCCATTATCCACAATAATATTGTCTGCCACACCATCTATTCCACATCCTCTTCCAGCTTCTGCCTGTCTGCCATCTCCACAAGCGCCTGGTTGACATCACGCTCGTAGTTTCTCATCTCCACCTCCAGCGGCGTCGGATCCGAAGTAAGCCGCTTTCCTCCGATGTGATTGTAAAATACAATGATTCCCGCCGCAAGCCCGATGGAATAAGAAATTTCTATCGAGGTGAAACCATCCGACTTCACACCCATGACCAGCTCATAGATTCTGCTCAGCACATCCCCAAGCCCTACATCATTATGGAATGCCATAATCGTAAACGCCGAACCGAAAAAACAAATCAGCGCGACAAAGGCGATTTTAATGTACGCCCATGCCCCCTTCTTCTGTTCTGGTTTGTCATGCTGTAAGGACGCCTTTTCTATAATAATGTCCGTCTCCCCGACACTCTCCACCGTGATTCCGGGACAAAGCTTTGTAAGCTGCTCGATTATTTTTAAAATGCTTATCACAACCCTGGGCTGACCGTCCTGCCGGAAACGGTGTATTTTCATCGCCCCCGCCTTTGCCCTGACTGTCTCGTCCTCGCAGTAAATGCCTGCCACATCTGCCAGTTCCACATCTGCCTTGTCAAGCGCAACATTCTGTTTCGCCATAAGATACAATACTACATTTGCCACAAAAATAACCATGCCTTTCCGAAGCCAGACCGCTTCTATCATACATGGTTATTCTTTACAACTCTTTATTTTGTTATACCAGCAACATTGAATTTTTCCGTCTGAAACGATATAATGTTACTATTCACAAAATTTTTGAAAAAATGCTTGAGGAGACTGCATCCAATGTTTCAGGAGAAAACACCACTTTTAGACGCAATCAACACATTCATCGCGACAGACCCCGCATATTTCAGAATCCCCGGGCACCGGCTTGACAGGGGAATCAGTTCCCGGTGGACAAAAAGAGCAGGCACTGCCATCTTTTCCTATGACGTGACAGAGACGCCGCTCACCGATGACCTCCATGCCCCCAATGGGGCAATCGCCGAGGCACAGGAGCTGCTCAGCCACCTCTATGGCGCAGACAGAAGTTTTTTTCTCGTAAACGGAAGCACCTGCGGAAACGAGGCAATGATACTCGGCGCCGCACTCGAGGGTGAGAAAATCATGGTTGCAAGAAACGCACACAAATCGGCAATGATGGGGCTGATACTGTCCGGCGCATCCCCTGTGTACGTGATGCCCGAACTGCTTCCCGGATGGTCGATACAAGGTGGAATTACCGTCCGCGCAGTGCAGGAATGCTTCGAAAAAAATCCCGACTGCAAGGCACTGTTTCTTGTCAGTCCCAGCTACTATGGCATCTGTTCCGATTTAAAGGCGATTGCCGATGTATGCCACCAATATGGTGCACTTCTGCTGGTCGACGAGGCGCATGGCGGACATCTGTATTTTCACAGCCAGCTCCCGCAGGGCGCACTTGCATGTGGCGCAGACGTCTGTGTGCAGAGCATGCACAAGGTTGCCGGCGCACTGACGCAGAGTTCTGTCCTCCACATAAAAAGCCATGGCATCCGCGAAGACGCCCTCGAAAAAATTGCAGAGAATCTGCATCTGGTACAGAGTACCAGTCCAAGCTATCTGCTGATGACGTCGCTCGACTGTGCGCGGTATGAACTGGCACAAAACGGAGAAAAAATGATGGAAAAAGCACTCACCCTCGCTGAAACCACAAGACAAAAAATACAGGGCATCCACGGCTTTCGCTGCATGGACAGTGCGGACACCAAAATGACATCCGTGTCAGAATTATGTTCCTACGACAGGACAAGGCTTGTCATATCTGCCAGCGAGCTTGGGTTGTCCGGATTTGCCCTGGACTCCATTCTATTTGAAAATTATGGTGTCAATATGGAATTGTCCGATTACGAAAATGTGCTTGCAATCGTGACATATGCAAACGAGGAAAAAGACATGGACAGACTGGTAAACGCCTGCGAAGATATCAGCAGAACCCTCCTTGCTGAAGAAGAACCGAGCAGAGAAGCTTTATGCCTTAGCGGCATATTTCCTCCGCATGAGGCTGCGAATAAAATAAGTGAGGACGCAAAAGGAAATATCCCAGCCTTCCCCAAATTCCCCCCGCAGATAATGCCCCCCCGCAGGGCTTATTTTGCAGAAAAAAGAGAGGTACCATGGCAGGATGCCGCCGGAAAAATTTCAGGACAGATGATTGCCCCCTATCCCCCCGGAATCCCCGTGATTTATCCCGGCGAGCAGATAAGTCCCGAAGTATGGACATACATAGAACGCTTTCGGAAAGATGGCAGGCATATGCATGGAACAGACCACAGCGGAAGGCTTGACACCATAAAAATAATCACATAACCGATAACAGGAGGTCAAAATCATGTCATATTTATACGAAACGCACCTGCACACCACTGCTGCCAGCGCATGTGCCAGAAGTGCAGGCTCTGAATACATATCCTTTTATAAAGAACTCGGATTTGACGGCATTATCGTGACAGACCACTTTTTCAACGGCAACTGCTGCGTCCCCAAAAACCTTCCGTGGGAAGAGCGTGTTGACATCTTCTGCAGCGGCTATGAGGACGCCAAGGCTGAAGGCGACCGCCAGGGATTAAAAGTCTTTTTTGCGTGGGAGTGCCGTTTCCATGGCGATGAATTTCTGGTCTACGGACTGGACAAGAAATGGCTCAAGTCGCATCCCGACATGCTGGAATGGGATCACGTCACGCACTACAACCAGATTACGTCAGACGGGGGGCTTGTCGTCCAGGCACACCCCTTCCGCGAAAGGGGATACCTCTCGGAAATTTATGTGCATCCCCACCAGTGCGACGCGTTCGAGGTGGCAAATTCCGGCAATCCCCATGAACAGAACCGCATGGCATACCGCTATGCAAAGGAACATGGCATCACCATGACGGCAGGCTCCGACATCCACCATGTCGGCAGGACGGATAACGGCTATATCTACGGCATGGAATTTGACAAGCCACTGCATTCCATCACCGATTATGTGACACGCATCAAAAGCAACAGCGGCTTTTCCCTCCACGTGCCGCCCGAACACATTGCATGGAAAGAAAATACCGCCAGCCATCTGCCTGTATTTATTTTTGACAGGGAAAACCACCCGACTGCCACTGAAAGCATTGACGAAATCTTCGCAGCCTATTAGAAGCATCCAAAAACCTCTAACCGCTTTTCCGGTTGAAAACCCCCCAGGTGCTTCTCGAAAACAGGATTAAAATGGGAAAAATCTCAAGCCGCCCGGCGAGCATGTCCACAATCAGGACCAGTTTGGAGAGCCAGCTGAAATCCCCATAATTGCATGTGGGACCGACTGCCTCCAGCCCCGGTCCGATATTGTTAAAGCAGGACAATACCGCCGTGAAGTTCGTGGTAATCGAAAACTGGTCAACAGATACCAGTATAAAGCTGAAAAACAATATCAGGACATATGCCGCCAGATACGCATTCGCGTTTTCCAGAACCTTCTCATCAATCATGTGATTGTTAATCCTGACTACCTGCACTTTCTGCGGCGAAATGGCGCGTCGCAGATTTCTGCGCAGTCCCCTGACCACAATCAGAATCCTGGCACATTTAAACCCGCCCCCGGTACTTCCCGCACACGCCCCGATTACCATCAGCCCCAGAATAACCGCCTTGGAAAAATCCGGCCACAGGTCAAAATCCGTCGTCGCAAACCCAGTTGTCGTCACAATGCTTGCCACCTGAAATGCGGCATGGCGCACAGTCTCCCCGAGCGTGCCGTAAAAGCCCCTCACATCCAGAGTAATCAGCACGATACTTCCAATTACCACCCCCAGATAAAGACGCAGCTCCTCGTCCTTCAGCACGCTGTAAAACTGGCGCAGGAGCAGCAGATAATAGCAGCTGAAATTCACGCCAAACAGCAACATGAAAACAGTACACACATTCTGTATATAGGGACTGTACCCTGCAATGCTGTCATTTTTGATGCCAAACCCGCCTGTCCCGGCAGTGCCAAATGCCGTGCACACCGCATCAAACAAAGGCATGCCGCCAAAAAGCAAAAAGGCAATATTGACGATTGTGAGTGCAATATATATCAGGTATAAGATTTCCGCCGTCTTCTTCATCTTGGGCACAAGCTTCCCCACCTGTGGTCCCGGGCTCTCTGCCCTTAAAAGGTGCACCGTGAACCCCTTGCTCCGCTCCCCGAATGCGCCTACCGCCAGTACAAATACAAGTACCCCCATGCCTCCCAGCCAGTGCGTAAAGCTTCTCCAGTAAAGGATGCTCATGGAAAGCTCCTCGACCTCTGACAAAATGGAGGCGCCTGTCGTTGTAAAACCCGATACCGTCTCAAACAGGGCATCCAGATAGGACGGAATCTCCCTTGATATGTAAAACGGCAGGCATCCAAGCAGACTCATGACAATCCAGCTCACACCCACGCACACAAGCCCTTCCCGTGCCTTGAAGCTTCTTTTGCTGCCCCTGCACAGCACAAGCAGCAAAAGCGCCACAGCCAGAATCACACAAAGGCTTGCGGCAAATCCAATGCATACTATATCCTCATCATGAAACAGACTGATAATCAGCGGCACCACCATGAAAACTGCCTCAACCAGCAGAATGTGCCCTATGAATCTGCCCATCATTTTATAATTCATAATCTTTCCCCTGTTATCTCACTTCATTATTCAAAAATATCATTTAGCTGATAGACCACCCTGCCGGCGCCCGTAACGACAATCACCGTATCGCCGTACTCAAAACAGGAATCACCGTTTGGAATATCGAGCTTCATGCCATGCATAATACATACAATCAACACATTTTTCTTTAATTTCAGCTTTTTCAGCGGCTCCCCGCAGTGAAGCGTATCCTTATCCACCATAAACTCCACCGCTTCTGCCTGTCCGTCCGCTATGGTATGTATCGTCAGTGCAGCCCCCGTCTGGTTTTCCATCGCACGCACATACCTCACAATATGATTACAGCTGAGTTCCTTCGGGCTGATAATGCTTCCGATGGGAAGGGAATCGAGTATTGTATTGTTCTCAAGCCTTCCAAGCTTTGTGATAATCTGCGGAACCTTGCAGCTGCTTCCGTACAATGAAATGATAATGTTCATCTCATCCACGCCCGTGAGCGTCACCAGTGCGTCACAGTCGGAAATTCCCTCATTGTCAAGCAAAAACTCCCTGCTCGCATCCCCATGGATGACAGATGCGTGTGGCAGCGCATTTGCAAGATGGATGCACCTGTCATAATCCTGTTCCACAATCTGTACCCCGATTCCGTTTTTAATCAGCGACTGTGCCAGGTAATAGCTCACACGCCCCCCTCCGCAGAGAATCACCCGCTTTACCTTGTGCGTGATGATTCCCAGATTCTTGAGCAGCATTGTAAGGACATTCGCAGGAGCAGTAACAAAAATCCGGTCGCCCTCCATCAGCACAAAATTGCCGCCCGGAGCCACCGCCTTTCCATTTCGGATTACCGTGCAGACAAGAATCTTACACTTTACAATATTGTAGAGGTCATTCAGCGCAATGTTGCACAGCTTATGTCCTGCCTCCACGCGAAGCTCCACAATTTCCACGCGTCCCTTCGCAAATGTATCCCGCTTGAGGAATCCCGGGTATTTTAACAGCCTCTCTATCTCAAGGGCTGCCTGCCGCTCCGGGTTAATCATCATGGAAAGTGCAAAAAGATTCTGCATTTTGTAAATCTGCTCTGTGTATTCCGGATTCCTGATTCTTGCTATTGTATGAATGTCCGGGTTCATTCCATGCGCTGTCATACAGCAAAGCAGATTGACCTCATCCGCATTCGTGACCGCTATGAGCAGATCCGCCTCCCGGATTCCTGCCTGCTCCAATACCTCCATTGATGCACAGTTTCCCTGCACAGCCATTATATCGTATCTCTCCTCGGTGGATTCCAGCACTTTCAGGTTTGCATCAATCAGCGTCAGGTCATACCCCTCTGCCGAGAGCTGCCGCGTAAGTATCGCCCCTACTTTACCGTCACCCGCAATGATTATTTTCATGTCACATGCGCCTCCTCTTAGTCCGCACCGTTTCATCTGTACAGTGCCTTGCTATCACATGTACAATTATACCACTTCTCTACTCGCCACGCACCCCATGCGCCATTTTAACGGCATACTTCCTCTGCATGGGGCTGCGCATAAAAAGGCAAAGAAAAACAGCGTGTGGCAAAGCACACGCCATTTATTTGTTTATCTATTTGCCTTACTCCTCTTCGGAATCCCCCACAAGTTCCGGATGAAGCCTATCCTTGATTGCTTTCACAAGCTCCTCGATGGAATCCGCCTGGATTTTTTCCGTCTCTTTCTTCTTCTGGGTCACTTTCTCAAGCTGTTCCTTCTCGGCTTTCTTTTTCTCGGCACGCTTCTCCTCAAGGCGCTCCTGTCGCTTTTCCTCCGCCTTGCTGTTCTCTGTCATATCCTTTAAGAGCTTAACGGCATATGACACCTTTCCATCCTTATCCAGCGTAATGGTGAATCCTTCTATCTTATCGGCATCCTCACCCAGTTCTTCCTTCAGCGTATCATACTTCTCACCCACACCGCTCAGGATTGCTTCATACTCTTCCCTTGCTGATGGGTCTGATGCCATCTTCTCCAGCAGCTCCGGATTAATCAGTACGCTGTAGTCCTTTGTGGCAAGGCTTGCATAATGATCCTGCTCCTCATCCGTAGACCACTCCGCCACGGCAATATCCATATTTCCATATTTTTCCCTCAGCTCGGCAAGCAGGTTCTTTGCAGAATCACTCAGCTCAATGCCTTCCTGTATTCCGTCCGCATCAAGCGCCTTGTAGCCGGATTCTGTACTCTTCGGTCTGCTGTAGCCAGCCTGGACATTGCGTGTCTGACCACTGTATTCATATGTGTCCTTGTCAACATTGCTCTGTCTTGTATCAGCGGTTTTCTCGGCGGTCTTCTTCGCTGCCTTTCTATTTACTCCGGAAATACCTGTAAAGCTTGCCTCTTCTTTGTTTGCCTGATTTGAAAAAAATCCTGTATTGTTCAAAAGTGAACTATAATTGATTCCATTCATTTCGCATACCAGCCTTTCTATATAATAAATATATTAAATGAATAGGGCATCCATTCCCTACCGTTTACTTCTATAAGTATTATCGGCTCCTTTTTATGAAACTTTATAGACTGGCTGAAAAAATTTCCATTCCTATGCCATTGCTTCCCTCCTGAGGCGCAGAAGTACTTTTTTCTCCATACGACTGACCTGTACCTGGCTCATTCCCAGGTCCCCCGCCACCTGCACCTGGGTCTTATTTTCAAAATACCGGAGCCTGATAAGGTTTTTTTCCCGCTCGTCAAGCCCGCTCAGCATTTTTTCCAGCATCAGCCGGTTGACAATTTCTTCAGTCTCGCCTTCCCCGCCAAGCATATCCAGCAAAAGCACCTCATTTCCGTCCGACTCATACATCGTCTTGTAGATGGACTCCACTTCCCTTCCGGCCTCAATTGCCGTGACAATGTCCTCCACGGCAATTCCGGACATCTCGGACAGTTCTGAGACAGTCGGCTCCCTTCCCATGTCCTTCCAGAATTCCTCGCGAACCGTTCTTAGCCTCCTTGCATTCTCCTTGATGCTCCTGCTCACCTTAATCATCCCGTCATCCCTTAAATACCGGCGGATTTCGCCCATTATCAGAGGGACTGCATAGGTCGAGAAACACACACCGAAATCAACGTCAAATTTCTCTATCGCTTTTATCAGCCCCATGGCACCTATCTGAAACAAGTCTTCCGCCTCTACGTTCCCCCTGTTTACAAACCGTTTCACCACATGGTGCACCAGACCTGTATTTTTCTGAAAAAGCTGTTCCTTTGCCTCCTTTTCTCCCTGCTGTGCCCTGATAAAAAGTTCCCTCTCCTCCATAGTTCATACCCTGCCGCTTCTGTTCCACACTGCTGCCTGTAAAATCGGCTGGGACGCAATCTGCCCGGTTATGAAGCTTTTCCACATATGTACGCACGTTCCCTCATTCGGACTGCTTTCCACCTCCAGCCTGTCCATAAATGCCTCCATAAAGGCAAATCCCATGCCGGAGCGTTCCTTGTCAGCCCCGGTGGTGAAGAGCGGCTGCATTGCCTGCCCGATGTCCTCTATACCGACCCCCTTGTCGATAATGTCAACTGCCAGTTCCCCGTCGCCTGAGAGCTTTGCCGTCATCACGACACGTCCCCCCTTCTCCCCATAACCGTGTATAATGGCATTTGTCACTGCCTCCGACACTGCCATCTTCACATCCTCTACCTGGTCGACAGTAGGGTCAATCCTGGACAGAAATGCCGCTATAATCACTCTTGCAAGCCCCTCATTCTCCGATATGGCGTCAAACTCCACACATATCTGGTTTTCCATACTCTGTGTAACTTCCCTTTTTGCACACTCTTTTTCCATATTCAATCTCTGTTCCCTTCTATAATACTTTATTTCTTTTATGCAAGAATCTCTATAATGGACGACATCCCTGACGCCTTCAGAAGCCTGCCTATGCGCTCATTTGCGTTAATGGCATAGACTTTTCCCCCGAAGCACGAAATCTTCCGGTAACGCCCTATGATGATGCCAAGGCCGGAGCTGTCCATAAACGTCGTATCCTCAAAGTCAAACACGATGTTTTTTACCTTGTCATCCAGTATCAGCCTGTCCGCACACTCGCGGATGCTTGCCGCACCGTGATGGTCCACCTCCCCCGGCATCTTGATACACAAGTAATTGTCAATGATTGCAAATTCTTCCATATTCCGCTCCATAGCTCCTCCTCCTCAATCCCTATCAATCTTCCAACAAAAAAAGAGAACCTGCCTTTTCTGGTATGTTCTCTTTCGTGTTTTCTAAATTTATGGGTTATTCCCCTTTTATCTGCCTGATATAGTTCTGTGATTTTCTCGCCTTCTCCGTATTTGGGAAAAGCGCTACCACCTGCTCATAAATTTCTGCCGCCTTACTCGTATCTCCCTTTTTATTATAGGAATTTCCAAGATTGTACAGTGCCTCGCCATTTGACGGGTCATACTGGTATGCCCTCTCAAGATTCTTTATCGCCGTGTCGTAATCCTCTGCCCGGAATGCCGCATAACCAGTATTATAACTGTTTTTTGCCACAACCTTACTGATATCATCCCGCAGTGCCTGGTATAGGTTTTTAAAACTGTCAGTCGCCTCATCCTGTAGATACTTCTTGTCAATCTGTTCAAGCATATCCGCGATTTGCATCTCGTCACCGGTCTTGTTCATACGCATCAGAACCGCCTCTATCAAATCCGTGTATGCCTGCAGCAGTACCTTGTTCCCCTGCGCCTCACTCAGACTGTTTGACAGGGAATCCTTCTCCTGAATCAGTTCATTAATCTGTGTCGTCAGCTCCTCGGTCTCGAGGGTCTTTGCATCAAGCTGTTCGCTGACCTCCTTGTACTTCTCATTTACCTCGGTCTGAGCCTGCTGTATCTTAGATGGGAGCACCAGAAACCATGCAATTCCCACGCCAATCGCGACGCCGATGATGATGTTAATCAGTGTCTGCAGACCGACCATCTCCTTTTTCCCGACCGGCTGAATCACAGTGTCGTTGCCGCTCCGGTACACGATGGCTTCCTTCTTTTTTCTGATGCGCTCCTCGTCCGTGGGTGTCATTTCCTCCACCTCTTTCAGATACCGGAGCGTCATTGTATTGTTTGCGTCTATACTGAGAGCCTTGTCAAGCTCCTTTTTAGCCCTCTCCAAATCCTGGCTGTTGATATATAAGAGCGCCAGGAGCTGCCGCGCCTGCACAAACCTCGAATTCATTGAGACAACCTTTTTGAGCTGTATCACCGCCAAATCAAGACTGTCCTGCTGGCAGTATGTAAGTGCCATATTATATTTTTTGATTGTCTGGTTGTACGCCTCAAGCCTCCCAGGATTATTCTGTATCGCATCAATGTAATCATCCGCAATATTTTTCTCGCTTCTGATATTCTTGCTCATGACCCACTCACTCAGCGCCGCGACGACCTCGCCGCGCTCGAAGTAAATAAGCCCCAGCAGATTTCTGGCATCAATATGGTTTTTATCCAGCTTGATGCACTGCCTCAGACTCACGACTGCACCTGACAAATCCCTTACCTTTGCCTTGTCAAGCGCCTCATTATAAAAACGG
Organism: uncultured Lachnospiraceae bacterium; assembly: GCA_949066965.1. GTDB lineage: Bacteria > Bacillota > Clostridia > Lachnospirales > Lachnospiraceae > COE1. The sequence goes on from CARTDA010000029.1 coordinate 35,959, forward strand.
TTGGCAGTGTACATAATTTTCTTGTACAGCCCCACATCTGCCCCGCAGCCGGTACAAAAGTTTTTTTCCGACAAGCGGCATCCACAATTAAAGCAAAACATACTAAGCTCCCCTACTCTGCACCAGTTCAGCCCTCTGCCAAACCATCATCCCCATACTCTTCCTTTGCCTCCTTGACCAGCTTAACCAGCACGTCGGCAAGGTCCGTCACATCCTGGTTATATATCGCATCCTCTACATCCTCGACTTCCAGACTAGGGTGGAATTTTTTCAATTCTTCTTCAAAATCTATCATAACAATCTCCATTCAGCCAAAAAGTTTCCTCACAAATCCCGCCAGATACAGGGAGCCCACAATGTAAACCATCCCCGATTCTCCCCTCACTGACATGCCATACCGCACCGCATCCTCAATCCTTTCGCAGGTATGGATATTTTGTATGGATTTGCCGGCATACCGTCCAAATATATCCCTAAGCGCTTCCAGCGCGGCTCCCCGCTCACCCGGAATATGTGTCACCACAACATCCGTAATCATCGGAAGCCCGCAGAGCATCTCTATCATCTTATCATACTGCTTGTCTCTTACAACTGAAAACACAAGCACATTCCTGTCACCGCAGCCTCCCCCGCCAAAACCTGGTGCTTCATTTAAGGACTGCACAAATGCGGCAATCCCATCCTCGTTATGCGCGCCGTCAATATAAACCCCGGGGGCAATCTCCTCCATGCGCCCTGCCCAGAACATCCCCCTGATTCCTGCCTGAATGGATCTTACGGTTATTTTCCCTAATCCGCAATCCCTTTTGAGCACTTCACAGGCACGGACCGCCGCGGCTGCATTCTCCACCTGGTAGACCGCCTTGGTGTTTACTATTATTCTACCATAATCATAATACAGATTGAAAACGGAAAAATCAATGAATTTTTTCTGAATTTCATTTATTTTATAGTCATTTTTCGACACAGGACTGCTTTTACAGCCACATTCCGCCGCTTTGTGCCTTATTATGTCAGAAACCTGTTTTTTTCTATCCACAAATACGACAGGGACTTTCGATTTTATGATACCCGCTTTTTCAGCTGCAATCTGCTCAATCGTGTCCCCAAGATATTCCATATGGTCAAATCCAACTTCCGTAATCACTGCAAGAACCGGATGACATACGACATTGGTCGTATCCAGTCTTCCGCCAAGCCCTGTCTCAAGTATCGTGACATCAACTCCCGCTCCTGCAAATACATACACCCCCATAAAAAACAACCGCTCAAAATAACTTGGACTGTATTCAGGATTTACCTCATGGTATGCTTCCACCATGCCGGCTAACCAGTTAAATGCACGGACAAACTCCTCCTCGGAAATCATGCTGCCATCCACGCAGAACCGCTCCCTCGTTGTCACAAGATGCGGTGAAACAAACATTCCCGTCCTGTAGCCACTTTCCCTGCATACACTTTGCAGGAAGGCACAGACTGAACCCTTTCCGTTCGTCCCTGCCACATGTATCACCTTTCCAAGCTTTTCCTCAGCATATCTGCCACCCTCGCGGCTTTGTATATACCTGTAAAATTCCTTTGTTTCCACAAACGGATTCTTTTTCGTAAATTTGGGCACCTCGGATAAAAATTCCTCCGCATCCGCATAGCTTTGCACCGTAATCTCCCTCATGCCAACCTGGTCCCTCCCAAAAAAAGGGCCGCGCCAGCCGCGAACCCTTTTTTTATCATTCAATTTGCTTAAATTACCACCACTGTTCCGACAATCACACCGTTTTGTGCAGAATACTCCATAAAGCTTGTATCGCGGTTCACTACCATCTTATTGTCGTCAATGCTGATAACCGTACCCTTATAAATGTTACCGCTGATCCTGATTTTGGCTTCCCTGGACTTGAGTATCGTATTTTCAAGCTCGTCAGCCCGCTTCTTGGCTCTGATGCACCGGATATATATCTCATTCTTCTTCTTTTTCAGGTCATCGAGATGTGCCTGGAGCTGCTCACTAAGCTCTCCTGTCTGCTGTCTGACACGCAGTATTTTCGCCATGCTTGCCGCCACTTCGTCCAGCTCCTGATTAAGCTTGCTGTACTCCTCGTTTACCTCAATCCGCTTCTCCATGATTTCGGGCATCACGCCCACGTGGATTCCTGTCTTAAGTTCGGACATATTCCCCGCTGTCTGGCAGTTCACCCCCATCATTGCGTGCACATATCCGCCTGCAATCAAGCCTTTTTTTCCGGTCAGTGTAATCTGGTCGCCTGCGTTCACCTTAGAGTTCAGTATGACATTGGACTGCACCGTTCCCGCTGCTTTCACATTCGCGTACTCGATAAACTCGGTAAACACATCGCCGCCGGCAACAATTTCACCCTTTCCGGCTCCCTGCATCCCCCTTTTCAGGCAGACAGTGCCGCCTGCCGATATGTTTGCCGACTCGACAACGCCCTCAACGGTAAGGCTTTTTCCGGCGCGGACAGTCACTCCGGCCTCCACATTTCCATGTATGATGACATCCCCATTGAAATCCACGAGGGAATTATTGGCATAATCACAGCTTCCATGCACCTCGTACACTTCCACAACCGACAATTTGCTGGCACCGTCATACTCTATCTTGCCTGACTTCGCGGCATAATATTTATTGGGATCTTCCTCGTTACTGATTCCTTTTCCCGTAAGCGGCCGGAGTTCTTTATATGTATTCGATTTTTCAAAGGCACCCGTGACATCCCTGCCCGAGGTTCCCTGCACTGCGGGATGGTAAATCGCAAGCAGCTGCCCCTCCTCCACATTCTGTACCAGGGACATGCTCCTGTAATCTACGGTTCCATCCTTGCGTATCTCCGGCTTTGGCTTCTCCGTACTGAAGAAAAATTCAAACCTGCCGGCACTTCCCGGCTCACCCGGCTCACTTGCTGCCACCTTTACCTCACGCTCATATATCTGCTTCTTACACATCGCTGCTATGTGTGACTCATTGATACCTGCTACCACACCATTTAGCTGAAGGTATCTAATGATTTCTGACTTTTCATATCTTGTGCCCTCCTCAGGCGCACAAAGATAAAGCCATGCTTCCGTTTTATCTTCTGTTATTCTGACATAGGACTTGACATTAATCATCTGCTCACCTCCGAGAAGGCAGAAACTGCCCCCTTATGTCTTTATTTTAACACCATTTACCTCAATTGCGCAAGTCGTTCTATGACTTGTTGCTTCATTTGTGTGTATTTTGTTAATTTTTCCTTTTCCTCCGTTATCTTTGCCTCCGGCGCCTTTGACATAAATCGCTCATTGCCAAGCATTCCGTTCACACGCGAAATCTCGCTGTCAAGACGCTTTTCCTCCTTTTCCAGACGCTCAATCTCCTGTTTTATGTCAATCAGTTCTGCAAAAGGGATATAAATGTCCGCATTGGCAATAACTACCGAAACTGCATCCTCTGCTATACCATTTTTGTCACACTGTATTGTGACATTTGATGCAAACGCAAGCGATGTAAAGAAAAGTTTACCCGCGTCAAAAATCTTCCGGATATCCTCCTTTTCCGAAACAACAAACACATGTGCTTTTTTGGAAGGCGCAACATTCATCTCGGTTCTAACATTCCGGATGCCGCGCACTGCCTCCTTAATCGTCTCAATATCCCGCTCATCCCTGGCAAAGCTGCGCGACTCCATGTATTCGGGCCACTTTGCTATCATGATGGATTCCTCCTCTGACTGGAGCGTACAGAAGATTTCCTCTGTGATAAACGGCATGTATGGATGAAGGAGCTTGAGCGCATCAATGAGCACGGTCTTTAATGTCCAGAGTGCTGCATTCTGTGAGGCTGCATTATCGGAATTATAAAGCCGCGGCTTCACCATCTCGATATACCAGTCACAGAACTCGTCCCAGATAAAATCATATATCTTCTGCACGGCAATGCCAAGCTCAAAGCTCTCCATGTTGTCCGTCACCTCTTTGACAAGGCTGTTTAATTTGGAGATGATCCAGCGATCCACTGGTTCCAGGGAATCCAGTGCCTCAGCCACCTCTTTTCCCTCCATATTCATCATGATAAACCGTGACGCATTCCAGATTTTGTTTGCAAAGTTCCTGTTTGCCTCAACGCGCTCATAATAAAACCGCATGTCATTTCCAGGGGCGTTTCCTGTAATCAGGGTCATTCTAAGGGCATCTGCTCCATACTTTTCAATCACCTCAAGAGGGTCAATGCCGTTGCCAAGGGACTTTGACATCTTCCTGCCCTGCGAATCACGCACCAGGCCATGGAACAGCACTGTCCGGAAAGGCTTTTGATTCATGTGCTCATAGCCTGAGAATATCATGCGGATAACCCAGAAGAAAATGATGTCATATCCCGTCACGAGCACATCCGTCGGATAAAAATAGTCCAAATCCTCTGTCTTATCCGGCCATCCGAGCGTAGAGAACGGCCAGAGCGCTGATGAAAACCATGTGTCAAGCGTGTCCGGATCCTGTGTCAGGTGCGTGCAGCCACACTTCGGGCAGACATCCGGCATCTGCTTTGCAACAACAATCTCACCACACGCATCACAATAGTACGCCGGTATTCTGTGTCCCCACCAAAGCTGCCTTGATATACACCAGTCCTTGATATTGTCTGTCCAGTTATAGTATGTCTTGTCCATTCTTTCAGGGATCAGCTGTATTGCACCGTTCTTTACAGCCTCCACGGCAGGCTGAATCAGCTCATCCATCTTTACAAACCACTGCTGCTTTACAAGCGGTTCAATCGTCGTCTTGCAGCGGTCATGTGTGCCTACATTATGGCTGTAATCTTCCACTTTTACAAGTAGTCCCAGCTTATCAAGGTCTTCCACAATCGCCTTTCTTGCCTCATAGCGCTCCATGCCTGCATATTTTCCGCCATTTTCATTGATGGTCGCATCATCATTCATAATATTGATAATCGGAAGGTTATGTCTTTTTCCGACCTCAAAGTCATTCGGGTCATGCGCGGGTGTAATCTTTACAACACCTGTACCGAATTCCATATCTACATAGGTATCCTCCACAACAGGTATTTCCCGGTTCATCAGCGAAAGCATCAGTTTTCTGCCCTTTAAGTGTGCATACCGCGCATCATCCGGGTGAATTGCCACCGCAGTATCACCCAGCATGGTCTCAGGCCTTGTCGTCGCAAAGGTCAGGTACTCTCCTGACTCCGTACCGTCGTCATTCAGTACCGGATACTTGATATGCCAGAAATGTCCTGCCTGCTCCTCATACTCAACCTCTGCATCCGATATTGACGTATTGCAAACAGGACACCAGTTAATCATTCTTGCGCCCTTGTAAATATACCCTTTCTCATGCATCTTGCAAAAAACTTCCGTGACAGCCTTGTTACAGCCCTCGTCCATTGTAAACCGCTCCCTGTCCCAGTCACACGATGAACCAAGCTTCTTTAGCTGGCTGATAATACGTCCGCCATACTCCCGCTTCCAGTCCCACGCACGCTCCAGAAACTTTTCACGTCCAAGGTCATGCTTGTCGATGCCCTCCTCCTTGAGTTTCTCGATAATTTTGACCTCCGTCGCGATGCTTGCGTGGTCGGTTCCAGGCTGCCAGAGCGCATTGTATCCCTGCATTCTCTTAAAACGAATCAGGATATCCTGCATTGTGTTGTCAAGCGCATGCCCCATGTGGAGCTGCCCTGTAATATTTGGGGGCGGAATCACAATCGTGAACGGTTTCCTGCTGCGGTCAACTTCCGCGTGAAAATATTTTTTGTCCATCCACTTCTGATATATTCTGTCCTCCAGACCATGCGGGTCATATGTCTTTGCCAGTTCCTTTTCCATAATCAATCTCCTTCCTACAAACGAGTAATCAATCTTTCCTTTCCGCGTCCGTGTGCAATCGAGCAGGAAAGACTTTCCCTACTCGCGCGCCGGGCACCCGTCAGCTCCTGCTGACATATTTCCTCTGGATGCCCGTGTGCATAAAAAAACCCTTTTACTGTAGTTATACAGCAAAGGGCGAATAAACGCGGTACCACCTTTGTTTGACGCATCCCATAACACCAGGCTGCATCATCTCAGCAGACTCCCACCAGAGTCCTGTCCTGTAACGCGGACAAAACGTGAACCCCTACTCTGACTACTTCCCAGTCATTTCAGGCCTCCGGTTTCAAAGCTACCTTCTCTGTTCCTTCCTCAAAGAAATCTCACAGCCTGACAGTTTTGTCAGAATTTCTCTCCCTGGTGAGGGGCTGACAGATACTCCTCTTTGGCATAACCTTTTCCGAAATAATTTCATATTTTATTATAGTATTAAATCAATGCCCAAATGTCAAGAAATTTTATTTAATTTTTATATATAATCTTTTCCGTGGGCATGATATACTATAAGATGTGTGGTTAAACTCATACCACTATTTCAACAGAAAAACAGGGAGGATTCCTAAATGAAAAATATTGTCATCCAAAGAAAACGATTTGCACTTTTATGCATGTCAGCCGCTCTGATATTTGCTTCCTCGCCTTCGTCCGTTTTTGCCGCAGAGGAAAATGCCCAGACAGAAAGCGCACCGGCAGGCGCTCCGTCTACGGAAGCCCCATCAGTACAGCCCTCCAACCCCAATGAGGCACCGGGCAGCGCTTCGTCCGAGGCATCCAAACCGGATAATTCCGGCACAAACTCATCCACGAACATAGGAAATCCGGGACAGGAGGCTTCCTCGTCACAGGCGCCCTCAACACAGGTACCACCAGCACAGACGCCAGCTACACCAGCCCCCCCTGCCGAGACTGTCACCCCGCCTGCGTCCAGCACACAGCCCACAACACCGGAAAACACGAATCCGGGGAGTGCTGTCACGCCAATGCAGGGTACATTCTATGCCGCGACAAAAACCGGGCTGAATGTCCGCAGTGGTCCCTCCACCAGCCACAGCAAAGTAGGGACACTAAAGTATGGTCAGGAAATTACTGTAACGGGAAAAACTGCCGACAACTGGTACCAGATTCAGTTTTCGGGCGGCACCGGCTATGTCCTTGCCGATTACGTATCAGATGTTCCACTTGCCAGCGTGGAAACGCCAGACGTCCAAACCCTCGTCACAGAGACACCTGAAGACGGAACACCTAATAGCGTTGTTCCCGATATCGGAGAAAATGATATCGAGGACATTCCTGACGAACCGGACTCCACCGAGCAGGACGAGGAGGAAAGCTCCCGCGAGGAAGAAGCCCTTGTCACCTCCAAACTGTTTGGCACACCTGTTATTGTGGTGCTGGCACTTGCCATTATCGCACTTATTGCGCTTATTGGTTATACTGTCTACAGTCTTTTTAAAAAGGATTCCGGAAACAATGACCGCTATCAGGACGATGAGTATTATGAGGACGAATACTATAATGACGAATACTACGAGGACGAGCAGTATCAGGACGACAATTACCCTGGTGAGGAATATTATGAGGATGGGCAGTATCAGGACGACAATTACCCTGGTGAGGAATATTATGAGGACGGACTGTATCAGGACGACAACCATTCTGATGAGGAATACTACGAGGAAGAATATTACGAGGAAGAATATTACGAGGAGGATGATACGGAAAAGTAATTTCCGTATCATCCTCCCCTGTGTTTTATTTAGAAGCCTATTTTATTATTCGATTTTGTCCGGAGCATCTTAATGTCCCCTTCAATATCACCAAGCTCTTTTAACACCTCATCCGCTGTTTCAAGCTGTGCCGAATTGATGCAGAACACAATCCTCATTTTTCCTCCGCCAAATATCTTGGACAAGAAACCGGGCTTCTCCCATCTCAGAAAATAGGAAACCCTCGCTTTCATAAATGCTTTTTCCAGTATTGTCTTAACCTCCATCTCCGTAACAGAGCAGAAGTCCATCTCGTTATTTACCTTTACCTTGCTATACTCATTTTCCAAAATCGTGACGCCTTCTTTCGTTTTTATTTTGTTCCTGCATCTTAATAATATGTTCTACCCTCTTCAATTATGACTGCCCTGCCGTCATTTACATCCACGATTGTGACTGCACAGTTTTTATGGACACCGCCCTTCCAGAAATCCTTTAACTCGATACCATTGATATACGACAAAAGCCCCCTGAGCGCAGCGCCGTGCGTGGACACCAGTATTGTATCATTTTCCATATTCTTATTATGCACAATTTCGTGCAAAAAATCACCAGTTCTTGCTTTTAATTCGTCAATTCCCTCGGCTCCCCTTGGCGGTTTATATGCCTCAGGCTTGTCAAAAAAGTTCATAAACTCAGGATCCGGAATGTTGAAATTGTCCTTTCCACAGCAAAGCCCTTCATACTCCCCAAAGCCAATCTCTATGATTCTCGGCTCTTCAATAACTGGTATATCACGGTCTCCCTTTATAATCATTGCCGTCTCATATGCCCTTTTCAACGGACTTGTATATATCTTCGTAAAAGCAGTCTCCTTTAATGCCTCCGAGGTAATCCGCGCCAGTCTGCGTCCCTCTTCATTTAGCGGAATGTCAGCCCTCCCCTGAAAGCGTCTTTTTACATTCCAGTCTGTCTCCCCATGGCGTATGATATAAAGCTTCATGCTCTCCTCCAAAATATTGGTTCTGTCTCCACCGAAAACGTTCGCAGACTATTTGCCTTCTGCAATAATAACTATAATATAATTTCAAAAAAAAAACAAGATGCTATTGTGTACAGTTCACAATTCGCTTACATATCGGTACAGACAGCAGGTAAAAAAATCGGAGCAGGCGACTGCCGCAGGTTGCTTTTTTTCTTCATGCACTTATAATGAATACAACACTTTAACCACATATGTATAGCGCGTAGGAAAAATTATGTTAAATTTCACAAGAGGGTGCAAGGCTCTTATCTACCGTATTCCATTATTGGCACTACTGTTATTGCTTTTCTTTCCCAGTATGCATTTAAACGCTGCCAGCTGGGATTCCAATAAGCTGAAACCTGGTACGAAAGTTTCAGCAGGAGATACCATTGTTAACAAAAATACCGATAGTATTACAATATTGTATTATCCTTCAAACGGAACATACCCTATAACTGAAATTACCGAGACCGGCAAAGTCTCTATTTCGGAGCAGCCTGACACCCTTAACAATAGCACTTATAAAAATATACTGTTACGACGATAAATATGTTACCATCAGCTATACCGACAACGGCAATGTTACGAAGTCAACCACCCAGAGCATCACCGTAAACGCCAGGGAACCTGACACCTTTTATATCTCCGCGGGCGCCGCAGCCGGAGGTACTATCTCGGACGCCGGAGGCTCCGGCGTAAAAGGCGGTAACAGCAAGACCTACACAATCAGTCCGTACAACGGATACCGCATTAATTACGTCGAAGCCGACGGAAACAATGTTGGCGCTGTCACCTCCTATACCTTTCACAATGTCTGGGAAAACCATTCCATCAACGCATATTTTATGACAGGCAGCGCCGCAAAAAAACTGACAGTTGTCGGAAGCTTTGCAAATGCCAGCGGTGCCGGAGCCTACACGCCTGGCACAAAGGTGACTGTCGATGCCGGTTTCGTTCCGGGCTTTGTATTTGCAGGCTGGACTGCATCGGACGGAATCATTTATCCAATGCCGCAGATGTCCTATACCATGCCCGGCTATGATATCTTATTGTATGCGAACTGGATTCAGTCAGGCTTGCCGAATGCATTCAGCCAGATAACACCGACCAACTTAAAGGGTCAGCAGCTCACCAGCTGGGCAGATATCACCAACAAGCTTGCCTCCTTCAGCACATCTGGCCTGAATCAGCCAGGCAGTCCCATCCTGAAGGTGACGGCAGGCGGAAGCAGCTGTTATGTTGACGCAGCTGCCATCGCAATGCTCAATACAAGGCAGGGCATCGCCCTTGATGTTTCCTATGGGGCTGACGCAAGCTTTACCTTTTACAGTGATATGGACAATTCATTGTTTACAGGAGCGGATTTTACCTATACATGCAGCACGGAAACCACACTGTTCTTTCACGAAAAGAAACTAATGTTCACACATCCCGGCGCAATCAATACCGGAATCTGCCTCAATATGATGCTGCCCGATGCACAGACTGGTCAGACCGCGTATGTATACATTGCAGATGAAAAGGGAACGGAGCTTATGTATCTGCCCACCGTTGTAGACGAAGAACATAAAATTACCATACCATTAAGTGCAAAAGTCAATCTCAATATCAAATATTAAGGATCTGTAACAACTGTAAACACACAAAAAGGGGCTTTCGCCCCTTTATTTCAATATGCAGACTGACTTGGCAGGCATAGATAATACGTCACTGTCGAGGGTTATCACCTCACCATTCAGGGTAAGATACCCGCGAATCGCCATGCCGGAAAGCGCTGTATCAGACAACGCAGCCGAAACCGTCTCGTCAGAAGTATTGTACACAATTCCAATCGTGCTATCCTCATATGTCTTTGTTATCGCAGCCTGATTTCCCTCTGTCAGCTCCTCCACAATCTGTATCTGGCCACGCGCAATCTCAGGATTCTCATTCCTTAACCGAACTGCCCTTTTATAGTAATTCAATATGGAATACGGATCCTGCAGCTGCTGCTCGACGCCCGCAAATGCCGAGACAATATCCTTATCCGCATCCAATGGGCCGTTTGTCATGCCCGTCGCATCCGTGTCGGACCAAATCATGGGAAGCCGCTTGTTCTCGTCCTTCTTGCCCGAGCTTGACATCCCAATTTCCTCGCCATAATAGACAAACGGATTGCCATTCATCATCATCAGAAGACCACATGCCATCTTCATATTGTCCGCATCCTTCGCAAGACCGTTGGCAACGCGTCCCATATCATGGTTGGCTATAAACGGCGCATCAATAAAATCAGCATACTTTTTTGCATAATCCGACTGGTAACCCACCATATTTTCAACCAGATTGGCCGCCTTATAATTTCCCCTTGCCGCCTTAATCAGTTTTCCTTCCGTGTCCGCAAGGTCAAAATTAAACATACTGGGTGTCCCGCTTGCGTAATAATTCGTAATTGTCGCCTTGTTTGCCCACACCTCGGAAACCATATAAAAATCCGGGTTTAAGCCTGTACAGAAGCTGTAAAGCCAGTTAAGCGCCTCCGTGTTAAATGCAATATCGTTTTCCTCAAAATGCATTGCGGCATCCATCCGGAATCCGTCTATTCCCTTATCAATCCAGAAGCGGGAAACATCCTCAAGCTCTGCCCGGAGCGTCTCGCTGCCAAGATTCAAGTCCGGCATTTCAGACCAAAATACACCCTCATAATACCAGTCGCTTCCGCTGACATTATAGTAATCGCCGTTGACCTGCTCCCTCGCAAAATGATAATAGTCCACATACGGACACTCGTCCAAATCCGGCTCCTGTCCCTCCGGAAGCTTTTTCAAATATTCACACGCATCCACAAACCACTGATGCTTTGATGAAGAATGGTTGATTACAAAATCGATAATAATCCGGATATCCCTTTTATGGCATTCCTCCACCAGCCGTTCGAAATCCTCCATTGTCCCATACTCTGTATCTATGGAGCAATAATCTGTCACGTCATATTTATGGTAGGTTGTCGACTGCATAATCGGCATCAGCCAGATTCCGTTAAATCCCATGTCCTTTATGTAATCAAGCTTTTCAATCACACCACCAAGGTCGCCTATCCCATCTCCGTCGGAATCATAGAACGAGTATACAAATATCTCATAATAATTTCTGTAATTGTCATCTATGATATTCAGTTCCTGCTCATAATCATACGAAACCGCACCGACAATTTCCTTAATCTCCTCTGCCGTGGCAGTTTCCGGTGCGGTCTCCCTTGAAGCAGTTTCCGCTGTCAATGATGCCGGAACCTCCTGGGAAGCATCCTCCCCCACAGGTGCAGTCTGCTGTACGGAGACATCTCCCGCACCACCGCAGGCACAAAGCTGCAATGACAATATGCCTGCCAATACCGTGCATACCAAACGTGTTCCATATTTTTTGTGCATTCCTATCCCCCCATTTTTCATCCAATTTCAAAACTTTTCCTGCACCACTGATATTAGGAAAGTAACACGACTCCTGCTATCATATAACAGGAGTCGTAATGATACTGTCTATTTATCTTTTTCATCTTCGGCGAAACCATAGTCTCTCATATAGCGCTCGCCTAATGACCTTCCACGGTCTCTCTGCCAGTCAATTCCACTGCAAAGACATAATCCAAACGCAGCTCCGACCAGCATAATGCAAAGGACTATCTTAAAAACCATAACTGCTCCTTAACCCTTTACAGCACCGCCAGTTACACCTTCTACATAGTACTTCTGCAGGCACATGAACAGAATCGTAATCGGTACTGCTACCAGCAGACCACCTGCACAGAATCTTGTGAAGTAACCCAGATAGTCATTTGTCATAACCCAGCGGTACATAGCAACCGCTACGTTATAGCTGTCTGAGTAACCGAAAGCAATGTAGGAAGCAAAGATATAATCACACCATGGTGCCATAAACGCAACCAACGCAGTGTAAATGATAATCGGCTTTGACAGAGGTATCAGCATAATCGTAAATACCTGAAATCTGTTTGCACCGTCAATACGTGCCGCCTCGTCAAGGGACTTCGGAATCGTGTCAAAATATCCCTTACATACATAGTAGCCCATACCAGAACTTGCAAATCCAATCAGTATCAAGCCTGGGATTGCGCCTGCCTGCGTCAGTCCGAACTGCTTTAACAGGAAATACAGACAAATCATGGTAAGGAATCCAGGGAACATTCCCAATACCAGCCAGAACCGCATCAAAAGCTCCCTGCCCTTAAAACGCATTCTGGAAAGCGCATAACTCACCATCAATACAAAAATCGTCTGTAAAATTGCCACAAATGTAGCGATAATCAATGTGTTCCCATACCATCTGAAAAACTGGCAATCCGCACTAAACAGGAACTTATAGGAATCCAGCGAAAATGTCTTTGGCAGAAGGTAGTTTACCTGTCCGCCCGGCTCCGTAATATAGGAACGGAAGCTCTGCAAAACCAGACATACAAATGGGAACAACCAAACAATGCTGATTAAAGTCAATATCACATAGGTAATCGTATTACTAATCTTATTTCGCTTTGACATTATTGGAATCCCTCCTCATCCTTAACTGATGGCAAGATATTGTATACCACCAACGAAATTACTGCAGTTACCAAGAATACCATAATACCAAGAACAGCTGCCATCTTGTAGTCTGTATTCGTCAAAGTCAGCTTATACAGCCACGTTACCAGCAAGTCTGTGTGTCCAGCACCGCCAGTCAGTTTCATGGACTTTGGACCACCGCCGCTCAAAAGGTAAATAATATTAAAGTTATTCAGGTTACCTGTAAACTGTGTCAGCAGGAACGGACCTGTCACGAACAACATATATGGAAGTGTAATTTTACGGAACATCTGGAAAGCATTTGCACCATCGATACGGGCACTTTCATACAAATCTGCCGGAATATTCATCAAAAGACCTGTACAAATCAGCATGATATACGGAATACCAACCCAGCAGTTCAGAATAATTATCAACACTTTCGCTATTGTCGGATCCGTCCAGAACGGAATCGCCTGGTCAATCCATCCCCACTTCATCAGATATCCGTTTACCAGACCATCAGCGGCAAACATTTTTCCGATATACAGAAGTGATACAAACTGCGGCACCGCAATTGTCATTACCAGGATAGTTCTCCAGAGTTTCTTGAACTTAATCCCTTTCTTGTTAATCAGCATCGCCACTACCATTCCCAGAAAATAATTGAGGAACGTTGCAAAGAATGCCCATACGATTGTCCACATCAATACTGTCAGGAATGTGCTGCCGAAACCGGTTGAGCCCATGGAAAACAGGTTTTTAAAGTTATCCAGACCAACCCATGTAAATAGCTGTGCCGGTGCCTGATGCTGCGCGTCATAATTGGTAAATGCCACGCACACCATGAAAATGATTGGAAGCACAATGAACAGGAACACACCCATAAACGGCAAAGCCAGTAATGTCTTGTCAAAATGTTCGTCCAGCAGGGAAAGTAAATCCTGCTTTACAGTCGGAAGCTTTTTTCCTTGTGCAAGAAGTTTTTCTGCATTTTTGTTCTGACGTACATTAATCCGCCATACGAATATAAATGCAAATACAATGATAATACTCAGAATACTATACAACAGAATAAAGAA
>CARTDA010000030.1:0-49201 GCA_949066965.1 uncultured Lachnospiraceae bacterium
CAGCTCTCTGTGAATCTCCTAACACATGTACTCCTCTTGGTCATTAGTTTCGTGTCGGTATTTAATTTATAATTATAATATACACTCTGACAGAATATGTCAAGATAAATTTTAAATTTATTACTCTTTAATCTTGTCTAATTCTGTAATATCAACACCAGCAGCTGCAAGTATTACCTTCAGTTCAATATAACGATCATGCATCATATTATATGTGTTTGTATCATTGCTCTCTTTTGCCGATAACATCCAATTTTGCAGTCTTGAAAACTCAACAACTGAATCTTTTACAATATCTGACATACTAGGCATTGTATCACCTCCCAATTAAGAGACACATTGTTATATTTTTTTAGTATAACATATTTAGATAGTAAAGTCTATCAATTTAATTTTTATTCCTGCGCCAATAGTTACAGTTAATTACTTTTCACGGGGTAGGGAAAATAGAGTACGATAACAATGGACTCTCAGAAGTCCCTTATCCTGTCTTGCATTCGGGTCTTCGACACTTGTCAGAGATAAAAAATGCTACAAACCGCAGAAATTCGGGCTTTTTTATGTAAAATTTTATATATTTTTATGGTGTTGTTTTATATGTTATAATAAGGTATGAAGCTTTGGTATGATAAAAAATCCAAGGATCCTAACTACTTTATCCAGATGGGGATCCGTAACGGAAAGAAAACAACAACTATAGTAAACGACAAAATTAATTTTACGCAAAGCTACAAAGAGACCTTAATTGTGCATTAGGCACAGCCCATGCATGAAATGCTTTATCAACAGCATCTTTCAACATGGCCAAGGTCGGGAAAAACACATTATGGGTATTCGCTCTACGCGTAATTTGTTTCAGGGTAATGAAAACAAATTTCTCTGCATGCTCGGTTTTCCATCAGAAACGTGAGCGTATTATTGCACATTTTATGATCTGTTATACAGCGCTCCTTATCTATCGGTTATTGGAGAAGAAACTTGACATGTATGGTACACATTTCACAGTAAATAACATTATCGAAACCCTGGACAGCATGGATGTTGCTAATATTGAAGATATGTGTTATATGTCAGCTTATACCAGTTCCAGGGTCTGTACTGCTTTGAATGCGGTTACAGGACTTGGATTAGATAAAAAATACTACCAGCCAAAAGAACTGAATAAAATAATCAAAAAAATTTTGAAATAGCATTTCCTTACAACATTCTTTCAATTATAAAAAGTGGCATATCCCCAATAAATTCAAGGGATTCTGCCACTTTCTTTTTCTTTAACTGTCGAAGATGGGAGAATATGTCAAGAAAAATTTAAAATAAATTTTCAGGACAGGACTGGTTTTACATACCAGGCACTACTGCGGCTGCTTCCATTATGCGATGAAAAGAGCCTGTCCGCTCTTGTGGCAGCTGCGGCTGTGCTTACAGGTTGTGAAAATTTAATCCATGCCTAAATCTTTTTATTACAGTCACATATCAAACCACAGACGGATTATCTGCTCTCTTTCGTTCAACAATCATTTTCTCCACAAACTTCAATTGTGATTGATAATTTTTATTACAGATGAACTTTCCCTTATAGTTTCCCTCATATTATATCTTCCCATAGGGCATTACGAACCCTAATAAGGACAAAAATAAGGGAAACAAAATCACATAAAACATTATCACTTACACACGTTAATGGGCTTTCCCTCCAAATAAGCCTTGACATTATCAAATACAATCTGCGCCCTTCTAAGCATTGATTCCTCTGATATGAATGCCTGATGAGGAGTCAGGAGCGTATTCTTTGCAGACAGCAGTGGATAATCAGCAGGAATGGGCGGCTCCATATCAAATACGTCTATGCAGGCAAAGCCCAGTCTATCCTCATTCAGCGCTCTTGCAAGAGCTTCATTATCAACGATAGGTCCCCTTGCACAGTTAATAAATACTGCATCCCGTTTCATTTTTCCAATCAGATCTTCAGATATGAATCCTCTTGTCTCTTTATTTAACGGAAGATTCAGGGAAACAACATCACTTTCTTCCATAACCTCCTCAAGCGATTTGTACACAATTCCCATAGCCAGCGCTTCCTCTGACTGGCTTCTGTTGTATGCAATCACCTTTGCCCCAAATGCCTGAAACAATTTAGCCGTCATCAGGCCAATTCTACCAAGCCCAACAATTCCTACTGTCCTGCCGCAGATTTCCCTGCCCCCTATTCCTGCACTGGTTCCACCTTTGCGGACGATGTCATTTGCCTTTGCCACATTTCTAAGGGCATCTATTGCCATACCGATTATCAGCTCCGCAACTGTCTGATTGGAATATCCTGCTGCATTACAGATTACCACTCCCTGTTCTTTGCAAGCATCCATGTCTATATGGTCTATTCCGGTAAAAGCCACGGACAGAAGTTTTAATTCCTTTGACGCCCTAATCACTTCCGCAGGGTATGGGTTGTTGGCAATCATGACAATTTCGCAGCCATCGCTTCTTTTTTTAAGCTCCTCCGTATCTGTTGTCTTTGTGTCATAATAAGTAAATTCATGTCCTTTTATTTTTATATATGCGGATAATTCCTCAATTTTTTCTGCCGATATGCCAATTGGCTCTAAAAGTGCTATTTTCATGTTCTTCTTTTCTCCATTTCCTTTTATTTTATAGACTTTCCTCTGAATTTGATAATTTCAAAAGCGTTTCCGCCAACACATCTGCTCCCCGCGCGAGCTGTTCATACTCAGTCCACTCATGGGGAGAGTGGCTTATCCCATTTTTACTTGGTACAAATATCATTGCCGCAGGTGCAAAACGCCCTACAAAAAGCGTATCATGATATGGTCCGCTTATGAGCTTTGCATACTCAAGCTGCTGGTTTTTACAAGCTTCCTCTATAAGAGAAATAATTGTCTCATTACAGGTAAACGGCATGTCATTATTGTCTTCATGGATTGAAACGCTAACTCCCCTACTGTCAGCAATTTTTTGAAAAGCAACCTTAAATGCCTCGATCAGGATCTGTTTTGTATGCCAAGTGCAGTCCCTGATATCTATGGTAAAGATGACCTTACCCGGAATTACATTCATTGCATTTGGCAGCACCTCCAAATGTCCTATCGTGGCAGTATTATATTCACTGGGACATTCTCGTGCCAGCTTTTCCAAGACTTCCTCCATCTCACAGACTGCAGCAAAGGCATCCCGTCTGTCCGTCATATCCGTTCCTCCTGCATGAGACTGAACTCCTGTCACCTCTACCACGTAATTGGAAGGTGCACATATCTTTTTGACAATTCCAATCGGCAGCTGCATTTTTTCCAATCGGCTGCTCTGTTCAATGTGAAGCTCCACAGCAGCATATACATCCCCTTCTTTTTTGAAAATATTCTTATATTCCTCATCAACAGGATATCCCAGCTCTACAAGCTTATCGTACAGCGTTCTGCCGCTTTTATCAAATATTTTTTTGGTTTCCTCCAATAACATATCACCTGACATAGCACGACTTCCAAGACAGCTTAGTCCAAATCTTGTAGGCTCTTCAGAGGTATATACGATTACGGAAATATCTCTCTTATGGCTGATGCCGCACTCATTAAATAAACGCATTGCCTCTAATCCACAAACCACTCCTGCCATACCGTCAAAATTCCCTGCATTGGGAACTGTATCAATATGTGATCCTGTCCAAACAGGAGCAAGGTGAGTCTCGGTACCCTTATGGGTTGCGTAAATGTTGCCGATGGCATCCTCTGCTACAATCAAACCAAGCTTCTGCATCTCCGATTTCACATATGCACGATTAGCAAGCTCCTGCTCTGTAAATAAAACTCTTGTTGTTCCATATCCCGGTGTGGCATTAAAGGCCGCCATCCCCTCAATCCATCCTTGAATACTGTCAACACTTGCTTTTGATAACATGATTCACTCCATTTCTGCGCCTGACGACACATCTCATTTTTTCTTAAATTTAATTGCCGGGAATGGCTTGTCACATAACTACATCGCGGTTACAATCCTTGGAGTATATATATGCAAAAGGCTCCCTTCCCACACCATAGGCACACTGGGGACAATAAGGACCAAACCACATAAAATCTTCCTTCTTTATACCAAGCCATGTATCATCCATCAAGTACATTCCCTCGCCACTCAGTATGTACGCTCCATGTTCCTGAACATGTGTTTCCACAAAAGGATGACATCCACCCGGCTCAAATGACAAAATATGCATATTCATATCAAATGACACATCATCCGTGGGTAGAAAGTCCTTAATGAACACATTTTCCATATTATCATAAATCCGAAAAGCTACATCATTGATATTTCCCATTACTGCATATGGCTTTAATTCCTTATACGGAACAAATATTTGTTTATATAAAAGGAGTTTTGCCTTATCGCTCAATACCTGAAATGAAATTCCCTCTCCCGCAGGTGCAAAGGCATATCCCCCTGCTCCATATACTTGCGTTTTTTCGCCTACAGTAAGGCTTGTCTCTCCCTCCACAATATATATAAAACATTCTATATGCGAATCCGTTCCAAACGGCTGCGTAGTGCGGCAGTCCTTTTTTGCATTTATAATGTACTGCGTAAATCCTGCTCCCATTTTAGGAGAGCACACAATGCTTACTTTGCCCCCCTCAATGCCCGGTATTACATTATTGACTAATCCCTCCTTAGGAATGACTGCCCATAGTCCGGGCTTTACAACGGCTCTGGTTGATAGTAAATCTGTTGGATAACTCATAATTTTTTCCTCACTTTCTTGTTTGTAAATAAATATTTTTGTTTTTTCACAAAGTAAGATGTGCTATAATTATTTCATATTAAGCGCATCCCGCTTATTGACACGATAAGGAGTTGAAAGTTCTATGGCATTTACAATCGAGTGGCTCATACATCAAAATTTAGGTGAAGGCTTTTCCCTGCTTGCAGGCGGGCTTGATGAACTCATTCCCATAACGGGTGTTAATATTATGGATAATCCTGATACCCTGCCTTGGCTGTTTCAGGGAATCCTTGTGCTCTCTACAGGATATCTTTTTGAGGAAGGAAAATTAGATCAAAACATCATCCGAAATCTCAAAAAGCGAGGATGTTCAGGTCTTGGCATTAAAATGCACCGTTACCTGAAGGAGCTGCCCCAATATATTCTTGAGCAAGCTGAGGAATGCCATTTTCCTATTATCAATGTGCCCTTCTCTGCATCCTTGGGTGAAATCAGCAATATGGTTTACCGAAAAATTTATGAAGAAGAAATGACAGAAGCACAACGCATCGGTATCCTTTATCATGAAATATCGGAAAATATTTTAGTGCATCAAAACCTTGCACGTTCTATAGAAATCATTCAGGAAGCCACAAAGAGCAATATATTTCTCACAAACGATTCCTTTGAGATCATAGAATTCTCAATGAGTCCATATTCCGGACAGGAAATTCCATTCCCCTTTTCCAAGAACTCTTATACCCTGTTTTCCGAAGCCGATTTAACAGAGCTAAGACAACTGCTTCAAGGCTCGCAGCTCCCCGTTTATACCCATATTGTGTCAGGGCTTGAATTCCACATCTATCCTTTGATAAACCGTGAATCAATTTTAGGACACCTGATTATACTAAAAACAGACCTTACCTCCGCTTTCGCTTTAGAACTGCTGCTAAACCTACGTTCCGCCTTCTGTCTGTCACTGTTAAACAAAGTAATGCTGACGGAATCAGAGCGTTCCAGCCGGGATATATTTTTTCACAACCTGCTCTCAGGTACTTTGCAAAAAGAACAGGAAATTGAACGTTTATGTATTCAAAACAATTTTCCATGCAGTGAGTACCGCATTTGCCTGGTTGTCAAAATACCTGAATATGAACAAATGAGCCTGTCAAAAAGACGTGCTTACGAGCGAAGCCTGTTTTCCATGATAGACCAGTTAAATATCGTACTCAAAGTTACTGTAATACATACAATATTTCAAACCTCCATTGTACTCTTTTACTTTCCAGCAGAAATGCCGTCCCAAACAACCTACCTCCGCAACGGCTGTGATTATGCGCAAAAGCTCTCTGGTCTGCTGACCTCTAAACAGATACGGCACCTTATCGGTCTAAGTAAATGCAGCCGCGGTGCTTTAAGCATCCACGACAACTACATGCAGGCTGTCAATGAACTGCAAATAGGTCATAAGCTGCATCCAAAGGAAATTATTCTATCTTACTATGAGGATGAAATCAAGCAGCTTTTAATTGAACACTTTTCCACCCGTCAGCTTAATACTTTTTTACAAGAAACATTAGGACCATTGGAAAAGTATGATTCCCATAATCAGACAGAACTGCTCGCCACCATTAACGCATATATTTCTACGAATAATAACATGACACAGACTGCTAAGGATTTGTTTATCCACAGAAACACCTGCTCATACCGCCTGGAACAAATCCAAAATATCCTTTCTATAGATTTAAGCAAGCCCGACACTATTTTCAGACTCAGAGCTGCCCTTATGATTAAAGAGCTGCAGAACCTTCTTTAATAATTGATGACTGCCTCTCCATTACCAATATACTGTACCAGCTCCCTCCTGCTTTCAATTTTGTCAATTGCCTGAAAGTACTCCTGTTTAGACGAAAATACAGGCTTGTATTCCTTTATGACCCGCTTAGCATATACTGCATTATCCTTCAGCAAGTCATGCACCATACATAGGAGAACAACTGCCGGATTGATTAAAGCCTTTTCCCTGTCCGCAATGTAGAAATCCTCTCCATGTTGTGTTCCGACAGCTCCCATACAATGATGCTGTATCACAGGCATAACGGAACTTATATCCCCCATATCCGTGCTCTGTGTACACCATTCGTCTGATATAGTCTGATTTGTGCCAAATATGTCTTCAATGATCTTCTCTACACCGTCTGTTAAATTTTTGTCACAAACCAGAGGCAGATTTCCAGGCCTGTCATATATTGTCACTTTTGCTCCAAGCGCTGCTGCAGAAGCTCCAATTGCACGATTTATCTTTTTATTGACCGCAAGCATCGCAGGCAGTGAAGCAGCCCTTACATAAGTATCCAATGATGCCATTGCAGGAATTGCATTTGCCGCGACTCCTGCCTGATTTATAATGGGATGATATCTGACATAATCCTTTTCCTGAAATGTCTCGCGCAATGCATTGCATGCCTCAAGTCCAAGCGATGCTGCATATAACGCATTAATTCCCATATGCGGTTCCCCTCCTGCATGAGCGGCAACCCCATAATATTCAAAATGCTTCGTGATGCATCCATTGCTTCCCTTCGTAATTTTAAACAGGCATTTTTGCTCTGTCGCGGCATGGAACATCATCGCCATATCAACACCATCAAATAATCCCCTGTACAAAAATTCTATTTTTCCTGCCATATAACGTATGGTTCCCTTTTGCACTAGCTGCTCCCGATACTCCAAATCTATGGTCTCCTCTGCAGGAACAGCCATAAATCTTATCTTTCCGCAAAGTCCCTGTGCTACATGCAGTTTGCGAAGCGCTGCAGCAATGCCAAGCAGTACTGCTGTCTGAATCGCATGGCCGCAGGCATGAACCGCTTTTGTTTCAGAATCTGCATCCGGATGCGTCGCACACCTGAGAGCATCCAACTCACCTATAATGGCAATCGTCGGTCCCTCCACACCTGTATCATACTCTGCTATAAATCCAGGAATATTTTCTGCCTTTGTCAGTACATATCCAAGCCCTTTAAATTTGTCCTCCAGATATGCGCTCGTCTTCCATTCCTTATATCCGAGCTCAGGATTTTTCCATATATAATCCAGCGCGTCATTCATTAAGCTGCTCTGCTTTATAATTGCATCCATAAAAATCTGATATTCTCTTTTCATACTATACCAATCTCCTTGCAGTTTCAAAATTCCAGCTCCTGATAACTTTCCGGATCCTGAAGCGCCTTCACTCCCTGCTCTCCTGTACGGACCTTAACTACATTCTGTACATCATAAACGAATATCTTACCATCGCCGATATGTCCCGTATATAAAATCTCTCTCACGGTATCCACCACCAGCTTAACAGGTATCTTGCTTACTACTACCTCGACACGGATTTTTGGAAGCAGCGATGCACCTATCTGCGTCCCTCTGTAATAGCCCGTATTTCCCTTCTGTATACCGCATCCCATAACCCGGCTGACCGTGATACCCATAACTCCTATATTATTCAGCGCCTCCTTCAGACCTTCTAATTTCGTTTCCTTACAAATAATGACAACACTGCTTATCCTTCCATATTCAGAAACATCATCCTCTATAAGTCTTGGAATCGCTGCCGTTGAATGCACGATGGCAGCCTTTTGTACAGGCACTTGTTCCGGCTGGTAGAACATGAAATCATTATACGCAGATTTTAATGCATGTTCACCATAGTCCAAGCCTGTTATTTCTTCTCTTTCATCTACTCTAAGTCCAATGCATTTACGAATTATAAGGAAAAGAATGCCCATTGTCACTGTCACAAATAATGACACACTGATAATCCCAATCACTTGGACAAGAAACCGGCTGGCATCTCCTGTAATCAGAAGTCCGCTTTCGCAGTGAAACAGCCCCACTGCAAGGGTACTCCATATGCCACATACTCCATGAACGACACAGGCGCCTACAGGATCATCCACATGCAGTCTGCTGTCCAGTATTTCAACTCCATATACAACCAAAAATCCTGCAATTGCACCTATCAGCACTGCTGCCCACGGCTCTATGACATTGCAGCCTGCCGTACTTGCCACTAAGCCTCCAAGCACACCATTCAATGTCATGGCAATATCAGGCTTATGATACCGCTTCCATGAAAGGAAAAATGTTGCAGCCGCACTGCTTGCCGCGCAAAGATTTGTTGCGATAAAAATTCCCGATGCTGCTTCTATCTTTTGGGCAGTGGAAATTCCTCTGATGGAACTGATATTAAATCCAAACCATGCAAACCACAGAAGAAAAATACCAAGCGTGGCAAGTGTAATACTGTGTCCCGGAATGGCGATTGATTTCTTTTGTTTATCATATTTTCCGATTCTCGGTCCAAGAAATACAGCTCCTAAAAATGCAGCAATTCCGCCCACTGTATGCACTACTGTGCCACCGGCACAATCAAGAAATCCTACAGCTGTTCCAATCCGGATATTAGCCAACCAGCCATTTCCCCATATCCAATGTGCCTCAACCGGATAGATAAATGCGCTGATACAAAAGCTGTATATGATATATGCCGCAAGCTTTGTCCGCTCCGCCATCGCACCAGACACAATCGTGGCTGCCGTTGCGCAAAACATAACCTGGTACATCAGGTACAAATTGCTCGGATATCCGTTTTCCACATAGCTTCCATTAGAAAAAATACGATAACCTATCAGCCAAAACGCTAAGGAGCCGATTACAAAATCCATCAGATTTTTCATCATCACATTTCCTGCATTTTTAGCTCTTGTCATGCCTGTCTCAAGCATCGCAAATCCGGGCTGCATCATAAAAATCAATATCGCCGCTACCAATAACCATAAAATATCAATTGCTGAATAGTTTTCCATAAAGCAAGGCCTCCTCTTACTAATTTGCGTCTCCGTACAGGAAACATCTTGCCATATGCCCTGTCCCGACTTCTATTTTTTTAGGTTTTATTTCCGAACAATACGACTTTGCATAAGGACATCTTGTGTGGAACGGACAGCCTGTGGGTGGATGCAGCGGGGACGGCAGTTCTCCCTGCAATATGATTCTGTTCTTTTTCTTGTGCTGACCATCTTCATTACTGACAATCGTTGTGGAAGGGACAGCCGACAGCAGAGCCTGTGTATACGGATGCAGCGGATGTGCAAACAGCTCCTCTGTGGAAGCCTCCTCCACCAAATGTCCCAAATACATTACCCCAATTCTGGCAGAAATGTATTTTACTACGCTAAGGTCATGGGCAATAAATAAATATGTAAGCTTCTTCTCATCCTTCATATCCAGCAGAAGATTTATAATTTGCGATTGGATTGACACATCAAGCGCAGACACGGGTTCATCACAGACAACAAACCGGGGATTTAAGATAAGCGCCCTTGCAATACCCACACGCTGTCTCTGTCCTCCTGAAAACTCATGCGGATATCTATAGTAATGTTCCGGACGCAGGCCTACCTTTTCCATAATCTCCAAGGTCTTATTCATGCGTTCCTGCGAACTTTTTACGCCATGAATAATTAAGACCTCATCCAAAATCTCCCCCATCTTCTTTCTGGGATTTAGAGAGGTATACGGATCCTGAAATATCATCTGCATATCCCTTGCTTCATGCGCAGCTCTTTTTCCTTCATAGCTGTAATATCTGTGCCGTTAATGGAAATTGTACCACTTGTCGGATCTGTCAGCCGCAGAATCGTCCTTCCAAATGTACTTTTACCGCAGCCAGACTCTCCAACCAAACCATATACTTCATTTTCATATATATTTACAGACACTCCGTCTATCGCCTTCACTACAGGTTTTTCCAAGCTGATCGAAGCCTGCGTCTGAAAATATTTTTTGATTTTTACTGCCTCTACGATTACTTTTTGTTCATTTGCCTTTTCCATAGCTGTCCTCACCTCCGTGCATCTTTTTCCCAATTCCCGCCTTAAAGCAGCGCACCTTATGCGTACCTTCACCGCTAAGCTCAGGCATATTCTGTCCGCATCCCTCGTCTGCATATGGACATCTGGGCGCAAAACGGCATCCTTTAGGAATTTGACTCAAAAGAGGTACAATTCCCTTTATTACATGAAGTCTTTCCCTTTTTTCATCTTCAAGCTGCGGAATGGACTCCATCATTCCCCTTGTGTATGGGTGAAGCGGATTCGAAAAAATATCTTCCACATTGGCTTCCTCCACAATCTGACCAAGATACATTACGATAACTCTGCTGCAGGTTTCCGCAACTACCGCCAAATCATGTGTTATCAGCATAACACTCATTCCAATCTTTTGGTTAAGCTCAACTATTAAGTCCATTATCTGCGCCTGAATTGTCACGTCCAATGCTGTTGTCGGCTCGTCCGCAATCAGTATTTGGGGGTTGCAGCTTAACGCAATCGCAATCATAACGCGTTGTCTCATACCGCCTGACAATTCATGGGGATACTGGTCTATTCTTTCCTCATATCCCGGAATTCCTACCAGCCTAAGCATTTCTAATGCACGTTCCCTTGCCTGTTTTTTGTTGAAAGATGTGTGAATCAGCAATGCCTCTATAATCTGGTCGCCTATTTTCATGACAGGGTTCAGTGAGCTTAAAGCGTCCTGAAAGACCATCGAAATGGTATTTCCTCTGACCCTCTGCATATCCTTCATAGGAAGCTTCAATATATCCTGCCCTGCCACAAGTATCTCGCCTGTTATCATGGCTGAGTACTTTTCATCATATAGCCGCATAATCGACTGGGAAGTAACGCTCTTTCCGCAGCCGCTCTCACCGACAATTCCGAGTATTTCTCCTTTATAAGTATGAAAGGTCACTCCGTCCACTGCCTTCATAACACCTCTCTCGGTTTTAAAAGAGGTCGTCAGATTTCTGACCTCCAAAATTTTCTCACTCATGCAAATCCCCCTAATTCGACAATGGGTCAAGATAATCCCTCAAACCGTCTCCCAGTAAATTCAATCCCAGCACAGAGAGTGCAGTTGCTATTGCAGGGAATATGATAAGCCACCATGCCTGATAAATTACAGTCTTGCCTTCATTTATAATGTTGCCCCAGCTTGGCTCCGGCACAGGTATCCCCACACCGAGAAAGCTCAGCGATGCCTCTGTTATGACGGCATTTGCAAAGATAAACGACACCTGAACCAACACCGGAGAAATGACGTTGGGAAGAATATTTCCCCATATAATCCTAGTGTCGGAAGCGCCCGATGCTTTCAATGCTTCTACATATGTCTGCTCACGTACCTTCATTGCAACGGAACGGGTAATCCGTGCAATGTCCGGAAAATATACAATTGTCAAACTTATGATAATATTTGTCGTGCCTGCTCCCAATACTGCAACCAGCGCAATTGCCAGCAAAATGGACGGTATCGCTTTTAATCCGTCACATATTCTCATGCTGATTTTATCTACCCTTGGGTAATAACCTGCATACAAACCTATAATAAGACCAATTATCAGGGCTGCCGCAGCGACTACTCCTCCAACATAGGTAGAAATCCTCGCTCCATATATAATCCTGCTAAGCAAATCCCTGCCAAAGGTATCAGTTCCCAGCACATGCTCCGCAGACGGAGTTTTCAGCCTTTGGGTTACGTCCAGTTCATATGGGTCGCCCGGAGATAGGACCGGAGCAAAAATTGCGGTAATAAACAGCAGCACAACAATCAGTATTCCCAGCACCACAAAACGGTTATGTAAAAGGCGGTGAATATTTGTTTTTCTTTGTTCCCTACGAAGTTCCTTCTGAATTTCTTCAAGGTTTTTTCCACTCATTTGCCAAAACTCCTCCTACTCACTCTTCATACAGACGCGTGCATCTGCAAATCCATACAAAATATCAATCAAAAGCATAACAGCTACATTTATCAAAGCTATCAAAAGCACGACTGCCTGAATGACCTCGTAGTCCCTTCTATTGATAGACGTAACAACAAGCTGCCCAATACCGGGAATATTAAACACACTCTCTGTAACAAGCGCACCTGAAAGTAAAGAAACAAGACTCTGACCAATTACAGTAATAATAGGAAGCAGCGCATTCTTTAGCGCGTGTTTAAATAAAATGACGTTTTCCTTAACGCCTTTTGCTCTCGCCATTTTGATGTAATCACTGCCCAACACCTCAAGCATTGATGAACGTGTCATTCTCGTAATCAGGGAGGCATGCATCAGTCCAAGCGCCAGCGACGGCAGAAAGAGGTACTTAAAATGTGGTCCAATACCATCCTCTAAGGTCTTATAGCCGGAGGATGGAAACCAGTCGAGCTTTACCGCACACAGTAAAATCAGCAGCAGACCTATCAGAAAATTTGGTATGCTGATACCGACCATAGATGCTCCCATCAATACCTGATCTCCGACTCTTCCGCGGTTTTTTGCGGCATATATACCGCAGGGGACTGCAATCAAAACTGCAATAATTAATGCATTAAAAGAGAGTGCCAGCGTCGGAAGCAAATGCTCTATTAAAATTATTCCCATTGGTTCATCAATAAATAAAGACTTTCCCCAATCACCGCGAAATACGTTTGATATCCAATTTATGTATTGCAGCCAGATGGGAGCATTGAGTCCCATCTCCTGCTGCAATGCGATAACCTCCTCCTCCAGCGCCTGATCCCCCAGCATTACCCTTGCAGGGTCGCCGGGAATCAGGTGAATCAGAAAAAATACCACTAGCGATACAATAAACAGCACTGGAATGACTGCTATAATTCTTTTTCCGATATATTTCAACATAGCCTTTCCCTTGCCTTTCTACAGCCTGTTATTTTATAACCTTTGCATTTCCTACAAGCGGACCATTAAAGTATCCCATATCAACAACTTCCGTGCTGCTTACACTATAACTAAAGGAAGTACCAAGCTTCGTTATGGGAAGACTGTCAGTCCAACAGTATCCTTGCAATGTGTCCCATTTCTGCTTTGCCTCATCAAGAGATGTGCAGTTGTTAATCTCCTGTACTCCATCAAGTATCACAGGATCAGAAGTAAAACCTGCCCATGTAGAGCTTAAAAATATTTGAATGGTAGGTACCGATACAGGTAATGCATTCGTAAAGAAAATATCATACTGTGTCGGATCATTTCTGTAAGTCTGATACGTTGAGTTATCTACTGATACAATCTCTGCATTTACACCAATTGCTCCAAGTTCCTGCTGAATAACCACTGCCGCATTTACAAAGTCAGGGTTTGAAGGTCTGACCAAAATTCGGAAAGTTTCTCCATTATAGCCAGCCTCTTCAAGGTACTTCTTAGCTGCTTCTGCATCTGCCTTATGCGCATTTTCCTCACCTGCCGTTGTGTACCAATTCACCATTTCCGAGCCCATATAGCTTGTTTCTATCCGATAAAACTCGTCGCTTCCATATGCACCTGTAAGGATTTCCTTCGGATTAAGAATTGCATTGACTGCCTGACGAAATGACGCATTGGAGCAAATCCCCTCTGCCTTGTTGTATACAACCGCAAAGCATCCCAATACATCCTTATAAATCTGATAGCTGCTTTCATCACCAAACTGACCAAAATTATCTGTAGGAAGCTCATGGGCAAAATCATACTCTCCTGAGCTGATACCCGCTACTCTTGTAGAGGAATCTGTTACAAGATCAAAATATACAAACCGGGTAGGCGCTGCCTTATATCCCCACCAGCCATCTGTTTCACCTGCTGTACCATATGGCTGATAATCTTCAAATTTTTCAAGCTTTATATACTGTCCGTCCTTCCATTCAACAAACTTATATGGACCTGTACCGATATACAAGCTTACCCCTGTAGATGCATCCGCACCCTCAATCACGGATGCCGGCATAATTACGGATCCCTGACTCTGGGTGGCAATCAGTTCATTTAAGAAAAGCGCAGGCTCCTCTGTCTTAATTGTAACAGTGTAATCATCTACTTTCTCAAATCTTGCATCACCAACCATGTTTTTGGCGTTGCTGTACTTCTCAATCCAACGGTTCATGGAAGCCACGACATCATCTGCTGTCATCTCCGTTTCGTCATGGAACTTTACACCCTGCCTAAGGTGATATATATATTCCGTATGCTCATCATTAACCTCAACAGACTCTGCTAACTCTTCCTTCCAGTTGTAATCAGCCGTAAGTGTAACCAATGACTCATAAATATTTCCGTAAGCAATAATTCTGGGAATATAATCCGTTCCCATCATTACATCCAAAGTTGCCGGTGCCGTACCCATCGCCACATGAAGCTCATCTTTGTACTCTGCGTCCTCCGAAACTGCTTTAGCCGTAAATGATGTATCATCCGAAACGGTTTCGTTTGATACTGTATTTCTGCCGTTACTATTGTTGCTACTGCTGCTGTTTCCACATCCTGCCAGCATAGATACTGCAAGCATCAATGTTGTAATACATGCAAATAATTTCTTTTTCTTCATACCTTTTCCTCCTCGTATAATACCTATAGTTACTACTTTGGAAACATAAAAAGGCATGCAGATAACTTCTACACGCCTTCGTGAAATATCATTAAAATATGTTTCCTGTTCCAACTGTATAGTGCTCAAAATTAATTAAACCAAAATGCATACTCAATTTCATCTAGTGCTATTAATTGCAGAGTGCTATACTGGTATTTACTATAATTCAACAGATTATATTTGTCAACAGATTAGTTTATGATAGATTGTGGACTTTGCACTATATATAAAATTGTTTAAATATCTTAAAACACTTGATTTTACTATTATAATCAAATCTAATCAAATTTTATTTTCTGCTATTATTGTGCGTTTTGCATAACTAACTTTGCTCCTTTTTGTTATGAGAGCATTATACAATCTTATACAAATACTGCGTAGTCCTAATCGTATATTATTTTTTCATTAATGTTCCAATAATATGTCCTACAAAGCGTCTTGTATGAAAAATTATACAGAGAATAAAGATAATAATTGTTACCGACTTTTTTACGGTTGTCCCTATTGTTTTTTGCCCCTGTACCCAATCCGGATATACTTTTCCTGCCATAAAAACGCTCCTTTCATTGTATGAATATACTATGCTCTTACTTCTGGATATATTATACTCTACTTGAAAGAAAAAAAGCCAGGAATCCTAAACTGGCTTTTAATCAATGATGTATTCAATTATTTGTTTCTTCATGAAACAGCTCTAATTTTTATTCCTGCTCCAATATCCCCGCAATCTTCTTGATCATTTCATCTTCCTTCAGCCGGAACTTAATCTCTACCCTCCTCGAAGCCGCCATATCCACTTCTTTCGTGGGATTTCCCGCACTGTCCTTCTGGTAAACCGGATTACTCCACGATTTTCCATTGACAGTCAGAAGCTTTTGCAGCTGTGTAATCTCCGTCTCGCTCAGTCCGTTGTTTTTGTCCAGGCAGAAATCCGCCACTGCATTCGCCCGCTCATAGGACAGCTCCATATTGCTCTGGTAGCTTCCATCCGTGTCCGTATGTCCCTCAATAATAATCTCGGCGATATAATCTCGGAACTGCTCCTGAAGCAGCACGCCCAGGTACCTTGGAATAATGTTCTCCAGCGTCTCCTTACTTTCCGATGTGAGCAAAGCGCTATTATAGCGGAAAAGCACATCCGATGAAAACGTGATGGAGCCTGTCTGCGCATCCACTTTCATCGTCGAATTGCTGAAAGCAGACTGCAGCGCCCCGATAATATCCGTGCGGATGCCAACAATATCCTGCAGCTCCTGCTTTGTCGTGGTCAGCTCCTGCCTCGCATTTTCAATTTCCAGATAAGCATTGTTCAGTTCTTCCTGCGTCAGAGCCGCCTGTTCATAAGCCTGCTGTAATTCCGCCAATGATAACGCAAGCTCCTCATTTGACTTTTCCAGCTCCGCCTTGGAAAATTCCAAATCCGCTATTGTCTCGTCCAGCCTGCTTTGTGCCGTGCTGAGTTCAAGCCTTGTCCGGTCAAGGTCACTCGTTTTCTGCCTGTATATCGCGAGGGTAATCGCTATCAGCAATATAAATATCAGCAAAAGAGCCGCCATCATATCCGAATAAGACTGCCAGTAGCTGTGCTCCGCATAAACCTTTCTGTTTCTTCGCCTATTTTTCATACAAATTCCTCATCTGCTCAAATGTGTATATCTGACTGCTAATCTCATCGCTCATGTCACTGCACAAATCTGCCAGCATTTTCTTCTGGTCCTCAAGCTGTTTCGCAAACATCTCCTGCCTTTCCATGACACTGGAAAGCGCCTCCTGCGCACTGCGGTTTACTTCCACCAGGGTTGTGACTGCTTCCACCATTTCCGCTACATTTGCCGCGCTGACAGCCTGTGATTCTCCCGCGCTCTTCAAAACATTTCCAAGCTTCTTAAAATCCGTATCCAGCGCCGCATGCATCTGCTGCGTAAATTTATCCACGATTTGCCCCACGCCTGCTGTCTGCTCCGCCGCATTGCCTTTCATTACTTCCAGCATCTGTTTTAGGGAGCTTGCCATTCCTGCCTGATAAACAAGCATGGTTGCAGCAGTTTCATCGTCGTTCATGGCAAACGGCTGCGTCGTCTGGCGGAACACATTTAAAAATTCATCCAGCGTCTGATATGCATCCGACATCAGACTCCGGTAAATGATATTGAACACCAGTGAAAAAAAGATTCCATATACTGAAGTGTGAAATGCCACTTTCATACCAGAAAGCAGCGAGCCCACATTGTCGGATACCGTAAAAATATCATCCCCGCTGAATGCGCCAAGCCCCATGGACAAGCCAAGGAATGTTCCCAGAATTCCCATGCCCGTAAGTGTCCCCGGAACACTTGAATTAAAAAAATTCATGCCTACCCGGTCCAAAAAGTCTTCATTGACATACTCTTCCAGGTCACAGGAGGATGCGGCGCCCCGCTTCGTCCTTGAAGCCTTTATCCGAAGGCGGTACTTATTGAATGCATCCTGCAATTCCTTTCCCTCAAAAAACGCTGCATCATCTTTGTATTTTGCCCAAAGGTTTTTCCCATCTGCCTCCTTGTATTCCTTCTGCAAGCGCAGCCTGACATCATCCAGCTCATCCGTAACCTGGTTCAGTCTGCCAAAACTGATGGCGGATATGCCAAAGAGAATCCCGATTATCATTAAAAAACCGATGTTAATGACCAAATTTACAGAAGCTTCCCATTCTCCCGTAAATACCCCGTTCAGATACAAGACAAAAAACACCACAATGACATATAATAAAAATAGCACATAATACAGTTTCCTTTTCATCCTTGTTACCATCCTTTTCCTTTCGTACTCTATCCAGTTCTCTTCCTACAGTTCTCTATTATTACAGTTCTTTAAAAAAAGATTCTTATCTATCAATATTTATCATAGCATTTGTCCTTAATTCCTGCAAGTAAAACCAATTCGGGCTTAATAAGCAACTGTTCAGAAATTATTCATGACAAGTAATTTCTGAACAGTTCCTAAGTGTTTTCATAAACGTCTTGACAATTCTGCCCGACAGTGTCATAATGAACATTGTTCAGTATCATAAGGAGGGACACGAAATGAATACCATTATCACTTCCAAAGAGGCTATCCT
This sequence comes from uncultured Lachnospiraceae bacterium, assembly GCA_949066965.1. GTDB lineage: Bacteria > Bacillota > Clostridia > Lachnospirales > Lachnospiraceae > COE1. The sequence continues at coordinate 18,266 of CARTDA010000030.1, forward strand.
GGAGAAGAGCAGGCAGCTGGTGACAACACAGGGCTGGTCAGCTGTCAATGTCCGGACTGTCGCCGCAGCCTGCGGTGTTTCCGTGGGTTCCATTTATAATTATTTTGCGTCCAAGTCCGAATTGGTTGCTGCCACTGTGGAAAGTATCTGGTGCGACATCTTTCACTTTTCGGAACAACAGGCAGAATCTGACAGCTTTTCCGGCTGCGTCAGATGGATTTTTGACTGCATCAAAAAAGGCAGCGAAAAATATCCGGGCTTTTTTGCCTCACATTCCATGCACTTCCTGGGTAGCGGCAAGGCTGATGGACAGCGGCTGATGGCACAGTCATGGGAGCATATCCAAAATGAGCTGTTTCGAATTTTGAAAAAAGACAAGGCTATCCGCCGGGACGCTTTTAATGATGTACTGACAAAGCAGAAATTCGTGGATATCGTATTCGCACTGATCATTTCCGCATTGATACGCCAGAATTACGACGACAGCGCCATTCTGGAGCTTATCCGGCGGGTCATTTATTGACAACATTCCATCATAACTGATATGAAAAAATTTATTGTAATCAGGAGGAAAAATTTATGCAGGCTATCACAGAAACCTTGTTTGACGCAGTTTATCTAATCACTGTTATCACCCTTGGCATCACCATGATGCGAAAAAGCGGCAGGCGCGCACAATACCGCCTGTTTGGCATTATGGCAGTCGTGCTCGGACTAGGTGATTCCTTCCATCTGGTTCCGCGCGCACTCGCACTATGCACCACAGGGCTGGAAAACTATACCGCTGCCCTCGGCATCGGTAAGCTTATCACTTCCATCACAATGACTGTTTTTTACATTCTCCTGTACTATGTGTGGCGGAGCCGCTATCATATATCAGGAAAAAAGGGAATCACAGCAGCCGTATACCTTTTGTCCGCACTCCGCATCATCCTGTGCCTTTTTCCGCAAAATGGGTGGCTGCGTGCAAATCCGCCATTGTCATGGGGAATTTACCGCAATATTCCCTTTGCGCTGCTTGGTCTGCTGATTATTCTTCTCTTTTTTCAGGAAGCAAAAAGGCAGCATGACACTGCCTTTCGGTATATGTGGCTGACCTTTGTTCTCAGTTTTGGTTTTTATATTCCGGTCGTGCTCTGGGCAGATATCATTCCCATGATTGGCATGCTCATGATACCCAAAACCTGTGCCTATGTATGGACAGTGCTGATTGGTTACCGGGCAATGCGCAGCGAAAGCTGATATTTAAAATATGGAGGCGTTCTAATGGCAAAATATATTGGCATAGCAGCACAGCTAGCAAATCAAGATTGGAGGAATTACAATGCAAAGTGTAAGAATTTATGAAATGCCGACCTGTAAAATGGTTTCGTCTGGAATCGGTATGTTCGGAGAGGGACAATTCAATATATTTGATGAATGGTTGTCTTCGCAAAGCCGCAGTCTGTTTCCAAAAGATTTCCTATATTGGGCAGGAGAAGGCTTTGTTTGGCTGTATATGTACGAAGACGGAATGAATGTTCCGGACGAATTTGAAATAATAGATTTCCAGGGCGGTCTTTATGCTGTAGCAACCGATATAGACCAGCAAACAGACAGAAAGCTTATGGACACAGAAATAGATCAGTTTCTAAGTGAAAACGGATTTGAGCGTGACACGTCACGTCCGGAATTAGGAAATATAATTACGTCACCACTTGCGAAAAAAATAATGGGATATGAACAGATGGACTATTATATCCCAATAAAGGCAAAATAAATCCGAGTTTGCACAAAACCAGAACCAAATGAAGTTGGTATTTGGAGGATGATTATGTACGAGAGAATGCTGGATAAGCAGGTTGTTCCAACCGTAGAGGAAATGACAGCGTACTGTTCAGAAAATGCAGAATGCTTTTCTATGATAAACGATTGGCTGACAGCTGCTTTTCATACAGAACAGAAGGTGGTTTTCCCTTATGGCAATAAATACGGCTGGGGAATCGGACATTATAAAAAGAAAAAGCTTATGTGTAATATCTTTGCTGAAGCTGGTGCATTTACAGTTATGTTGAGATTGACAGATACGCAATATGAAACAATTTATGGAGAGTTAAAAAAATACACTCAGGAATGCATTGATAATAAATATCCCTGTGGCGATGGCGGCTGGATACATTACCGGGTTACCTGCCAGGAACATTATGAAGATATCAAGAAACTGTTAGCGGTAAAATGCCAGTGACAGCTAACTAACTGGGATATTTGCATGAGTTTGAATTATCTTTCATGCGAACGCCCCAGCGGCGTAATGTTTGGATTTCTTGTCAAAAACTGATGTTCAGCCTGATTCATACGATATTTACAAAATTCCCGCCGCAAAACTTTTGCAAATTCTCCATACCATTGGATCGGGGAGCAAATTGCCCCCGAACTCGGCTATTCTTATGGCAATGACACGCTTCCAATCGTTGAGTATTATGGTTTTTCAAACCAGAAAATGGAACTCACGAATATTGTTACTTGTATGTTCCAGTGAAGGAAAATGATGCCATTAATAAATGATAATGCATAAATATCTGGGAATTTAGATATTGACTATTCTGGCGATCAGAAAACCATCTCGCCAGAATGCATTATCACCAAAAAGTTCTTCCATTAAGTTTGTATCCAACTTCCATGTTCCAACAACATAGATTGTCCCTTTGTTTTTCAAAACCCGCTTACATTCTTTTTCTATGTCATCCCATTGCATCCGGATATGGAATAAAGAATTATATATAACTATTGTGTCAAATGTATTATCGGCATAAGCCATTTTAGCGGCATCCATGATTTGAAAAGTTACACGATTGTGTTCAACCAGATTATTCAGCCTGCTATCGTCAAGGTCGATACAAGAAACACGATTTGCAATTCGCGTCGCTGAAACAGAAAAATCCGCTGTCCCACAGGCAACTTCAAGAATATCTTTGTTTTTTATGTCCGAAGCAAGCATATTAACAAGCATGTCTGTCTTTTTCATATTGCCTCCACCTGATGCATAAATGATAGAATTGCGGAGATACACTTTCATTCATGCAGTCTATAATTTTATTAACTTACCGTTATCAAAATAATAGATATCTTCTCTCTTATATCCATATTTGGATTCAGGAATACTGATATGTGGTTCGAAAGTAAACATTTCAACATCTGATAATTTTTTATGGTTTCCCTTTTCAATATATATTCTGTCATTTATGTTTTTTACAATGGAATGTCCAAGGTTTCCAAGAAAATCCAAGTTAAGGAATCCTTTTTTCACAATCAAATCATTCATGAAATAGTATAATTCCTCAAATGTCATATCCGGCGCCGCCATATCAATTAGAGCTTTATGCAGATATTCTTCCATCTGCAATCCTCTCCGCCACTCGTCATTTTTTATTCTGTCAGTTTCATTACATAAAACGCCATTTTCAAATACAAGTGTCCTTGCATAATCTCCCCAAATGTTACTCTTTTGAGGACTTAAATCAATCGTAATAATATCATTTTCCTGTATGGTTCTGTCCGTCACCATGTAATCCCTGCCCGATACGGATACCGCAGTTTCATCTCCGGAAAAAATAAAAGCGCCAACGTCCCAATACCAAAATGAATCCGCGCCATTTTCCAACAAATAATTTTCACACAACGCTTTGATATCCCGTATGTTCATACCGACTCTCATTGCACAGGCAATATATTTTATAGCTGCCCTGTTTAGATCCTGCATTGCGGAATATAGACCAAGCGTTTCCTCTGCCACACTATGCCCATTGAAAAAATGCTGTTTCGCCTTCACTGTAATACCCTGCCTTTCTGTAAAAATTCAATGTACTTTCTTCCTTAGAACCTGTCATTCTGATTACTCATTCACATTATAATCAATGTTGGCAAGTTTCGCCTACCTCATTAAATCCTTTGTTTGAATTGTGTAATTCTTTCCATCCTTTTAAAGTGTGTCCTGCCCATTCCCTTTGCCCGGTACTGGCTAATTATGTACCAAAAGCCATAAATGCCGTTAACCAGAATAGGGCAGCTGCTCAAAGTATTCATTCTCCGACACGCCGTCTATCAAAAGCTGCCACTGCTCCTCGTCTCGCACATAGCTGATTGTGCCCGTCTCTCCAGTGTCCAGCCGGAAATACGCAGTCCCTGCATTGTCCGTACCTGTAATCTTAAGCACGCTGCCGGCGGGGATTGTTGTCCCGGCACCCTCCAGTGTCACAGGCAGGTCTTTTGCCACTGTCAGTTTATAAAGCGTATCGACTGCAAAGATTTCCTCTGCCTGCACCAGTTTTCCGTCTTCTGTCAGGTTGTATGCCATACTGCCTGCATATGAGCCAAACACATCCAGATGCATGAACAGCCCGAGCTTATCCGTTCCCAGATAAAATTTTCCTGCTCCCCCCAAATACGCACCACCGAAGGACGCACCGTCCAGTTTGTCACATGCCTGCACTTTGCCATCTGTGACCTCATACACATATGTCACATAGTCATCTGACGCATAGTCGCAGTAAAATACCAGAAAACTGCGTCCATCTGAACGTTTTACCACATATCCCATCATAAACTGGCTGAATGTCCCGACTGTCTCGCTGGAATCGCCCGACACGACTGTCACTTCCGTTGTCCCATATTCTTCGTCATAAACGGACGCAATCTTCACTTCACCGTCCGCGCCTATCAGCCTTGACGCATCTGTATTCTCCATCACGCGCGCAATCACACTGCTGCACGGGCTAATATACTCCTCTTTGATATATTCGGAAAACATATCATATGGAAGTGTAACGGACGGCGCTCCTGTCACATAAGGCGCAACAGTGTACAGATTATATTCAATCACAATTCCTGTATTGTCCAGATACCAGCACATCGGCGTCTCTCCAAATGTATCGTTCTCCACAACGTCCTGATATTCTGGAAAAAGTCCGTCCGCATAGTCCTCTTCCAGCTTCTGCGTAATATAACTGACAGCCTTGTCATAAAATCCTTCCGCATCACTCAGAATGTCTTCAAGCTGCATCTTCCTGCCACTGTTTACATCAAAAGTAAAACCCTCAAAGACATAGTAATCATGCACTCCGCCTTCATAACCGCCATGGATGCTGCAAAAGCTGGCAACACGATTATCAATCCTGTATGCCAGAACACTCTCGCTGTTATAATAGTTTATAAAATAATTTTTTTCTTCTTCCGAGTCGTAATGTTCTTTTGCCATCTGCAGCAGCTCGCCATAATCATCCGTAAGTCCTCCCCACTGCGCTGACAGTGCATCGTTCAGTGCATCATATCCATCTCCCACGACCTCAACCCTGTCAGCGTCAACTGACAAAAGCAGGGTTTCGCCATCGTCCGTGTACCATTCTTTCTTTTCCGACGTAGACACAATCGTTGGGCAGTTTACATCTGCATCGTTCTCTTCACTGCCCTGGGGCTCTTTCTCCGGTTCGTCCTCTTTTGCCATTTCACTTTCCGCATCCTTATTTTCGGAGTTTTCACTCTGTACCTGAGACTCCTGCACCGTCCCTGAATCCGGCTGTCCGCCCTGAGCCGCACTGCATCCGCCCATGATGAAACCCAATAAAATCCATGCAGTACACCAAATATTCTTTTTCATAATTATAGCCATGCTCCTTTTTCCACCTGCAAGTTTGGGCTGCCAAGCACAAACTTGTAAGATTGAAAATTTTTAATTTTCAATCTTTGCCCTCTTTCCGCCATCCATGCGCATCCATCATCCCTCTGACTTCAAACAGCTTATCCAGAAACCAGTACGGAATCATAGTCCCCTGTTCCTGCATCGCAAGCACTTCCTCCTTCCCTGTCCTTTGTATATAAATCCCACAGTTCGTTCTCTTCCATAATCATCCTCCCTGCCGATTTTGGCGGCTTAATATAGAAATGAAAGTGCAAGACCTGAAACCGACAGACCTTGCACCCTTATTTGATGCCAATCTCCTTCCATGCCTCCGTTCATTCTGAATGGCGCATTAAGGAACTGTACATACTATACAAACTTCACCAGTTCTTCCACACTCTTTCTCTTCGGCGCAGCTGGCTCCTCGTCTGCGTAGCCTACCGCCACAAGCGCAGCAACCTTCTGTCCTTCCTCGACACCGATAATCTCAGCAACCTTCACCTCGTCAAAGATGCCAAGAATGACAGTTCCTACCCCTTTATCATGGGCAGCAAGGCAGAAGGTCTGTGTCGCAAGCCCCGCATCAAACACTTCCCAGCGGTCTTCCTTCGATGTCGTATAAGAACCGTCACGTTCAAACCCGCTTCTGCCGTGCACCATGTTCACGACAACGAGTGCCGCACAGCCCTTGATGATGCCGTTGTTGTGCTCAAATCCAAGCGTCGCCTCCTCTGCGATTTTTGCCTTGATGTCCGCGTTTTCAACCACCACATACCTTGTCACCTGGGTATTTTTCCAGGACGGTGCAAAGGATGCCGCCGACACGATTTCCTGCATTACCTCGTGCGGTACCTGTTCCGGCTTGAACTTCCTGATGCTTCTCCTTGTCTCAATACATTTGATTGCTTCCATAGTACTACCTCGCTTTCCTTTGTTTATTATTTCTTATAAAATTTATATCTTCTGCCATCGCACTCCTGTCTTAGATTATATGAGCAGGGCTATTTCAGGAATCCGTTTACAATCTGCTCCTCCGCCTCTGCCTCCGTCAGCCCCAGCGTCATCAGTTTTATCAGCTGCTCGCCAGCAATTTTTCCGATTGCCGCTTCATGAATCAGGCTCGCGTCAATGCTGTTTGCCGTAATCTCCGGAATTGCGCGCACCACTGCATTGTCCATAATAATCGCATCGCACTCCGAATGCCCTGCGCACTTGTTGTTTCCATTGATATGCGAATAAAAGGTCTGCTCGGACGAATCCTTTGCCACGGAACGCGAAATCACGTTCGTGCTCGAATCCTCACCGTCCAAATCGACATAAAAGTTCGTTGTTGCTTTCTGTTTCCCATGCGTCATCAGCTTTTCCTTGATGACAAGCTGCGCACCCTTTCCAAGCTTTGCCCTCGTAACCCTGTCCGTAGAGTCCACGCCCCTGATTTGAACGGTGTCCATTTCCATGTAGCTGCCTTCATCCAGATTGACGATTGTCTCCGGGTTCATCACACGCTCCCCAGTGCCCTCGCCGGAACCATAGTGTTTCTCCACATACCGCACCTTTGCATTTTTTCCGATAAAAAAGGAGTGGATTCCGCTGTGCTCGCTCGTCTTGCTGCCACCATTATGGATGCCGCATCCTGCCACAATCGTGACATCACAGTCCTCGCCAATATGAAAATCGTTGTATACCAGCTCCTTGAGTCCTGTCTGTGTCATCAGTACGGGTATGTGCACACTTTCCTTTCTGGTGCCGGGCTTGATAAAAATGTCAATTCCCGGCTTATCCTCTTTTGGGACAATCTCGATATGTTCTGTAGACTGCCTTCCTGCCGACTCGCCGTTTGCGCGGATATTGTAGGCGCCTGATGGCACCTCGTGCAAATCTGCCACCTGCATCAGCAATGTTTTCTGAATCTCATCCATGTATACACCCTCCTGCATTATGTCTGCACTCGAGATTGCCATTTAGCAGCTTTGGCAGTATCTCCGCTTTCGTCCCTATGTCCTGAATCTCGCCGTTTGCAATCACGACAATTTTGTCCGCAATGTCAAGAATGCGCTCCTGATGCGAGATAATCACAATATTCCCCTGCGTCTTGTCATGCATCTTTTCAAATACCTTAATTAAATTCTGAAAACTCCACAAGTCAATTCCTGCCTCCGGTTCGTCAAACACCGACAGCTTCATGCCCCTGGCAATGACGGTCGCAATCTCAATCCGCTTGAGCTCCCCGCCCGACAGGCTGGCATTTACCTCCCGGTTGATGTAATCCCGCGCGCACAGCCCTACCTCTGCAAGATACTTACATGCGCCTTCCACGCTGAGCTGCTCCCTCGCTGCCAGCCGAATAAGGTCAAGCACCGTGATTCCCTTAAAACGAACCGGCTGCTGAAAGGCAAAGCTGATGCCCAGGTTCGCTCGCTCCGTGATGGACAGCTCCGTGATGTCCTGCCCCTCAAAGAAAATCCGCCCCTCTGTCGGCTGTATGATTCCCGCAATCATCTTGGCAAGGGTCGATTTTCCGCCCCCATTTGGTCCGGTGATTGCCGTGAAACGGTCGTCTATTTTTAAGTCAATATGATTCAATATATCCTTTCCATTCCCATCATCCACATGGTAGGATATATCCTTTAATTCTAGCACGAATCCGCGCCTCCTCTCCTGATGCCTCTGAATTTCATATATACGCTCTTTCAGTATAACCAATATTTTACAAAAAAGCGACTGTTTTTTGAAATTTTCATATGAATCTTGTGACCGGAAATTCTCTCTCTCCAATATCCCAATAAGCATAAGTCATAATATCATTAACTGCCGCATAAGCTGTATTTTTAGCATGCTCTAATATCTCATGAATATCTTTGTAAAACCGATGTTCTTCTTCAACCGATAAAACGCACAGACCTACCTGCATAATTAAAGTTTCTTTTCCACCTTTCCCAGTTCGTCCAGCAGTGCTGTTCTTCTTGGATAGGTGCGCCGCAGTTCCTCAATAAGCTCCCCTGCCTTATCAGTTCCTTTCCATTTTATAAGCTGAGCTATCTGCTTCGTTACCTTTTTGTACTCTCGTCTATCCTTTGCCTGTGCGCAATTCCTGCTGATTTCCTCATAACACAGTTCATAAACCTGCTCTGGATAATCTTTCACCAAATATTTTCCATAATAAAATAAATCAAACGGATTTTCCGTTACATCCTCAAGTAATCGTTTCGTTTCTTTTTCAGCAATAAGGACATTGCGGTAACATATGGCTTGTTTCGCATTTTTTAACAGATTCAGCAACGATTCATAATGCTCATTCCACGCATTGTTCTGGCTGTAAATCTGTTTCAGGACTTCCCAGAACTTTTCATTTCCCATCAAAAGAAGCTTTTTTGCCTGTGCAATCTGTTTTTCTGTATCGTTAGCCGCCACATAAATATCGTATAAAATATTGTTCCAGTCTTCCGAGTCGCTGCTGCGGTAATGCCATGCGCTTTCTTCATTTGCCTGTTCTAAGCAAAGCTGCTCCGCTTCCCCATACTGCCCCTCTTCCAAGGCGTCACTAATCGCAATCCTGCGCAGCTCCTTCACCGAAATATTCTGATAAAGCTCTTCCCTTACAGTCTCCTTGCCATATAAATGCCTGTGCAGTAAATATCTTGTAATCATGTCCTCCTTTTTAGTGTAATCAGGAAAACTATCCTCCTGCGCTCTTTCAAGCAAAATATCAAAAACCTTTTCCAGCTTCTGTGCATTCTTTTCATCACAAAGACAGATTCCACATTTCAGCAAATCATATCGCCAGTCCGTCCAGCCATCAAATGCGTTCTTCCGGGCTTCCTTAATTATGATATCCAATGCCTCATTGCGCATTTTCTTGTCCTGCTTCTCAATTTCTTTTGTACACTTGCCAATCAAGTCATAGGTACACAGGATTACATCTGTCAGCATTCCGGAACTGCTGTCTGCGTAAGACGCCAGTTTCACGCCGGAGAGCAAGATGTATACAGATGCTTTCAGTGCCGTCAAGGCGTCCCCTGATTTCAACTGCTCCGCACACATATCCACGCAGTCATGCATATCCGCACAAATATTGTCGCAGCTGCTCCATCCGATATATCCACGGTAAGTGTTACACTTAATTGATGCAGCTATTGTATTTTTCACTATTATCATGACATCTTCTGAAGATATCATTGCCTCACCTCTTTCTTTAACTTCCGCACATGATCCAGAAATCCCCTGGCTGCCTTCCCTTCCGCCGCATTATATGCATATCCCAGCCTGCTCCCCACATACGCTGCTGTCTGCTCAAACAGGTCACACATATGCAGCACCGCCGTCCATGCTTCCGCAACGCTTCCACCAAAGTAAGTATTCAGGTATCCCTGATACTCGTCCGGTTCCAGCCATCTATATAAGTATTTTGCTGATTTTCCGACGCTGACCTGAAAATCCGTCCTGATGCCGGCTTTCCATGAAAGCATCTTTTCCAGCTGCTTGCGAACCACAAAGTTGGTCATGTCCTGCACATAAGGCATCTCCTCGCGCCACAGTCCCTTCGCTATATTATTGCTGCACCACCAGAATTCATTGGCACATGCCTGAAACTGTGCTTCTGAAGGCTTTTTTACATGGTAATCCGCATCTGTTGATTCCGGCACTTCCGGAAGAATGTTTTCCTTATCCAGCAAAATCCGGCAAAGCCTGTCATCATGAATATGCTCCCTGGCAAACTGAATTGTCTGTACTGTAAGGTCAATTCGGACACCATCTTCAAACTGCATCAGCCAGCCATAATGATTTTCCTTGTCACTCGGATAATCCGGGCTTTCGTCGGGATATTGCATATACAGGATTTTGCCAAACTTGTGAATCCAGTCCTTATCCCCAATAAATGATTTTGTTTCTCGCACGACATACACAATGTCATAGTCCTGAAATATATCCTTAGGGACATTCGGGTTTGTCCGCGAGCCATTCATATATACAGCCAGAATCCTATCGTCTGCCTTTGCGATATCCATCAGCAGCCCATACATTATTTCCTCATTACGCATTTCCTGCCTCCCTGTCATTCAAAATTTATCCATTTCCTGTCACTGGACATTATACCATTCGCACGCTTTCTTTTCAATCAGCTTAAGCAGCCAATCGAGCGGGAAAGCTTTCCTCATATCTTTACCCCAAAGCAAATCTCCTGCCCCTCTGGCTGGTTCAGCAGCTCCACCGTAAGCTCCCCTTTATGGCGCTTTGCAATCTGGTTTGCCTGATACAGCCCAAGCCCCCTGTCCTCACGGTTGTTTTTGGTTGTAAACCCTTTTTCAAAAAAGTGGGAAACCGCACCCATGGTCAGGTTTTCCACCTGATTTTTAATCATGAATATCAGCTTGTCGTTTTTGGCATCGAGCACCATCTCCACCCTGTTCCTCTGCGGTGTTGCCGCCTCAAATGCATTGTCTGTCAGCGTCCCGATAATTTCGACGAGCGCATGTTCTGACACTGGTGTCACAATTTCCTGGCTCAGCACCTGGATGTCAACGTCGATATAGGCAGGCGCACTGATAATCTTGCTGTAGAGAAATCCCGCCAGTATCTTGTCCGATATGCGCAGCAGCGCCGGGTTGCAGCGGGATTTGTCCGCATAAATATCCTTACAGTACGCCGACTGCGCCCTGACAAGCTCGTCATAGTCACTGATGGTCACATGCATGTTCAGAATCGCATTCATATGATTGTCAAACTCATGCTGCCGCGCCCGGATATCCTTTGTCAGCTCCTCCATCGGCTTTATGTACAGCTTGTAAATTTTCAGTTCCTGCTCCTGACGCCGCAGTGCCGCATAGTTCTGCGCCCAGTCAAAAAAGCCGAATATAATCACCGAAAAGACAATGCCAAACAGCACCATCACCTTGATATCGAGCGTGTGGCTCAGATACAGGTCAACCAGCAGATATAATGCAATTATCAGCGCAACCACGCAAAAGATTCTATACAAAAATTTTCTGCCAAGTTCAGCCATTGCAACGCACTCCTTTTATCATTCCTGCTTTCTCCTATTCCCTGATATTGCCAGGGGGCTGTTATACACACAGCCTTTTCTTAATATCACTCTTATACGTAATCCCGATTTCCAACTGCTCTCCGTTTTTCATGCGGATGAGTCCGTTTACGATATCCACATAATCAATATAGTCCTGGTTTACAACACACATACGATGTATCTGCAAAAACTTGTCATTTGGCAGTCTTTCAAGCAGCTGTCTGATGGAAAGATACGGAATCTTCATTTCTTCTTCTAGGAGCATGAGCAAAACCCCCCGCGGCACTGCCTTGACGCACACGATATCCTTACAAAAAAGCTTGTAATTGATGCCATCCTTTTTCACAACCACATACGCGTCCCGCGTCTCTCCCTGCTGGGACAAAAACAGCAGCTTCCCCGCAAGCTTCTCAATATCCTGCTCATTATATGGCTTTATGAGATACTGGTAACAGTGCAGTTCCCTGTACGCGGTCAGCTCCATATTCGCCAGCGAGGTAATCATCACAATCGGCGTGAATGCATACTCCCTTTTCTGACGCACCTCACGCGCAAATGTTATCCCCGAGGTATCATCCCTGTCGTTACAATCCAGGTTAATGTCCAACAAAAAAGCCTGAAAGGGCGGCTGCGCTTCATCCGCAAGCGCAGCCCTTGCCTCTTTCAGACTGTTTGCAGGAACGGCGCACACCCTGTCAGATACCTTTTCCAGCATCGCAGTAATCGCATCTAAGCAGTCCTTACTGTCCTCCAGTACCAATATCCTTGTCATGTGTCTTGTTCCTCCTGTTTTTCGTTTCCATCCTTCCAAGTCTGTTTTACTTCAGGATTTCCCCGACGGACTTTGCAAGCCCTGCCACCCCCTGGATTTCCGAAGGGATAATAATCTTTGTCGCGCTGCCGTTTGCCGCCTTTTCAAATGCTTCCAGCTTCTTGATGGTCAGCACCGCCTCGTCCGCGCCTGCGTCCTTTAAATATCTGATACCCTCCGCATTTGCCATCTGCACAACACGGATTGCCTCTGCCTGGCCTTCTGCCTCGCGGATTCGCTTTTCCTTCTCAGCTTCCGCGCGGAGAATCGCTACCTGCTTTTCTGCCTCTGCCTCAAGAATTGCGGATTCCTTATGCCCCTCCGCCACAAGGATTGTCGATTTCTTCTCGCCCTCTGCCCGGAGAATCGCCTCACGGCGCTCACGCTCTGCCTTTATCTGCTTTTCCATCGCATTCCGGATGGGTTCGGACGTAATAATGTTCTTTAACTCAACACGGTTTACCTTGATTCCCCATGGGTCTGTGGCAACGTCAAGCGCGGAGCGCATATTTGTGTTAATAATCTCCCTTGATGTCAGGGTCTGGTCAAGTTCCATCTCGCCGATGATATTACGAAGTGTAGTCGCAGTCAGCTTCTCAATCGCCATAATCGGGTTATCGACGCCATATGCATACATCTTCGGGTCCGTAATCTGGAAAAACACGACCGTATCAATCTGTATTGTAGCATTATCCTTTGTGATGACAGGCTGTGGCGGGAAATCTGCAACCTGTTCCTTCAGGTTTACCCTTTTTGCAACTCTGTCAAGAAACGGAACCTTGAAATGAAGCCCTACCCCCCATGTCGTATCATATCCGCCAAGCCGCTCAATGACATATGCGTATGCCTGTGGAACAATCCGCACATTCGTCGCCAGAAGCACGATCAAAATAAATAATATAACCAAAAAAACTTCTACCATGTTCATAATGTTTCCTCCCCCTCATACTTTTCAACAATTAATTTGACACCCCTGATGTCGACAATTTTTGCAAGGCTGCCTGTCACTATCCTGACACTGTCGTCAGCAGACCGCACTGTCCATTCCTGTCCGTTTACCACGGCACATCCTTTTTCCGAAATGTTGTCCACATCCTGCGTAATCCGTACAATCTTTCCGATAATGCCCTCGTAATTTGTCCTTGTGCGCGTGTTGTTTATGTACCTTATCGCCCAAGGCCTTGTAAACACCAGCATGCCAAGTGATACAATTAAGAAAATGGTCAATTGGAGTACCAGTCCGCCGCCAAACATCGCCACAATAATTGCAAAAAGCGCCCCGATTGCAAACCAGATGGTTGTAAGCCCGACTGTCACAATCTCGATTATGATAAGGATTATCATGGCTGCCAGCCATACCATTGTATCATTCACAGCAATTCCTCCTTTCCTTATAGGCATCAGACAATATTTTTTTACTGATACCTACACCTTACCGCATAATCGCATTTCGGGCAATAGGTTTTGCGTGAATGCAGTGATTTCCGTATTTAACCGTTGATGCCCTTCCTGTATTCTTCCAGCTCTTTCTGGAATGCCTCTGTCTTATGATATCCGCAGGAAAACATTTCCGGGCAGAATCCCCTGTAAATGCACTCTTTCACCATACAGGAGGCAAGCTCCGGCTCGGTCTTTGCCACTTCCTCCCTGACAAGCTCCCATGCTTCCCGTGTCTCGGGGCTTGCGCAGCTGCACAGACGCTTGCGGCTGATATTAATCAGTGCCTGGGCATCTGCCTCGCACGCATGGTTGACAAGCGCGCCCTGCGGCAGTTCATCCCTGCTGACGCCTGTCCTGTCGCTTCTCTGTGTCGACACCCAGTGCTCAATGCCTATTTTATGCCGCACCATATGCACGCTTACCCACGATTTCAAGTCTTTCCAGCGCCAGTAAAACTTCATGCGCCTTATCGGGGAATGTTCGGACATGATGAGTTTTCTTTTCCACTGTGCATCCGGATATCTGCCTGTTGTCTTATTTATTGTATTCATGGCGGAGTCCTTGATGTCCTGCCAGCTATCTTCATGTTTGAATTGGTCAATCTGCATGGTAATCCTCCTGCTGCCTTTCTTTTTTTGCTGCCGACAGCCTTTTCGCCGAGCCCTCTATCTGCTCCCTCTCAGAGGAAAGCTCCCTGATGAGCTGGTACAGCGTCCAGTTAATGTTTCTCGGGGTTGTAACCGCCTTGAGCTTTGTCGGCGTAAGCCCGACATTTTTATAGGAACGCAAAAACTCGTCCAGTTTTTTGTCCGGAATTTCTGAAAAAATAATAATCTCGGGCATACAGAAAATTGCCGGCGCTTTCTCCGTCTGCGACAAGTCAGGCGGAGCAAGGTTCTTGATTCCCGCAAGCTTCCCGACCTGCACATTTAAATCCGAGGCTTTCAGCTGCTTCGTCCCTATCGCCATGCTCATACCAATCACTTCCAGCTGTATTTTTTTCTTTTCATCCTGCACGTAATACAGAATCATCCCTTTCATAGCATCCGTCATAGTCATTTCCATCCTTTCCCTTTTTATTATGGAACAATTATAAGAATTTATCTATCGCAATTTTTAACTCCTCGATTGACTCCATATCGTTTTCCCGCACCGCTTCAACGATACAGTGGTCAATATGATCCTTTATGATAACCCGGCTTACCCCGGCTATTGCGGACTTGACCGCCGCCAGCTGTATCAGCACCTCACTGCAGTCCCTGCCGTTTTCCACCATTGTCTTTATGGATTCCATATGCCCGATAATTTTGGACATGCGGTTTAACACGGCTTTTGTCTCCGTATGGGCGTGTGTGTGAGAATGCTTGTGGGCAAGTCCCATTTCATGCATCTGCTCATGTGTCTGCTCTCTCTCCATCCTTTATCTCCCTTTTATCAAACGATTGCATCATCCAGAAGAAAGTCTGCCAGGACAACATTGCTCACATCAATTCCGGCATCCGTCAGCCTGACCATGTCTCCCTCCTCCGCCAGCATCCCCTGTTCTGCCCACCGATGCAGTGTCTCCCCATAGACCGCATCCATCCCAATGCCAAAGCTCCTCGCAAATTCCTGCTTTGAGACTCCCTGCATCAGGCGCAGTCCCAAAAACATAAATTCTTCCATCCAGTCTTTTTTTGACAGTTTCTCCATGTCCTGTTTCACGCTTTCGTGCGGACACTTTTTTTCATCCGGCATCTTTTCCGCGCCCTCTTGTCCATATTCCGCAAACACACGAAGGTATTCCTCCATGTTCCCTGTATTCTTCCACCGCACATTTCCGAACAGCGAGGATGCTCCAAGTCCGAACCCCACGTAGTTTACAATATGGTCAATGCCGCGCTGCCAATAAATGGTATTATGCCTGCAGGCGTACCCTTTTTTGGCATAATTGGATATCTCATAGCGCTGGTATCCTTTTTGGGCAAGAACCTGTTTTGTCATCTGATACATCATCCTGTCCGCATCTTCATCCGGAACGGGCGGATATTCTTCCAGCCTGTCACAAAGTCTGGTTCCTTCCTCAATAATAAGGCTGTACGCCGATATGTGTTCCGGGCAAAGCGCTGTTACCCTTTCGAGTGTCCGAAGCCAGCTTTCCATGGCCTGTCCCGGAAGTGCAGACATTAAGTCGATATTAATATTGGCAAAGCCTGCGTCCCTTGCCAGATAATAGGTCTGCAAAAAATCCTCATATGTGTGAATCCGCCCAAGCAGCTTTAGCTCTATATTATTTGTGGATTGCAGACCAATGCTCAGCCTGTTGATGCCTGCCTTTTTCAGACAGACTAACTTATCCTTATCTGCTGTCCCAGGATTCATCTCGAGCGTGATTTCCACATCTTTGTCAAATGTATAATGCTGCCGCAGGCAGTCAAGCACGCGCGCGATATCCGAAGCTTCCAGTATTGACGGCGTACCGCCGCCGAAAAACACGGATTTCACGCTGTAATCCACGTAACGGACCGACTCATACTGTATTTCCCTTCGCAGCGCATCCATATATTCCTGCTGTCTTTGCCGTGTCGCCGGTTTTGACAGGAAATCACAGTAAGCGCACTTTTTTACGCAAAAAGGGATATGAATATACACACCAAGCGAACGCACTGTATTTCACACCCCTTTCTCCCTATACATGACGACTTATTTGGAATCATCCAGTTTCAATACGGACATAAATGCTTTCTGCGGTATCTCGACATTTCCAATCTGCCGCATGCGCTTTTTGCCCTCTTTCTGTTTCTCAAGGAGCTTCTTCTTACGCGTGATGTCACCGCCATAGCACTTGGCAAGGACATCCTTTCGCATTGCCTTGACCGTCTCCCTTGCAATCACCTTGCCGCCGACTGCCGCCTGTATCGGTATCTCAAAAAGGTGTCTTGGTATTTCATCCTTGAGCTTCTCGCACATCTTCCTTCCCCTGTCATACGCCGACTGCTTGTGCACGATAAAAGACAGTGCGTCAACCTCCTCCTTGTTGATAAGAATGTCAAGCTTGACAAGCTCGGACTGCTCGTACCCTTTGATGTCATAGTCGAAGGAAGCGTACCCCCTTGAGCGGGACTTGAGCGCATCGAAAAAGTCATAAATAATCTCATTCAGCGGCAGCTCATACCGCAGGACTGCCCTTGTCTCCTCCACATACTCCATGCCAAGATAGCGTCCGCGCCGCTCCTGGCACAATTCCATAATCGGGCCAATGAACTCTGTCGTCACCATGATTTCGGCAGAGACAATCGGTTCTTCCATATAGTCAATCTCCGACGGGTCAGGAAGGTTGGAAGGATTTGTCAGCTCTATCATTTCCCCATTTGTCTTATAAACCTTATAGACTACCCCCGGCGCCGTCGTTACGAGGTCAAGGTTGTATTCGCGTTCCAGCCGCTCCTGTATGATTTCCAGATGCAGCAGCCCTAAAAACCCGCACCGGAACCCAAATCCCAGTGCAACTGACGTCTCCGGCTCATAGAACAGCGAAGCGTCATTAAGCTGCAGCTTTTCCAGTGCATCACGCAAATCCGGATATTTTGCGCCGTCCGCCGGATAAAGACCGCAGTACACCATGGAAAGCACCTTTTTATATCCCGGAAGTGGTTCCGCACAAGGATTTTCCGCATCCGTGACCGTATCGCCGACTGCCGTGTCCTTCACATTTTTGATGGACGCAGTCAGATAGCCAACCATGCCTGCAGACAGCTCGTCACAGGGGATAAACTGCCCTGCGCCAAAATAGCCTACCTCCACAACATCAGCGGCAGCGCCTGTCGCCATCATCCTTATCCTTGTTCCCTTTGATACCTTTCCCTCCATGATACGGCAGAATACAATGACACCCTTGTAAGAATCATAAACAGAATCAAAAATGAGCGCCTGCAACGGATTGTCCACACTGCCTTTGGGCGCCGGTATTTTATGGACAATTGCCTCAAGTACCTCCTCAATTCCTACACCGTTTTTTGCCGATATCAACGGTGCATCCTGCGCCTCAATGCCGATGACATCCTCAATCTCATTTTTCACCCAGTCCGGACGCGCACTCGGAAGGTCGATTTTATTGATGACAGGGAAGACATCCAGGTCATGGTCGAGCGCCAGATATACATTGGCAAGTGTCTGCGCCTCAATCCCCTGCGCGGCATCCACTACCAGAATCGCCCCGTCGCAGGCTGCCAGTGCACGGCTTACCTCATAATTAAAGTCAACGTGTCCGGGCGTGTCAATCAGGTTAAAAATGTATTCGTTCCCATCCTTCGCCTTGTAGACAGTGCGGACGGTCTGCGCCTTTATCGTTATCCCCCGCTCCCGCTCGAGCTCCATGTTGTCAAGAATCTGATCCTGCATCTCCCTGCTTGTCAGAAGCCCTGTCTTTTCGATTATCCTGTCTGCAAGCGTGGACTTACCGTGGTCAATATGTGCCACAATGCAGAAATTTCTGATTTTACTCTGATCCATATTTGACATTGTTCCCTCCATAACCATGATTACAATTACTTTTGTCTTACTTCATTTTTAAAGCACTCTTCTGATAAAATATCCAGATTATCCAAAGCAGCGCCGCCAGTAGTACAATGCGGATTCCCATCGGTACATCATGGATGTCAAAGCACCTCACATTTATCCACATTTGATTGATTGCCTTGTTCGCGTCCGCATCAAAATAGCGCATGACTGCCGTTCTGTCCATTACCTCCTGCGGCGGGTACTGGCTGTAAAGCTGCCTGCCTATCTGGCTGGACGATGCTTCCAGCATATAATCCCTGTCGTTGTTATCCCCGCTGAAAAAATAACCTACGGGATATTCCATGATATCCCCATCCTCCTCGCCGGCGCCATAGCACCAGTTCAGATATTCATATATCGTGTCATCCCTGTCATTTCCGGCTATGGATGAAGTGTAGCCGATATAGTACATGTTCCGGACTGCATTGTCCGTTCTCGACAGGAAATTGACAAAAGCCTCTGCCGCATGCTGTTTCCTGGCACTGCCGTCAATACCGCTTTTCAGCATGACCCATCCGTCAAACCACAGGTTCGTGCTCTCCCTTGGCACGGCAAACTTTAATGTAAAGCCGTCCGCATCCGCCTGGTCCATGGCGTAGACCGCATCGCCCGACCACTGGTAATTGGCGACAATTTTTCCGGTTATCATGTCCGCTTTCCCGCTGTCCGTCTCCAGCGAATACAGATTATCCATCAAATCGTCCAGGAGCGCCTGTGCCTGCGCTACCGTCTCGGGATTTACATCATTCATCATGTCCGCAAGGCGTTCCCGGTAATCCGCCGAGCGCACAAACGCCTCGTCTGTCAGCACATCCGCATTTAAAATGCCAAGCGCCGCAAAATAGGAATCGCGCACATTGTCCTTGAGCGTAACCTGTCTATGGAACTTCGGATTGCCAAAAATCCCCCATGTCGCCGCCTCGTCCTCTGTCACAAGCTCCGGATTATACAGGACACCTGTAATTCCCCACATATACCCTGCGGCATACTTGCCCCAGCTCTCACCGTTTATCTCATTCGTCTCAAGTGTCTTTCGGATATATGGCGAAACATTGTTGATATAATAATTGTTTGCATCGCTTTCCATATAAAAGCTATCGGAATATGGCAGCAGCCTGTCCTCCGCCATCAGCTTCATAATCATGTACTCTGACGGACAGACCAGATCATACGTATCTCCCAGGTTTAACTGGTTATAGAGATCCTCATTGGTTCCAAAACAGGAGTACTCCACACGTACCTCCCTGCCGTATGTCTCCCTGTACCAGTCCTCAAACTCCTCGTAAAGCGGTTTTTCCCCGAAAATCACCGTGCCGTCGTCAAGTGTGATCATTTCCTCATCATCCCACTCACCAAGGTCAATATATTCCTCCCAGTTGCACACCCGCAGAATGACTGGTTCCTCACTGGCACAGACGGTCTGCACCGGCATTCGCAGCCATGACACGGAAACGACACACACCGCAGATGCCGCCAGCCCGATTTTCCTGCGCAGCCCGCTACCTATCTTTCTCATTGCCTGCACCTGCCCTCTTCTCGTTTTTGTTTCCAGTAAGATTCATAAGAATTACCATCCCTACAACCACTGCAAAGATAATCGTGGAAAGCGCCCAGAGCGCCGTCTTGATTTCCGTCTGGGACCCCCGCGTTGCATTTACCACATAAGTACTAATCGTGTCAAATGTAGCCGGCTTGGTATAGCTTGTAATAAAATAGTCATCCAGTGACAATGTGACGGCAAGCGCAAAGCCGGAAACCACACCCGGAAAAATCTGCGGCAGCACGACACGCCGCAGCGCCATCGCCGGCGATGCGCCCAGATCCAGCGCCGCCTCGTACAGGCTGTTATCCATCTGCTTAAGCTTTGGCACAACGGAAACATACACAAAAGGCGCTTCCAGAACCACATGGCCGATTACCAGCGAGACAAAACTGCTCTTGTCCACGCCGCACGCACCAATTAGCAGAATACAAAGGGAAAACGCAGTCACCACCTCCGCATTGACGACAGGCACCTTATTCAGGGAACCCACCACCAGATTTCCAAAGCGTCCTGAATAAAAGACACCGACTGCCCCCAGTGTGCCAAGTACCGTGGAAATAAAGGCAGAGCCAACCGCAAGGATGAGCGTCCCTGCTATCATGTCCCGCAGTTCGGGCTTTTTAAAAAGAGTCACATAGTTCTGTACTGAAAATCCGCGAATTGCACCTATATTGGCAGAATCCGTGAAGCTGTACACTGCAAGCACAAGAATCGGCAGATACAGCAACACCATCATAAAAGAAAGAAATATGGTATAAAAAGTCTTTCTCATGACCCTAGCACACCTCCCCTGCTGCTGCCTGCATCCTCGTCCGCATACCGGTTGGTAAACATCGTAAACACAAGGATGATTCCCAGAAGAATCAGCGCAATCATGGAACCGTTGTGCCAGTCATACGCGCTGAAATAAGCCCCGATCAGGCTTCCCATGATATACGTACTGTTGTAGAGCATGTCAAGCACAACATAATTTGTCATGGAAGGCAGAAATACCATGACAATGCCGCTTATGATACCTGGAACCGACAGCGGAAATGTCACCCTCAAAAACGTCCGCACCGTATCTGCGCCCAGGTCTGCCGCAGCCTCCAGCAGACTGTTGTCAAGCTTTTCCAGTGTCGTATATATCGGAAGAATCATAAACGGTAAAAAATCGTATGTCATGCCTATGAGCGTATTCAAAAACGGATGGTAGGCAAGGTTTCCCTCTATCACCGTAAGGATTTCTTTCAGCGCGGTAATTCTCAGTGTAAAATTAATCCACATCGGCATTACAAAAACCATAAGGATGACTGCCTTATGCTTAAACCTGCTTCTTGCCAGTATATATGCAATCGGATAAGCCAGGAGCAGGCAGCAGCAGGTCGTCGCCACGGCAATCCCCAGGCTGTATGCAAGTGTCCCGATGGTGTTGGGACTGGAAAAAAAGCTGGTCAGGTTCGCAAGGGTAATCCGCCCTTCCCCATCTGTAAACGCATAATATATAATCACCACCAGCGGTGCAAATACAAAACATACCAAAAACAACCCATATGGGATGCAAAGCTGGGATCTCTGAAAACGCAGTCTGTTCATCCGCTCCTCCTTATTTCTTAATGGAATAGTGGAACTTGTCTTCCGGTATCAAAAGGCTCACATAATCATCCATATTCCAGAGATACTCGTCATCGACAATAAAGTCCTCATCCTCCTCAGTTCGTACCACATAACTATAGTGGTCTCCCTTATAAATCAAGTTGATAATGTGCCCCCTGAGGATTCCTGCCTCCTTGTCATCGCTCATTGTAATGTCATCCGGCTTTACAGACACAATCACTTTGATTCGTTCCGGCTCAATCACATCGCCATGTGCATCTATCAGCGCCCCATCTGTATGAAACGAAGTACCTGGTATCAGGGAAGTCATGTCACAGGGAAGCATCCCGTTCAGGAAATGAAGCCTGTACTCCTTGTCCACACCGGATTCGATGCGGTTTATGGTGTCCTCCGCTATCATAATGTGAATGCCCTCGGGTTCAATATCCAGCCCCACCTCCGCACTGAGTTCTGCCTTTCTTGTCGACTGTACCACAATTTCATTTTTTCCGGACTGCACTGCAATCTCATAATGGACTCCCTTAAATATGACAGAGGTCACAATTCCCCTGATAATTCCTTTATCCGGTGCTGTAATCACCACGTCCTCAGGTCTCACCACTGCATCAATCATTGTCCCATGCTCAACGTCATCCACACATTCAAACTCTGCCCCGCAGAAACGTACCCGGCATTTTCCGGTCATAATGCCGCTAAAAATATTGCTGTCCCCAATAAAATCGGCTACAAAGGCATTTTTCGGCTCATTATAAATGTCTTCCGGCGTTCCTACCTGCTGGATCTTTCCCTCTGACATAACGACAATCTTGTCAGACATGGTAAGTGCTTCCTCCTGGTCATGCGTCACATAGATGAACGTAATGCCAAGCTTTTCATGCATGCTCTTTAATTCGAGCTGCATTTCTTTCCGCATCTTCAGGTCCAGCGCCCCCAGCGGCTCATCGAGAAGCAGTATCTCCGGCTCATTGACAATCGCCCTTGCAATGGCAATCCGCTGCTGCTGTCCGCCGGACAGTGTGTGTATCTTTCGATCCTCAAAATCTTCAAGGTCTACCATCTCCAATGCTTTCTTGACCTTTTTCACGATCTCCGCCCTGGGAAGCTTCTTTAATTTCAGCCCGAACGCAATATTCTCAAATACATTCAGGTGCGGAAAAAGGGCATACCGCTGGAAAACCGTATTAATCGGACGCTTATTGGGCGGCAGGTCGCGGATGTCCTCACCGTTCAGCAGAAGCTCCCCCTCCGTGGGCTTGTCAAAGCCTGCTATCATGCGCAGTGTCGTGGTCTTGCCGCAGCCCGACGGCCCCAGAAACGTCACAAACTCCCCCCGCTGTACTGTGAGGTTGAAATCATCAACAACACGAAAGCCATCGTCAAAGGTACGGCTGATATTTTTTAATTCGATAATATTATCGCCTGATGTTTTTTTATTCAATGCATGTCCTCCCCTGTACCAAAAGGAACTGTTCCTATTTCATAACGCATCACTTTGTAGTGTACCATATCTTCGGGATAAATGCTACTGAAAAAAATTTATAATGCATAAATATGAGCGCTGCCAGTCTGGCAGCGCCCATGCTATGTATCTTTCCAATTCAATTTTTGTGCTGTCTATTCAACGGATACTGCCTCTGTATACATTGCCCCCAGATCAGCAACAGTGCCATCGTCAAGCAGCTCCTCGATGGACTTGTTAATCTTGTCGAGAAGCTCTGTATTGCCCTTTTTGACAGCAATGGCGTACTCTTCCGACTCAAATGCAGAAGCATCCTCCACAATCTTAAGCCCCTCGTTGTCACCCACATATTTCTGCGCTGTCGCCGAGTCTATCACGACGACATCACATTTTCCGTTCACCAGCTCCATAATGGCATCTGTTCCCTTTTTAAATGCCTCATACTGGTAACCCATATCCTTGACACAAATCTCTCCGGTATATCCCTGAATCACACAAATCTTCTTGCCAGCCATATCCGCAGCTGATGCGATATCGGAATCTTCCTTTACAATCATTACCTGTGTCGCCGTGTAATATGGTGTCGAGAAATCAGCTTCTTCCTTTCTCTCGTCCGTGACTGTCATTCCCGCGATGGCAGCGTCAATCTGACCATTCTCCAGCGCCACGAGCAGGGAATCAAATTCCATGTTTTCAATTGCCGCTGTCATGCCGTTCTTTTCTGCAATCTTTTTGGCAATCGCCATGTCAATACCGTCATACTGGTCAATCACACCGCTGGCAGCCACAAATTCAAATGGGGGAAATTCCGCATTGGTTCCAAATGTAAGTGTCCCCCCGTTCTCTGGCACTGCCTCCGCACTCGTATTTTCTTCCTGCGAACCGCCTGCTGCTGTATCTGTAACCGTATTGTTACTTGCCGTGTCCGCCTTGCTGCCGCATGCAGTCAAAACAGCCGTCATCATCACTGCCGCCAGCGCAAGCGCTGCTGATTTTGTTCCTTTTTTCATAATGTTCTCCTCCTAAATCATAAATTATGGGAAACGGCTTTAGCCGATTCCGTCTGCGCCGTCCGCAATTTGCGGACGTGTGCATCTGATAACAGTAAACGGCAAATTATTTTGTCCTTTACTATATATTAAGCCGCCTGGCATAATATCATGTTATAATACCTTACTCAGAAACAGCCTTGTCCTCTCGTTACTTGGATTATTAAATACCTCATCCGGCGTTCCGCTCTCCATAACCATACCCTGGTCAATAAAAAGAACACGGGATGCCACTTCTCTTGCAAACCCCATCTCATGCGTGACAATTACCATCGTCATGCCGGATTTTGCAAGGTCTTTCATAACATCAAGCACTTCCCCGACCATTTCCGGGTCAAGTGCTGATGTCGGTTCGTCAAAAAGCATAATCTCCGGATTCATGGCAAGCGCCCTTGCAATGGCAACGCGCTGCTTCTGTCCGCCGGACAGCTGTGCCGGATACGCCTGTGCCTTTTCTTCCAGATTGACGCGCCTTAAGAGATCATATCCTGTCTTGACAGCCTGGTCTTTTGTCATTTTCTTTAGAAGAACCGGCGCCAGCGTGATGTTATCCATAATTGTCAGATGCGGAAACAGATTGAACTGCTGGAACACCATCCCCATTTTCTGCCGGACTTCATTGATATTGACCTTTGGCGTATTAATCAGCTTGTCATCCACATAGATTTCCCCGTCTGTCACATCCTCGAGCAGATTCAGACATCTTAAGAATGTACTTTTGCCGGAACCTGATGGCCCGATAACAACGACAACCTCACCCTGGGAAATATGTTCATCAATACCGTTTAAGACAGTCAGACCACCAAATTTTTTATGTAAATTTTTCACCTTTATCATAAAACATCCATGTCCTTTCACTCGTTTTACTACCGGATATCAGATTTTCTCAGCATCATTTCTATCCTGTGCAGCAGCAGTGTCAGTATCTTAATCAGCACATAATAAATGACAGCTGTCCCAATCAGCGGCATAAACGCGACAAATGTAGCGCTTTTTATAAAATCGCCCGCTTTCTGAATATCCATAAGTCCTACATAACCTACAATAGCGGTCTCCTTTATAAGGACAATAAACTCATTGCACAGAGCCGGAAAGATATTTTTTACAGCCTGGGGTATGACAATCCGTGTCATTGTCTGGAACGCATTGAGCCCAAGCGACCTTCCTGCCTCTGTCTGTCCATGGTCCACGGACATGATGCCCGCCCTGATAATTTCGGACACATAGGCGCCCGAATTAATGCCAAAAGCAATCGCCGCGATAATCCACTTGTCCAGGTCAACCGTGGCAAAAACAACAAAATATATAATCATCAGCTGCGTGACAGACGGCGTCCCGCGTATGATATCCGTATAAAGGCTTCCAAAAAATTTAAGCGGCTTTCTTTTCGAGAGATTGCACGCTGCTATCAGCAACCCTATCAGGATACCGATAAAAACCGCCAGAAGCGATACCTTTATCGTCACCCCGATACCACTGAGCAGGAGCTTATACCGGTCCTCCCTGATAAAGCACTTATAAAATACATTTGAAAAATCAGAATACCATTCCTGAAACGCCGTCATCTGTCCGTCATCCTTTCGCCAATTGTGGAAATCACCGCACTAACGCCCATTTTATCATAAAGAATGCAAAATGAAAAGTATTTTATTTTAAAATCTGTATCTCGGTATGACACCTCAGTGCGCAAGCATATCCTCAATAAATATCCCATATCCCTTCGCGCTGTCCTGCACAAGTACATGTGTGACAGCACCCACAAACTTACCATTCTGGACAATCGGTGCCCCGCTCATTCCTTGTACGATTCCCCCTGTCAGCGACAGTAACTCCGTGTCGGTAACCAGCAGCGATATCTGGCGGTTTACGGCGTCCTTTCCCGGCGTGAGTTTCGTTATTTCCACGTCATAATACTTTGCCTCACCGTCCACGGAACACAAAATCTGTGCCGGTCCCTCGGTAACCTCCTGTTTCAATGCAATGGGAAGCGTCTCCTGTTCCGCCGTATACTCGCTCAGCAGTTCGGCGTTTGCCACCCCGTAGATTCCCTGTATGGTATTATCCACAATCACGCCTGACACTTGGTCTGACTTGTATTCGATCACGCCTGTAAGCTCGCCCGGATTGCCTCTTTCCCCGCGTTTGACAGCAACAATTTCCGTGTGGTACAGCAGGCCGCTTCCAAGCTTCAGCAGCTCACCCGTATCCATGTCATTGATGCCGTGTCCAAGCGCGCCAAAACGGTTCTGGCTGTCTATATAGGTCATCGTCCCGATTCCCTGCGCACTGTCCCGCAGCCAGGCGCCCATTTTGTACACGTTGTTTTCGTCAGGCTCGGGCTTTACCTTTACCTGAATCAGTTCATCCTTTCTGGACACCTGAAAAATAATTTCTGCCCCGTTACCATTCTCAATGTACTCTTTTATCTGCTTTTTGTCATTGATTGCAAAACCGTCCATCGCAGTCAGGTAATCTCCTGACTGCAGCTTGTACTCGGACGGTGCGCACTTATCCCCGCCCGCCCCGTCAAAACTGCCGGTATCCACCACCAGAACCCCCTGTGTCTTGACGTAGATTCCGATTGGCTTACCGACCGGTGTCAGCGTCGTATTCTCTATAACCTGAATATCCACGTCCTTGAGCGGAACCAGCCCAAAGAGTTTCAGGCGCATCTGGTAAGAACTTGTGTTTTCTCCCGCAACAATTGTCAATGGCTGGTTCAAAGCCAGAATAGTCTCTGAATCCGTGCTGATTACGCCAGAAGCCGGAATCCTCAGGTTGATCCGTTCGCTTGTCCCAGCTTTGATACTGATTGTGCTCGGCACCGTACTCTGATAATATGCATAAGTCGCCCAACAGAATAATCCTATGGCAAATCCCAAAAAAATATATAGAAATAAAAGATACCTTATCCGTCTGCTCAGCGCAGTATGTTTGATTTTTCCTGTTTTCATCCATTCACTACCTTATTCTATTGATATCAGACTGTAAAATCTATTCCCAATCCAAAACATATTATATGGATTTTTTTATAAAATAAACGGTACGGATTTTTTTAACAAAAATATCCGTACCGCTTTTTTTCATTTATTTATAATATTGATTTATTCGTCCCCAGAACGTTTTTTGGCGGCAAGCCGCATCTGGCGTTTCATTTTTCTGCGCTCCTTTGCCTCTTTTCTTCCCTGTTTGCTCATCAGCAGATAAAAACTGGGCAGCAGCAAAAGAATCAGCAGTGTGGACGTAATCAGACCGCCAATGATAATCAGTGACATGCCTTTCATCATGGCTGCATTTTCATTATTTGTGAAAATCATTGGTATCATGGACAAAATGGTCGTCAGCGTTGTCATAAGGATTGGCCTTAAACGGAGCCGCCCGCTCTCCATCAGCGCGTCGTTCAACGGCATAGTCTCTTTCAGCTGGTTTGTCGTATCAACATACAAAATACCGTTGTTCACCACAATACCAACCAGCATCAGCACGCCCATCAAGGACGTCATATTGAGCGTTGAACCAGAGATAAACAGCAGGAAAAAAGATCCAATCAGACTGAATGGTATACTGAGCATGACCATCAGCGAGAATACCGGCGACTCAAACTGCATCGCCATGACAAGGAATATCAGGAATACCGCCGTTATAATCGCGATACCGATTGCCATAAACTCCTCATTCATCATCTCATCCATGGTGCTGACTGTCTGCCCTACACCTTCGGGAAACGCCCCGTCGTCCTCCGCATGCGCCACCGCTTCAGTGATGGCACTTTTTGCTGTAAACTTCGTTTCGTCTGTCGTATATGCCATAATCGAAACCTGATATTTTCCGTCCTCGCGCACAAGCGTATCCGGCACATCTGAATAGACCACCTCAGCCACATCCCCCACAGTGACCATACTTCCTCTGGGTGTCGCCAGCTCAAGGTTCAGCAGCTTATTCATGTCAGAATAGCTGTCCTTTGGATATTCCATCTTTACTGTGTATTCCTTGGTGCCGATGGTCATATCCATGACCTCCACGCCGCTGCTTGCATTGTACATCTCACTTGCAACCTGCACGGCTGTAAGCCCTACATTCATACATTTCAGCGGGTCAATCTGGACTTTTGCCTGCACGGCATCAGATGTCAGATTGCTTGATGTCTTGATGACACCCGGCGTATCCATCATAATCGCCTCAACCTGTCTGGCCGCAGTCTTGAGATCCTCCATGTTGTCGCCGCCCAAATTAATCTGCGTGCTTGATGTAATACTCATCATGGACATCATTCCGCTTCCTGACGCAGAAACAATCACACTCATATTTGTCATATCCTTGAGCTTTCGGTTATAGATATCCACAAGCTCATTGACACTCTTGTCACAGTTCTCGGCAGGAAAACCTGTAATCGTCGCCGAAGAACCGCTAATCGTAAGGTTACACCCGTCAAAATCCGGATCATCTATAATCATCTGTTCAATAAACCGGATATTCTCATCCATCACCTCAAGACGGGTACCGGAGCGAAGCTCTATGGCAATACTCACGTTGTCAAGACCGGTTGGCGACATCAGTTCCCTATCCAGCTGGCCAGCCAGCACAAACGACAATACCAGAAGCCCTACCGATACCGTCATGACCGTCTTTTTCTTTAACATGATATGTTTCAGCAGGGTTTTGTAACCGTCTCCAACATGACCTACAATTCTGTTAGCCAGTGTGTCTTTTTTCTCCTTTGGCCTGTACTTCCAGAAGAAAATAGGAATCAGCATTATCGCGACAATCAAGGATGACATCATCGCAAAAATAATCGTAAATCCGAGCTGCGAAAACATCTGTCCTGCCAGACCCTTCATGGTCGCGAGCGGGAAGTACACAACAACTGTCGTTATCGTGGACGCAGATACCGAAGATGCCACTACCTTTGTTCCGACAAATGCCGCATCCTTGTAGTCCGGACGCTCA
Source organism: uncultured Lachnospiraceae bacterium (assembly GCA_949066965.1). Lineage (GTDB taxonomy): Bacteria > Bacillota > Clostridia > Lachnospirales > Lachnospiraceae > COE1. The sequence continues at coordinate 47,325 of CARTDA010000030.1, forward strand.
TCTTTTAGCCGGAAACAGCTTTCCAGCACGACAATGGATGAGTCTACCATCATACCAATGGCAATGACGAGCGCGCCCATGGTGACAATATTGAGCGAAAATCCCGCAAAACTCATAAAAATAAGCGTGGCGAGAAGGGATATCGGCATAGAACTTCCGACAATAAGGCTCGCCTTGAAGTCTCCGAAAAAGATAAAAAGTACAATCATCGAAAACACAACGCCCAGAACCAGCGTCTCCGCCACCGAACTCAAGGAGGACTTGATGCTGTCCGCGGCATCATATGCCACCGATATCTGTATCGCTGAGTTCTTCGCCCCTACTTTCCCAATCAGGGACTTGACATGGTTCGACACATCCACCGTGCCTTCGCTCTGTACTTTTGCGATGCCGATGCTGATACTGTCATGACCGTTAAAACGGCTGATACTGTTATTCGTCTCCGCGGACATTGATACTGTTGCAATATCTGACAAAGAGATGGTTGTTCCTCTGGATGTTATAATAGGAACATTCTGCAAATCCATAAGATTCTGGGGTTTCGAAGATGCAGATGCACTGATGCTCTGCGCACCCTGCTCCACGCTTCCTATCGGAATCGTAAAGTCCGTAGTCGTGATGTATGTCCGCACATTTGCCATTGTCACGCCATACTGCTGCATTTTATCCTGATGAAGCTGAATCCTGATATAATCCTGCTCTCCGCCGGAAACCGTAATCTGGGCTACATCGGAAAGACGCTCAAGTTCCGGGCGAAGTTCATCCTCCACGAACGCGAGCACATCTGTATCACCTGTCGAAGTGACAGATAATGTCATCATATCCTGCGCATTCATGTCCATCTGGATGATAACCGGGTCGTGGGCATCATCAGGCAGCTGCAAGGATGCCGTGTCCACAGCACTTCGCAGGTCCGCATACGCCTCATCTACATTCGTGCCATACTCGTAGGAAAACATGACAATCGACATATTTTCCGTCGTCTGTGAAGTCACCGTGTCCACGCCGGAAAGTGTCTTACCAGCGTCCTCTATTATTTTTGTGACCAGCTCCTCTGTTGTCGCCGGATCTCCGCCCTGATAAATTGTCATGACAAACAGCATGGGCATTTCCAAATCAGGTGTCAGTTCCATTTTAAACCCAAATACAGAGCTGATGCCGAACACAAACAATGCAAGCACAATCAAAAGTGCCGATACAGGTCTTTTCAGGGCCAGTTTCGTTAACGAACTCATCGCTTATGCCCTCCTATTTCTGTGTGTTTTCTTTCGCATCTGTACTTGGTTCCTGAGACGTCGTTTCGCCGTCTGTCTCTCCCCCTGCACGCTTCACGGAGACACTGACACCATCCCGCAGCTGGGCAGACCATGTTGTAACTACCACGTCATCCCCTGTAAGCCCCTCTGTCACAACAATATTGTCAATGTCGTAAAGTCCGGTTGTCACATTCGTTTTCTGCGCTTTGTCATTCACAACGGTATACACATAAGCCTGTGTCCCGTCATAGTAAACAGAATTATATGGCACAATCACTGCATTCTTTTCATGATAGGTATCTGTCGTCACTGTCGCTTTTGTCCCTGACAGCAGACTTGCCGTATCCCCCGTGACTGCCGCCTTTATCTTAAATAGCCCTGTCGCTGTGTCAAGTGCGCTTCCTATCTCTATCACTTCGCCATCATATACCTTGCCGTCTTTTTCCAGCGTAATTTTCTGTCCTGTGCTAAACGTATTACGCACATCTTCACTCACATAGTATGTAGCAACCATCGTATTTTTATTGGATATCACAAATGCCGGATTGCTCGATGTCGCAAAGTCATTGTAAATTGTAAAATAAATATGTAATCAAAAATAGTACAAATAAATGAACCCAT
>CARTDA010000031.1:0-48314 GCA_949066965.1 uncultured Lachnospiraceae bacterium
CAACAGCGCAACATTGCAATGTCTATAATTTTTGCAACCTTGCAATCTTCAAGAATGCAATTCCAAGACTGCAAAATTCTAATACCCTGCATTGTTGCGCTGTTGCCCTGCCTGTCCGTCACTGTCTGATTTTATCCAGTTCCCAATACCATGTGTTGTTTATCCGCTTCGCCCGGACACCTAACTCTTTCTTCGCATTTTCCAGTGTCCGCTTTGATATGCCCTGTTCGTCTGCTAGATTGAAAATCTCATTGCTCTGCATGGCGTTGTTTGTTTCTGCCAGTTCCCGAAGCAGACGCTTCGCCTGTTCCATTTTATTTGCTTTTGGGGCAATGCCGCCTAACACTTCATCAGCGGTAATGTCATAATCCCCTAGCCACTGAAAACCGTCCTCCGACAGTGCAAACGCTTTCGGGTGTCCGAACGCCGCAAGGTTGTTTTTAATCTGCACCACAGCCCTTATATTTTCTTCTCCCTCAACCCTGCCGACTAAGAGAACGCTTCTAGCAACTGCAAAGAAATCAATCGAACCCATTCCCCGGTATGCCGCCTTATTTCCTGCCGCTTTGTTCATATGCCCGACAAGGACAATCGCACACTGGTATTTCTCTGCCAGTGCCGCTAATTTCTTCGTCATGTCCCTTGCTTCATTCGCCCGGTTCATATCCATGCCACCGCCCAAGTAGGCTTGTATCGGGTCTAAAATCAGCAGCTTTGCGCCTGTCTTTATAACAGCCTGCTCCAACCGTTCATCTATCATGGAAAGTGATTTTATCTTTTCATCAATAACCGAGATTTTCCCACAGTCTGCCCCTGCCTGTTCTAACCGTGGCTTGACCGTATCGGCAAGACCGTCCTCTGCACTCTGATAGATGACATTCAAAGGCTCTGTAAAATTCATTCCACTGTCTAAACTTTCTCCTTTAGACAATTTCGCCGCTATGTTCAGAATAAATGTTGTCTTTCCGTCACCCGGATCACCTTGAACAATAGTCAGCTTGCCATAGGGGATAAATGGAAACCACAGCCAGGAAACTTCCTGCGACTGTATCTCCGACAATTTAATCAACTGTAATTCTGTTTTTGTTTCTTCCATAATGCCCTCCATTTCTGAAAAATCGTTGCCACTGGAAGAAACCTCTGCTATACTTGTATTGTGAGATTGATAACAGAGGTTTTCCAGTTATCACAGCCCTAACAGTTGCCGCTGTCGGGGCTTTTTTCTTCTCCGTTGGTGTTTCCCTGCCACAGATATTTTGCTCCGTCCAACATCCAAAGAATTGCTTTCAACATATCCTCATAAGCTGTCTGTAACTCTCTGATTTCTTCGGTAGCGACCTCCGGCTTTTCGCCTTTTATCTGCTCTGACAGTTCTTCCATACGGCTCTGCATTTCCTGTAATTTTTCCACAATCTGATATACCGTTTCTTTCTTCCCTACCACACATACACGATTGTAAATACAGGAACGGACAAAATAATCTTTCTTTTTCATGCCGCTTGCAAAAATCTTTGCTTCAATTTCTTCCCGTTCTCTGGGAGAAATGCGAAAACTGATTGTTGGATATTTGTGTGTGCCGCTCATTCTTTTGTACCCTCCTTAAACTCTGCGTTCAACAACTCTGCCATTTGTATCTGTTCTGTCGGGAACATATGGGCGTATCGAAACGTAATATCCACGCTTTCATGCCCTACCCTGTTCCCGATTGATACCGCTGAAAATCCCATGCTGATTAACAACGAAACGTGCGAATGCCTTAAATCGTGGATTCTAATGCGCTTTACCCCTGCTTTCCCTGCCCCTCTCGTCATTTCATGGTGCAGGAAACTTTTTGTCAGATGAAAGATACGGTCAGTCGGGAGAAGTCCGTACAGCCTGCCGATATACTCTTTTAATTCCTCACACAAAAAGTCCGGCATACTGACATTGCGCTTGCTTTTCGGTGTCTTGGGGTCTGTTACCACATCTTTTCCCTCTAACCGCTGATAAGATTTTGTTATCCGAATGACCTTGTTATCAAAATCAATATCCTGCGGAGTAAGTGCTAAAAGTTCGCCAACACGCAAGCCGCACCAGTATAAAATTTGAAATGCCTGATAGGAATAGGGCTTGTCTTTTACTGCTTCGATAAATTTCAGATATTCTTCTTTCGTCCAAAAAAGCATTTCCTCCGCTTTCCCTTTTCCAAGAGGCCCGGCTTTAACAACAGGATTGCTCTTTAATTCGTAGAACCGTACCGCATGGTTAAATAATGCGCTCAATTCGGATTGCAGAGTTTTCAGATAAGTCGGCGCATAGGGCTTTCCCTTTTCATCACGATAGGAAATCTGCTCATTCTGCCACTGGATAATATCTTTTGCACGAATATCGCACATTTTCTTATTCTCAAAGTACGGTAACAATTTTGTGCGTAAGATATGCTCCTTTGTCAGCCAAGTATTGTGCTTCAGCTTCGGCTTCATATCTCTTGTATATGCCTGCACAAATTCCCCGAAAGTCATATCCAAGTCAGCCGCTTCTTTCATACGGAAATGGTGTTCCCACTCCGTAGCTTCTCTTTTGGTTTTGAAACCTCTCTTGACTTTCCGGCAGTTCTTCCCCGTCCAGTCATAATAATGGAACGATACATACCACGTTCCACGCTGTTCATCTTTATATGCCGCCATAATCTGCCCTCCTTAGTTCGCCGCCTGCGCCATGCCGTAGAATTTTTCTTCATAATATTTTCTGCTGACACGTCCGGCGATTGTGATAAAACCTTTTTCTTCCAGTTCCTCATTCATCTGTCGTACTAATTTGTAAGCAAATGGTTTGGAAACACCCAACTCCTGCGCTACCTCCCCGGCAGTTACAAATAGTTCATTCTTCATTCAATATCCTCCTTTTGTTTAGCGTTTTTGTTAAGCTCTGTATTTGAATTATACTTAACATTTCTGTTATTGTCAATAGCTTATTTGTTAAACTTATCTTTTTTATTAAATTTAGCATTTCTGATAAGTTTTTGTTGCTGTATTATCTGAATTATGCTAGAATATAAAAAAATACACGACCTATTTATAGAAGAATATAGAAAGGCTTTAATATGTCAAAAGAAAAAAACAAATTAGAAAATGTCTTAATCAAAGCAAAAAACATGGTCACTAATACGGTTAGTAATTTTAGTGCAGAAGATATTATACAACAAGCAATGAAATTGCCTATTGTAAAAGTTAATAGAGAAAAATTTTTGTATAAAGAACTAATCAAATATTATTCCGAAGATGTGGTTGATTTAGCAATTAAAAAGAATCCCGCATATGCAGGAATGGAAAAAGAAATAATCAATGAAGTATCGAAACAAGTCATAAATTATGAAACTAATAAAGTATCTGCTATTTCTTTTGCCGCAGGTATGCCAGGTGGATTTGCTATGTTTGCCACCGTACCCGCCGATATAGCTCAATATTTTGCATACATGATTCGAGTTATGCAAAAGCTGTCATATCTTTATGGTTTTGAAGATTTTGAACTTAATGAAGAGGCAATTAGCGATAATACTATGAATCAAATAATGATTTTTCTTGGTGTTATGTTTGGCGTTCAAGGTGCAAATGCAGGTGTAAAGAAAATTGCTGAAGCTGCCGCTAAAAAAGTATCGAAATCATTAGCGCAAAAAGCACTTACCAAAGGAACTGTTTATCCTATTGTCAAAAAAATTGCTCAAGCAGTTGGGATTAAGATGACAAAACAAATTTTTGCAGAAAGTGTTTCAAAAGTAGTCCCCGTCATTGGTGGTGCTGTTACTGGCGGTCTATCCTATATAACATTTAAGCCTTGTGCAAAAAAACTGAAAAACAGTTTCAAAGATTTATATCTATGTGATCCTCAGTATTATAAAGAATTAAGAAAACAAAGTATCATTGATATTGACACAGTAATTTTTGATGAAGTTGAAAATAAAGAGTAGAGAGGAATAAATTATGGTATTAGGAGAACGGATAAAGAGAATACGCACATTCCGGGGCTTGACCCAGCGTGAACTGGGCTTGAAATTGGGATATGAGGAACGCAATGCTGATGTTCGTATCGCACAGTATGAATCCGGCTATCGTGTTCCCAAAAACAACACTTTAATGGAAATGGCAAAGATACTGAATGTCAATTATATTCACTTTATTGGTGTTACCCCCGGTTGCGCCGAGGATATTATGCTCACATTCCTTTGGCTTGATGAAGATGACCGCAGTACAATCCATTTATTTCAGCTTGTCCGCAATCCCGGCAAGTGCAACGCTTCTGATGATAAATCGGTGCGTTACTATGACAATGACGACTGGCCTGCTCATGCCCCGGTAGGCATGTGGCTTGAATACGGTTTAGTCAACGATTTCATGCGGGAATGGTGTCTGCGGAAAGAGCAGTTGAAGAATGGGGAGATTTCAGAGGACGAGTATTTTGAGTGGAAAATCAACTGGCCTGCTACGAGCAGCAAGGTTGACTACAATGGAAAAGATGATAAAAAATGTAGTTATAACTGGAGAAAGAAATAACCTTATACACCCATATAGGTATCAAAAAGGTATCACGCCCCATATTAAAAGCCGGGAAGTCCGCTGTTTATGCGGCTTCCCGGCTTTCTGTTTACTATTCGAACTCAATCGTCCCCGGCGGCTTACTAGTCAAATCATAAAACACCCGATTAACCCCCCGCACCTCATTAATAATCCGACTCATAACCACTTGCAGCACCTCAAACGGAACATCCGCACTCTCCGCCGTCATAAAGTCAACCGTATTCACAGCCCTAAGCGCCACCGCATAATCATAAGTCCGCTCATCACCCATAACACCAACGCTCCGCATATTCGTCAGCGCCGCAAAATACTGCCCGATACTCCTGTCCAGTCCTGCTTTCGCAATCTCTTCCCGGTAAATCGCATCCGCATCCTGCACAATCCGTACCTTCTCGGCAGTCACTTCCCCAATAATCCGGATCCCGAGCCCCGGTCCCGGAAACGGCTGGCGAAACACAAGATTTTCCGGAATTCCCAATTCCAATCCCGCCTTGCGCACCTCATCCTTAAACAAATCCCGCAATGGTTCAATAATTTCCTTGAAATCAACAAAATCCGGCAGCCCTCCGACATTATGATGCGACTTAATGACAGCCGACTCGCCACCGAGACCACTCTCCACCACATCCGGATAAATCGTTCCCTGGGCAAGGAAATCGACAACCCCAATTTTCTTCGCCTCTTCCTCAAACACGCGGATAAACTCTTCACCAATAATTTTGCGTTTCGCCTCTGGCTCTGTCACGCCCGCAAGCTTCGCATAATACCGCTCCTGCGCATTGACACGGATGAAATTGAGGTCAAAGTCCCCATTCGTGCCAAAGACAGCCTCAACCTCGTCCCCCTCATTTTTGCGCAGAAGACCGTGGTCTACAAAGACACAGGTAAGCTGGTTTCCGATTGCACGCGACAGCAGACCGGCCGCGACCGAAGAATCCACACCGCCGGACAGCGCAAGCAGCACCTTGCCGCCGCCAACCCTCTCGCGAATCCGCTTCACAGTCTCCTCCACAAACGAATCCATCCGCCATGTACCCGCACACCCGCAAACACCGCGCACAAAGTTGTGAATCATTTTCGTTCCCTCTATGGTATGCAATACCTCAGGATGGAATTGAATCGCATACAGATTTTTATCCGTGTGCTCTGCCGCTGCCACCGGACAGTCTGCTGTGTGCGCAATAACCTGAAATCCCGGCGCAGTCTGTGAAATATAATCATTATGGCTCATCCAGCATATAGTTTTCGCAGAGACATCTGCAAACAGCGGACTGTCACTGTCCACACTGACCTCCGTCTTGCCATATTCCTTTACCGGAGCCTTTTCCACCCTGCCGCCAAGTATATGCATCATAAGCTGGGCGCCATAGCAAAGTCCCAGCACAGGAATTCCCAGCTCAAAAAGCTCTTTCGCATATGTGGGGGCATTTTCCTCATAACAACTGTTAGGACCACCTGTCAGAATGATACCCCTGGGCGCCATAGCCTTAATCTGTCCAATGTCCGTCTTATAGGAATAAATCTCACAATATACATTGCACTCCCTGACACGCCTTGCCACAAGCTGGTTATATTGGCCACCAAAATCAATGACAATTACCCTCTCGCCGAAAAGCCCGCTTTTCATGTCCATTCCGTTTCCTCCCTCGTAATCATTTCATTGTTTGTCCACAAATATATGCTATATGGTATCATGAAAAATAAATTTAATCAACAAATTATAAGATAAAATTATGCATAAAACCGTCGAAGCCATAAAACGATAACTTTTCCTTGTATTTGTCAGAAAATAGAGCTACAATTATAAAGAATACACATAACAAAAAAACAACAAACCGATTTTGTTATGCAAATATACCAAAGGGGGGATCTAAATGAGCATACAAAGCCAAACAATCAAACCAAGGAAACGAATTGCGGACGAAATCATGATGCAGATTGGCAAAAGCGTGATTCTTGTATTCCTGATCGTCGCCATCGTCGCCATCGTCATGGTCAGCTGGACAATCATGACATCCAGGGAAACCGAACTGACACTGGAGTCAAGCGCCGCTGCCAGGCAGCTGACCGGATTTCTGGAACAATATATCAGGAGTGTCGAACAGCTTGCTGTCAATCCCGAAATAAAGGATGTCATGCTGCAGACGGGAGCCGGCGATGATATTCTGCTGGCGGACAATATGGACACTGTCATGGCAAATCTTGTGAGCATTGCAAACACCGATCCCGAAAATACGATGTCCGTGTGGATTTCCGACCTTGACGCAAGCGTCCTGACACAGTCAGACGGATATACATCCGGGGAAGGCTGGGATGTCACGACACGTGAATGGTACAAATGCATTGATTTGCGCAGCACGATTCTGACAGAACCGTATGTTGATTCCTCAACCGGAAAAATGATACTGAGTGCAGTATCCCCCGTTTATGACGATGCCGGCACTGCTATTGGCGCAGTGGGTGTAGATATCTCCCTTGCGCATATGACAGACATCATGAGCACATACAAAATCGGACGCAACGGCTATATGTTACTGATATCCGGAAGCGGAACATTCCTCTACCATCCACAGACCGATATCATACAGAAAAACATCGCGGAAATCAATATATCACAGAATGTTGTCAATGCGGTGCTTTCAGGCAGCGATGTCTTCCTGCGGTACACCGTTGACGGCGTGGCGAAATACGGTTCCGTGTCACCTGTCGGTGAGACCGGCTACATCGTACTCAGCAACATGCCCCTGACGGAATACTATTCCGTGCTGGTCATGATGGTCATTGCATTTTTTGTAGTCTTCGCAGTCGGCATCCTGCTCATAGCGCTCAGCATCCGAAAGAGCGCCGCAAAACTGACCAAACCGATTCTGGAGCTGAACCACACCGCCCAGCAGCTTGCCGCCGGGGATTTGGATGTGCATCTTAAGATTACATCCGAGGACGAAATTGGCGAGCTGGGCGAATCCATCGGAAAGACGGTTGCCCGTTTAAAGCAATATATTGTATACATAGACGAGACTGCGGATGTCCTTGCGCACATTGCAGACGGAAAGCTTGGCATCCACCTGAAGAATGACTATGCCGGCGAATTTCAGAAAATAAAGACGGCACTGCTCAATATTTCATCGTCCATGAATGATGTGATGGAAGGAATCAATGCAAGCTCCGAACGCGTTTCCGTAGGCGCTTGCGAGCTGGCGAACGCCTCCCAGATGCTGGCAGAAAGTGCGGAGCTACAGGCGGCATCCGTCGAGCAGCTCGCTGCGACTACCGCCACTGTCGCAGAGCATGTGGAGGAAAGCCACAGGGATGCGGAAGCTTCTGCCAAGCAGACGGAGAAGGTCACCTTGATGATTGAGCAAAACCAGGAAAAGATGACAATGATGATGGATGCCATGAACGAAATCCGTCAGACATCTCAGCAGGTTGTTGGCATCATCCAGACAATTGAAGAAATTGCCGACCAGACAAACCTATTATCGCTGAATGCCTCCATAGAAGCTGCCCGCGCCGGTGAGGCAGGAAAGGGCTTTGCCGTTGTGGCAGACGAAATCGGGAAACTGGCACTGGAAAGCTCAAAGGCTGCGAGCTCGACAAGGGAGCTCATCGAGATTTCAATGGACGAAATCAGCAAGGGCAATTCCGTTGCCACGGATGCCCTGAATTCCCTAAAGGATTCCGTAAGCGCCGTGGACCATGTAAACGATATGATTAAGAAGGCTGCTGAAAACTCAGCAGTTCAGGCAGAAAACATGGAACAGCTCCGCATCGGAATTGACGAGATTGCACGCGGAATCCAGGACAACTCCGCCGCGTCGCAGGAAACATCCGCGACCTCCGAGGAACTGGCAACACAGGCTGACCTGTTAAATAAAATGGTGCAAAAATTCGAGCTGATATCCAAGTAGGAAAAATCTCGCTATGCGCTGCTTCAGCGGCACACTTTCTCTGCATGGGACCGCACAATCATGTCTCTCCACTACTCGCGCGCCGGGCGTCCGCCAGCTCTGCTGACATATTTCATTTGGACGCCCGTGTGCAGAAAAAGTCGAGCAGGTGCCAAAACCATTATAATTCGTTTATTATTTCTGTTATTTCCATATTGTGCATACGTTTTGCCGGAGCATAGACTGCAGCAATTACGGTTGCAAAAACGAACAACAATATTCCTAAAAGGGGGGGCAGCAGGAGCATTCCAGACAGCATAGCTAAAATGTGCCTTAATCAGAAAATTATAGAGCCATTTACTAATTAATAACAATCTGTTCCTTGCTCATTCCAATGCAGCGCATCATTCCAAAAAACCTCGTCCTCTGGGCTGCAGTAGTGTTTAAGGTGCTTGAAATCATCAGGACACCCGCTATTAGCACAAGTAAAAATAATATTGCCGCCGTTAAGAACAGCGTTTGTGCCATTGAACTGTTCAGTATGTCTTGAATGGTCATGTTTCTATGTTTTTCTAACAGCCTTGCCTGCTCCATTTCTGCCCAACATGATAGGCGCACTTGACACGCCTACGTCTGGTAAGGAGCTGTAGGAAAATAAGTGATGCAGCTTGCGCAGGATATTTCTTCGAGGATGTATGTCAAAAAACGCAGGCGTAGCGGGCTACGGCGAGGCTTTTTGACATGCATAATCGGAGAAATAGACAAGTCAAGATGCGTCAGTTATTTTTCTACAGATCCTAAAGTCAAGGTTGGCGGCAAGGATATTTTTTCCATGAACGACAGCAGGCTTACCGTTTTCCGTCTTGACACGCAGAACAGCCGCGAAGTCATTGCCCTGCTGAAAGAAGCGTCAAGGAAATATGAACAAACCATTATTATGATTACTCATAGCAGGAGCAACGCACAGAGCGCAGACCGAATATTGCAGGTATCGGACGGTATTCTGACCGATTTAGGGTAGTCTTCCCGACCGCCAGTATATCCGTCGATATTTTACCATATATTGTCGATATTGCGCAATATAGCAGACGCATTTGCCTGTAAAATCGTGACAGGAAGGCTATGTCAGAAAAACGTACCGCAGTCAGTCCTTTTGACAGACAGCATGGCAAATGAAATATTTAGCTTGACACGAGTCTGATTTCAGACTATAATAGCAAGTATGAAATCGGACTATTGCAGAAAGGAACCTATTGCCATGACATTGCGCCCCATCCCGAAACAAAATGAACTGAACCGCCTCAATAAGGCGATTTCCGAACTTTATCATGACCTGTGTGTACAAATCGGCATGTCCGACAGTGTTTTTGACATTTTCTATGCCATTGCCGCGCTAGGAGATGGCTGCTGCCAGCGGGATATCTGTGATTATGCGTTCACCAGCAAGCAGACCATCCACTCAGCCATACACAAGCTGGAAAAAGAAGGGCTTTTGCGCTTCACGCCCGGAAAAGGACGTGAAATGCACATTTTCCTGACTCCTGCGGGCGAACAGTTTATGAGAGAGCACGTCGCACCTGTGATTGCCATGGAAAATAAGACAATCTCACAAATGCCGCCGGATGAAACCGACCTGCTGGTTCAGCTCACAGCAAAATATCTTGACTGCCTGCGCAGCCGTTCTGAGGAAATGCTGAAAACTGCGTTTTCCGTTCCCCCGAAATAATATTTTCGTTACTTTTCATGGGCAGGAAAGAGCGGCTGCGATTGGCGCGAGTAAAATAGACATTAAGATTAAGAAAGGATTGCCAAAATGAAAATACAATTGTCAGACCATTTTACAACTTCCCGCTTGCTGCGCTTTGTTTTTCCCTCCATCGTCATGATGATTTTTACCTCCATCTATGGTGTAGTCGATGGTCTGTTTGTATCCAACTATGTGGGAAAAACACCATTTGCCGCTGTCAATCTGATTATGCCCTTCCTGATGATTATGAGCGCTGTCGGATTTATGTTCGGCACGGGCGGCAGCGCCGTCGTGTCACAGGCGCTCGGCGAGGGAAAGGCGGACAAGGCAAATGAGTACTTTTCCATGATGGTCTACATCGTCATCGGAAGCGGTATCGTGCTCACGCTTGCCGGGCTCCTCTTCCTGCGGCCGATTGCAGCGGCTTTTGGCGCCACAGGGGAAATGCTCGACAACTGTGTCGTGTATGGGCGCATCATTCTGTGTACCCTGACAGCATTTATGCTGCAAAATGTGTTCCAGAGCTTTCTTGTCACGGCAGAGCGCCCGCAGCTTGGTCTCGCCGTCACGGTTGCCGCCGGCGTCACCAACATGTCGCTGGTAAACATCCTGTACAATTTCCAGCTGATGCGATATATCGGGGAGGATGGGGTCGCCGCTTACGGCATCATCATGTATGTAAGCTTTATCTTTGCGGCAATCTTTATCGGCTACTCCATCGGCAGCGCGCCCATTATCGGCTATCATTACGGTGCCGGGAACCACGCGGAATTAAAGGGGCTGTTCCGTAAGAGCCTCTGGCTGATTACACTCTGGAATATCATCCTGACCGCACTGGCAGTGCTGACTGCACAGCCGCTCGCAAAAATCTTTGTCGGCTATGATGCAGGCCTGACCGCTCTGACCAGACGGGCACTCTGTCTCTACTCGCTGTCGTTCCTGGTCATGGGCTTTAATATTTTTGGCTCCGCATTCTTTACGGCACTCGGAAACGGCGTGGTCTCCGCCGCAATCTCCTTTTTGCGGACACTGCTGTTCCAGGTTGCAGCGGTGCTGGTTCTGCCGCTGTTCCTCGGCATCGACGGCATCTGGCTCGCCATCGTCGCGGCTGAACTGCTTGCATTGATGGTCACGGCCGTGTTCTTTATCATGAAAAGGGACTACTACCATTATGCGTAACGTAACAATTATTTATAACATTTGCCTCTAAAGTTCATGCAAGTCGTAAACTCTGCTGCACAGGCGGCCAGCCAGATGGTGGTTGTGCGTGATGACAACAATACCCATATTCCGTCTTGCCGCCTCACCGCAGACCACGTTCCAGATCTGTGCCTGCGTGATGACATCCAGCATGGCGCTCATCTCGTCACAAATCAAAAAAGGCGCACTGCTCATCAGCGCCCGCGCGACACAGAACCGCTGCAATTCCCCGCCGGAAAGCTCCCTTGGAAAACGTTCCAGCCACTCCTGTTCAATGCCAAGCCCGGCAAGAAGCCCCTCCGAAATCCGGCCGCCCTCCTCAAGCACCCTACGCAGCCGCCAGCGCGGGTTGACTGCCTGTTCCGGATGCTGGTAAATAAGCTGCACCGGGCAGACGCCCTTTTTGGGCAGCGGCTTTCCGTCCAGCAGAATCCTGCCCTCCGTGGGTACCAGGCAGCCTGCAAGCAGCATTGCCAGTGTTGACTTCCCCGCGCCGCTCGGCGCGGACAGTCCGGTGCACGTCCCCTGTTCCAGCCTAAAATCCAGGTGTTGTACAATCCACGGCTGGCGCCGCCCATATCGAAAACTGATGTTTTTTGCCTCAAGTTGCATTGCCGCCCCTCTCCTTCCAAACATATTCTACACACAAAGTATAGACCATGCCCATTTTTTACGCAAGCAATATATGCAGTTACTATTCTCTGTAATAAGCTGCCTGCGTACTGTAGAGTTCATAGTACCTGCCCTGTTTATCCAGAAGCGTCTCATGCGTCCCCTCCTCCAGAATCCGCCCGCCGTCCAGCACCACAATCCGGTCACAGAATTTGCAGCTGCTCATGCGGTGGGAAATGTAGATTGCCGTCTTATCCCGAACCAGCGTGTTGAAATTTTCATAAACCGCTGCCTCCGCGAGCGGATCCAGCGCCGCAGCCGGCTCGTCGAGGATGATAAACGGCGCATCCTTGTACAGCGCCCTTGCAATGGCAAGCTTCTGCGCCTCCCCTCCGGAAAGCAGGACGCCCTGCCCATTCTCATGCCCCAGCAGCGTTTTTTCTTTCTGCGGCAGCTCCTGTGTGCGCTCCCACATCCCGGCAAGCTCCAGTGCACGCTGCAGCCGCTGGCCGTCCACGTCCCCGCCCGAGGCGACATTCTCGTCCAACGGAAACGCATACAGATGGAAGTCCTGAAAAACCATGGAAAAAATGCGGACATACTCGTCGTAGTCATACTTTGCAATGTTGATGCCGTTTAGGCGGATTTCCCCCTCCGTCGGCTCATACAGGCGGCACAGCAGCTTAATCAGCGTTGTCTTGCCGGTGCCGTTCAGTCCGACAAGGGCAAGCTTCTCCCCGATGCAAAAGGTCATGGAGACATCCTTTAAGATATCCTGTGCCGTCCCCGGATAGCGAAAACTGACATGCGACAGTTCCAGCAGATAGCGGTTGTCGTCACGCTTCTCGATGGGCAGTGTGCCGTCATAATGCATATTCGGGCGCGTGATGAACTCCTCGTAGGTGTCCAGGTACTCATTCATATAATTGATGTCCTGATACTTGGCGAGCATCCGCTGCACCCCGGAAACCATCGTGATAACCGCCCCGGCATACATGGCCACCTCCCCGATGGTGATACTCCCTGCAATCGCCTTTGCCGCGATACAGATGTAGGTGGCCGCCGCAAACAATTGTGCCGCAAATGCCGGAACCGCCCGGCACTTCCCGCTGTAACAGCCAAGCTCCGTATACATTTTTCCCACCGGCCGGAAAATCTCGGTCTTTTTGTAGAGGTAGTCTTTCAGCCCGAACAGCCGGATGTCCTTGACATATGTTTCCTTATTAATCAGGTTGAGCAGATACGCCGAGAGCGTATTCCACATCTCATTTTTCCGCTCGGTCTCAACCATGTATGCACCCTCTTTTTTGGAAAAATAGTTGCTCAGGAACAGCACTACGGCAAAAGAAAGGAACAGCAGTACAAACAATACGAGGGAAACGGCAACATTTTCCTTCGCGCCGTCCGTCCTGATAAAAAGCAGCAGCACGAAAGCGCACGCAAACAGAATTCCTGCAAGCTCCTGAAAGTATTCATAAATTTCCGAAAGCTGACGCTCCACACCGCCCATTCCCTTCTCGCCTGCGCGCACCCTGCGGAATGCCTCGAGCGTCTCTGTCCGGTCAGCCGCCTCGTACGCCATGGAAAAGGCTTTCTGCGCTGTCCGCTTCTTAATCTCATACTCACAGGGTTTGCAGTAATGGCGTACCATTCTTTCGCATCCCTTCGCCACAATCCTGAGAACCAGAATCACGGATACCATCCACACCACAACGCGCGCCGCGTCATCGTACTCCGAAGCCACAAGCCGGTCAAGAATCCCCGCATAAAAAACATTGTTCACATAGGGAAGCGCGGCGGCAGCCAGCACGCCGAGCACAATTGCCGCCTTCATCGTCCAGTAGCCCTTTGTCTGAAAAATGATATAATGCCACATTTCCCGAATCGTCATATTTTTCTTTGTCATACACCCTCCAGGCAATTGCCAAATTCTCTATCCAAGTGCAGGGTCATCGTAATACCTGCCCTGCACCTGGAACATTTCATGGTATGCGCCCTGCAGCCGCATCAGCTCCTCATGTGTCCCCTGTTCCCGGATACATCCGTCCGCGAGCAGGATAATCCTGTCGCAAAACCGTGTGGACGCAAGCCTATGCGAGATAAAGAGCACGCTCTTTTTATGCAGCAGCGTATGGTATTTCTCATAAATCTCCGTCTCTGCCAGCGCGTCCAGCGCCGCCGTTGGCTCGTCGAGCATGACAAGCGGTGCATCCCTGTAAAGCGCCCGCGCAAGCAGAAGCTTCTGCAATTCCCCGCCGGAAAGCGAAATGCCGTCCGGCGCGATATCCTTTCCAAGATGTGTTTCCAGCTGCCTGTCAAGGCTTCTTACCTTTTTGTCAAGCCCCGCCCGTGACAGGACCTCCCATATTTTATCCCCATCATACGACTCTGCCAGTGCAATGTTTTCACCAATGCTGTACGATGTCTGGAACGGCTCCTGGAAAATGGCTGCCTGTCTCGCAAAGTACGAATTCCTGTCCAGCTCCCGCGTGCTGATGCCGTTCACATACACCGCGCCCGATGTCGGGAGATACAGCCCCGACATCAGCTTTACAACGGTTGTCTTGCCGGCGCCGTTCATGCCGACAAGGGCAAGCTTCTCCCCAGGCGCAAGCCGGAAACTGACATCCCTTAGCGTGTATTCCTCCGCCCCCTGATAACGGTAGCTGACATGGTCAAACACGACTTCAATCTCTGCGCCGTCCACTTTTTTCCCCGACGGTGCATCCTCAGCCAGCCCGAGATAGGCGCGCAGGTCGCAAATCCTGTCGCTGTCCTGTTTTACGGCGACCACACTTTTGCTAATCATGCTAATCCAGCTGGAAAAACCGGAGACCAGTCCCAGGTAAAACACAAACTCCGAAATCCGCATGCCCTGGGAAAGCTGTAAAATCAGATACAGATAGCAGGTGATGTCACGGACGCCATCCAGCACCGTATCCAGAATGTTGCTGCCATACTCCCACATGTCCAGCCGGAAGTAGAGCCTGCGGCAGTTTTTAATTGCCCTGTCATACTTTCCGATAATCCAGCTGCCCAGCCCGAAAATGCGGATGTCCTTGCCGCCCTGCACATCGTCCACCTCGCGGTTGATATAGTTCATTGTCATGTTCTGCTCCGATAGCGGATCCTGCATTTTTTCATAATGGCGTGTCACCATGTATGCCGCAGAAGCGCTGACTAGCGATATCCCGACAAGCAGCAGCAGAATCCTCCAGTTCATGGTACCCACAAGCAGCATGTAAAGAAGCAGCCCCAGCACACTCTTTAACAGATCGCTGTTGTGCCGGAAAAAACCTTCTATGCCCCACATATTTGCCCACATGCAGTCGTTGGCTTTCTCCTTTAATTTCTGAACCGCAGCATCCTCATACTGCTCCATGCTGATTGTCAGATCCTTTTTTATATGATCCATGATAAACAGCTCCGTCCGGACCTCGATATACTGACTGTTGCCGCGCGCATCCAGATAGCCCTTCACCATGTTCAGCACACCATAGCCCGTAAATGCCAGCAGGATGCGCGCCACAAGCTTCCACACAGAAACGCCCTGTTCAAGGCTTCCTATAATCATGGATGTGATTGTCATTCCCACAACCGGAACAATGACATAGAACACCGCCTCCGCAACGGTACTCAGGACAATCTTTTTCTTATGCCGCAGAAGCGGCGTATAGGCAAACCGGTAATTGCTCCACAAAGAATCCTTTTTCATGGCATCTCCTCCCATTCCATACAGTTATCCTATCACCTTTTTCCTGATTCTGCACAAAAAATGCACAGACGGTAAAAATCTGTGCATGAATGGAGAATGAAATTTTATAACGGAAGCATAATCTCTGTCACAAAGACACCCGGTTCGTTTTTGCGGTTGATGAAGCCGCCATACTTGTCCACAATCTTGTTGATTCGTTTCAGCCCATGCCCATGGTTGCCGCGCTTTGTCGAGATATACTGCTCGTCAAGCTTTCGCACGACCTCATTCGTCGCATTGCTGACCGACAGGTAGAGCTGCTTTTGCAGGATGCCGATATAGAGACGGATAAACTGGTTCTCGGACGCGACCTTCTCACACGCCTCCACCGCATTGTCTATCAGGTTGCCTATGACGACGCACAAGTCAATGTCCGAGACTGTAAGCGCCCTGGGAACTGTCGCCTTATAATCCACCCGGATTCCCTTTTTGATGGCAAGGGATATCTTGGCGTTCAGTATCGCGTCCGCATTGATATTTCCCGTGTTGAACAGCAGATTGATATCGTCCAAATCCTGCTCAAGCGCATCGAGATACACTCGCGCCTCCTCCAGACTGTTCATCGCCAGATACGCCTTGACCGACTGTATGTGGTTGTGGTAATCATGGCGCCATCCCCGCATTGTGAGGTAGATATTATGCACCTCGTCCACCTCGTTTTTCAACAGCTTATTCTGGTATGCCGCAACCCGCCTGTCATAGATACCGTCAAGAATACGGTACAAAAGGAATATGACCAGCGTAAGCAGCGCCATGCCCGACAGAATCAGCATCATAATTTTCATGGCTAATTATGCCTCCAGCATGCACAGGCGTACCACCCCGGCCTTACGGGCAGTGCATGCCTGTATCCGAACAGCTTTCCTGACACGCCCGGCTCACACTCCAATGGATTGACATAGAAATACTGCTTCCCATCAAACTGCATACCGCTGATTGTACTGTACAGTGAAAAGGCAGCGCCTTCCAGCCACTTTGCCACATCACTGTCCTGAAACACCATCCCATAAAACTCGCCTGTTTTTAGCCCTGCTGCAATGCGGAAGTTCTCAATGGCGTGATTTTTCTCTACCCCGGAAACCTCGTCATTCAAAACCTTCTCCTGAAAAGGGATGACGACATCAATTACCTTTTCCTGCATCCGTGACCAGAATGCATCTGCTATATTTACCTGGCTACTGCGAATTTCCTTTACCTTTTCTTTCATCTCTGTACTCCGTCCAAAAATATTTTATAACATCCAGTGTCCCTCTGTTTGTATCTTCTTTGGATGCGTCATCGCAACCGGCGGAAAATGATTTTATTATATCAAAACTCCTGCAACCATTATACCAGAAATGAAGGAAAAGGACAGCAAAATAAAGACTTTTATTTTTAACCGGCAGACACTGCCACACTATCATCAGTCAAGATTCATGCGCTCACGTAACGCGCGACCATATCCGCCCACATCTAATAATATTCCTGTTTTAATTTTCCGCCGTGGTTCATCTCTTCATTGGTCTTCATGAATGCCGATGGGCTCCACAGCGATGCCATGAACTGAAGCTTTGCAGCGTGCTTCCATAAAGAGTATTTCTGCCATTTGACCCTTCCTACTCGATTTCGGCACACGCCCTAAGTTCCATGAAATCAATCACCATGCCCGGTTTTGGAAACAATATTTTCATCCGGTAACTGCCCGCTTCCAAACATACGCGCAGGAGCTTCTGCTGAATCCATCTTCCGTTTGTGCCGTTGGTCTGGAAGGTGACCAGTTCCTCGCCGTTCAGCACCGCCTTGCAGACGCACTGCGCCTGGTTCGTCTCATCAGACTTCAACAGCGCGATCACGTCATAGTTTCCCGCCGTTTTTATCATAAAGCTTTTCTCTGCCTCCGCCGCGGTATTCCACACAATCCTGCTGCTGTCATCCAGCGCGTTATCACAGTGTGCGTCTGTATCGAGCGCCCTGATCAGCGGAACCTTGACCACGCCGTTTCCTTCCCGCCCAAACGCCGGTGTCCGCATCAGGAAACCACAGATATTCATCGCGCACCGCTGCAGTTCCCCTACGGTAAGCCTTCCCATGCCAAGCGCCTCTATCGTATCATCACCGTAGGAGTTAAGCTCCGCGCCGTTGTTGTTCACCACCATGTAGATGTCATTCTGCGCCCTGACCATATCCGCAGTGCGCAGCATGGAGCACTCGCCGCCCTCTGTGACATCATTCATACACGCCCACCAGTCTGTCATAACAATGCCGTCATACTCCCATTCTTTTCTCAATATGGTGGTATTCAGGTCATATGCCGACGCTGTCCAGAACCCGTTTACAGGATTGTACGAGGTCATCACCGACCGCGCATTGCCCTCTTTTACCGCGATCTCAAACGATTTCAGGTAAATTTCCCGCAACGCCCTCTGGGAGACAACCGCATTGACAATATGCCTTCCTGTCTCCTGTGAGTTGCAGGCAAAATGCTTGATCGTGGCATGCACGCCCTTTTTTCCGATTCCGCGCACCACTGCCGCAGCCATTCTGCCCGACACAAAGGGATCTTCCGAAAAATACTCAAAGTTCCGCCCGTTGAGCGGGTGTCTGTGAATGTTGATGCCAGGCCCGAGCAGCGCGTCAACCTGATTCTGCATCATCTCCTCCCCGATACAGGCAAACAGTTCCTCCGCAAGCGTCTCATCCCAGGTACATGCAATCAGTGTCCCGATCGGAACCTGTGCGGCGTGGGAACCGTTGTCCATGCGGATTCCCGACGGTCCGTCCGCACAGCAGGCCACCGGAATGCCAAACCTGAACAGGTTGTCGGACACACCGCCAAACGCCGCAGCCGTCCCCGGCGTCACCTTGAGGCTGCACATGCCCTCTCCCCTCACGATCGCCGCCAGATCCTCCTTGGAGAGCTGCGCGATAAATGTCTCCATCGCACAGTTTCCCTCTGCCACATCCTTTAACAGCAGTCCCTTATTTCCCGTGTACGGAATGAGCGCAGGCAGTCTGGATTCGATGCGCTCCTTCAAGTCTACCGTCCTTGTCGGAACCGGTTCATACACCAGAACCGGCGTGCCGTCCGTTCCCCCTGCCGCGCGCATGCGCTCGAAATTTTCCATGGGCGCAAACGCCTCCTCGCACTGCCTGACCAGAACCGTATCCGCAAGCTTCCAGTCCGCCTCCTTGCCGACAGGCACCTGCTTTGTGTCACGCACGCTGGTTCCTGCATGGAAGCAGTATGTGCCTGCCTCGAGCACATAAGCGTCTTTGTATCCGCTGATACCGATGTCGTCATATGAGGCAAGCCTGTACGCCGGAACCTCGATCCGCAGCGTTTGCTCCTCCTGGCAGCCAAGGTTCCTCGTCTTGGCAAACCCGGCCAGCTCCCGTGCGGGCCTTCCCATACCGCCCGCAGGCTTCTCCACATACAGCTGCACGGTCTCGCGTCCGCTGTACTGTGTGCCTGTATTTTCCACCTTGCATGTAAATACAAATACGGTCTCCGGACCGCTTCCGCTCACTGTAACCGCACTGTCCGATATGGCAAATTCCGTGTAGGAGAGTCCATACCCAAACGGATAGAGCACGGCATCCTTTGCGAAGGTCTCAAAGTATCGGTAGCCTACATAGATATCTTCCTGGTATATATTTTTCTCCTTTCCGCCATGATTTCTGTCGGATGGATAATCTGTAATCTTCCGCGCGATGGTGTCAGTCAGTTTTCCCTGGAAGACCTCTTTTCCTGCAAGGACATCCGCTATGCCGTTTCCGCCCTCCATGCCGCCCTGCCATGCGTACACCACCGCCCTGATATGTGCGCTGTCCTGCACAAAGCCCATGTCGATAATGTTTGGTACATTCAGCACCACGATTACACGCTCGAAGCTGTCGCACACACAGCGGAGCATTTCCCGCTCTGCGCCGGTCAGATAATAGCTGCCCTCCTCCGCCGCGTTGTCCTTGTCCTCGCCTGCCGTCCGTCCAATCACCACGACCGCCTTGTTGGAGACAGCAGCTGCCTCCGCCGCAAGCGCCTGCGTCACAGGCATTTCCTGCTGGCACCACGGCTCACACGCCCAGCCGCCTCCGCCATTGTCAAACGGATGCGCGGCGATCCACTCTGCATAGCACACTGCCAGCTTTTCATTGAGGCGGACGCCGTTGCCGCGGAGTCCGTCCACAAGATTCGTCGTGTATGGGACATTCACCGCACCGCCGGAGCCTGTCCCGCTCCTGTAATACTCCTTCTGGCATCTCCCAAACACCGCCACGTTGTCGTCTGCGGCGAGCGGCAGAACCGCGTTTTCATTTTTCAGGAGAACCGCGCCCTGTGCGGCTGCCCTTCTGCACAATACCGAAACCTGTTCTTCAAACGAAATTTTTTTCTCTTCCATATTCATAATCCTCACTTTTCACTTTTGCCACATTAGAGTGTGTTTGAAACCAACCGAATAAAAACGTTTTTATTTTGAAATAGATTAACACAATAAAAACGTTTTTACAATCTATATTTTTAACTTTATACAGTTTTTATAAAGAATCTACTATTTTTTATCGCTCCTGCACAGGCCATAGGCGCTGTTCAGAAATAATCTGTTCATTTATCTGAACAGTTCCTTGCACACGTTGACTCCCTTGCAACAATTTTCCCCTGCAGGACATCAATACAGCCTTCTTGTTCACCCATAATCATTCCCATCAGATATTTGACTGCCATCATCCCCTGCTTTTCAAAAGAAGTCCGCACTGTAGTGAGCGACGGTCGCACCATGCGCGCCATCTCGATGTCATCACAGCCTACAACGCTCACCTTCCCGGGCACCCGAATTCCACTGTCCGTCAGCGCCTCCACCGCGCCGATCGCACTCACGTCGTTTGCGGCAAAGACTGCGTCCGGCAGCGATTTTCCCATTTCTTTAGATTCTCTTATAAGCGTTTTCATAGAATGGTACGCGGTTTCTTTCTCAAATGCACCATTTATGATACAGTTCTGCAATAGACGTATTCCTGTCCGTTCCAGCCCGGCACGAAAACCCTCCAACCGCTGTAAGTTATCATAATTGTCATATACCCCATTCACGTAGGCAAATGTGCGGTGCCCCAGTTCCAGCAGATATTCTGCCACCATCTCGCCCTCGTGGTATGAGTCAAAGACAACGCTGGCAATCTTTTCCCCCTGCTGTTTCCTGTCTATGAATACAACCGGCATCTGTGTTTTCTGAAACAGGAGTGTTTCCTTTTCCTGAATATGCTTATTCAGGATGATCGCCCCGTCAACCCGTTTGCCGAGAATATTTGCCATCATATTCTCGGCTCGCTCGCTGACAAAGATATTCAGTTCATACCCATATTTCCTGCACTCCTGATCGATGGAATCCACCAGGACATTATAGTACGCACCTCTGATCGATGTGAGAAAAAGACCAATCACCTTTGTAAACTGCGACTTTAGATTTCTGCCGTTGAGATTGGGCACATAATTCATGCGCTCTGCCACTTCAAGAATGTGTCTTTTAGTATCCGGGCGGAGCACGTCCACACCGTTGAGCGCATTGGAAACTGTGGAGATCGAGACACCGGCCTCCCTCGCCACATCCTTAATCGTCACTTTCCGTCCTGCCATTGCTCCCTGTCCTCCTTGAAAATCCTTTTCGCCCATATCTTTATAACAATCCCCCTCCGCTGCCCTGCGCCTCACACGCCCATCTGCATATTCTTCCTATACTCCGTGTCAATCTTTTCGTGAAATCCGATCATCCAGCCAGTCAGCTCCTCCATCAGCTCGTCAATCTGCGAAAACTGATAAATGTTTCGAAACCGTAAGAGCCCGCCCTCTTTTTCGCGCAGGACGTTCCGGTAAATCTGTCCAATTTCATCAATCTTCATATTTAATGGCAAAAAGCAGGCCCGTGGACCTGCTGCTTCTTTGTTATCACCTGTACTCATACGAACCCATTATAAAGTTTCCGATTCCATCCTCTTATCATACTTTATACCATTATGACTAAACCTAAAAAAGACTCACCAATTCATCCGGCTGAATAACTTTTACTCTTGATTCTATAAAATCATCTGGATTTCTAGTCACAATGTAATCTGCTACCTCTTCTACCGCGCACTGCTCCTGCAGACAATCTTCAGAATCAATAAACTTATCATTATTCAATGCTGCCATTATCTTCTTCGTATTCAGATCGGAGATGCGGAATATGGAACATAAATCCTTTAGCAAGGCACGCCTTTCTTCCTGACTGAAATCTTTTCTAAGGATATAAAACAAATCAGGAATACTATGAGCCGCCATAATGCCTGTCACTCCCTTTTTGGCACATTTCTCCAATATCCTCTTTTCATACTCATCATACGGCTCTCGATTGGCAATAACATCCATAAGAATATTTGTATTAACCAAGATTACCGTACTTCGCCTCCCCTGCCTCTGCCAGTTCCTTATCCGCATCGAAGTCTTCCGGCAGTCTTCCTCTATACTTCAGTATATCCTGAAATGCTGCCATGGCCTGTTCTTTTTCGGTATCTTTCTTTGCTGTCATTTCTTCCAAATTCTGAAGGATATTGATTACATAAAACATATCATCATCTGGCATACGTTGAATCATTTCTACTGCCTTTTCCTTGATTCGTGTCATTCAATCCCTCCTCCTATTTTCTTCTATCATACTTTAAGTTTTAATGCTTTTCAATAAATTATTTCTTAAATAATTTTATGTAATACTAATACATGTCTTTGATATAATGTTCTTCAGCTATTTGTCAGTTTCAAACATTTTTTACCTTTCCATAGTTTTACCGGTGTCCTGTTCTGATGCTGCTTCCGTTCAGAAATATCACTTCTGCGGTATCGCTCCTGCGCCCTCTCGTAAATAAGCGCCATGATGTCCGACCCGCCCGCCGGCGCAGGAAATTCCACTTCGCCTTCCCGCCGCTTCTTGTTTTGTTATGAGGCTGGATATGGCTGTACGTTTTCCCGCACTCTCCTCAGGTTATGACGCCGCCGAACAGGATTCTCTCGTCCCTGCCCGGTCTGTGGCATCCCTTTCCTTTTTCCACCCGTATCTGTTCCCTGCGTTCCTGCACCCGGTCAAACAATTCCCTGTCTATGATCTGCGGGTAGTATTCCGTGCCGAGATAATTATGGTTCTCCAAAATCCTGCCGATGGATGCGTGCGTCCATGCCCCCTGTCATGGGCATTGCATACGCCCCGCGCCTTTAGGCCTTCGGCTATCTTTAACGTCGGTTCCGGTACGCCAGTGCCGCTGATAAGCGCAAACTGGTTACCGGACAGACCGCATGGGCGCGGCGTATCGTTTCTTCGTCAGCTTCCGATAGTCCCCAGTGCGTAATTTTTCCCTCCTGCATCAGTTCCTGCATGACACCTGCAACTTCCTCAATCGGAACAAACGAATCAACCCGGTGCTGATAACTGGCTGTAATCAGAAACCTGCCGAATGGTTTAAACAGTAGGTTTCTGATTTCATTATTTCAAGTAATTCACTGTCAGGATGACCACTCCCAAAACAGCCAGCACAATGCCGGTTGCACGGTTTAATGTCGCTGCACTGGCTTTATTTGCGAATTTGGCGGCAATCCTCGCCCAGAGCAGTGTGGATGCCACACAGAACAGCAGGCACCACACATCCGGTATACCGCCTATGGCAAAATGACTGGCGGCGCCTGTAAAGGCCGTAAAAGCCATGATAAACACACTTGTCCCAACCGCAGTCTTCAATTCATACCCTAACAGGCTGGTCAAGAGCAGAAGCATCATCATTCCGCCGCCCGCACCTACAAAACCGCAGATAAACCCGACAACTATTCCGCTGGCAACTGACTGTATGATACGCTTTTTTCCGCTGACCGCCTGCATGGATTCTTTTGTCGCCATAACAGGCTTTACGATGAATTTGATCCCGAGGATCAGTGTCATGAATACGGAGAAACTGCCCATAGTGGTATTCGGAACGCGGCTTGCGGCAAAACTCCCCACCAATGTAAAAATCAGAACGGTCACCATCATTACCAGGCCATTTCGAATATCAAGGTTTTTATTTTTCCCATAAGTGTATGCGCTTATGGCACTTGCAAGAACATCACTCGCCAGTGCAATGCCGACTGCCTCATATGCCGGAAGCCCCAGAAAAGTAATCAGCATAGGACTGATTACAGCGGCGGCGCTCATCCCCGCAAACCCCGTTCCGAGCCCGGCTCCAATTCCTGCAATAAAACAAATGAAAAATTTTAACATTATTCTGCCTCCTTCCTTTTCAGATACGTATTTATATTGCGCAGGATACGGTCATTTTGTTTTTTTATGCTGTCAATTTCCTCCCGTGAAAAACCATTCAGCATGATTGAAATAAATTCCTCCTGCGCGGCCCGCCCATCATGGATGATGTCCACAGCCCCTTTGCATATCCTCAAATGTGCTGTCTTACGGTTACATTTCAAATACTCTTTTCTTATATAACCGCACTGTTCCAAAAGTTTTATGGAAGACGATACCTGGGATTTTGACAGATACCTGACCTCAATAATATCTGTTGCTGTATCAAAACATGGATTATTGGCTAAAAAGAGAAGGATGTCCAATTCCATTCGGGTAATGTTATGTTTTACACAGACCCCTTCCACACATTTTGAATAAAGCGCCTTGATTGCATTTTGATGTTCCCATGGATTTAATGGAATCATTGCATTCTCCTTTTTGTTCTTTTTAGAACTATTTTATAACAAAAAGAGATTTTGTCAATCCATCTTTTGAAAATTCCATTTTCCACCTCCACAACTACCAATTGCCGTTCTCTCACAGCATCAGAATTATACCTCAACTCTTCACAAATTTCCATACACTGTAAACTATATTTCCACACACAGAAAAAGCGGCCGGAGGCATCTGGCACAAACCCGATGTTCCGGCCGCTACTTTCTTTAAATCTTCACCCCGATTTCCACTCCGTTGCGGAAAGTGAATACCACCCTGCCGTCCGGATAGACCGTTGCGTAATCCACAAGCCTGTGCAACAGCTTCTCGTTGAAAACTTTGCTTTTTAATACATAGATTTTCTTCGGCTGGAAATTAACCGCTGTCGGTGCGAGTTGCCCGGCTTTCAAAATCTTTTCCGTCTCAATCGGACAATCTGAATACGAACGAACCGGATATCCTGCAGCCGCCAGTTCTAAAAATCCCATGTAATATCACTGCGCCCTACTTCTGTAAGCTCAATTCCAAGCCTGGCGGCTTTATCCGTATCACAGTCTGTAGTGCTGCCGCAGCCCATCACTGCTTCGGCCATTTCTGCACCAGGGATTGTAAGAATAACTTTTTTATTGTTCCGTACCATTTCCCCGCTGTAAGGAGTCTTTGCCATCGCATAGGCAATTAACTTTATTCATAGTGTTTATTTCTTTTTATTGAATTGATTTTCCAAGCTCGTAGGCTTTTTGAAGTTCTGGTTTCCCTTCAATGTCACCCACATACCCATTCCCTCCGGCAAGGACATGACCAAGGTTTTCCCATTTCAGATGCTCCATCAAATGATCATAGTAAAGAAGCACATCTTCAAAGCCATTTCCTTCCGCCGCCATAAGCAATGCCGAAGCCCTGCCATGCCCTCGCAGGAGATTCCCATCGCCTTCCTCCAATGCAAAAAGGCGGTCGATAGCCGTTCTGATCTGGCCGCTCATATTCCAGTAATACAACGGCGTGGCGAATACAATCACATTGCATTCTTTCACTGCCGGATAAATTTTATCCATATCATCTCTTTGGACACAAGGGCATTCCCTGCTGCTTTTGCCCCCAAAGCAGCCCTTGCAGCCATGGATATCCATACCGTCAAGGAAAAATTCCGTAACCGTGTTTCCCGCTTCTTTTGCGCCTTTCGTAAATTGTGCTGTCAAAGCCGCAGTATTCCCCGCTTTTCTGGGACTCCCATTCAGAATCACAATCTTCTTACTCATATTCCTCTCCCTAAATCTCGTCAGCTAAAGCCGCCGCCTTTTTGCAGCCATCCGTCCTGTCAATGTCACCTACATTCAGAACACCGGGAATCAGAATCTCGCCAACCATCTTCCATTTGTTCAAAGCACACATGCGCTCCATGGGGATACGAACCCCATCCATGACTGACATATCATCTTCCTCACAGCAGGCAATCAGCGCACACTCTTTGCCGGAAATATCTTTACCGCCTACTACGAAAGAGAAAATCCGGTCAATAACCCCCTTAATCTGTGCCGGAATAGAATACCAATAGACCGGCATAGTGAACACAAGGGCATCTGCCTCCAGAATAGCTGGCGCTATCGTATTGAAGTCATCATCAAAGGTGCAGGCTTTCCCCGTGGAAAAGCAGGTTTCGCAGGCACGGCATCCACCCACTTTTTTCAAGGCGGCATCAAAACGGGTTACGGTATGCCCTTTCTCCTTGGCGGCCTTGATAAACGCTTCCGTCATGGCAGAACTGTTGCCATTTTTACGCGGGCTTCCTGTAATAACAACAATTTTCTTACTCATACAACGATTCCTCCTTTACTGCAGGATTGACTTTTCCTGCTGTTGTATTATAATTATAGCAAGAATGAAACAGAAAACAAGTACGCACCTTTAAGTGCGGTACTAACTCAGAAGTTATATACTTACCTAAAGGAGAGTGTAGAGATGGGCGAACGCTGTATATCACAAGAATGCTTGGAAACAACTGGTTTCAGCTACACATTATCCCTCATCAACGGGAAATATAAAATGACAATTCTTTATACGCTTATGGAATTTGGTATTGTCCGATTCAATGAAATGAAAAAATATATTGGTCAAATTTCTTTTAAAACATTAAGCTCTACACTAAAAGAATTAGAAGCAGACCAATTGGTACACAGAAAAGAATATCCTCAAATACCTCCAAAAGTGGAATATAGCTTGACAGAACGTGGGAAATCGCTCATTCCTATATTAGACGGGATGTGTGAATGGGGAGATAAAAATAGACTGCCATAAATTCCTTTCGTTAAAAAATGCACCCAAACTCATGCTTGGGTGCATTGTATCAAATTGTGGTACGCAAGCCAGTTGGGGAATCCCAAAAAGATGGTGTCATATTGTTCTATATTCTCCACAGTCCCTGCAATCTCAGACCGAAAATTTTCTGACTGCTCTTTCTGTGCAATATCCTCAAGCTCGGAATTTTCCCAAAACCTCACCGTCAATCACAACGGTGCTGAGTTCTTCCTCCCTCGACATATTCTCAGGCTCCATCGTTTCCGGCATGGAAAAATATACAACCAGACTTTTTGCTGTAGAATTAGAGTCCATATTTTCAGAATCCTCCGTACCGCTTTTGCATAGTCGCAGACAGAACCGCCCCCGACCGCAAGGATCAGGTCTGCCTTACCCTCTCTGGCAATCCTACAGCCTTCATACAGCTTCTGTACCGTAGGATTTGGCATCACGCCTGCATCTTCCAACACATTTTTTCCATTTGCTTTCAAAATCTCCATGACTTTATCATAGATACCATTCTTTTTGATCGACCCGCCGCCATACACAAGCTGTACATTCTGTCCATACTTAGGCAGCTCCTCATTCAGGCTGGCAAGGGAATCCTCGCCAAAATAAAGTTTCGTCGGGTTACAATACATAAAATTTCCTAACATCGTCTTCCTCCTCGTATTTTAAGTTTATAAATGTCATCTCATATTGTCCGAAAAAAACTGCTCCAGCTTATCGAACGGGATGGCGTCCTTCCCGCCGCCGTCATACAGATCCGTGTGGACTGCATCCGGGATGATCAGCAGCTCCTTGTTATCTGTATAAGGGTTATCCTTCACCATTGCATCATAAGCATCGCGGCTGAAATAGCAGGAATGTGCTTTCTCCCCGTGCATGATAAGGACTGCGCTGCGGATCTCATTGCTGTACTGTAGGATGGGCTGGTTCATAAAGGACATACAGCCGATCACATTCCAGCCGCCGTTGGAATTTAACGAACGTTTGTGGTAGCCGCGATCCGTCTTATAGTAATCATGATAATCTGCTACAAAGAAAGGCGCATCCTCCGGAAGCGGATCGACAACGCCACCGCCCGGCGCATAGCTGCCATTTTTATAATCCATGAGTCTCTGGGCGTTCATGGCTTCCTTCTTTGCATACCGCGCATCCGCAGAGTTCTCTGCATCAAAATATCCGTTGGCATTGACGCGGGCCATATCATACATGGTGGACGCAGCCGTTGCCTTAATGCGGGTATCTAACGCCGCCGCATTGAGTGCCAGACCGCCCCAGCCGCAGATGCCAATAATGCCGATACGCTCAGGGTCAACATTTTCCTGTACGGAAAGGAAATCCACCGCCGCCTGAAAATCCTCTGTGTTGATATCCGGCGAAGCCATGTAACGGGGTGTACCGCCGCTTTCACCGGTAAAGGAAGGATCAAAGGCAATGGTGAGGAAGCCGCGCTCCGCCAGCGTCTGCGCATACAGTCCGGCTGCCTGCTCCTTCACCGCGCCAAACGGCCCGCATACCGCAATCGCAGCCAGCTTCCCTTCCACCCCTTTCGGCTCATAAAGGTCTGCCGCCAGCGTGATCCCGTAACGGTTCGGGAATGTCACCTTGCGGTGGTTCACCTTTTCACTTTTCGGGAAAGTCTTATCCCATTCCTTTGTCAGTTCCAGTTTTACAGTATTTTCCATTTTATAATACCTCTCTTTCTTTTTCCTTCTCCATTCTCCATACTAAAAAGTCAAGACAGTCAACCCTTTCCTGACTTTCATGCAGGCTTTCCATCAGACCGCAGCGATGTTTCCGCAGCATTTTAATCGCATCCTGAATCTGACCGTTACCATACAGCCTGCAGATCTGCTCAATGGTCTGATCACAACAGCCTGCATCCTTTAGATTCTGAATCAGATCATCCGTATAACCGCCTCCCTTCCTGCTATGCCTGTATTATATCCCCTTGACTTTCATTTCGCTAATGGATATAATTTATATCGTGATATAAATTTTGGGAATATCATAGGAGGTCAAAATGGAACTGCGAACCATGCGATATTTTCTTGCCGTGGCAAGAGAAGAAAACATGACCCGTGCGGCGCAGCTGCTTCACGTTACCCAGCCCGCACTCTCCAAGCAGTTAAAAGCGCTTGAAGATGAGCTTGGAAAAAAACTGTTCACGCGCCACAGTTTCAGCATACAGCTGACTGAGGAAGGTGTTTTGCTGCGAAAACGGGCAGAAGACTTGATAAAAATGGCTGACAAAATCACAACAGAATTTCTTGCTTTGGATGATGTTCTGGGAGGGGATGTTTACTTCGGCCTGGCGGAATCTTACCAGATCAGATACCTCGCCGCCACAATCAGAAGATTCAAAGAGTCTTACCCTGATCTGCATTATCATATTACCAGCGGCGACACGGAACAGGTTACAGAAAAACTGGATAAGGGCATCATCGACTTTGCCGTGCTGGCACAGGAACCCAATACTGCAAAATATCATTATTTAGAGTTTCCTGCCGCTGACCTGTGGGGCGTTGTCATGCCAAAAGACTGCAAATTAGCACAAAAAAATGCCATCAGCATAGATGACCTGATCGGACTTCCTTTATTTTGTTCCGAACAAGGATGGAATCATGATATTTCTAAATGGAGCGGTAACCGTATGGATAAATTGCACCTTGAAGGATCGTTCCGCCTGTCCTATAACGGTTCCCTTTTTGTCAGGGAAAGGCTGGGCTATCTTTTAACTTTTGAACATTTGATCGATACAAGTCCCGAGAGCGGCCTTGTTTTCCGCCCTCTTACACCCAAACTCGAAACAAAAATATATTTAATCTGGAAAAAATACCAAATCTTTACCCCCATTGCCGAACGGCTGCTTGAAAAACTAAAATCTGAGTATTTAGGATAAAAACTGTAATAGCCTTACCCTGCTTTCACAACACTTGAAAAAAAGCTTCTGCCCACTCCATCCGTTCAAGCAGAATCTCCGCTTTTTTTCATATTCTCGATTCATGTTTGCTTTCTTTTCCTTCCTTACAGTTTTTTCACAAACAGACAGCGGATTGCATTCAGTACCGCAAGAATCATTACACCCACATCCGCAAAGATTGCCAGATACATATTTGCGATTCCCACAGCTCCCAATGCAAGGCAGGCAAATTTCACAACAAGCGCCATCGAAATATTCTGATAAACAATCCGCAGACATTTCCTTGAAATTTTGATTGCCTTTGCTATCTTGATCGGATCGTCATCCATCAGCACAATGTCAGCCGCTTCGATTGCCGCATCGGAACCCATCGCGCCCATAGCGATACCTATGTCCGCTCTGGAAAGCACCGGCGCATCATTGATACCATCGCCAACAAATGCCAGCTTTGCTTTGCCTAACTTCACCCGCAATAGTTCTTCTACCTTTTCTACCTTGTCAGCCGGAAGAAGCTCACTGTAAACCTCATCAATTCCAAGTGAGGCGGCAACCTGATTTGCCACTTTCTTTGCATCCCCAGTCAGCATGACGGTCTTATCTACCCCTGCTTTCTTTAACTCCGCAATTGCCGCCTTAGAATGAGGTTTTATAATATCGGAGATTACGATATGTCCCGCATATTCCCCACCTACTGCCATGTGGATGATCGTACCTGTCTGATGACAATCCTGATAAGGAATGTTTAAGTGCTTCATCAATTTGTCATTACCAGCGGCAACCTTTACGCCGTCTACTTTTGCAGTCACCCCATTTCCGCTGATTTCCTGTATATCCGATACACGGGTTCTGTCAATCTCTTTCCCATATGCCCGCTGTAAACTCCTGCTGATCGGGTGGGAAGATGCGCTCTCTGCAAGAGCCGCATACTCCAACAGTTTCTCATTGTCTATGGTGGAGTGATGAATACCATTTACTTCAAAGACGCCTTTTGTCATCGTTCCGGTTTTGTCAAAAACAACATACTTGGTCTGGGAGAGGATTTCCAGATAGTTGGAACCCTTTACCAGCACGCCCTCCTTGCTTGCGCCTCCTATTCCTGCAAAGAAACTTAATGGAATACTGATTACAAGCGCACAAGGACAGCTGATAACAAGGAATGTCAATGCCCGGTAAATCCAGACACCCCAGTCCGCAGACAAGTCCATAAAAAGCATACGGACAACAGGTGGGAGAAACGCCAGGGCCAATGCTGCATAGCAGACAGCAGGAGTATAGATTTTTGCAAATTTTGAGATAAAATCTTCCGATTTTGATTTTCGTGAACTAGCATTTTCTACCAAATCCAAAATCTTAGAAACCGTGGATTCCCCAAACTCCTTTGTGGTCTGTATCTTCAATACGCTAGTCATGCTGATACATCCGCTGATTACTTCGTCACCAGCCTTTGCTTCCCTCGGCAGGCTTTCCCCTGTCAATGCGCTGGTATTCAAGCTGGAAGCACCCTCAACGATAATCCCGTCAATCGGCACTTTTTCTCCCGGCTGTACAACAATCACGCTGCCAATTCCCACTTCGTCCGGATCTACCTGCTCTAACTTTCCATTCCTCTCTACATTCGCATAATCGGGGCGAATATCCATCAGGCTGCTGATATTCCGGCGGCTCTTACCAACTGCATAGCCCTGGAACCACTCCCCGATCTGGTAAAACAGCATAACGGCAATCGCTTCCAGATACTCGCCATTCTCATAAATCGCCAGTGCCATTGCCCCAATCGTAGCCACTGCCATCAGAAAACTTTCATCAAATACCTGACGGTTTTTAATGCCTTTTGCTGCTTTCTTCAGAATGTCATATCCAATAATCAAATAGTCAATCAGATAACACGCAAAGCGAAGCCATCTTCCAGCGGACGGGAATAAATATTCGTCAATCGCATCAAACATCTCTGCGGAAATAAACTGGAGCGCCAGTAAGATTCCGGCACTGATTAAAATCCGAGCCATCATAACCCGTTGCTTTTTTGTCATGCCATCTTTGCGGCTGCCGACAAAAATAAGAAGAGCAGCAGCCATTATGATAACAACTGTCAGCAGTATGCTTATCACTAATTCCTGCATAGTAAAACTCCTTTCAAAATATGCTTAATTGTTTCATTGTTATTGGTAAAAATGGCACCCTAAATTGCAGCGGTGCATTTTAAGGGTGTCATTCCATCACTGGCAGCTGCCGCTTAAAGGAAAATCTCGCAGTCCGGCTCCACTTTCTTGCAGGCATCCAGCACGTTCTTCATAACATCTTTCGGCTCCTGCCCTTCGTCAAATTCCACGATCATCTTCTGTGTCATAAAATTGACCGTTGCGCTCTGTACGCCGGCGGTCTTGCGGGCCGCATCCTCCATCAGGTTTGCACAGTTGGCACAGTCTACCTCGATCTTGTAAGTCTTTTTCATTGGAAAAGTCCTCCTTGCTATTTTCTATTTTATTAAATTTAATGATTAAGTACTTGTTTAATCATCATGGTTGCAGTATAATACACAAAAAGACACCCGTCAATACCTCTCAGGCATTCCCTCCCAAATAGGCGAAAAGTATTTCCATTTGGGCGAAATGCAAGCAAAAAAGAAAGGAAAAATAATATGGAACGCGCGAAATTACCACACCAGCACGGAGAAATGCAGCAAACAGAACTGATACAGAAACAGCTAAATCATGTGGATCATTTTCAAACTGTGGCCGAAGTTTTCAAGCAGCTTGGCGATACCACCAGAATCCGAATTTTCTGGCTTCTCTGCCATTGTGAGGAATGTGTCCTCAACATTTCTGCTATGTTGGATATGTCAAGCCCGGCTGTATCCCATCACCTCCGGCCATTGAAGAACAGCGGCCTGATTGTCTGCCGCCGGGAGGGAAAAGAAGTTTACTACCGTGCTGCTGATACGGAACAGGGCCGCCTGCTGCACCAGATGATTGAGCAGGTCATGGAAATTACCTGCCCTGAATTGTGAGGTCTGCCCTATGAATGATGAATTGATAAAAATACAAAAAGATGTGGAAACGTTTTACCTCGAAATTGCAGATGAAATCATTCCGCTTTATCCCGGTATTAAAATATGTTATCGGACATTTTCATCCGGTTCGTTTTCTGTGCAGCATAAAGCCATGTCACACATCATTCAAATCAACTACTGCAAAACCGGACAGATTGTATGGGAAATGAAAAGCGGAAACCGCATTTATCTGAATCCAGGTGACTTTTCCCTTCATACCATGAAAGCCTGTACGGATTCTGTGCTTACCTTTCCAAACGGTATATACCAGGGGCTTTCCATCTACATTGATTTGCGGGAAGTTTCCGGTAATCCGCCTGAACTGTTAAAAGGCAGCAATATCTTTGAAACTATATTATCTGAAAAATTCTGCAGGAATGACTCTCCTGTTTTTCTTGCCGGAAATGAACAGACAGAGCGTATTTTTTCTGCATTTTTTAACCAGCCGGAAAGCCTGAAACTGCCATATCAGAAAATAAAGACTATGGAGCTGCTTCTTTATCTTAGCAAAACAGAATTTAACTCCAGCCAGCAGTTATACGAATACAAAACCGAGCAGCTTCATATTATCCGGGAAATCCACGACCAGCTGACCCGGCATATGGAGCAGCGAATCACGATAGAAGAACTATCTAAAAAATATCTCATCAATCCAACCACTTTAAAAACCGCCTTCAAGTCTATTTACGGAACTTCGATTGCCGCCCACATCAAAGAGCACCGCATGGAGCAGGCCGCAAAAATGCTAAAAGAAACCGATAAAAGCATTGCGGAGATTGCACGGGCTGTCGGCTATGACAGCCAAAGCAGATTTACTGCGGCATTTAAAACCTATTTTAAAGTCCTGCCGAAAGAATATCGCAAAAAATAGATGAAAGCTAACTTCAAAAACGCTCTAATACTCTCTTACAGCAGGTATTTTCTTCTGCATGGCATCTTTCTCTGTCTGCTTTCAAACAGGACAGGAATAGAGTTACCGCAAAATATTGTATTATATCAGAAAAAATTCCTATCGTTAAAAAATGCACCCAAAGTCATGTCTGGGTGCATTGTATCAAATTGTGGTACGCAAGCTAGATAGGGTATCCAATATAGATCACATCATATTTGTCAAGGCTTTCCGGCTTTGCCGCCAGCTCCGGTCTTAAATTCAATGCCTCCTCAATCCATGCGGCAGCTGCCGTTCCCCAAAAAGCGCTGTGGTAATATCTGTCCGTTCGGATCTGAAATAGATCTGCCCCCCGTAAGCTGCTGAATCATTTTTGCCGCAGCTTACGTATCACTTATTGCCTTGGTGTCAGTGAGAACTGGTTGCGAGACGGCGAGGGTGAACTGTTTCCTGAATTTGACAGGGATGACGCTATTGCCAAACTTGCGGATGATATTATGACAGAAGTTCCAGACTCTTTTAAAAGCCGACTTGTCACAGCATTAGCAGCAATAATATTCTTTTTCCTTTCCTCCATAGCATCCCCTCTAATCATCTGTTTGGTTATTATCTACACTAAAATGTTATCATACTCTAAGCCATAAAATCCACCCTTATGTTTTCATATCTTACTTTTGGCACAATTTTCGTCAGATACTACCCAAAAACTAACCGTCATTTTTTTATAGTTTCTTGCAGTTTTCATATAAACGTACATATAAATGTGATAAACTAAAAGCATTCCAATTACTTTAGTGAGGTTTTAACGAATAAAAAAGATAATTTATGAAGTATTTACCTGCATATTAGCCATACCCTTACCTCTTTTTTCACAAAAGAAAAAAGTCTCACTATCAGTAATGACAAGATAAATATGGTTTTAAAAATGTATGCCGAATTAAATGACAGTGAAAAAGAGATTTTTACCCAAACCATCTTAAGCAGATAACATATTTGTAAGATATATACAACATACCAACCGTCACTTTTTCATAGTTTATTGCAACATACCTAAATAATTGACAATATCTTACAGCATACTTTCATTTTTTATCTTTATAGGCTATACTTATTATGTAACATAAATACGTAAAGAAAGAAGGTATCTCTATGAAAAGAAAAATCTTTAAATTCATTCCACTCACCCTGTTATTCAGCCTGATATTTTCAGTCAATGTATTTGCAGCAGGATTTACACAGGATGCCACTGGCATCCATTACCAGAAAGATGATGGCACTAATGTTACTTCTGCCTGGGTGGAAGTCTCCAATCTCTGGTTTCTCTTTGATGCAAATGGTATCTGTGTTAATCCCACAGGAGCACTTGCCCCCGATGATTCAGATGGTTTTTATCAGATTGTAACCTCATACACACCTTTCGCCACCACGGACACTGCGCTTCTTAACCAGTGCATCACAAATGGCACCGTAGTGCAAGTTGACGGTCAGTATTTTATAACTCCTGAAGCTTCAACAGTTATGCGTAATGCGAACCTTGCTGCCGCCAACAATACCGGAAACAATTTTGATACATACAACAATACAGAACAGCAGCAGACTACTGCCAATTATGTCCTGAATAATAACACGAAAAAGATACATTATCCTTCATGTTCCTCTGTGCCTAAAATTGCACCTCACAATTACGCGACCTCCAGCCAGACTGTAGAAGAACTTATCGCCCTGGGATATACTACTTGCGGAATATGTTTCAAATAAAAAATGAATAACAAAAAAGAACCGCCTGCCTCATTGACTCGCGGTTCTTTTTATGCCTATTTTTCAAGATATGAAAAGACAGAGGCAGATATCATACGATAACTTGTGCTATTATTACAACAACTCCGGGCAGCATTTTGAAGCATCAGCTGTATCCGTGGCAGACTTCCTTGATTATTATATGGACAACTACAGCAAGATAAACAACAAGTACAATACACAGTTAGGAAATTTAAGTACTATTGAAAGGCACCTGAAAC
Source organism: uncultured Lachnospiraceae bacterium (assembly GCA_949066965.1). Classification (GTDB taxonomy): domain Bacteria; phylum Bacillota; class Clostridia; order Lachnospirales; family Lachnospiraceae; genus COE1. Next base: position 35,639 of record CARTDA010000031.1, read on the forward strand.
CAAACTTTGGCGCATACAGACTCTCTGCCTTGGGCACTGCCGCCATACAAGAATTTATCAATGAAAAATTTATACTTAATTTCTCCAAGTCTACAATTGAAAACATTATTGCCCCCTTGTCCCAGGCATATGAATATGCCATAGATTTAGGATATGTCAAAGATAATCCTTGCCGACGCATAAAATACCCGAAAGATTGCCGGCAGCCAAAACAAAGAGAACTTATTTCCGTTGATGAATACAATAAAATCATGGAAATGCTAAAAGACCACAGACCATTCGACATTGCGGTCATGATTGGTTGGTATGCTGGTCTAAGGATATCTGAAACATTTGGGCTTACATGGAATGATATTAATTTCCCCAGTAAAACAATCACTGTCAATAAGCAGATTGTCAAAAGAAACTTTGGCGTTGACATCCGAAAAGCCTTTCAGGAAAAGGGAAAGAAAGAGGAACGCTCCGCATGGTACTTCCAGTCTCCCAAACCCCCAACAAGTAACCGGGCTATCGTTGTGTCAAATGATTTGATTCAGGTATTAAAGGCATGGAGAAAAAAACAGCTCGAAAACCAGATTTACTACGGTGAATATTATAAAGAACTATACCTTAAGGATGAAACGGACGAGAAAGGCAAAACCATACAGCGAATCATAGAAATTGAAAAAGGCATCCCCTGCACACTGCCAACTGCCGACATCGTTTTCAGGAAAGAAAACGGAGAATATGTCTCAACAGATTCATTCAAGTATCCGTCAAGAATCATACACCACAGACTTGGACTTGAAAAATTTGACTACCATTCATTGAGGAATACACACGCAACTATGCTAATTGAAGCAGGCATATCGCCCAAGACCGTGCAGGAACGACTTGGGCACGCATCCATACAGACTACATTTGATAAGTATGTACATAACACGGAGGACATGAAACAAGGGGCAGCAGACACCTTTGACGAATTACTCCGGAAAGCTGCAAAATAAAAGGACGCATATGCGTCCTCTTAGAGAGTATGACATTCAAACGGCGGAGGACATCCAAGACGCCCTGAAAGACTTGTTCTTACCAATTCATCTATATTTTCAACGATTGCCTTTTTGTATTCATATTTTTCCTTCATCCTACACCTCTACCAGCAAAGACTCTCCCTCAGAAAAGTCTCCGCTTGTCCATTCCCATTGTTCTGACAGTTCTATTTTCCCATTCTCTCTCACAGTCGGCACACTATGACACTTACCAGTCTTTATCTGCATATCCAGGTTCATATGATGATACGCAAAATCTAACTCTCCGCTATTAGAAACAGAACCTATTAAAGAACCTTTCAATATATCTCCACCGCTATATTCCGCCCACAAAAGACTTCCATTTTGATGATATAAAAATATCGTCTGCTCGCTAACTTCTCCATTTTCTGAATTCATTTTTGGAACAAATTTTCTGCCATCATAATTTATTGTAGAAGAAACCTGATGCAACTCTTTTTCCATAACTTCATAGGCAAGTATCACTCCGTTTTCCACCGGATAACACTCATGTTTTATAGTTAAATATCCCAATTTCTCATAAAGTGCTGCTGCCGACAAGGAAGCATCCAAATATGCCTTATCATATTTTTCGCCAATCTGAGTCTCTATGGTTTTCATAATAAACGTACCGTAACCCTTTTTCTGACATTCCGGCAACACATAAACTCTTGTGATATGATTATCCACAAAACATCCTGTTGCCACAGTATTTTCATCTATCTTAAGTACGCTTAAAAAGTCATTCCTGCAGGTGCAACAACCCATTTTTCTTCCACATCATCATTTCTATGAACAACAGCAATAATCTTACCTGTAAATTTTTCTACAGCTTCATCCACATGCAGGCAGTATGAACAGCCACAACAGCCTCATACTCTTCACTAAATGTCTCTTATATGGATAGTTAAACTATCGTTCTGCTTCCGCCTGACCCTGAACCTTTACAACTTTTTGCTCAATCACAGTTGTCTTTATATAATTCAAAGCATCCTGAACCTGTCTCCATATTGGTCCTGTAAATATTTTTTCCGTAAAATCATCCGATGCCTCGGCTTCTTCTGAATGAAATCGAATCAGCTCAATATATGCCCCCGGAATCAGCTTCTCCGGATGTTCCGCAAACATCAATACACCGATATTTCTGATATCTAATTCCGTATCTGTCTCATTTGCAACTTCCTGTGCAAGCAGCAGTTCTTCTAATGAACTGCTGTTCAGTTCCATCACCAGACTACTGTTGCTCTTTCTAATAAAATCTTCAAGATATCCTCTCATGATATCATCAATTTATGCCTTTCTATTGACACGGTCATCAAATGGCACAGAATTAAATTTATCAAACAATTCAGATATTTCATCCTGTTTCGCATCTGTAGTAAGCGATGCCGGTCTAATCCAATATTTCAAGCTTTTGTCAGCTTTTTCACCATTTTCCACATACACTGATTTCGGCGCCTGATAAGGACCGCTATCACCTGCTGAACACCATAGATATATCAAATAAATTCCTTCATTCTTATAATCAACCACTTCCATTCTTGGAATGTACCTTGGAATAATCTGATTACAGTACTGAAATATTTCCTGCTGTATGGAATCTAACTTTTCCTTCGGAACACCTTCTAACGGAAATACCAGCATACCATTGCTCTCTTTTACCCCTATGACGATATATCCGCCATTGGTGTTATCATAGTCATTTGCAAAAGCACAAATAGAATGAATAATATCATTTCCATCCTGTTTTATACTCTACACGGTCATGTTCAACGACACGTCCTTCTAGCAAAGTTTCTATCTTTAATGGTATCATTCAGATGCCTCTCTTTCTGGTATGGATATTTCTTACTGCTTTAAATAAAATTTTATCTCTTTAAAACATATATTCCACCATTTCATTTTAGAAAAATTCCTCTTGGAACAAATCATTATCATCCAACTCCAAATTCGTATTAACTACAAGATTATCAATATATTCTTCAAATGAATCTGTTAGATATGTCTCCCACAAACCATATGCTTTCATTTTTTCTTCAATCTTACTTACAAGACCTCTTGTTGAAAAAGTATCATTAAAAAGCAAAGTTAAATTTTGTATTGTCATTCTTCCATTTTTCTCTACCAGCCACTTGCATATGTGGATAGTTTTCTTATTGGCTTAATTTTTCCAGCAAACCATTGATAAAAAAGCTGTTCTTTTTCAGATATTATACCATCTTTACTTTCCTCCGAAATAAGCATATTAACTTCTATCCATTGGTTGAGTTCAACTACTTTTATCTCAATTGTGCTTTTTCTTCATATCTCCTGCGATAATAGTCCATAGTACGATATTCCAAAATATCCTTCATATGTTTCTTAAACGCATCATTCCTTATTATTTCTTCCAAATCATCCCGAATTGCAATCGCATAGCCATCTTTCTCAATAAAGAACCCTTTTCCGGAAGCCTTTAAAAATTTAATCGGCATACTTTTCGCCTTGCTTAAATGCTGCTTATCCGTCATAGCTTTATAATCAGCATATGATGCGTCCGCCGCAAAATCTTTCCAATTTGTTCCGTTATCAAAGAATGTTTTCCATGCTGCTAATACATCTTCATCTTTAACTGCCAATCGTATATCTCCATCATTATAGAAACTATATAAAATTGGCATCTTATAAACCTTCTGCATATCAGTAGTTTCAATCAAGGAGAGAAATTCTCTTCCTATTCCCGAATATACCACTTCTTCATCTACCGAAAGTTCGTGCATTTCATTTAAAAATTCCATATATCTTCGAAATGGATTTTCCTTTGCGTGTTTCATACAATATTGATAAATATCATCATCCATATATGTAAACAATTCTATACGAGATGGAACTTTACCATCTAGTAGTTCTTTTACCCTGTAAAATTCCTGCTTAATTTGCTCTTTCACAGATAATGATTTCTTCTCCAGTTCCTTGAATAAATCAATCAGTCTCATATCGAAATCCACAATACAATCATCAGGATACTCAATATCAGCATAATTGCAGGCACTCTTTTCTCCAAGATCTTTCCCACCACTTAATAGTAATGGTGCCCGTCCTGCTTTTTCATAGTTACCAATAAAGTCTAAAACATTTAGATATTCTTTACCTTTACTGATACGAAGCCCACGCCCTAACTGCTGTAAAAATACAATTGGTGACTCGGTTGGCCTTAAAAACATAACCATATCAAGAGCAGCAATATCTACACCTTCATTAAACATATCTACAGAGAAAATCATCTTTATTTCCTGTTTCTTTAGTTTCTCAATTGCTTTATCCCTGTCTTCCGAAAACTCTCCATCCGCATTACTATATACTGCAACAGCCTCAATACCTCTTTTACAAAATTCCTTCGCCATTTCTTCTGCATGTTGTCTGGAACAGCAAAATCCAAGAGCCCTTTTAGAACGATATTTCATGTAGTATTTATAAATCAAATCATAGCGTTTTATATTGCCAATATAAGTTTCATTTAATTCCTTTTCGTCATAACGACCTTTTACAAGATGCAATGATGAATAGTCTGTCTCATCATAAATACCATAATAATGAAATGGAACAAGCATACCTTTATTGATTGCTTCTTTTAATGAAATTTCATATGGCACATTATAATCACAGATTTCATAAATGTTTTTTCCATCCATTCTTTCAGGTGTCGCAGTAAGTCCCAGCAAAAACTGTGGCTTAAAATATTTTACAATCCTTTGATATTGTTCATTTACCGCATGATGAAATTCATCAATAATCACATAATCGAAATAATCCGGCACAAATACATCTTCTGTCAAATACTCTTTTCTCCCAAGTGTCGCTACAGATGCAAAAATCACAGCTTTATCCGTATCCTTCTGTTTTCCGTAAAAGAAACCATAGTCATCGGAATGCCTCACATTTTTAAAGGATATTGCTGCCTGTTTTAATATTTCTTCTCTATGAGCCACAAATAATACACGCTCGTATTTTGCTGAATCAAATGCCGCAAGGTATGTCTTACCCACACCGGTAGCTGCCTGCACCAATCCCTTCGTCGCCCCTTCCGATCTGCTATCTTCCAATGCATACAAAGCTTCTATCTGTGCTCCTCGTGGTTGAAACAATATTTCAACCTTAGTATCATCATCTTCTTCCAAATTATCATATTTCGCTAAATCTTTTGATACAGCTGGCTTGTGCCAGTTCTTAGAATATCTTATGAGTTCATCGTTATCAATCACAATGGAGTGATTTTCAAACAACTCCACAAACGTATCATAAAACAAACTAAAATTCTTTTTATCATTAAGACTACTAAATCGGTAGTTCCACTCTATTCCGAAAGTCAATGCACTTCTCGAAATATTAGAAGAACCAATATATATTTCTCCAACATTTTCATAATGAAATATGTATGACTTCGGATGAAATGAACGGTCTTTATCATTATAAAATCTTAAATCTACCCTGTTGCCCAATTCTTTTTTTATCAGACATAAAGCTGATGGCTGGGTAATTCCAAGATAATTTCCGGTAAGAATCCTCACCTGTACACCACGATCTAACGCCGCCTTTAAATCCTTCAGAATCATTCGCACGCCCGATTCCATAAGAAAAGAAACAATAATATCAATCTTATTTGCTTTTAGCATACTCATTTTTAACTGGTAATATAAAAAGCGATTTCTATTTTTATCGCCAGTCATGACATCTGTATAGTCTATATGTAATTCATCAATATCTAGCCTTTCCTCAAAATCAGATTGAGCCATTTTTCTTCACCTCTTCCCGGTCGCACATCCGAAGTTATCCACTGATCTTCTTTCTCCAAACCATCTATTCTACTCAAAAATTCTGCAAAAGTCTCTTCTGTCATATCTGTAAAATATCGTCCGTTTCTTTCACCTTCGAAAATACCATATTTGAAAGATGTGTATATAATTCCATTTTTCTTTAATGCAATCATCATCTTTCTCATTACCTCAAACAATTCTCCGACCGGTAAATGCAGTATGGACGAGCATGCCCAAATACCATCGTACTTATCTACTTCCGATAGGTTCTGAAAAAAAATGTTTCTCACTTTAATGCCAGTGTATTCGCTAGCCAATTTACACAACTCTGCCGAACCATCAATAGCCTCTACATTATATCCTTGCTCCAAGAAATATTTTGTATCACGCCCAGAACCGCAGCCGAAATCAAGTATATTGGAACCCTTTTTCAACTTTGATAAAAAATGTTCTTGCATTGTTGTAAATTCAATATTTACTGTGCTTTTATAAAATTCATCAGCATAACTATCATAATAACCAAGAGTATTGTTGTATTGCATGATATTCCTTTCCTTCTTAATATTTATAACTGTTATCATTTTTATATCAACTAATTTTATTAATCAAACTATCTGTATCAGCAAGCTGAAATGTTTTGCTTGATATGGCAATGCTCTTTCCATCTATATAATATCTACTATTTGAAGCCCAAACCGATTTTTTAATAAATTCGTTTGGTTCCTTATCCGGCAAAAGTTCTAGTAGCAATCCCTCTTCTGGAAATACTGGTCTAAGATCCGCGGATAAATATTTTATTTTTTCTCCACATAATGGACATATGCCTTTGTCTGCTTGAGTAACATTCTGAATTATTGGTGTTTTACAGTGTACACACCAATAGATTTCTATCGGAATATCTTCCACAGTAGTTTCACTGCAAACAGGGCATATAGTATCATTGGTTTCAATGTTACAATTTCTACACCACATAATACACCGTCCTCAACTTTCTTCTGTATCACTATTCATAGCTGATAATATCATTCACACTGCATTCAAGATATGCACACACCTTCTCTAAGACTTTATTAGATACCGGCTCTCCTCTTCCCATTTTGGCTACTGTTGCAGAACTCAATCCTGCGTGTTCAACCAAATCCTGTTTTTGTAGTCCTTTTTCTAACAATATTTTCCATAATCCTATATATGATACAACCATTTATACATACCTCACTTTTATTTGTGAAACATTATAAAATCCATTTTCAATTATAGCACTTAAAAACAAATAATCTATAAAATCTTTATTTTTTTAAGATTTCTTTCAGACGGAGGATTTGGAAGTTTCACAAGTGATTTCAGAAGATATTACTGATGAAATTGCGGCAGATGTTGGAAATAGAGATGTGGTTGACATGAAGTTACCTGCCAACAAAGCTGATTATATGAGAATGAGTGTGGCTGAGAAAGTGTGCTGTTATCCGTTTGATGCCATGGGAACAGAATCGGCATTTGCAAGACGGCAGAAGGTTTGGCATTTTGTGAATTTTCGGAGGAGGATTGTCGGGAACGGTTGGAGCAGATAAAATTTCAAAAGAAGGATAATCTAAAGAATTTGAAAGCGGTGGAGCGGTGCCTTGAGAGAGATGGAAGTATGCTGGATGCGGAATTAGAGTATCGGATACCAGTTGGGAATATGGATGATCTAACAGAAGTTGCAAGGGATGAAGTGCCGGGGAATCCGCATAGCTCATGCATTTTCCGTATCTGCTCATACAGATAAGCTGATTTGTACGTAAAACGCTTTTTTTCTGCCAGAAGATGGTTCTTGTCCGTATGGACAGCCACTACCGCTTCATACTCACCATCAAATGCCTGCTCCGCAAATTGCATTGCAATTTCATACATCTCCTTCGATGTTCCTTCGCCCGGTTTTAGGCCACTTATAAATATTTTTTGACGCAAAATGGCAAAATTTCTGCGTAAAAAAAACACTTATGCCAATGCTGGTATAAGCACAAGGTTTCTAGCAGTTAATCCTGCCGCAATGCTCTCTTTGCCGTAAGCTGTTGCAAAATACTTATAAGTTCCTTGAACCCGTTCAATAATCCCATGGAGACGGAGCCGCTTAAAAATTCTGGACATGGCGGAGGGACTGATATCCTCCAGATGGCAGCGGATATCTTTTCCCTGCATTCCAAAAGTCATGTATTCACCCCGGCTGATCACTTCCAGTACCAGTAGGTCTTTTGGGGAAAAGAAGTTCAACCCGCGGTAGGAACGGCCTTTCTCCTTCACAGCCTCTGTTACTTTGGTAAGATCCTTGGCGGATAAATTGAATGTTTCTTTTCAGGCAGTGTCAAAATGGGAGAATGGAACGAATTATCCGGAAATGGAAATGCTTCCTATGATTGCAAGTGTATTGGACACAAGTATTGATTCCCTTTTGGGATATAAGTCTTTTGTGGTTTCCGATTATGACAAACGGTATGACACGGCGGATTATTATTGGGGAATAACCCCTAACAATTTATGCTATGAAATAATGAAATTACGACCACCGGTTAAGCCGTTAAAAGTGTTGGATATTGGCTGCGGAGAGGGGAAAGATGCTGTTTTTCTTGCCAGAAACGGTTATGTTGTAACGGCTTTTGATTTGTCTGAAACCGGAATAGAAAAGGGGAAAAAGCTTGCAGAAAAATGTAATACTTATGTAGATTTTTTTAAAGCTGACATAACTGATTTTCGTGCAACCGAATACTATGACATTATTTTCAGTAGTGGCGTATATCATTTTATTAAGCCGGAAATCCGGAAAGAAATCACAGCAAACCTGAAAGAATACACAAACAAAAGCGGCATACACGCAATCAATGTATTTGTAGACAAACCATTTGTGGAAGTTCCGCCGGATAAAGACACCAATCGGTTTCGCTGGAAATCCGGAGAGCTTTTTATGCTCTACCATGATTGGAAACTGCATAAGACAGAAGAAAACATTTTTAACTGCAATAGCGGCGGAATCCCACACCAGCATTGTATGGATATTATGATTGCGGAAAGGATGAAATAATTCTATTATGAGAACATTGTATGTGACTGATTTAGATGGAACTTTAATGCGGGATGATAAAACAATTTCAAATGAAGGCGTTGCCATATTGAACCGTCTGCTTTCCCAAGGTATATTTCTTACATATGCGACCGCAAGATCGCTTAGCTCCGCTTCCGAAATCACAAAAAGTATATCTTTTAACCTGCCTGTTATTATCCGCAACGGAACAATCCTTGCCGATCCTCAGTCCAAGAAAGAAATCGAGATTTCAAAGTTTGGAGAAGAATTACAGCACATACGACAGGCTTTAGCTGACGTCTCCATCCCCGGATTCGCGACCGCTTATTTTGGCTCGAATGAAGTAAAATTATATCTGGCAGGAAGAACGAATGAAGGTTTTCAGGCTTATCTGCAAAACCATTCTGCGGACAGGCGTATCCATATGGTTGATACAGAAGATAAATTGTACGATGGGAAAACCTGCTACTTTACATTTATTGCTCCCAAAAATGAATTACAGCCACTTTATGAACGCGTAAAACATATAGAGGGAATTAATTGTGTTTTTCAACAGGATAAATACAGACCGGAATATTGGTTAGAACTGTGTCCGGGGAATGCAACAAAGGCATCGGCAATTCAAAGAGTAAAACAGTTATGTTGCTGTCAGAGAGTAATTGTATTTGGCGATTCGGCAAATGATATTTCCATGTTTCAAATGGCAGATGAAGCATATGCAACCCAAAACGCAATTAATGAATTAAAAGAAATTGCTACAGGAATCATTGAAAGCAATAACGCTGACGGAGTAGCAAAATGGTTAGAAGCACATTTATGACAAAGAGGCATATTATTCCGATAAGCTGAAAGAGATTTCTCCCTGATTTCATATTAAAGCAGTATGGTTATCATCTTGGCTCCGCCATAGATGATAACCCCCTGGCAGTATTGTCAATGTGCCATTGCTCGGTGGTGACGGACACCAGCCTGTCCCGGCTGTCATATCCATAGCTGTAGCCTGCCCCGCCGTCGGTCTTTTCGTCATACTGTTCGGGGAGGATGCGCATGGTGACGTTCCCGCACGCGTCATGCCTTTCCCGCAGGACGCCGCCGCCGGCATAAATGGTCTTCACGCGGTTAAAGTCCGCGTCATACTCGTAGCGCGTGCCCTCTGCGCCCGCCGCGTTCTGCACCGGGCTTGTCTCGAAGAGCAGCCTGCCCGCGTAGTCGTGCGTGCAGGTGTACAGCCCGCCGTCCGGGTGGCGGATGCTCTTCACGTTCCGCCATGCGTCATAGGCGTACTGCGTCCCCTCCTCACTTGTATAATATCTTTTATTTCCTCTAACCAAACCCCGCTTTAACTAAACTAATTTATCCGGCAGCTTCATTTTATCCAATAACATTCTTCTTCCGGAATCAATTTAAGAAAATTTTCATATCTTGCATACCACCCCAACGGAACATAATCTTCATATGATGCTGGTTCAGAATACATGGAATAAAAAATTTTATTGTCAAAATCAACATATAAACTCGGCTTATAATCATCATCTTCCAAATTTTCAAAGAATAATTTTCTTAAATCTTTAGTTGAACACTCATCCGTTTCAATTCTCTTTAAAAAAAGTAAAGTATTACTCTCCTCTATTGTTAACAAATCCTTCCTCCTTTCATCAATATACTCTTCCTTAATTTCATACCCAGCATTTTGATAAGACTCCATTCTTTTTTTGTAATCCAAGTACCATATTTCCTTATCAGAAATATACCATTTTCCACATTTCTCATATATGGCATAAATGATTAGTTGTTCATTCAAATCAATCTCACACATACTTATTGTCCTCCTGATATTATTCTGCCATTTGTAGCATATTCTTTTATCCATGGTGCAGGAAATTTTATACACTTTCCCGGCGTTGCTGGATCTGTTAACTTAAGTGCACTTCCGTCTTGGTTCAAAAGGTTATTCTTATATCCAGCCTGTGGTATCATATAACTTCTTAAGCTGTCCATTTTTATTTCTTTAATATGTTTATTGGTTAAGTCATATCATAAGATGTTACCCCAACCCTGTTCAACATAACTTGCAGATTTTGAAACTCGGCTTCGTTCTTTCTTTTCCTCCAAAAGCATTTCTTATCAAACACGACTTTTACCCTATCCTTTGAATAAAATAAAAAAAAATGGTGGTTTTTCTGAAATACTCCTTTTAGCAACACAATGTGATTCACTTTTTTTAAGATTATTTTCTATAGCCCATTCATTGTGACATTCTTCAAATGACAGCCTGAATCCATCCTTAAACAAAATTCCTTTGTTTGTAATTTCTTGAATGTCCTTATAACAATATTCTCTCATAATCTATTTCTCCTAATAAAATAACTGCATATAATTGTTTATTACCTCATTCTACTTACCATTAGAATAATTTTTTATTCTTACTGGAACTTTTTTTAATCCTGTCTTTTTAGCCGCTGCCCATCTATGATGACCATTCACAATTTCGTATCCTCCATCGTTCAGTTTCTGTACTATAATTGGGTCAATTATTTTAGCGGGGGACTTTTTCAGTTTCGGTGTCACCCCATCTGGCTCATACGTCCTCCTGTTCAGTTCCTTAATCCTGTTACAGTTATCATGGTGGTATGTCTCCATAATAACGCTGTCCACAGTACGCCTTTCGCGTGTCAGGCGGTTTCCTGCCTTGTCGTAGCCGAACCTCTCCGAGAGCAGTCCCCCCGCGCCGGGATACGAGACTTCCACGAGCTGGTTATTCACGTCATAGGCGTACCTTGTCGTCCCCTCGAGGTTCCTTTTCTCCACCATGTTGCCGTTGTGGTCATACGCGGGGTACTCCTCCCACACGAGCTTCCTGCCCTGCGCGGTCATGTCGACGGTCTTCATGTGGGTCAGGTTTTTGTCGGCGTCGTAGCGGAAGTCTGTCCGGATGGTGTCCGCGATTGTCCGCGATTCCACCCTGCCGTCGCCGTGGTAGGTATATGCTGCAAGCACCCTTCCGTTGTCCGTGACGGACTTCAGCCTGCCGCAGCGGTCATATCCATAGCATGTCTCCTTTCCGGTCAGGTCGCGCCTTGAGACGACATTTCCGGAGAGGTCGTAGGCATATGCGAGCAGCGTCCTGCCGCTTGCCTGTTTTTCCTTCAGCCGTCCGTTGTCGTAGTAGGTGTACCTGTACTGCATCCCGCCGCCTGTCGCGGTTATGAGCCTGCCCATGGCGTCGTACTCCCATGACCAAGCACATCCGCCGTTAGTGGTGACACATACTCTTCCATCTGCTTATTTACACTCTGTTTCTTTCTGTGCCCACCGTCAATCTTTATATTGCAATTCTTCTCTTACTTGCATTAAAATAATCCCTAACATATTCTTTCCTGTGCCGTCAGTTCCACATCCCCAATAATAATCGCTTGTTGTCCTTTCAACGATACTTTCCCTATCTGTAGCCAAAAGCACGTCACGTATATCCTCATTTTGTTTAAATTTTTCTAACACGGCTGTTTTCATAATAACATCTTTTACTTCTTCCCAGTCCTTTCTCAGTGGTAACTTACGATTTCTCCCCATTTCAGCTGCTTTCATAGGATTATCAAGCATACGAATTACCTCCTCATATTTTGTGTCATGAAATTTTTGCGCTTGAAAATAATGTTCACTTGTCATCCACCACTTACCGCCCAATGTAAATCCATAATGGGCAAAATTAGAAAAACAACCAAATTTATCATTAGTTTTATAAAAATAAATAGTGTCTGCTGATTAAGCAGATATTTGCAATTTCCAACTCTTACATCTTC
>CARTDA010000032.1:0-47419 GCA_949066965.1 uncultured Lachnospiraceae bacterium
ATACAATAAAAAAGCAATATTTATTCATTATTATTTAAGCAATGTTGTACTAGTAAGGCTTTCTTTTTGCTGGACAGTGTAGAAGGAGCAACAACCGCAAAGTTAAGTCTATCAAGAGGCCATTGATGGAGGATTGGTAGATAATTTGCCACCTAATCATGACATAAGATTAGCTGCGCATTCTGAAGTTAGAGCATTGGATTTGGCTTTGAAGGCAAGAGAAGATGCAGAAATGACAGTTGATGAAATGACTTTATCTGATCTGTTTTTGTATAATATAGACATGAAAAAGTTCTTCAAAGGGGAGGGATTGGTTCCCAAAGATAGATGTGAAAATTGTAAAATAATTACGGATGGTATTCATGTTATAAGACATAGATAGGTTGGATTTAAGAGTGTATCAATGAAAAAGGAGACTGTAGTTGAAAGCCTATAACGATTGTGATTTTATAGGAAATAACAGCTACAGTCTCAAATTGCATAAAAATTTGAATGAGGTGAAAAGTTTGAACACAAAGGATTTATATGAAAAAGATGATTATGATCATTCGATTTATTATACAGATAAAGAATGTACACAACCTTATACAGGTCATGTAGAAGACTATTGGGATGGCAAGTTATGCTGGGAATCGGATATTGTTAATGGATATGGTGAAGGGATTAGAAAAGAATATAATAATATACATAATGTGCTTGAAGCTGTTATAGAGGTGAAGCATAATAAAACCAATGGGTTAGGATTTGAGTATTATAGAAATGGAAGAATTGCGTCAATCGGAATAAGTATTGACGATATATACATAGATTATTATTTGTATGATGAAACAGGTAAGTTAACGAAAGAGTATCATGTGTCAGAGCCATATGATACTTTCGAAATTAGGATTTCAGGAATAAAAGAAAAGATTCCAGCAATAAGAGAGAAATATAATCTGAAAAAATTAAATGAGGAAATATTAAAATATGGTAAGCCGATGGAATATGGAATGCCAATATATCCGAAACAGAATTTGGATGATAAAAAAGATGTGTAATAATATGACTGAACAGGAATATATAAAAAAGCAATTAGATTTAAAAAACAAAATTGAACGAACAAATACTGTTGATTTAGGACGGCTGGAGACGGTAGCTGGAGTCGATTTGGCGTATTGGGAACAGGATGGAAGAGAGTATGCAGTTTGTTGCATCGTGGTAATTAATTATCGTACTTTTGAGATTATTGAGAAGGTCAGTCATAAGGATATGATTAGCGTACCCTATATACCTGGATGTCTGGCATTCCGAGAAATTCCGCTTTTTATGGAAACCTATAAGCAGTTAAAGTTAATACCTGACGTAGTATTTTTTGATGGGAATGGATATCTGCATCCACGGCATATGGGGCTGGCAACACATGCAGGTATTTTGATTAGAAGGCCAACAGTTGGCATTGCAAAAAGCTACTATAAAGTGGCAGACGTGGATTTTGATATGCCTCAAAACAAAGAAGGGTCATTTACAGATATTGAGATTAATGGTGAAATTTATGGACGGGTACTGCGAACACATGCAGATGTAAAACCGATTTTTCTGTCAATTGGTAATGCAGTCGACCTGGATACGGCGATGGAAATGACGAATCATTTAACGACGAAAGAGGCACATATACCATTGCCAACCAGGCTTGCAGATATAATGACACATGAAAAAAGGAAGGAGTACCAATGCAGGATACGTAAAGCATAAATAAATTTGGGCAAAATTATGACGGAAGGCTGTGTGGCACAAGCCCGCTGCGGAACGCAAAGAACGCCTTTATAAGGGGCGCGCTTGAAGGGGCTGTCAAAGGCGGGGCTTATAATATCGCCGACGTGCCTGACAATAAGCTGTGGAATGTCTACAGTTCAGGAAACAGATGGAACCCAGAAGCCATGGAATAAGCATAACCAGACTTCAATTCTGAAACGAACAACCTTTAAGTTTGGGGTTAATAGGAATCTAAAGAATTGAAATTATGAGCTTGCCGGATTGATTCAAACTTAGGGAAAAATTTGCTGATACAAAGTGTAGAGAGGAAAGGTGTAATGAAAAAAGAGAAAAAATATAATAGATGGTTAATAGAGGTGGCATCTAAAATTGCGGGTAAAGAATGTAAAATAGAACAAATAATGTGTCCGCAATGTAATAAACAATGTATTGACTATTTGTATATAGGCGATAAAAAGACAAGAATTGGATATTTGCAAGTCTGGTGTAATAATTGCCTAAATGGTATTTATATTAGTAGGGCAGCAGTACCAGATGGGTTAAAAATGATTTCATTTGAAGATGCTATTGAAGATACTATTGGTCTTAATAGTATTATACCTCATTATCATGAGATTACACCGGATAAGTAAAGTAGTGATTAATATTAAATACTTAAAGGACAGAATGCGGGAACCTGACAGGGGAAAGGTATGGGGGAGCGGCAGTAACAGCAATGGAAATGTATGGAAGAAAGGAAGATAAAAAGTCATAATTTCAGTCTTTCTGTATCATGGAAGCGCCCATGATACAAAAAAATTGAAATTATGACTTTTTTTTGTGCCGTTTTACCGATGAAACAGGAATAAATATAAGAGGGAAATTAAAGCGTTTACATTTTAGGCATGGAATGCCTCCTTAACAGCAAAAGGAGGTATTTAAAATGTTAGACCGTTTTATACAAAGAGCACAGGAGGACAGTGAGGAGGACATGCTCTGCCTGATTGAAAAGTTTCAGCCGCTGATGGTCAAATATGCAAGAAAACTCGATTATGAGGATGCATATAATGACATAGTCCTGTATTTTATCAGGCTTATCAAGTCCATCAATCTAAAAAATCTGACAGATACATCAGACAGGGTGATTGTCTCATACATTAACAGGAGTATCACCAACTTCTATAATAAAAAAATTCCCAAATTAATTTCAAGACCGAGAGAGATAATGATGTCCGAGCTTACAGAGGAACAGCAATATTACATAGAGGTAGCAACTGCCCGAGAGGATGAGACGGATATTGTGAGTGAATTTGGACTTGAACATATGCTGACAGCAGGGGAACAACAGCTAATTTACGAGGTATATGTAGAAGGACATTCAGTAGCGGATTTGGCAAAAAAACAGAATCGGACGAGGCAGGCAGTAAATCAGCAGCGAATTAGGGCTATCAATAAAATAAAGAATTGTTTATAATGGAAGAAAAAATGAAAAATTTTTTTGAATGTAACTATATAATCAAAATATACATAGGGTTTATTACCATTTAATGGAAATTTCTTTAAAATTTAACCATGTAGTCAGAGTAAACGAAAGAAAGGAAAAAACGATGGACTATTGTGATTTGGGAAAAAGACTGAGAAACGAGCGGAGAAAGAAAAAAATATCGCAGGAACAGCTGGCAGAGATGGCAGATTGTTCTGTTGCGCATATTTCCCATATAGAGACAGGAAACACAATTCCAAGCCTGGAGATACTGATTCGAATTATCAACCAATTGGAAATATCGAGTGATGCGATACTGTCTGACTATGTTGACAAGGCTGACCATATATACAGGAAGGAACTGAGCGAGCTTCTCGAGAACTGCTCAGAAAAAGAAGTGAAGTTTATCGTGGAAATGGCAAAAGAAAATATACGGGTCTTTCGAAAATACGGAATGAAAAAATAAACAATAAAGGAAATACAAATGAGTAAAAACGAATTATTTCAGAAATTATATGACCAGACTTTTACAGGACTGAGGCGGTTTGTGCAGTACAGAAGCCGGAATCCGCATATGGTGGATGATATTTTGCAGGAAATTTATCTTGAAGTTTTCCGCCACATTGATGAGCTGGCGCTGCACGAAAACCAGGTTGGCTGGATTTATAAAACGGCAGAGTTCAAGATAAAGAAACTGAACGAGCTGTATGACCGGAATTCTGCAAGGGAACTTGCCGATATCGGCTTTGAGGAGCCAGTGACAGAAGATGATGTGGAGAATATTTTCAGGCTGGATGCGTACAGGGGAATCTTAAAGGAAGATGAGTTTGCACTTGTGATGAAAAAATATGCAGAAGGATATTCTTATAAAGAAATTGGCGAAATGACTGGCAGCACGGAGTCTGGAAGCAAGATGAAAATTATGAGACTGATGCAAAAGTTAAGAAAATGTGTCAGGAATAATGTGTTGATGATGGTGAGCTTAGTGATAGGCTTTTTTTAATGGGAATATAAAATCGTTACTTTTTGCAAGGATACAGGAATTAATATATGAAGGAGGTACAGATGGAGTCAATGAACAGTGCTCCCAGCGAAATGAACCGTAAAGGAGATGATATGAAACTAAAAGAGGAATTACAGACAGAGCTTGAAAGGGAACTTGAAAAATCCCCGGATGAAATGGACACCGGGAAGATAGATTCCATACTTGGGCTTTTGAATCACTTAGGGGAATGTGTGCCCGCAGAAACGCAGATGTTCAAAGAACAGTTTGCTGAAAAGTATTTGAAAGGCGTTATTAAGAAAAATCAGATAGAGCTAAATTTATACAATGCCAAAGAATTAAATCATGGCAAAAAGGACCGGACTTGATTGTTTGGTCCTTTTTACTTTATAGGAAATTGCGACAACGTGGACCATTTAAACAAAAAGCGAAGCTTTTTTGCCAGATGAGCGCGCTGGCGCTCATCTTTTTTACTGTTTACAATAATTTCCATCAGGCCTTTTTAATAATAGACAGGACAAACAGAAAGGATGTGGGAACATGGATGGTATGGAAATTGCGGTTAAGCTGGAAGCACATGAACATGACATTGAGTCGCTCAGGCACAGGACAAAGGATTTAGAGCAGCTTGCGATATCCGTAAACAGGATAACTGTAAGCATGGAAAGTCTTGCGGCAGAGAGCGCACAGCAGAGAAAACGTCTGGAAATGCTTGAAAAGGTTCCGCTTGAGACAGTGAAGCTGTTGAAAACAACAATTATCACTGCAATAGTCAGCGGGGCAGTAGGCGCAATATTGTCGGCAGTTATGTCGGCTACATGAGAAGGAGATGACAGATATGTGTAACATGAATATCAGGAACTGGTGCAGGGCCGCAGGCGTGAGGGCATTGAAAACAATGGCGCAGGCTGCTGTGGCAATGATTGGGACAGCTGCGGTGCTGAGCAGTGTTGACTGGAACCTGGTGGTATCATCATCGGTACTGTCAGGGATTCTTTCACTGCTTACATCGATTGCGGGTCTGCCGGAATTGAAAGAGAGCGAGGAGGGGAAGTAGAATGGTAGTCGGAATAAACTGCGGTCACACAATAGCAGGAGCCGGGTGTGGCGCAAGCGGCATTATCAATGAATCAGAGCATACAAGAAGGGTAGGATATGCACTGGCAGAAATTTTAAAAAGCAGTGGGATAACAGTGGTAGACTGTACTGTGGACAGGGCGGCATCACAGGAGGAATATCTGAAATCGGTTGTGGATGCTGCGAACAACAGGATGCTGGACTGGTTTGTCAGCATTCACTTTAACGCGTCTGCCGGACATCAGGCAAAAGGAGTCGAGGTGTATACCTATAAGGGCAGGAAATATCAGGACGCGTTGGCTATCTGCGAAAATATTTCAAGATTTGGCTTTGAGAACAGAGGGGTCAGGGAGGGAAGCGGCCTTTATGTGATTCGCAGGACAAAGGCAAAAGCAGTTTTGGTTGAAGTATGCTTCTGTGACAACAGGGAGGATGTCCGGAATTATCAGCAGATAGGAGGAGAGTCGGCAATTGCGGAAGCGATTTTTGCGGGACTGCTGGACAGGGCTGAAAACGATGGTATCCCTTTTGACGAATATGTCGGGGCGATAGCGGTGCGGGACTGGCAAAAGAGGAAGATTATGCTTCCTTCCGTAGCGGTCGCACAGGCAGTGAAAGAATCCGGCTGGGGAACATCGGAGCTTGCCCGGAGGGCGAAAGCGCTTTTTGGGATAAAACAGAACGGATGGACAGGGAAAACATATATAAAAACCGCGGCAGAACAGAAAAAGGACGGAAGCATCTATAAAGTAGAAAATACAGTCTGGCGGGCGTATGACAACTGGGAACAATCCATCATAGACCACAATGATTATATAGCATCCCGCAGCACTGATGGCGGAAGGACGCTGCGGTACGCTGAAATCATAGGGAGCGGGGATTATAAGAAAGTATGCAGGGGATTACAGCACTGTGGATATGCAACATCCATAAATTATGCGGAGTCGCTGATTCATGATTACATAGAAAGATATCATTTTGACAGATTTGACAAAACCTGAATCCTCCAATGGATATTGACTTGAGTGCCATGTAAAATTATAATGATAAGCATAAGGACAGACAACTTGACATGCGAACAAAAGTTTGGTATACTTGGATAAATAAAGCTATGAATGGTTTTTGGATGCATTCACCATACATACTATTTTGCTGCGGGAAATATAATGACATTGGAGGTGTGGAAGATGATAGAAATTATGGATGCTGCCCATTATTTTGTGTATTTGTCATATCATGTAAAAGGGGGATCCTTAACGCCGTTAAAATTGCAGAAATTATTATATCTTTCACAGGGATGGAGTTATGTGTGGGATGACTGCCCGCTTTTTCGGGATGAGTTCGCAGCCTGGCAGTATGGACCGGTAAATGTGGAG
The DNA here is from genome assembly GCA_949066965.1 of uncultured Lachnospiraceae bacterium. Classification (GTDB taxonomy): domain Bacteria; phylum Bacillota; class Clostridia; order Lachnospirales; family Lachnospiraceae; genus COE1. The sequence goes on from CARTDA010000032.1 coordinate 6,671, forward strand.
GTTTATGATTATTTTAAGAGATATGGGAGAATGGAAATTCCTGAACATGAGGGAAAATGCGTTCGGTTTCGAAATGTTGATGCCAAGGAGACACTGGATGCGGTATGGGAAAGGTATTGTACAAGCAGTGCGTTTGAATTGGTGGAGCTTACACATGAACAGGAGCCATGGCAGATTGCATACTACAATAACGAACCAATTTCCAACAGTGACATAAGGACATATTTTCAGGCGACGTATCACAATTAATTATTTTTAAAGGAGAAGCTATGGGCATCAGGCTGGACAGTATAATTGTTGAAAATTTTAAATCATATGGAGAAAGGACACAAATCCCTGTCTCAGGGCTGAGTGTTCTGATGGGCGCAAACAGCAGTGGTAAAAGTACGGCATTACAGACGTTGTTGGCAGTCAAGCAGACAATAGAATGCAATAGCCCGGATATTGATTTATTATTATCTGGAAAATATACGATGCTTGGAAATTTTGAGGATGCGATTCATAATGCAGAAAAAGGATACTTTGCATTCGGAATGTCGGCGGCAGGGGAACAGAACAGGGAAAATTATGATGGAAATGACTGTGTTGAAGTGACATGGAAGTTTTCTGAATCAGCCGAGAAGAATTGCAGACTGGAATATATTATCCTGAAAGTTCAAAATGAAACGGTAAAATTAGTTTATTCAGACCATCACATATTCCAGATTCAGGTGAATGGGCGCAAGACAGCTTTGGCAGTCGGGATCAATAATCTGCTTGCCAAAAAGTTCTATATAAAATACAACAAGGAATTGAATGATATTTTTTACGACTTTTTGTTCGCCTTGAACAAGTGGGTATTCCCCCAGAAGAAACGAAGTTTTTTTGAGAAGGGGGAGATGGTATCCGTATCGACAGTTAGAAAGTTTTACTTAGATTTGGTAAGTGGTATATATGCTCATGTCGCCAAGCTGGATTCAGTTGACAGGCAGCAGAGAAATGAGGAACTGGCACACCGGGTGAAAACGGATATAGAGAGGTTTGCCCGGTATCAATTTGAATATGCGCTTAATTTTGGCAGTGCGCCTGCTATTTTGGAGGAAAATATCTTACTCCAGCATATTACCACACATGAAGATATAGATGGGCTTGAAGCAATTTTGCAGCAGTATGAGAAGCTTCTGGATGAGATAGCAGAAAATAATTTGTATCGTGAACAGGATTGTGTCCAGGAGTATAGGATAGAGTCCCTTTACAGGCTGGGAGGCGGGGGGAAAAATCAAAACGCAGAGTGCGACCTGATTTCTGATTTGTTTCGGTTGTACAGGGAGATGATTGATGGAATCATCAATAAGGTTTTTTATGTCGGACCAATCAGGGAAAAGCCCCAGGGACTGTACAATGTCGGATTTGAGTCAATACCAAAATATGTAGGGGCCACAGGTGCATATTTTGCGTCTGTATTGCTGAGAGAAAATAAGGAAAAGGGATATATATTGCCAAATGGCGGATATGAGGAAATGAGCCTGCTGGATGCGTTGGACGAGTGGGCAGCACACCTGAATGTAGCAAGCGAAATAAAGGTAGAGAAAACAAATTCGTTTGGATTTAGCGTTTCGGTATTAAATACACAGCGGAAGAAGTCGGACATTATGAATGTTGGAATTGGAACGAGCCAGGTATTGCCTGTCTTAATCACAGGTTTACTTTCTGAGCGGGGAGAATACCTCCTTTTTGAGCAGCCAGAGCTGCATTTGCATCCATACTCTCAAAGCCGGTTAGCTGATTTTTTTGTAGAATTGGTAAAGCGTGGGCGTAAGGTTATTGTGGAAACCCATAGTGAGTATTTTGTTTTGCGGATGCGGTATCAGGTTCTGATGGAGCGGATTGCCCCGGATGATATTGTGATAAATTTCTTTCAGAATAAGGGTGGAACCCGGTTAAGCCATGGGACTTTGACCGGATATGGCAACTTACAATACCCAGAGGACTTTTATGATGAAACCCAGAGACTTCTTGATGACCTGATGCATGCGGCACTGATGAAGAGGGAGCGAAATGAACGTACTGATAGATCCTAAAATGTTTGCATTAAAAAGTGAAAAGGATATTAAGGATAATATTGATTTTTTTGACCAGTTGATAGCATTAAGTAATTCTGGTGAAATATCAGTGTGTTTATACAAAGAAATAATAGAAGGCATACTGCATCGTGAAATATGTCCATTTCCAATTAAAATTAGTGAAATAAAGGATACTGCTTTGAGAGAAACCATTTTAATCTTAAATGCTTCATTTGTTAAGGCTGTAATGAATCATTATATAGAGCTGGACATAGACCATTGCTGTGGAGAACAGGAATTTATTACGGATAGAGAAGAGCTTGCTGCACAGGACGACTATTTTGCATTGTTTAGTATGCTGATTGTTCCCTGCTATTTGCCTATTGCAATAGAAGACAAGGTACTGACTGGAAAAAGCAGGGAGGGGCTGCAGGCTGGTGAAGAGATTAAAATTCTATGTAGCTGCGGGGCAAAGAGATTTGAACGCACATATCAATGGAAAGAGCCTTTTCAGCTCTTATCTGCTCAGCAAAGGGCTTTGACGGAACTGAAAAAGGTAATTTGTCAGAATATCATTTCTTTTTGTGAGAATCCGGAAACAATTAAAGGTGACCATCATAATCGTATACAGCCAGAAGACTTTAAAAACTTTAAAGAACTGTGTGCCAAAAATAAAAGGGTCTTGTCACTTTTGAGATACTTTGGACTTTACAAAATATATTTTGAAAATTTTTCTATTGATACATCCTGTGAGGTTGGAACGATAAAAATTTGTTCAGTCAGGGAAGGAGAAAATTCAGAAATTATCACGGGATGGCTGTATGGGTGTCTGGATTTCAGGATATTAGTTGAGTTGTATTTTCCATGTGGTGTGGGATATCATTTGAATGTATATACAGAGGGGGAACTGTCGCGGATGAAAGTGGAGCAGCTTAAAACAGAGCTGGGGTTATAAAAGCACGGTGAGTAGTGAAGATAAATCTTCGCTACTCGATTCAGAGGAACGCCAAAATCCGCTCCGCAATAAATACCGCCGCGCAGGCTGCAAGGGCGACGACGAGCAGACCTTTTCCTTTGTATGCCGCAATGACAGCAGTGATTAATCCCACGAGCGCCGAGTAAATGCTTGCAGTGGAATGCAGGATTGCTGGAAAGGTCATCGCGGCAAGGCATGCATATGGTACATAATACAGAAAGGATTTGATATAATTGCTGGTAATTTCTTTTTTGGACAAGGCAAGGGGGAGCATACGAATCAGGTAAGTCACGCCTGCCATGACAAGGATATAGAGATAAACGTTGTGTGCCATATTAATCGTCTCCTTTGCTTTCTTCTTCTGGAATTGGTTTCAGCCATGCGGCAATGCCTGCGACGGCGACCGTCGTGATAATGATGACAAAGCCCGAGGAGACTTTGCTGAGCACTGGGAGGACAGAGAACAAAAAGCTCACGCCCATGGCAGTCAGGATAACGGTCAAAATTGCTCTGTTTTGTCTCGCTGGCGGAATAATGATGGCGAGAAACATTCCATAGATGGCGATGCCCAGGGCACTGATGACAAAGGCGGGCAGGATATTTCCCGATATCGCGCCTGCAAGTGTCCCCAGAACCCACCCGGGGACGGCGACGCTTGTAATGCCATAGTGGTAGGCAGGCTTCAGGGAGCCGCCCAGGCTTGCATCCAGCGCGAAGATTTCATCTGTCACACTGTAAGCCATAAGGTATCTGTGCCAGCTTGGTGTGGAGCGGTCCAGCTTCTGGGCGAGGGAAAATGACATCAGGCAGTAGCGCAGGTTGATGACCAGCTGTGTCAGGGCAATCTCAATATAGGTGCCGCCTGCGGCGATGATGCCAAGTCCTGAGAACTGTCCTGCGGAGGTTACGTTAGTCAGCGATATCAGGACTGCCTGAAAGATGCTTAATCCTTTGGTGACAGCTTCCATTCCAAATGCAAAGGAAACGGCAAAGTAACCCAGCCCGACGGCAACCCCATGGCGCAGCCCCCTATTGTAATCTTTTGTTTTCAAGAGCATATCCTCATTTCTGAATTTTATATCAGGGCGGCCTGCTGAATAACTTGCTTCATAATATACAACAGACGATGCCCTAAAATATACTACCACTTTAGGCTAAAAATAGCAAAGAAATTTTAAAAGGAGGCAGACTCCGCATGCATTTTGTTGACGCAAAGGGCATTTTGTCCGCAAAGAACGGCATGAACTTATACAGGGGGTGCACACACGGCTGCATTTACTGTGACAGCAGGAGTAACTGTTATGGCTTTACACATGACTTTGAGGACATTGAAGTTAAGCAGAATGCGCCAGAGCTTTTAGAGAAGGCGCTGCGCGCCAAGCGCAAAAAGTGCATGATTGGTACGGGGGCGATGTGTGATCCATATATGCACTGTGAGGAGACGTTAAAGCTTACGAGAAGATGCCTCGAAATCATTGATTTATATGAATATGGTGTGGCAATCCAGACAAAATCAGACCGGATTCTGCGTGATTTGGATGTGCTCGAGCGCATTAACAGAAAAGCAAAATGTGTTGTGCAGATGACACTGACAACGTATGACGAAACGCTGTGTAAAATACTCGAGCCGAATGTGTGCACGACTAAGGAGCGTGTTAAAGCCCTGAAGGTGCTTCATGAGCACAATATTCCAACTGTTGTTTGGCTGTCACCAATCCTTCCGTATATCAATGACACAAGGGAAAATATCGAGGGTATCTTGGCATGCTGTATACAGGCAAAGGTGTATGGAATCATTTGCTTTGGCATGGGTGTGACACTGCGTGACGGTGACAGGGAGTATTTTTATGCTGCGCTGGACAGGCATTTCCCCGGATTGAAAGAGCGGTACCGCAAAAAATACGGACATGCATATGAACTGCCAAGTGACCGGAACCGGGAGCTGATGGCGCTGTTCCGGGAAACGTGCGGACGCAATGGCATCGTGCATGATGTGGATGCCTGTTTTCGCTATTTGCAGGACTTTCCACAAAAGTATCAGCAGCTGTGCCTGATTGATACCGGCGGTCAAAAAGACTGACCGTTTTGTATCAAGTTATGAAAATCTTATTTGTACCAATAGATGGAAAACGATAGTATGCTACATATAGCAATCTGTGATGATGAAAAAGATTTTGTCACATATTTAACGGAACTGGTAAACCGGTACGCCGCGGAGACGGGCGAGGAAATCAAGGTGAGCGTGTTCTATGACGGCATGGAGCTGACGGCGCATTATGACACGACAATCGACTTGATTTTCCTTGATATTCAGATGAAGATGGTGAATGGCCTGCGCACGGCGGAGCGAATCCGGCAGATGGATGAAAAGGTGGGAATTATTTTTTTGACGACCCTCACGCAGTGTGCGCTGGAGGGCTATAAGTATCAGGCGGCAAATTACATTATCAACCGCAATCTGCTTTTGCACACGGAGCAGGAGAACATTATCTGCTACAGGAGTATGAAGGAATTGTAGCAGGAGCTGGCACCGCATGGATTTGTGCGCTGCCATACCAGTTACATCGTGAATTTTTTTTGTGAAAGGAGTCAAAAAGCTGGAGATTACACTGGTTACCGGGGAGACAATCCCAATCAGCCAGCCTAAGCGCAGGCAGTTTATGGAGCAGCTTGCGGAGTATTGGGGGATTTGTTAAGATTCGTCTTATGGAAATCTGCAGTGACCTGCTGGCTTATGGATATGTATGTGTTTTTCTGTGCATGATTTGTGCCTTTCTTCCGATGCGGAAGAACTGGATTTTGCGGATTGCGGGAGTTTGCGCAATTACGGTTCTTGTAACCTCTTTCATTTATTCCAATGACCCATATGGTCTGTTTGGGGTTATGGCGGGATTTTTTCTTTACATTTTTGTATTCCATGTCGGGAAGGCAATTGAGAAGGTGACCGCGGTGCTGGTCTTTTGCCCCGGCTACCTTCTTGACGGTGCCTTTGACGCAGCACTCTTTGCAACGGGAAAGTACTGTCTGGCAATCGGTTCGTCTATGGCGCCGGGAGGCGTGGTTCCGACCCATGCCGTAGGTGAGAAGGTTCTGGTTGCGGGGCGTGAATTTGAGGTGATGGCAGTTTTAAGCCCATTGCGTCCGATGGTGTCAGGGCGGGATTCGTTAGCCTTTGACCTTCCGCTTGTACTGCCGGCAGATGTTTTTACAGAGATGTGGCAGGGAAGCAACTTGCGGAAATTCTATTTTAATGTCACAGATGAGGCGATGGAGGATGCGCAGGCACTGATTAAACGGTACCAGCAGGGGGAGGCTGCCGGGATGAACGTGGTATCGCGGCAGACAATGATCGCGCAGTATGAGGCGCAGACACGCGCTTCGTCCGTGATGGGATATGCAGTCAGCATCATCATAGCGCTTGTCGGGGTGCTGAACTTTGTCAACAGCATGGTGACGGCAATCATAGCGCGCAGGCGGGAGTTTGCCATGATTCAGAGTGTCGGCATGACCAAACGGCAGCTGCGGCAGATGCTGACCTTTGAGGGACTTTGCTATGCAGGGCTGACACTGCTTGCAGCCTATATACTGGGCGCGCTCGCAGTCGGAGTCCTTCTGCGTGCAATGGTGACGGCAGCAGACGGATATTCCACCTTCCGCTTTACCCTGTTTCCGCTTGTCTGCTGCACGCCGGTACTGATTGTGACCGCGCTTGTGATTCCATATTTGTGTTTCAGGAACCTGGAACGGCAGAGCATCGTGGAGCGGCTGCGGGCGGTGAATTGAGTTAGTGACATCTTTCCGAGTAAGACTTCGGAAAGGTGTCTTTTTTATGCGCAGCCCCATGCAGAGGAAGTATGCCGCAGAAGCGGCGCATGGGGCGCGCGGCAAGTAGGAAAAGTCTTCCCTACTCGATTGCACATGGGTGTCCAAATTTGGTTTAAAACCCAATTTTTTCCACTGCATATAATTTAGTATGATTTAGTTCTGTAATATTTTATATGAATGAGGTGGTTTTCATTGAATAATTTTAACATGAACTGGATGTTCCAGCCCCCGAACCTGTTCGGTGTGAGGATGCTGAACGGAAGCGGGCATCCGAAGGCGGTACAGCGTTCTCGCGATTTTATGATGGATGAGACAAACACTGCAATACCAGTGGAATCAGGGGAATACGCTGCTCCCTGCTGTCATGAATCGAATGGCTGCGGAGTATGCAGGGAGATGGAACCGGGAAATGAGTGCGGTGCGGTGGGGCTGATGGAATCAGGGGGAGAATGCGGTGACATTGGTCTGACACAATCCATGGGGGATTTCGGCTGCATCGGATCGCAGGGACCGAGGGGAGAACGCGGTGACATTGGACCGATGGGACCAAGGGGAGAACCAGGACCGCCGGGGTGTCCTGGGGAGCGTGGGGAAACAGGACCGCAGGGCGTCACAGGACCACAGGGACCACAGGGCGCCACAGGACCGCAGGGACCGAGGGGAGAGCCGGGTGCACGCGGACCGGCGGGACCGCCAGGATATCCGCAAAACAGTATTTTTGCGTCTTTTATGGGGCAGGAGCTGGTTGTGCCGGAGAGCGCCAGTCTTCCGCTCAGGGCGCAGATACCTGATGTCACGCAGAATATTGTGTTAAACAGTAACTGCTGCGTCACGCTGACGCCAGGTTATTATGTCATCAGCTATTTTTTATCCGCAGTCTTGAAACGCCACGGCTGCATCCGGCTGACGCCAGTATGGAACGACAGCAGGCAGACCTTGTACAGCGCATATGCGGAGGCGGCAAAAAGAAAGGAGATGCTAGTGTTGTCAAGATATTTTATTGTCGAGATACCAGCCGGTACCACGCTTTTTTTCGAGTGGCATTCATCAGCAGGCGCCGCCAAAATCAATATGAATCTGAGCATACAAAAACTATATCGTTAACCAGTAAAGGAGGAGGAAAGAGATGCCGACAATAAGTCTTTGCATGATTGTGAAAAATGAGGAGCTTCACCTTGCACGCTGTCTCGACAGTGTGGCAGGGCTTATGGATGAAATAATAATCGTGGATACGGGTTCGGATGACCGGACGGTGGAAATTGCGTCAAAATATACCTCAAAGGTTTTTTCCTACCAATGGAAGGACGACTTTGCGGATGCCAGAAATGATTCGTTTTCGAGGGCAACCATGGAATACTGTATGTGGATGGACGCCGATGATGTCCTTGAGGCGGCGGAGCGGGACAAATTTTTGCAGCTAAAGCAGTCGCTTGCGCCGGATGTGGATATTGTAATGATGAAGTATCATACGGCATTTGACGAGTCAGGCAGACCCTCATTTTCCTATTTCAGGGAGAGATGGGTCAGAAACTGCGCGCAGTACCGCTGGGTTGGCGCAGTTCATGAGGTCATTCCTCCAAACGGTAAAACCGTGTATTCGGATATCGCAGTCAGCCACAAAAAAATAGGCGCCGGGAATCCTGACAGGAACCTGAAGATATATCACAAAATAATTGCCGAAGGAAAGGTTTTGGAGCCGCGGCAGCAGTACTATTATGGACGGGAACTGTATTACCATAAACAATACAAGGAAGCTGTCTCTGTGCTGGAAGCGTTTCTTAACTCGGCGGAGGGATGGGTGGAAAATAAAATAGAGGCGTGTGTGGTCTGCGCTTCCTGCTATCAGCATCTGGGGCAGGAGGAGACTGCGTTGTTCACACTTTTGCGCAGCATGAGTTTTGACCTGCCAAGGGCAGAACTGTGCTGTGACATCGGGAAATATTTTTTGGAGCATGGAAATATCCGAAACGCAGTCTACTGGTATGAGACGGCGCTGAACACGCCAAAAAATGAATGTGCCGGCGGGTTTATGCTGCCGGACTGTTACGATTATGTTCCTCTGCTACAGTTGTGCGTATGCCATGACAGGCTAGGGGAGCGGCAAAAGGCGGAGGAGTACAATGAGAGAGCCGGAGCCTGCAAGCCGTATTCCAAGGCATACCTATATAATAAACAGTATTTTGACAGTCTGAAAAATAATTCGACAGGAAATGACAAATTCGACAAAATGTAACCTTCTTTTTAATGTGACATAAAGTAATTGTAGATAAAGATACTTTTCAGGTATTTTTAAAAGTACACAGGAAGGATGTGTTTTCTTGAATCAAAGTAATTATTGTAACTGTTGTCAGAATCCATGCAGTCCCCAATGCTGTGAACGAGGTCCGGCAGGACCGAAGGGTGATCCAGGACCCATGGGTCCACAGGGGGTAAAAGGTGATACCGGCTGTCCCGGTCCAAAGGGTGACAGGGGCGATCCAGGACCCATGGGTTCGCAGGGAATTTAAGAGGCCCGCGGGGCAATACAGGTCCGGTAGGACCGACTGGAAACACTGGTCCAAGAGGTTGCCCGGGTCCAAGAGGGTATGCAGGACCTCAGGGAATCCAGGGAATCCAGGGAGTGCGCGGTGATGTCGGTCCAAAAGGCGACCCGGGTTGTGAAGGACCGAAGGGTGATGCGGGACCGCAGGGACCTGCCGGACCGCAAGGACCTATCGGCCCGATTGGTCCGCAAGGTGATATTGGACCACAGGGACCAAGGGGAATTCCGGGACCAACAGGAGCAACAGGACCAACCGGTTCAATGGGGCCACAGGGTGTGACAGGACCGCAGGGAATCCAGGGCGTGACAGGTCCGATTGGCCCACAAGGCCCAAAAGGCTGTCCTGGAGACACAGGAGCAACCGGGGCGACGGGAGCGACCGGAGCAACCGGGGCAGACGGAGCAATGGGAGTGACAGGAGCGACCGGGGCAACCGGGGCAGACGGAGCAACCGGAGCGACCGGGGCAACCGGGGCAGATGGAGCGACGGGAGCGACAGGAGCAACCGGGGCAGATGGAGAGACCGGAGCAACCGGAGCAACGGGAGCAACCGGAGTTGCTGGTACAGGAGCGATTATTCCGTTCGCATCAGGGCTTCCGATTTCCGTGACAACAATCGCTGGAGGACTTGCGGGACTTCCTGCCTTTGTGGGATTTGGAAACAGCGCACAGGGACTGACACTGCTGGGTACCTCCATTGACATCACAAATGCCAGCGGAACACTTTCCAACTTTGCATTTCAGGTTCCGCGGGCTGGCACAATTACTGCATTCAGCGCGTTTTTCAGCACAACAGTAGCACTTTCTTTGATAGGTTCCACCGTGACAGTAAATGCGCAGATTTACCAGTCGGCAACGCCAAACAATGTGTTTACCCCGATTGCAGGAACACTGATTAGCCTGACACCGTCACTCACCGGAGCCATATCCGTTGGTACCTTGTTAAACGGTGCCCTCACCGGACTGAATATTCCGGTAACAGCACAGACAAGATTAATGCTTGTATTCTCGGCAACTGCAAGCGGACTGACTTTGGTCAATACAGTAGCAGGATACGCAAGCGCAGGGCTGGCAATTAATTAAATGATTATTTTACTTGCTCATGAGCAGCCCCCATCATATAATATAGTTATACTCACGACAGATAAAATCTGCCGTGAGTAGACAGCCGCAGCCACGAAGCGGCAGATTTTCTTATGTGGCTGTGTGCATAACTTTATACTGGCGGTCAGTCTTTTCGACCGTCAGTACATGTGGCGGGGACTGATGCTGCATAAAAAATTTTGTTAAAAAGTGAAAGGATTGACATCGTCGGAGCGTATTACGTATGAAACAGGAAATCAATTCAAAAGCGCGCGTAAAACGCCTGCATTTTCAAAACGGAGGAAAAGATCATGCGTAATAATGTAACAAAAATAGCAGCAGTCGTGGCTTTGGCAGCAGTTGTGGCAGGGAGCACATCCAATGTGGCATTTGCCCATCACGGAAGATCGCACAGAACAGTTGTGCAAAATCCTGCACCTGTATGCTATGCAGACGGAAGCTGTGATGTGGACGGTGTGTGCAGTCTCGGGGTAGACTGTGACGGAACGGTGCACCATACGGAGACTTATTATTATGGCGGGACAGGACACCATGGAGGCCATCATCATTAGGGCGGATAATATTGAGGGAATTGCGTCTGCCGGATAAAAGACCCTGCCGAAAATGGCGGGGTCTTCGACTGGGGAGGCAAAGATGCGGTTGTCATGGCATATGAGGGGGAAAACTTTTGAAAAGCACAGAGGATGTGAACCGTGTCATGGAGGCTTATGCAGATATGGTGCGGCGGATATGTTTCGTACATCTCAAGAACAGGCATGACACAGAAGATGTATTCCAGAATGTATATATGAAATATTTACTGTATGAAGGTACCTTTGAGAGCATGGAGCACGAGAAGGCCTGGTTTGCGCGCGTGACCATCAATGCCTGCACCGACTGGCTGCGCGCCCTGTCACGCAGAAAATGGGTTTCACTTGACGCACTGGCAGAAGAGAGTACAGAGCTGGACAATCCGTCGAAAGAGGTTTTGGAGACTGTCTTAAAACTGCCGGAAAAATATCGTGATGTAATTTATCTTTTTTATTATGAGGGATACACGGCAGTGGAGATTGCAAGGATCTTAGGAAAAAAGGAGAACACGGTCTATACATGGCTTTCCAGGGCAAAAGATATCCTGCGGGAAAGGTTAGGAGGTGACTGGTTATGAGCAGCGCGCAGAATAAAATACAGAAAAGCATGGAAAACATAAAAGCGACAGAGGTGATGAAGCAGAATACCCTGCGGTATCTGGAGGCACGGCGGGTAAGCCAAAACCGTTCTGCTTCCCGGCAAAAACCACATGCCATCCTGCAGTATGCCGTGGCTGTAATCTGTATCTTTTTTCTGGCTGGGATGGGCGGTTATTCTGTATATCGCAGACCTGTATCATACATCAGTATTGATGTGAATCCTTCCATTGAGCTTGCAGTCAACCGCTTTGACAGGGTGGTGTCCGTAACAGGCTACAATGCAGACGGACAGGATATCCTGCAGCATGTCCCGCTGAAGAATATATCCTATTTGCAGGCGATTGACCGATTACTGCAGGACGCTTATTACAGCCGTTTTCTAAGTCGGGATTCGCAGCTGGTGGTGACGGTGGTCTCCGAGCATTCCGATGCGATGCTGGAACAGATTCAGGCAAACGACAGCTTTCAGGCACTCGATGCACTGACCTACAGCAGTGATACGGCCTGCATGAAGGAAGCGCACCAGCATGAGATGTCCTTTGGAAAATACCGGGCTTTTCTCGAGCTGGCACAGTATGATGACGACATCACCGTGGAGGACTGCCATGGGATGTCAATGGGGGAAATCCAGAACCGGATAAAGACCTGCCAGGGGCACAATGGAAAAAATACGACAGGGGGGAATCCGCCAAAAGGACACCAGAACGGACATTCCAAGTCACATGGACATCATTGAAAAGGCTGTCACAAATCAAGATTCCGCTTGTTAATTCCCCGCACCTCCCATATAATAGATTCATGGTGCAGGAAGTGACAGCATATCTTGAGCAGCATGTCATGGAGGAGCTCCGGGAAACATATGGAGACTTGTTTTCGGGGCACATTACGGTTCTGGCAGAGGCACTCGAGAAAATCTATGTAAGGACGAAGAAAAGGTTTGTGTTTCTGATTGGCGAGTGGGATTGTGTGATGCGGGAGCGGTGAATTTAAGAATGCCATGAGTGTATGAAAAGCATCCGAAAAACTGTTGGAGGATACGTTAAGAGGAGAGGCGGACAGCGTTGCGGCTGAACTCGACAAGGCACATATGGAGGTGGCATCAATATTGTCATACAACGATGAAAACGCACTCGGAAGTGCGATTGGGCTTGCCTATTACAGTGCGGGAAAGGATTATAAGCTGATACGCGAGTTTCCGTCGGGAAAGGGTTTTGCAGACGCTGTATTTCTGCCGCTGCCGCACGCGAACAAGCCGGCGCTTGTGGTGGAACTGAAATATGACAGAAGTGTCAGTGCGGCGATACGGCAGATTAAGGACAGGCAGTACACGCAGGCGTTTGAAAATTATGCAGGCGAAATCCTGCTTGTCGGTATCAGCTATGCGAAAGACAATCGGGAGAAACCGCACAGCTGTATCATTGAGAAAGTACGAAAGAATTGAGAAGATTCTTGCAGTTTCCATCGATTCTGGTATAATTGAGAAAATGGTCATTTTTGACAAAGGAATATATGGCAAAATATGAGGTGGATGATATGGAGTTGAGATGGAAAACCTGCCTGCGGGCGGGAGTCACAGCAGGCTTATTGTTTCTGGCGATACATTACTGGACGGCTTTTACAGGTCTGGCAGGCGTGGCGCTCGGTGCGGCGAAGCCGCTGTTATGGGGCTGTGCCATCGCGTATGTCGTCAATATCCCGATGCGCTTTCTGGAGCGCCATGTGGAACCAAAGTGTAAAAAGGAAACGGCAAAAAAACTGTGCCGTCCGATTTGCATGGTGCTTGCATTTTTGTGTATTTTTCTGATTGCCGTGCTGATTGTGCAGATGATTGTGCCAGAGCTGATTGGCTGTCTGCAAATCCTGCTGGAAGAATTGCCGGGCGTTTTGGATAACATTGCTGTCTGGATGGAGGACAACCTGCAGATTAGCGCACTTCTGGCAGCCGAGAACAGCGTGTTTCAGGGCAGTGAGACAGACTGGCAGGAGACATTCACAAAAGTTATCAACATTCTGCTCAATGGCCTCGGCGGTGTAATGGGAGCGGCTACAAGTATTATTTCCTCTGTATTTTCGACGGTCGTTACCCTGACAGTCGGTCTGGTCTTTGCCATTTATCTGCTGGTTGGCAAGGAAAAACTGGGCGGACAGTTCCGGCGGCTGTTTGCGCGGTATCTGCCGGAGAAGGTGACGAAAAAGTTTTACTATGTTTTGGATGTCCTGAACAAGTCGTTTCACAGCTTTATCGTGGGACAGTGTACCGAGGCAGTGATTCTCGGACTGCTCTGTATAGGTGGCATGCTGCTGCTGCGGCTGCCATATGCTGCGATGATTGGCTGCCTGGTAGGCTTTACGGCGCTCATTCCGATTGCAGGTGCCTATATTGGTGCGATTGTCGGTGCATTTATGATTTTTACGATTTCTCCTGTAAAGGCAATTATATTTATTGTGTTCCTGGTGGCTTTGCAGCAGCTGGAAGGCAATCTTATTTATCCCCGCGTGGTCGGTTCGTCGATCGGCTTGCCGGGCGTATGGGTGCTTGCCGCCGTGACCGTTGGCGGTGGTGTCATCGGAGTTGGCGGCATGCTGCTGGGGGTTCCGCTTGCGGCTGCGGCATACCAGCTTTTGAAAAATGACATGAACGCATCGTGAGCTGCGATACCTGTTTTAGTTCAAAATAAACTGTGCATAGACGGTATATTTGTCAAAATCTCCGCTTGCCCTAAAATCCATGATTTCTTTTTTCATTCTGTAGTTTCCGGGTTCAAGCGCCCCATATAACCATTCCCAGTCCAGCTCCCGTTCGGAAGAATCCCGGCTGGGGATGGTGTATGCGATGGCGTTGAATGCATACTCGCTCAAAGTGGCAGGAACTTCTTCCCACTGGTCATTTTTCAAAACCTCCAGCACAAAAGCATCCCCATATTCCAGTTCGCCTGTTGGCGCTTTCTCATCATATTGGTGAAACACCAGTGTCGCGCCTGTCGGGGTTATTTTTTTCAGCTCGAATCGCAGTCCGATTTTGTCTGCTTCGGATTCGGGAGCGTGAATGTATGCGCCACCCTCTTTTGTGGAAGCGTCATAGGAAAGTGTGCCAAGAATTTCCATCACCTGTTCATCGTAAGATTCCCACCAGTTTTCTGTGCCGTTTGTGAGGGCGACGATGCCGGAATAATCACCCTGGAAGGATATAAAGTCCCAGTACGCGTGATTGTCATAGGTGCCGATGATGACCGGGCTTTTGGCGATGGTCGCTGTCTCTTCGATAAGTCCTGTCCCGCAGACGCCAAAAGAGTCAATATAGAAAAGGTCAATATAGCCCTCTGCTGCGTCTTCCGGATAAAAGCGGATGCCATATAGCCCGTTTGTTAGTTTTTCACTGTCCATGGGACAGGTTTCATAACGCCATCCCCCGGGAATGGAAAGGGATATTTTTCCATAGGGTCCGTCCTGTTCGACTATTGTGGCTTCGGAATTGAGCGGCAGAGTGCACACTGCATTCTGCCGTGGGGCTGTATCCTCATCTGCGAGTGTGTGTGCTTCAGCTGGGAGGTAAGAAGCGGCAGGATTGTTTTTTGGTATGGAAACGGCAGGATTGGCGTTTGAGCAGCCATCTAACAGCAGGCCCAAGGACATGCCAGATGACAATAATGCAGCTAAAATGGTTTTTTTCATATGAATCAACTCCTTCTGTTGTATTTGCTGAATAGTTCTTATATATAAAATTTTTTGTCTCTATTACTTATAGAAGGAAAAAAATATGGGAAGTTGCATGATGTTCCTGCATAATGTTTCACGAAAAATATTATTGTAATGCAAATGCGGATATGTTATATTCTTTTTAATTAACAAAAAACGTTGGAAGTGATGGCGCTGGCGTAAGAATAATTTGCTTGCAGTGCAGCAGGCAGTCATGGTATGGTGCATGACGCGCGGCTGATGCAATACTGGGTAGTCAGGCGTGTGGCTTTTTAAGAAAACAGATTTGGAGGTAAAAGGAAATGGATGACAATATAAGGAAGAAAATGACAAACAGTGAACGCAGGGATGCAGGATTAGCGTATGTGGCAGATGAAGGTGTTTATAAGGAAATGCTGGCATGCAGGAAAATTTTACAGCGGTTGAATTTTATGGACCGCTCCGATTTGGAAGGAATCAGCGAGGTGGTCAAGGAGCTGTTTGGCAAATCGGAGGGTGCCTTTGTCAATCCGCCGTTCTACTGCGATTATGGGAAGCATATCGAAGTGGGAAAAAATTTCTTTGCCAACTATAACTGCACGCTGCTGGATGTGGCAAAAATCAGGATTGGCGACAACTGCCAGATGGCGCCCAATGTGGCAGTCTACACTGCAGGGCATCCGGTCCATCCGGTCAGCCGCAATTCTGCCTACGAGTATGGCAAGGAAGTGACAATTGGTGACAATGTGTGGCTGGGCGGGAATACGGTTGTCTGCCCTGGTGTGCACATTGGAAGCAATGTCGTGATTGGCGCGGGCAGTGTGGTGACAAAGGATATTCCGGACTGGTGCATCGCGGCAGGAAATCCCTGCAGGGTACTGCGTGAAATTACAGATGGGGACAAAAGGAAGCTGTTTGGCGACGAGGAGATTGATGGGGAAGCGTGGAATGACATTGTGGCGAGGATGAAATTTTAAGGCAGATAAAATATGAAATCGTTCTCACAAAAATATTCAAAAAATAATTAGAAAAATTAGGGAAAATGACTATTTACAATGCGGCATTCATTCGCTATGATGATATTGTACATGAAACCGATATCATATAGCGGTATCATGTGGAAAGTAGACAGGTAATAAAAACAGATGATGGAAAGGAATGGTATTATGCGCAAGGTAAATGTTAAGTTCAGGGATGTGGAACAGGTCAGGCAGTTTGTGAATACGATTGACAAGTTTGATGCGAGTTTCGATCTTGGCTCTGGGAAGAAGATTGTTGACGCGAAATCCATACTTGGCGTGATGGCATTGGATTTGTCCCGTCCGCTCTGCCTCAGATATCAGTCGGACGATAAAGAGATTGAGGAAAAAATAGCACCGTTTGTTTATTTGGAAGCATAGTGATAAGACGGATATGAAACAGCACAGGTTTTTTGCCCTGTGCTGTAATGTGTATCATGGGGGGATTTTTATCAGATGACTATAGCAGATATAGCGAGGATGGCAGGCGTGTCGCGGGCGGCTGTCTCACGGTATTTTAATAAAGGATATATTTCAGAGGAAAAACAGGCGGCAATCCGCAAGGTTGTCGAGGAGACGGGATACCGGCCGTCCATTCAGGCACAGACGCTCAGGACAAAAAAGACGAGGATGATTGGCGTCATCGTACCCAAGATTGCATCATCCTCTATTGGCAGGGTCGTGGAGGGAATGCTTTCCGAGTTCAATAAGAGCGAGTACCAGATGATGCTGGCAGTTACCCAGAATGAGCCGAAGAAGGAAGTGGAGTACCTGTCTGCGTTCAGCGACAGGCAGGTGGACGGCATCATACTGGTTGCGACTGTGTTCACGACGGCACATAAGCGCGCGCTGAAAAATATGTCCGTTCCGGTTGTGATTGTAGGGCAGTATCTGTCGGGCTACTGCTGTGTGTACCATGACGATTACCACGCCTGCTACGACCTCACAAGGCTGATGATGGAGAAGGGCAGGATCAACATTGGTTTCATGAGTGCGATGTGGCAGGACAAAGCTGCCGGGGAAGCGCGGTACAGGGGGTTTTGCGACGCCGTGAGTGACATGGGGCGCGCAGGGCTTTCCGAGAATGTTGTCATCGCCGATTTTACGGTTGCTTCCGGCTATGAGAAGGCAGGGGAGATACTCGGCAAATGTGCCGGGCTGGACGGACTGGTCTGTGCGACGGACGCGATGGCTGTCGGCGCGATGCAGTATCTGCGGGAGCATGACATCGCGGTTCCGCAGACGATTCTGGTCGCGGGACATGGGGATTCCGAGATTACGCGCATGACTGTGCCGAACCTGATTTCAGCCCACTATTACTACGAAAAAAGCGGCAGGCTCTCCGTCCGCAGGCTGATGGATCTTATGCAGCATGACGAAAGCATGGCGGAGGAAGTGAAGCTGGGGTATGAGATAGTGGATTTGTGCGGCTGACTTTCATACGCCTTTCAGGGCGTTGGAGGAAGCGGTAAAAGTGAATCATAAAATAGGGAACGTCAGCATAGGAGGACAATCATGGGAATATATCTGAATCCCGGGAATACACCCGATTTACGGAGGACGAGGTAAAAGGGCTCTGCGAAAAGTATGGTATGGACTTTGCACAGGTCAGTAACTGGTATGACGGCTATCGGAAAATATGGAAAAAGAATAGCTGCTATGCAAGGGGACATCCGATTGCACAGCAGTTTTTTTTTGCCCTTTTATTTGATTGTAGGTTTTCAGTGTTCCGACGGCAATGCTCTCAGGGGGTTGGGGATATGTTCAAGGAATATATTCGTATTTTTTTTAAACTTCCTGTTGTCAGATCAGTGTTACTGATTAAAAAAGAAAAACTAAAAATCTGCGATATTACAGGAATATATAAAGAAGCAGATAAGGTTACACATTAAAATTTTTTACTTCTGTGGGAGAGGGGCTTGACTTTAGTATGACAATCTGTTATTCTTTATACATAACAGGTTGTCATACTAAATATGCATTTCACCAGGGAGGGAAAATATTATGGCGCAACAGATTTCGGATGCCGAATTGGAAATTATGAAAGTGGTCTGGGCAAACGGCGGGGAGCCGGCACTCTTTGCCTGCCTTGCGGACAAGCTGGCAGCGAAGGGAAGACCATGGCAGAAAAACACGCTGATTACGCTTTTGAACCGTCTTGTAAACAAGGGGTTTTTGAAGGCAAAGAAAATCGGGCGGCGAAACGAGTACACCCCGCTTGTATCGGAGGCGGAATACCAGTCAGCCCAGACAAAGAATTTACTGGATAAAATTTATGAGGGGAGCGCGTCAGGGCTTGTCTCCATGCTGATTTCAGGGGATATGCTGACTGATGACGAGTATGAGGAACTAAGAAAACTGCTTGAGAAAGGGAGCCAAAAGCCATGAACACTGTTTTTAAGCTTTTTCTGTCCATGTCGTTTTCCGGGGCGGCGCTGATTCTGGCGCTGCTTGCAGGAAAGCGGTTTTGGCGGGATAAAATCAGCAGGCAGTGGCAGTATTATATCTGGCTGGTGGTGATTCTGCGGCTGCTGCTTCCTTTTGCACCGGAACGAAATCTGATGGCGACAGCCTGCCAGGCAGTGGAACAGGCGCTGTCCGGCACAACACTGTCTGTCCTGCCGCAGCCCATGACAGATACGGAGGATGCGGATGTCCCTGTTTCCGTCTGGACACCAGGCAGTGTAACTGTGGATAATGCTTTGCAGGAGGATGAAAACGCAGATAATCCTGCTCCGGATTTTAAGGATGCGGCTCATCTGTCATCGGGGAATGAAAACGTGGGTGATTATATCTGGCTGGTTTGGCTGGCTGTTGTGTCCGGACTGCTGATACGGAAGATAACGATGTACCAGAGCTTTGTACGCTATGTCAAGGACGGCTGCAGCCCTGTAAATGACATTGCGATGCTGGAAAGGTTTTCTGACGCGGCGACGCAGACAGGCATCAAAAAACCAGTGGAGCTCTGTGTCAATCCCCTTGTCTCGTCCCCGATGCTGATCGGATTTTTCCACCCCTGTATCGTATTGCCAGGCACGGAGATATCCGAGAAGGATTTTCACTATATTGCGTTGCATGAGCTGACGCACCATAAGCGGCGTGATATCCTTTACAAATGGCTGGTGCAGGTTACGGTCTGCCTGCACTGGTTCAATCCCATGGTATACCGGATGCGCCGCGAAATTACCAGGGCGTGTGAGTTTTCATGCGATGCGGCAGTCCTTGCAAAAGTGGGAAAAGACCATGCGCCGGAATACGGAAAAACGCTGCTGGATGCCATGGCGGCAGTCCGGACATACAGGGAAAACTTTGGTGCCGTCACGTTGAGCGAGAATAAACAGTTATTAAAAGAAAGGTTGGTTGCGGTTATGAATGTCAGAAAAAAATCAAAGACTGTTGTCATGCTGACAGGCGTGATGACACTGTGCCTTATTTTCGGCGCAGCATTTATGGGCGTGTATCCGGCTGCTGCGGCACAGCCGGACAGCACAAAGGAGCACCGAAGCAGTCCGGCAGAAGCCGGAAATGCAGCGGAC
Source organism: uncultured Lachnospiraceae bacterium (assembly GCA_949066965.1). Classification (GTDB taxonomy): domain Bacteria; phylum Bacillota; class Clostridia; order Lachnospirales; family Lachnospiraceae; genus COE1. The sequence continues at coordinate 26,559 of CARTDA010000032.1, forward strand.
AATAACGGACAGACGCCCATTGCATTGCAGGCAGAGCAATATTATGAAGCAGGCAGCTTTCCGATGTTTCTGATTGCGTTTTCGAGGATGGATGAGGAGGCAAAAGGAGCATGGCTGAATCGAATCTATGCAGATGGACAGTTTATGTTTCTGGGCGCCGTTGCCAGCCAGTTGGAGACTGATAGTGCCCACATTCAGCAGATTGCAGAAAAAGCATATGCAGACGACTCTGTGATTTTTTTCTCGGTTGTGGTAAAGCGCATGAGTGAAAAAACGCTGAAGGCATGGCTGGACAGGGCACAGGCAGATGGGAAGTTTGCGTTCCAGTCCATACTGTTTGATTTGCTGGATGATGAAAAGCTGGATGCCATGGAGGAGGAGCTTGAAAAGCAGGATGAGACAGCACGGAAGCAGGAGTATCTCGAACATGGCATTGTCAGTGACCAAAATCTGAAGACGTTTTATTATGAGTCGCAGCTTGTCCATATTTTTCTGGATATCAGGAAGGAAAAATCGTTTTACTTCCTACAGGTCAATCCACAGGGCACGGTCAATGTCAAAGTCACCCGCGATGGGAACAATCACATTGAAAGTGTGGATTACATGACTGATGCGGAGGTGACAGCACTGTTTGGCGACATGAAAGAAGAGGAGAACGACGAATACGAAGCGTCCGCGTATGATATGCCGCAAATCATTTCGGTCAATGAGCAGCGTATTGCCGCCGGGGCAAAGCGCTGGTTCGGGGATTATGACCTGCGCAGCGGGGATAAAATCCGGTATGATATTGAGGCGGAGACCGGGGACGCCATTATGGTCGGGTTTGTCAACAATGCTGACGGCAGGTTTTCGGATACCACTTATTGCTCCGCACTGGTGCACCGCGAGGACGGTGTGCTGAAATGCACCGCGGATTTTGTCTGTGGCGAACCGGTAAAGGATGGTCAGTATAAGCTGTATATCTATGCGCCGGAGGGGGCACTGGGAAACGTGAAGGGCAGTGTGTCGATTGCGCATGCGCAGTAAGGAACTGTGAATAATGATGGAACGGCATCATGAACAAAACAGGCTAATGTGGATTTGGCAGGAATGAATGGAATTGTGAGCCGGTTTATGGTAGAATGATAAAAACACGATAACTAATATTTTATGGAGAAAGATTATGGAAAAATCTATACAAATATATAATAAAAAACTGGATAACTATTTGGATTCTGATGGCAGATTAGTACAGTACCCGTCCAAAAGACCAATGAGGATCCTTGCTCTCATAAAAATTGTAGAACAAATGGAAGCAGACAGGAAATATACAGAAAAAGAAGTAAACGAAATTATCAGGTCGCATATTGCATTTGGTGATATCGAGTTGGTTCGGAGGGAAATGTATCAATACAAATTGCTTGGAAGGCTTCGGGATGGTTCGGAGTATTGGGTAGAAGCCGACTGGAAAAATGCATATGCAGAATATGTCAGGGAGGACTAGAGCGTGTTTGAAAAATCATTCCCGCCATCTGCACGCCCCACTTTGCGTGATATTTGTGTCAAATTCAGGTTACATAGCCCGCTATGCGCCCTTCATTTGACACAAATCTCCCACAAATTGTGACGCACATCTGACGGAAAGCATTTTTCAAACACGCTCTAGGCAGATTTTTGGGGAAGAAAACTTATAAAAGGGGCATGGGATAATGGAGAAAAGAGTGCTTTTTATCGGCGGTTCGCCCTGCAGCGGAAAGAGTACCATTGCAGAACGGATTTCAAAGGAATTTGGCGCACGCTATTTTAAGGTGGATGATTTTCTGGATAAGTTTGTCAGCATGGCGGCAGATAGGGGATGTCCTGCATGTAAAAGAAGTGCAGTCATGACGGCGGATGAAATTTGGTTGCGGGAACCATCCATTCAATGTGAAGATGAATTTCTCATCTATGAGGAAATATCGGAACTGGTGTTTGAACACCTGGGGCATATAGAAACGGATTTCATTGTTACCGAAGGAGCTGCATATACGCCAGAGGTAATGGAGAAGTACAGGGCAAAAGAATGCCTCTCGATTATTCCGACACCGGACTTTCAGATAGCTCATTATAAAAAAAGGGAATGGGTTCCATATATCCTCGAAGGCTGTTCAGACAAACAACAGGCTTTTGACAATTGGATGAAACGCGATATTTTGTTTGCCGGACAGGTTCAGGCGGCGTGTGAAGAAAAGGGAATTCCATGCATTATTAATGACGGAACCCGGACGCCGAATGAGATGTTTGATATTGTGAAAGAATTCTTTAATTTGTAGAATTACCCATTGTCGGATAAATGAAACAACCGTATAATAAAAAGAGATTCAGGAATGTTTAGATGCGGGAAGGAGACAGAACATGCTATATTTGAAAGCGGATAAATTGTCCCAGATACAGGATGTATTTAATGCCGGTCCATTGCAGGACGAACAGGAAATCAGCCAGTATTATCAGGATGCGACCGAGGCAAGGACGGGGGATGCGTACTCGGGCTTTGTCGAGAAGATGGAACTGCTGCTGGAAGATTCGCATCACTCCTACATCCATAAACTGTTTATCGGCCATGCCGGTGTCGGGAAGACAACGGAGTTGTTCCGCCTGAAACACAGCGCGGAAGGAAGGGGCTTCCTTACCTGTATGGGAAGATGCGACATTGACCTGGATTCGGGCGACATTGAGTACACCGATGTCCTGTTTTACATCCTGGATTTGCTGGTGAACCAGGCAAGTGCCGCCGGATTGACAATCAGTGAGCGCGTCGTCAATAAGATAGAGAATTACTGGAACAGTGACACAGAGCTTGTCAGGACGATTTCCATGCAGGGAGAGACCGAAGTGTTTCTTGGCGCAGAAGCGGAAATCGGTGTCAGGAAAGTCCTGAAGCTGCTGGCAAATATCCGCGGAATCTTAAAAAACAGTGTGGAATCCAAACGGGAGATTCGCCTGAAAATAGAACCGCGCAGCAGTGAGCTGGTTCATCAGATCCAGGATGTGATAGAAGAAATAAAAAGGCAGCTGGCACAAAAAGGGTGTCCGGAAATTCCGTTTGTGATTCTGGACGGGCTTGATAAAATTCCATTGGAACAGGCGCGGAAAATATTTCACGAGAATGGCGCGCGCTTCCAGGGACTTCCGATTCATCTGCTGGTGACATTTCCAATCTCCCTGACGTACACGCCGGAGTACAAGGACATACAGGTGTGGTTCCCCAATCCGGAGAAACTGCCAATGATAAAAATCAGGAACTGGCAGCAGGGCGCATACCAGCAGGATTATACAGAGGGTACGGAGACTGTGCGGTCTATTATTGGCAAACGTGCAGAACTTTCCCTGTTCTCGGAGGATGCACTGTCGGATTTAATCCGCTATACAGGGGGGTATATCAGGGATTTATTCCGCTGTATCTGCGAAGCGGCATTGCGTGCACGCCTGCGCAAATCCCCGGTGATTGAGCAGGAGGACGCAGGGAAGGCGCTGGCTGTGCTGGAATCGGACATTAATGGGCGATACAGCGACGAGCTGATTGGAAAGATGGAGGATATTTACAAAGGAAAGAAACACGTGTCCTCGTCGGAGGAGATTACCGTGCTGTTACAGATTGGTGCAGTCCTGGAATACAATGGCACAAGATGGTGCGATTTGCACCCCCTGGTGGAAAAATGGCTGGTGGAAAACAATAAAATAACGGGATAATGGCGGAGGCATATTTTATGGGAAACGATACTCAGAATAATGAAGAACAGCTCGAGATGCTGTTGATGACATTGGAGGAGGTTCGGCATGGAATATGCCTGTTTCAGTCTGAAAACCAGGCAAAACGTGTTGCGCTGATTCGGAAACGTTTCGGAGAGAAAAAGGTCATCACGCACAACATCGCGGATGATGGGGAAGAGACGGGAATGGTGAGCGCACAGGATTTCAGGAGATGGGCGTCGCAGTCGAATGCAAATGTGGTTATCGTCTATAACATACAGCTGCTGGGGATACGGTTTGGGGATGACGCGGTTGTCGAGAAGCTGAATTTTATGCGGGATCAGATACTGGCAGCCGGGAAATTGTTCGTGCTTGGCGTGTCGCATTATTTTCATCTGCTGCTCTCACGGAATGCAAGGGATTTGTATTCCTGTATTTTGTATCAGTTTACGTTTCAGGACACGGACGGAATAAATATTGGAATGCGCAGCTTCCATATGGATATGCTGTCCGGTGATGACGCGCTGGCAATTGAGCGGTACAGGGAAAGGAAGGAACAGATACAGAATCATGACAGAAAAGAGGACACCTCGATGTATCTGTCATGCATGGAAAGCTGGAACCATGTGCGGGATGTTCTCTCGTATGAGGAGCGGTATTTTATCAGTCCCCTTGCGGAAGCCCTTGAGCAGCAATATACTGTAAAGGAAATAAAAATAGAGGATGTGGAAAACATCTGGATTCTGGCTGATGCGTGGATTGGACTGGAGGAATTTGCGAGAAGCGTATCATGGTATGAAAAAGCGCGTTGTCTTGTGAAAGAACAGTTGGGTGAGGAACATTTATTGTATGCAGATACACTGGTTGCGTATACGAACTATTTTGAAGCAGTTCATGACTATATGGCAGGGGAAAAGTTTTATCAACAGGCAATTCAGGTGTATCGAGAAAAGAAAATGGAATATTCTGCGAAAGGCAGGGCGGTTCTGATACAGCAGGCTTCTGCATATCAAGATCAGTCAAGGTTTGCGGAGGCATTGGAAATCTATCAAAATTTATTAACATACCAAAATGAAAAATATGGAGAAAAATATTATGGTAACGTAGAGTTGTATAATGATATTGGAACACTATATGGAAAGCAGGGAGATTTGTCAAAAGAATTGCTGCAATATAATAAAGCATTGGAAATACTTGAAGTAACTGGAAAACAAGGAATCCTGCCTGCCTGCATTTATCAAAATATAAGTGTTTCATATTTAAATGGTGGTAATGGAAAAGAAGCATGGAAATATATCAAGAAGGCAAAGCGGATTATAGAAGCTGTATGTGGCACAAAATCAATTCGCCTAATTAAAATTTACAATAGTATGTTTGGTGTATGGGATGTGCGGCAACGGCCCGACAGGGCATTTGAATATTTGCAGAAGGCAGTAGAATTAATTAAAGAAACACACATGGAAGAAAGTGAATCGGCGGCATATGTTTATTGTAATATGGGATCCTTGTTAGTGCGTGGCGGGTATTTGCAGGCGGCTGCTTCCTACTGTAGAAGTGCGATAAAGGTTCGGGAAAAAATATATGGGGAAAAGAATGAACTGACAGCTTATTCATATGAATTGATGGCGTATATTTTATACAAATCATCAAATGATACGGACTCAGAATTATATCTCAAAAAAGCCAGGACTGCCTATATTGCGCTATATGGAAACCAAAACGAACATGTAAACAGAATAGATAACCACCAAAAGCTATTGCGATTACATGAAAAGTAATTTTTCAAAGGAGGAACAAACAATGCCATTTACAGAAGTATGTATCGATCAAGTCAAGCCGCAAAAGGCGGAGGAGTTTGAAACGCTGATGCGCGATGCCAGAAGCTTTCTGGAAAAGCAGGAGGGACTGCTGTTGCTGCGGCTTGTCAGGAGAGGATATCAAAAAACCTATACGAAACGTACCGGAAGTCTATTGAAAAGTGCCTGGTCGTTCCACATGACAAGTATTTAGGGGAGTGCGTGTTTTGAAAGGACCGGAATTTCAATCTGCACAATATAATCCTCAATCCGGTCAATGACATTCTCATTGATTCCCATCTCATAGGAGAAGCCGGACAGTGCCAGCTGATGGTGCCTGGCATAGTCCAGTATTTCCTGATAACGCTGGGGAAGTTTATCCCAGCTGCCTTGGTGAAAGGCGCGCAGATAGTTTCCGCCGGGCTGCATATGCAGTCCGTTTTTTTGCACATGGGCATCCAGACCAAATGTGTCAGCAGAACTGACGGATGCCTGGCTGCTCAATTGTGCCGTACCAGGGGACGCGGCAGGATTCTCGAAAGGAATCTCGATAAAGAGCCTGCAATAGTCATCAAACTTCCCGCTTTGCAGGCTGGAAACCGGAATCATCGAACCGTAGGAAGCGTCGTGCAGCCTGCCAAGCTGGTACCGCTCGGTCTCGGCGGTAATCATTTCAACCTCCTCCTCAAAGGTGGTATCCGGGCTGATGGCAACTGTGACCAGACAGCGCTCATCTTTCTCGACAATGCTGATTTCGGATAAATCCATTGTCAGCATTGTTTCCATATTCTGGTGATAGTTGCACAATGTCTTTCTGACCGCATGCAGATGCCGGATGCTGCGGTCAAGGTCTGTAATCTTATCCTCTAATAAATGTTTCATATTTTCCGCCGAGCGGTTTTTCATAAAGTCCTGTATTTCAGGAATGGAAACATCCAGCTCCCGCAGCAGCAGAATGGTTTCCAGCAGGGGACTCTGGTGGTAGTTGTAGCAGCGGTAGCCGTTTTCCGGGCTGACTGTGGCAGGCTTTAACAAACCTATCTCGTCATACCACATTAGGGTCTTTTTGTTGATGCCGTGCATCGCCGCAAACTGGCCGATGGTGAGCAGCTTGTTTTTTTCTGTCATAATCAAATTCCCCCTTGAAGCCGGAGTGTGTATGGTTTTTCCAAGTATTTTCATTTTATCATACAAGATTTGTGCGTTCCCTGCAAGAGCCAGATGGGAATTTCACAATGTGTGCAGGGAAAAAAATATTTTTGAAAAACACCTTGACCGTACAGTTACTGTACGGTTTAAGATGCTTATTACAGGAAGCAAATAAAAATGAAAGGAGAACTGTATGGAAAACCAAAATGTCTATCTGAAACCTGTAACGCTCAAAAATATTTTAAAGTTTGCAGTCCCCACGATTGCAATGACCGTATTCATGTCGTTTTATACCATGGTGGACGGCCTGTTTGTGTCGAACCTAATCGGCACCGGCGCGCTCTCGGCAATCAACCTGACAGCGCCGCTTATCCAGCTGGTCACTGCGATTTCCACCATGCTTGCCACCGGAGGCAGCGCCGTCATCATGAAAAAGATGGGGGAGCAGAAGACCGAGGAGGCGAAGGAGGATTTCACGTTTTTGATTCTCGTGAACGTCGTGGTCGGTTTCATTATGTGCGGACTGGGATACCTGCTGATGAACCATATTTTTGCGGGAATGAACCTGTCGGCGGACGTGGAGGGATACTGTGTGGAATACCTGAGCCGTTACCTCCTGTTCACGGTTCCGATATTGCTGATGAACAATTTTACGCTCTACATGATTGCGAGCGAGAAGGCGACGCTGTCGCTGGTTTGCTCGGTGTCGGGCGGCGTGCTGAACATGGTGCTCGACTTCGTGTTTATCGCAGGCCTTGGCATGGGCATCGGCGGCGCGGCAGTCGCGACGGGGCTGGGCTATTCCGTGACAGCCGTTGTGGGACTCGTTGTTTTTAGCCGGAAAAAGAGCCTGTTACATTTCAAGAAACCGGTGATGCGTTTCAGGGTGCTTGCGGGCGCGGCAACAAATGGCTGCTCCGAGATGGCGACAGCGCTTGTCATGGGTATCATCACAATGATGTTCAACTGGACAATGCTTCGCTATGTGGGAGAGGACGGCGTGGCGGCAGTCACGATTATCATGTACGTGCTGATGTTTGCAAGCTCGCTCTATACTGGCTACTCATACGGCGTGGCGCCGATGCTCAGCTATTATTATGGGGAACAGAACCATGAGAAGCTGAAAAAGCTGGTGGCGGTCAGCCTGAAGGTCATCGCAGTGATTTCCGTCATGACGGTCGTGATGTCCTTTGCGCTCACAAAACCGCTGGTGTCCGTCTTTGCCCGGCCGGACAATCCGGTGCATGGTCTTGCAGTGACAGGAAACCGGATTTGTACCATTGCGCTGTTTTTTATCGGCTTTAATATTTTTGCGAGCGGAATGTTTACGGCGCTGTCGAACGGCGTGGTTTCAGCAGTCCTTGCATTTTCGCGGTCATTTGTATTTATGCTTGTCACGATGCTGGTGCTGCCCCTGATACTGGGCGTGAACGGCATCTGGCTTGCGACGCCCGCGGCGGAGCTGATGGCGCTTTTGCTGTCCGCCGGCATGTTTTTGAAATACAGGAAACGGTATGGATATTGATCATAAATTGATGTGGAAAAGGAGATATGGTAAAATGAAAACAGTGAAAAAAGTATGTCTAATTGCAGCCGGTGTTGTTGTCGTGGCAGGAATTGTCTGGGGGATATGCGGAAAAAAGGTAAAGATGCTGTACACTTCCCTGAATAGTTTCAAGGATGAGAATCTGGCGCATACGTTCCAGCACACGCCGGAGATTCAGCCGACGAAGAAAATCAGTGCGGGGGGAGAGCCTTTCCAGTTTTTACAGGAGGACAATGTCAGGCTCGCGGAGGGATTTTCGTATGAGGATGCCTATTATCCGACAGCGGACTTTATAGAGGACACGAAGACGACCGCCATGATTGTCATCAAGGATGATGTTGTCAAGTACGAAAACTATTTTATGGGTGGCGATGAGAATACCCTGTTCTCATCAAATTCCATGGGGAAATCCTTCGTGTCGGCGCTGATGGGAATTGCCGTCGCGGAAGGACATGTCGCCAGTGTGGATGACCCGCTCGGCAAATATATTCCGGAGTTTGTGGGGACAGCGCTGGAAAGCATTCCAATCCGAGCCTGCCTGCGGATGGCATCAGGAATTGACTTTAACGAGGACACGGACATGAATGGTTTTTCCATGAAGACACTGATGGGGACGCCGGCGATGAAAGTGATTGCAAAGTACGGTGTCCAGGAAGCACCCTATACATATCGCAGGTATCAGAGTATCAACACTGAAATTCTGGGAAAAGTAATTACCAACGCGACAGGGTATAGCCTTGCGGAGTACATGGAGGAAAAGCTCTGGAAAAAGATGGATCCGGCACATGATGCGTACTGGACACTGAGCAATGGGACGGAGCTTGCGATGGGCGGCCTGAGTGTGTCCCTGCGGGATTATGCGCGCTTTGCAAGGCTGTATCTGAATGAGGGCAGCTATAACGGCAGGCAGATTCTCCCGAGGGAGTGGGTGCGGGACAGTCTGGATATCAGTGCGGAATACTCGAAACCCGGCGCCAATCATGACGCCTACAATGCGATTGGTTATGGTTACCAGTGGTGGGTACCCGAAGGGAATGCGGGCGAGTTCATGGCGATTGGCGTCTATGGACAGTGGATTTATGTCAATCCGACGAACCGCGTGATTATCGTCAAGACCAGCGCAGACCCTGATTTTATGGAAAAAGGTTATGAACTGAAGCATGTGGAATTTTTCCGGGCGATTGCGGCTGCGGTCTGACTGAAAAATCAATAATGGCAAATCAAATCAAGCGGGGATTGTCCGGATGCGCTACAATGAATCCAGGGTGGTTGAAACGAGGAGGAAAATCAGATGTACGAATGGCAGAGGCAGATACAGATGATTGTCGACGAGATAGACAATTGTATTAAAAACCATGATGATGAGGCGTTAACGCTGTGTGCGCTTGCCCGGCGGCTGGGGTATTCCGAATTTCATATGACAAGAAAGTTCAGGGAGATTTCCGGTATGAAACTCAAGGACTATCTGCGCTGCAGAAGACTTGCCTTTGCGTTAAAGGAAGTGCGGGACGGCGATAAGGGCATGCTGGATATCGCTTTTGATTATGGATTCTCGTCACACGAGGCATTTACGCGGGCATTTAAGACCATGTACGGCGTTGCGCCAAGCGCATACCGGAAAAATCCGGTGCCGGTTGTCCTTCGCACCAAGATTAACCCGTTTGACCGCTACTTTTTTGGATTAGGAGAGATTGGTATGATGAAAACTACAGGAGATGTCAAAGTTTACTTAGTAACGATTCCGGCACACAAATTTCTGCACATCAAGAACTATGAGAGCAATGGGTACTGGGATTTCTGGCAGAAACAGAGCCTGATACCGGGACAGGACTGCGAGACGATCTGCGGTCTGCTCGACAGCATCAAGGGAAAGCTGGATGACGAGGGCGGCAGTGAGGCGAACAGCGGCAGCGGCCAGCTTATGGCGTACATCAATGATCCGAAGGGCAGGCTGTGCGACTGGGGAATACCGCGCGCGGAGTGCTATGGCGTGCGCCTTCCCGCCGACTATGACGGCGAGGTGCCGCAGCAGATGTGCATGATGGATGTGCCTGAGGCGGAGTATGTTGTCTTTGAGCACGGCCCATTTGACTATGAACAGGAAAACCGTACCGTGGAGGAGAAAATCGAGCGGGCAATGGCAGAATACGACTATGCAGGCAATGGCTACTGTCTCGACACGACACCCGGCAGGCTCGTCTATTTATACCATGACCCGGAACGGTTCTGGAAATATATCCGTCCGGTAAAGAAACTTTAAGAAGAGAAATATCCCGCACCAAGAGAAAAAGGCGGATTTTGGTGCGGGATATTTTTGTGATGGCAATATTTTGTTGTCTATGGTATGATTTTTATATGTAAGGAAACCAGGGCACTGCATCAATTATGACAAGGACTGCGCGGATAAGCCGCACAGCTGTGTCATCGAAAAATGGATAAAGAAGTAATGGGCTATGATGAATCGTTTATTGGGAATGATATATATTTTAATGCGGCAGGAAACGGTGACTGCCACGGAGCTTGCCCGGCGTTTTGAGGTGTCGGTGCGCACAATCTACCGCGACATGGATACGCTCAGCGCCGCAGGCATACCGATTTATGCCAAGAAAGGAAAAAATGGCGGAATCTGCCTGACAGAGCAGTTTGTGCTGGACAGGATGCTGCTCACAAAGGACGAACAGCAGGAGATTTTATCGGGACTGGTGTCACTGCGGGAAACCAGGGCGGAGGACGGCAATATCCTGCAAAAGCTCGGGGGACTTTTTCGGACAGAGCCCATTGACTGGCTTGCGATTGACTTGTCGGACTGGAGCGGGAGCAGGGCACAGCTCTATGAAGATATCAAGAATGCTATTTTGGCGCGGCGCCCGGTGCAGTTTGACTATTATGGAAAGAACGGACAGATGAGCCGGCGCACCGTAGAGCCTGTGAAGCTGGTTTTCAAGGAATATACGTGGTATCTCAAGGCGTTTTGCAGGGAGAAGGAGGACTGGCGGATATTTAAGCTGTTCCGGATGAAGCGGCTTACTGTGCTGGAAGAAACCTTTATGCCGAGGGCGGAGTGCAGCCAGCAGGAGGATGGGACACCAGGGAGCGAAACGCAGACTGACCCTGACATGACAGTGGTTGATGTAAGGATTGACAAAAAGGAAGCGTACAGGGTGTATGACCGGTTTGAGGAGGAGGAAATTGAGGTGCTGCCGGACGGAAATTTTATGGTGCATTTCCATGTGTCCATGGACGACTGGGGCTACGGCGTTCTTTTGGGCTTTGGCCCCTCGGCAGAAGTGCTCGCCCCGGAGACGGTCAGGCAGGAGATGAAACGGCGCATTCAGAAAATGGCAGAAAGGTATTTTTAAAATATGACAGACTGTTGTCATATTTTATGTGGTATACTTGCTGTATGAAATTGAAACACCAAGGAGGAAAATACCATGATTATGTATGGCAGTATATACCTGATCGCAAAAGATTTTGAGAAAAGTATTTCATTTTACAAGGCATTGTTTGAGAAGGATGTCCATGCGCAGAATAAGACCCGCTTTGCAGTCTTTGACACCAACGGATTGTGGCTTGCCATCATGAACGGAAGATTTGACGTGGAACACCCGGATGAAGTATTGAAAAAAGGAGAGCGCTGCGCCCTCTACGACAATATGGAACCGATTATGGGAACTGCCAACTGTGGAAAAGTGGTCATCAACCTGAACACAGAGGACTTGCAGGCGGAGTATGAGCGAATCAAGTCCCTTGATATCGGAACGAACCTGACTAAAATCCGTTACATCAATGCCGGAAGGCCTTATTACTATTTCTGCCTGAAAGATCCAGACGGCAATACGATAGAAATTACAGGCAGCTTTCATGGAAAAATAGATGAATGAAAAACACTGCGTTTTAGAATCAAAATAGGGAGGGAAAACATGCTGGAATTACCGGAAAGCTATACGATTGCAAGGCAGATAAACGAACACCTGACGGGAAAAATCATCAGCCACATTGAAATCCTGCAGACACCGCACAAATTCGCTTTCTTTAATGGAGCAGTGGATAAGTATGAGGAATATCTGGAGGGGCAGGTCATCACCGGGGCAGCCTTTCAGGGCGGAATGGTACAAATCAACACAGAGGACAGCATGATCATGCTGAACGATGGGGCGTATCCGCGCTACTATGATGACAGGAACAAATTTCCAAAAAAGCACCAGTTTGCAATCTGTTTTGATGATGAGACCGGAATCTTTGTGTCGATACAGATGTATGGAGGAATCACCGTTTATCCAAAGGGCGAATGCACGGACGGATATTATATATCCTCAAGCACAAAACCGAATCCGCTCACGGATGGGTTTACATTTCATTATTTTAAGTCCCTTTACCCGGCGGGTAAAAAGCTGTCCGCAAAGGCATTTCTTGCGACACAGCAGCGCATTCCGGGGCTTGGAAACGGTGTTTTGCAGGACATTTTGTGGGAGGCAGGCATAGACCCGCGCTACCCGATGCAGGATGCGCCGGAGGAAGATTTTCGGGCGCTGTATAATGCTGCGAATAAAATCATCAAGGCGATGGCAGACAAGGGCGGGCGTGACACGGAGCGGGATTTGTTCGGACAAAAGGGAAACTACATCACACAGCTGAGCAAAAATTCCCTGAATGAACCGTGCACCCGGTGCGGCTATGAAATTCACAAAACAAACTACATGGGAGGAACGATTTATTTCTGTGAACACTGCCAGAAACGGTAACCGCTGGCAGGTTCAGGGAATAGGAAAACAAAAGAGTATGAATAAATTTATTTTGAGGCAGTCCATGATTTTATTCATGGCTGCGGCAGTCTGGGGCGTGGCGTTTGTCGCGCAGAGTGTGGGGATGGACTATGTAGGCCCCTTTACCTTTGTCGCGGTGCGCAATGTGGTTGCGCTGGCAGTGCTCGTGCCGTGCGCCGTGGTGATGGACAACAATCGCAAAAAAAGGGAGAAACAGGAACGGATGCATCCGAAGGAAAATAAAAAAGCGCTCGCAATCGGTGGCATATGCTGTGGCATATGTCTTTTTGCCGCGAGTACCCTGCAGCAGTTTGGCGTAAAATATACGACAGTAGGAAAGGCTGGCTTTATCACGGCAATGTACATTGTGCTCGTCCCGGTTTTTGGCATTTTCCTGAAAAAAAGGACAGGGCTGAAAGTATGGGCGGCAGTGGTACTTGCGCTGCTGGGGCTTTATTTTTTGTGCATTACAAAAGGAGATTTTCAGCTGCAAAAAGGGGATATCTATGTACTGGGCTGCGCCGCGGTTTTTGCCATACACATACTGGTCGTGGACTACTTTTCGCCGCGGGTGGACGGCGTGAAGCTCTCCTGCGTGCAGACGCTTACCAATGCAGTGCTCGGGGCAGTCATGATGCTCTTGTTTGAACAGCCCCATCTGTCGGAAATCCTTGCGGCATGGCTTCCAATCCTGTACGCGGGCGCGCTTTCAAGCGGTGTGGGCTACACATTCCAGATTATCGGACAGAAAGGCATGAATCCCACGGCGGCGTCCCTGATTTTAAGCCTGGAATCTGTCATATCCGTGCTGGCAGGATGGCTGATTCTGCACCAGTCGCTCACTGCGAGGGAGTTTGCGGGATGTGCACTTGCCTTCGCGGCAATCATTTTAGTGCAGCTTCCTGGGCGCGCACAAAAGAAAAAAACAACTTCTTTCTATTACATAGTAGTCACAGTATTTTTCAAAATAATTGAAATATTCAGAAAAATATCTTATAATTGAAAGGTATATTATTTTTTATTCCAGGAGGCACATACATATGGAGAGTAATAAGGTCTACAAAAAAGTTTCTATTATTGTGACCATCGGGGCTGTGATGTTCATTGTTCTAGTATTTGCGTTTTCAATAAACAATGTAATTGCCTGTAAAATGATGGAAAAGGAAGTAGTGCGGGTATCAGGAATATCCATGGCAGAAGCGAAGGCAGAGATTGTGGGAACAGTCACGACGATGACGGCAGTGAGCCTTACGGTGGGAATTATTGCGCTGGTGATACTGGCTGTGATAATGGAAATTCTGGTGGTGAAACCGTTAAAGCGGTCAGTGGCGGAGATACACAGGATTGCGCGGTATGACCTGACGGAAACAGATATGCCGGGAGTACGCGCCATGACAACGCGAAAGGATGAGCTGGGAAGCATCAGCAGGAATATCGTCCTGATGTTTGACAATCTGCGCGATATCGTGACACGCATTGACCAGGCGGCAGTCACCTTGTCAGGCAACGCGTCGACGCTTGCTGACCAGACTGTGCAGATTAAGAAGTCGTCGGACGAAATCAGCGCCACGATGAACGACTTAAGTAATGCTGCCATGTCACAGGCAGACGAGGCAACCACGAGTGCAAACGAGGTTGCAAAGCTTGACGGGCTTATCATGAGAAATATAAGTGATACGGAAAACTTAAGAAGCAATGCCAGCCAGATGGACAATGTGAAAAACAGTGGTCTTGCGGCAATTAAGGATTTGATTGACAAGACGGTTAAGAGCCGGGAGAGCATTTCTGTCGTGCGTGAGGCGATGCAGCAGAACAACGAGCAGGCACAGCGGATAGAAATAACAAGCCAGAAGATTAATGATATCGCGGACCAGACCAACCTGTTGTCACTCAATGCCGCGATAGAGGCGGCAAGGGCAGGGGAGGCAGGAAAAGGATTTGCGGTTGTCGCGGAAGAAATCGGCGGGCTTGCAGAGGAGACCAACAACCTGACCAACGAAATAGGAAGCATCATACAGGAGCTTCTTGACAAGACGGCAGAGGCTACACGGAATATGGAGGACATGGAGAAAATTTTCGAGGAGCAGGAGCGCAGCGTCGGGGAGACAAGGGAGAACTTTATACAGATTGAGCAGTGTCTTGAAAGTGTGCAGTCAAGCGTCAATACCCTGTATGAGTCAAGCAATGACATGGCGGACAGCAAGCAGATTATTGTGCAGATGATAGAGGGAATTTCGGCGGCATCTGAGGAAAATGCCGCAGGCAGTGAGGAAGTGCTGGCAGCAGTCGAGACGCAGGACAGTGTCATTTCAGATATCACAGGCATGACACAGAACCTGTCGGCTGTGGCGGAGGAACTCATGGAGCAGACACATAAGTTTGTGCACTAAATGACAGAAAAAATAAAAAATGAAAGGAAGCATTCAAAATGAAAAAAGAGAATCTCTGGCTGGTTTATAACGAGGAGCATAAAAAGAAACTAAATGAGGTGTGCAGCCGCTATAAAACGTGCCTTGATGAGGGAAAGACAGAGCGCGAGTGTGTCGCGTCAGCGGTAGCCATGGCGGAAAAAAAGGGTTACAAAGAGCTGTATGGAGCCCTTGCGAAGGGGGAGACAGTCAAGGCAGGGGACAAATTTTATGCGGTAAAGATGAACAAGTGTGCCGTATTTTTCCAGATAGGAAGAAAGCCGATGTCCGATGGAATGCGGATTCTTGGCGCACACATTGATTCTCCGCGGATTGATGTAAAGCAGAACCCGCTGTATGAAAAGGATGGTTTTGCGTACTTTGACACCCATTATTACGGGGGAATCAAGAAGTATCAGTGGACGGCGATCCCCCTGGCAATTCATGGTGTGGTTGCCAAAAAGGACGGAACTTCGGTTCCGGTGTGTGTCGGCGAGAAGGAGGACGACCCGGTATTTGTCATAACGGATCTGCTTGTGCACCTTGCCGGGGAGCAGATGACAAAGAAGGCGACAGAGGTGGTTACAGGGGAGAATCTTGACCTCCTGATAGGAAACCAGCCGATTGAGCAGAGTGAAGACCTGGAAAAAGAGGAGAAGGAAGCGCTGAAGGCAAATATCCTCAATATCCTTTCCGAGTCATATGGCATTGAGGAGGAGGACTTTCTCTCAGCGGAGCTTGAGATTGTTCCTTCTGGAAAGGCGCGGGACATGGGATTTGACAGGAGCATGATTCTCGCATACGGACAGGATGACAGAATTTGTGCATTCACCTCGCTGTTTGCGCTGCTCGATGTGTCAGATACCGTTACGGACAGCACGCTCTGCTGCCTGCTGGCTGACAAGGAGGAGATAGGCAGCGTCGGGGCAACCGGCATGGACTCCCTCTTTTTTGAGAATACTGTGGCAGAGCTTGTGGCGGCTACAGAGAAGGATTCCCAGCTTCTGGTGCGCCGTGCGCTTGCAAATTCAAAGATGCTCTCCTCGGATGTGAGCGCCGGCTTTGACCCGCTGTATGCAAGCGTCTATGAAAAAAATAATGCTGCGTTCCTGGCAAGGGGACTGGCGTTTAACAAATTTACCGGTTCGCGCGGAAAGTCGAGCTCAAACGATGCCAATGCGGAATATATTGCGGAAATCCGGAAAATAATGGATGATGCGGAAGTGATGTACCAGTTTGCGGAACTGGGAAAGGTGGATGCAGGTGGCGGCGGAACCATCGCGAAGTTTATGGCACGGTATGGAATGGATGTGATAGACAGCGGCGTTTCCGTGATGAATATGCATGCGCCGTATGAGGTCAGCAGCAAGGCTGACGTATATGAGGCGGTAAGAGGCTACACGGCATTCTTAAAGGCATAAAAAAGGGCAATGCCCTTTTTTTATGCGCACGGACGCGGAAAGGAAGTATGCAGAATCAGCAGACTTTGTTTAAATAATATCAATTGTTGCAAAAAGGGAAAGTGCAGTGTACAATACAATGTAAGAGCTTACATAGTCTTTTACATTACGTGCAGGGTTTATTAACAGTTCCTGATATTAGGGAGCAGGCAGCACAGAAGAATAAGGAGGTAACCAATGAGCAGACTTGAAATTCCCATACCGAATAGGGCGCAGGTCGTAGTGGAACAGCTTTATAAGGATTTGGAGAGAAGGATTGAGGCGAGTCCGTCAGGGCTATGTCCCATTGATATGTCAAAGGCATTTCTGGAGCTGTGCCATGCGCAGACATGCGGCAAGTGCGTGCCCTGCCGCGTAGGGCTGAGGCAGCTCAAGAAAATGATATCGGATGTTTTGAACGCAAGGGCGACACTGGAAACGCTCGACGAGATGGAAGAGACTGCACTCAGCATCATGGAGTCCGCGGACTGTGCCATCGGTTATGAGGCTGCCAACATGGTATACAAGGGACTCATTGGCTTCCATGATGAATATGTGTCGCATATAGAGCTGGGACGCTGCAACTGCAGTTACCAGCAGCCGGTTCCGTGTGTGTCCCTGTGTCCGGCAGGTGTTGACATACCAGGGTACATAGCGCTTGTGCATGAGGGCAGGTACAAGGATGCCATCCGGCTGATTCGAAAGGACAACCCGTTTCCGACAACGTGCGGTTTTATCTGTGAGCATCCGTGCGAGGCAAGGTGCCGCAGGAACATGATAGATGATGCCATCAATATCAGGGGACTCAAACGCATGGCAGCAGACTTTGCCGGAAAGGTCGCACCGCCGCAGTGCCAGACGTCCACAGGGAAAAAGGTTGCGATTGTGGGAGGTGGTCCCGGGGGACTAAGCACGGCATATTATCTGCAGCTTATGGGACATCAGGTTGTCGTGTACGAGATGCTGCCAAAGCTGGGCGGCATGCTGCGCTACGGCATTCCCAATTACAGGCTTCCGAAGGACAGGCTGGACGATGACATCAATGCGATACTGGAAACGGGCGTGCAGGTGAAGCACGGCCTCCGCATTGGAATAGACATAACGATTGATGACCTGAGAAACCAGTATGATGCGGTGCTGATAACGATTGGTGCAAGTACGGACAAAAAGCTTGGCGTGGAGGGCGAAGATGCAGACGGTGTCATCTCGGCAGTACAGTTCCTGCGCGATGTGGGAAAAGGCAGCGCCATTGACCTCAAAGGACAGGAGGTCTGTGTTGTCGGCGGCGGCAATGTCTCAATGGATGCAGTGCGCACCGCGGTACGGCTTGGCGCCAGGAAGGTGACGATTGTGTACCGGAGGCGCGTGGCGGACATGACGGCGCTGCGCGATGAGATAGAGGGTGCGATTGCGGAAGGCGTGGAAGTGGCGACACTCAGGGCACCGGTGCGGATTGAGACAGACAACGATTACAGCACGAGGGGGCTGTGGGTAAGGCCGCAGATGATTAGCAGCATCAGGGATGGACGCGCAAGCGTCAAGGACACTGGCGAGGGTGACATCCTGATTCCGTGCACCACAGTGATTGTGGCAATCGGGCAGGACATAGAGTCACAGCATTTTGCGGATGCGGGTGTTCCGGTAAACAGGGGTGTAATCCAGACTGGACGCCACGGCGGTTTTGATTTGCTTCCGGGCGTGTTTGCAGGCGGCGACTGTGCCACGGGACCGGCGACAGTCATCAAGGCAATCGGCGCTGCAAAGGTGATTGCGGCGAATATTGACGAGTATCTAGGGTTCCATCATGTGATACAGAGCGATGTGGAGGTGCCGCTGCCCAATATGGCAGACAGGAACCCATGCGGGCGCGTCAACATGACGGAGCGGGAGGCATGCCGGCGCGTATGTGACTTTGACGGAGTGGAGCTTCCGATGACAGAGGCGGAGTGCCGGCAGGAGGCATCAAGATGCCTGCGCTGTGACCATTTCGGGTACGGAATATTCAAAGGAGGGCGTGAGACATTATGGTAAAGCTTACAATTGACCAGAAAGCAATCGAAGTGCCTGAGGGAAGCACGATTATGGATGCGGCAAATATTGCGGGGATTCCGATTCCAAAGCTGTGTTTTCTGAAGGATATCAATGAAATCGGCGCCTGCCGGGTCTGCGTTGTCGAGATAGAGGGAAAGGATAAGCTCGTCACATCCTGCAACAATGAAGTGGAGGAAGGCATGGTTATTTACACCAACAGTCCCAAAGTCCGCAGAAACCGCAAAAAGACAGTGGAGATGATTCTTTCACAGCACAACAGCAACTGTGTGACCTGTGCAAGGAACAGAAACTGTTCGCTGCAGACGATTACCAGGGATCTGAATATTCTGGATGTCCCATATGAGAAAGAGCTGACACCGCTTCCGTGGAACAGGAACTTTCCGTTAATCAGGGATAATGACAAGTGTATTAAGTGCATGCGCTGTATTTCCGTCTGTGAGAAGGTACAGGGCGTCAGGATATGGGATGTCGGGGGAACCGGCTCACGGACAGGGGTGTATGTGTCCGGAAACCGGAAGATAGAGGAGTCTGACTGTGTGCTTTGCGGACAGTGTATCACCCACTGCCCGGTGGGGGCGCTTCGTGAGCGCGATGACACGGAGAAGGCATGGTGGGCAATCGAAAACAAAAAGAAAGTCACGGTTGTCCAGGTGGCGCCGGCGGTGCGCGCAGCATGGGGCGAAGTGTTTGGCATTCCGGCCAGGGAAGCCACCATGGGAAAAATTGCCGACGCACTCCGCAAGATTGGCTTTGACTATGTTTTTGACACGGTATTTTCCGCAGACCTCACGATTATGGAGGAGGGCAGTGAGTTTGTGGAGCGCTTTTCAAAAGGGGACACAAGGCAGATGCCCATGTTCACCTCGTGCTGCCCCGGGTGGGTGCGTTTCGTGAAGTCCCAGTACCCGCACCTGGTATCAAGGCTTTCCACCGCGAAGTCGCCCCAGCAGATGTTTGGCGCAGTGATGAAAACGTATTTTGCGAAAAAAATCGGTGTTGCGCCTGAGGATATGGTAACGGTGTCCGTCATGCCTTGTGTCGCCAAGAAGGGCGAGCGCAATATGGAACTGTTCTATGAGGAATATGCAGGGCATGATGTGGATGTGGTGCTTACGACAAGGGAGCTGACGCGCATGATACGTATGGCGCACATTGACCCGTGCACACTCAGGGATGTTCCCTGCGACGACCCCATGGCGGACGGAACAGGCGCCGGTGTGATTTTCGGAACGACGGGCGGCGTTATGGAGGCAGCGCTCCGCTCGGCATATTATCTGATTACCGGGGAAAATCCGGATGCGGATGCTTTTTCGGAAGTCAGGAGCACGCGGGAGCAGCCGAAATGGAAGGAGGCTGAATTCCGTATCAAGGATATTGCGGTAAGAACTGCGGTTGTAAATGGCCTGGCAAACACAAGGGAACTGATAGATGCCCTGGAGCGCGGGGAAGTCCACTATGATTTTGTGGAGGTCATGGCATGTCCCGGCGGCTGTGTCGGCGGTGGCGGGCAGCCCATCAAGGACGGGTGCGAGCTTGCCACGGCGAGGAGCGGCAGTCTCAGGATGCTAGACGAGGCTGCGCCAGTCAGGTTCTCGCATGAAAACAAGGCAGTGCTGCATTTGTATGACGAATTTATGGAGAAGCCGTTGTCGCACAAGGCACACCTGCTGCTGCACACCGACCATGATGCATGGCAGATGCCAGATACAAAGAAATAGCCAGAATCAAAAAATTCCATCGTTTTGTGATGGAATTTTTTCTTCACTTTACAGGAAATTGCGACAACGTAGACCATTTAAACAAAAAGCGAAGCTTTTTGCTAGATGAGCGCGCTGGAGCATATCTTTTTCATTTCTTTGTATTGTAATAAATTTGCCGTAACTATATAATAATGTATAAAAAAGGAGATACGAAGGATGTCTGTTAAAATTTATGCAATGACGCACGGGAGTTTGACAGTTGAATATTAAGAAAAGTGCCTACAGGTATTGATATAC